>NZ_JBVJYK010000031.1:0-88870 GCF_055600605.1 Kitasatospora sp. NPDC038210 | reverse complement strand
CATGCTCCGAGACGGCACCCTCTACGAAACCCGCACCCCCGAAACCGCGGCAGCATGACCCCTTCAGCCTTGACGAAGGACATAGAGGCACCCCCGCCGTCCCGCGCCCCCGGCCTCCCGGCCGGGCGACCCCCGGGGCCTCAGCCGGTGGCGACCCCCGGCGTCAGGCCCAGCCGCTCCGGACGGGCCGGCGGGCGCAGCTGGTCGGGCGTCAGCTGATCGCGGCGGGCCTGCCAGGCGAGCAGCCGGACCCTGGCCTGCTGGTTGCGCTCCGCCGCCGCCCCGTCCGCGGCGGGAATGGCGTCCGCCTCGCGCAGCAGTACCCTGGCCGGACGTTCGTCGGCGCCGGGCAGGACGTCCAGGACGAGGAAACGCGCACCCGGTGGGAAGACCACCTCCGGGTCCCCGTCCTCGGCGATCACCGACGTCCGGCGGCCGGTGGCCGACCACACCAGGAACTCCGCCGACGTCCCCGGAACGAGATCGGCCTCCGGAGTCCCGACCAGCGGTGCGGGCTCCGTCAGCAGCGCGTCCTGAACGTAGTGCCGCAGCACCTCCTCGTCCGCGTCGGCGCCCAGCAGCACGGGCCCCCGGTGGTTGGGCAGCCGGCGCAGCCCGGAACCCAGGCACGCCAGGTACGGGTCCAGCGCCCCGGCACCGCCGGGACGGCGGGCCGCCGCCACCAACTCGGCCCGGGACGCGGGCAGTCCGGTGTCCGCGTGGTGCAGGTAGACCGCCGCGAGGTCGTCCTTCAGATCGTCACGGGCCTGCGACCGCAGCGCCGGCAACCGCAGGGCGACCTGCTCGGCTCGGCTGGCGTAGCGGTGGAAGTGCGGGCCCAGCAGGGTCCGGAACGCCGCCCGCTCCGCGGCGGTGGACGGCCGGCCGGCGGGGAACGCGCCGTCCGGCGCGATGAGCCGGGACACGGCGGGGCCCTCGGTGTCGCCGGCGTCGGTGTCGCCGTCCGGCCCGGCCGTGGGGTCCACGGAGACGGGGACGGGTTCGGGGACGGCGGGGACGGGGGCGGGTTCGGGGACGGCGGGGACGGGGGCGGGTTCGGGGACGGCGGGGACGGGGACGGGTTCGGGGACGGCGGGGACGGGGACGGGTTCGGGGACGGCGGGGACGGGGACGCCGGGTTCCACGGCGGCGGGTCCGGCGCCCGGACCGACGGGTGCCGGTTCGGGCTCCGGTTCCGGGTCGGGTTCGGTGTCCGGCGTGTCGGGGAGCGGGGTACGGGCGGGGGCGGGTTCCCGGGGGCCGGCCGTGGTGTCGGGGCCGGCGGAGGTGACCGCCCAGGTGGGCGGTTCGGGGAAGCCGGGGCCGGGGTCGGTGTCGGCGCCGTCCGGGTCCGCGCCGGCGGGTGGCACCGACGGCCCGGGTTCGGGTTCGGGTTCGGTGTCCGGTGCGTCGGGGAGCGGAGCACGGCCGGGCACGGCCGGGCGGGCGGTCTCCGGCGCGGGGCCCGCGTTCAGGAGCAGCCCCGGTACCGCCGCGCCCGGGACGGTGAGCGCCGTCAGCAGGCCGTCCACGGCGGCCAGCACCTCCGCCGGCACCGGACGGTCGGCCACGCCGGCGATGAGCACCGGACGGGCCGGGTCGGGGTCGAGCAGCCGCGGGCCGTGGTCCAGCGGCGGGTCCTCCGGGCGCAGCCACAGGCCGGCCGGGACCGCCTCCAGGCGCCAGCCCGCCACCGGCGCGCGGTAGAGCGCGGGGCCGCAGGACGTGGTGCCGTCGGGCAGGGGACGCCAGGCCGAGGCGACGACCCGGCCGCGGCCGGGGGAAGCGGTCAGCTCGGTCAGCCACGGCTCCCAGCCGGGGACGCCGTCGGCGTCCAGGACCCGGGCGGAGCAGCCGTCCCCGGTGCGCATCGGCAGGCCGACGGCGGCCCGGACGTCGTGGCCCAGCTCGGCCGCGAGGGCGGCGGCCAGGGTGACCAGGGCCGTGGTGGGCGCCCAGGGCGCGCTGACCAGCAGGTCGTCCGGGGCCGGGTGGACGCGGCGCAGCCGCTCGGCGACGCCGACGGCCTCGGGCAGCGGCGCACCGGGGTGGCCGACCACCAGGACCAGGGTGCCCGGCGTCGCCGTGGTGCGGGCCAGCAGACCGGGCCGCACGTCGGGGGCGGGCTCGTCGCGGAACCAGTAGCCGCGCGGCAGCACGGTCACCAGCGAGTCCCCGGCGAACGGGTCGTGGTCGCCGCCCGCCACGGGGGCGGGCGCGGGCGGTGGCGGTGTCCGGGGGGCTGTCGGGCCGGTCGTGACCGGTACGGCCGTGCCCGCGGTCGGCGCGGGCAGGGCCGCGGGTGCGGGTGCGGGAACCGGTGCGGGGTCGGGGACGGCGGCAGGCACCGGGCCGGTCGTGACCGGTACGGCCGTGCCCACCGCCGGCGCGGGCACGGCGGCGGGTGCGGGCGGGGCGGCGGGCACCGCGCCCGCCGCGACCGGCACCGCCGCCGCCGCGCCCGCCGGGTCCACCGCCCGGGCCCGGGCCGCCGCCGCGCCCGCCGCCGCCGTCTCCGGCAGCGGCCACACCGGCCCGAGCCGGCGGGTGCGCCCCGCCGGGGTGAACAGCCACCAGGAGGACGGCTCGCCGTCCTCGGCGCCGCCGCTCAGCAGGGTCCCGTCGGGCCGCAGGGTGACGACGCCGTCGGGCGCGACGATGCTGGTGGCGGCGAGTTCGGCGATCCGCTGGGCGGGCCGCCGTCCGTCGGCCTGGCCGGCGGCGAGGCCGGAGGCGGCGAGGACCAGGGTGGCGGCCCGGCGGGCGGCCGCGGTGCGGGCGAGTTCGTCCAGGCCGGCGAGCAGGACGGGCTGCGCGTCGGCGGCCGCCGCCAGCACCGTCACGGTGCCGACCACGGCCGGCAGCAGGGCCAGCGCGTCGGCGAGGTCGGCCGGCAGCACCGCCGTCGCCTCGGTCCCCTCCGCCGTCCCGCCGGCCGCGCCCTGCGCCGGGCCGGGCGCGATGACGAAGTGCGGGCCCGCCTCGTGCAGCACCGCGGGCGCGGGCGCGGGCTCCGGGACGTCGCGGTGACGGGCCAGCCAGCGCCGCACCGGCGCGCTCCCGGCGCTCACCGCTGCGCCCCGTCGGCGTCGTCGAGGACCGCGGTCTGCACCTGCACGGTGCGCCGCCGGGTGATGTGCAGGGCCCGTCCGGGCGGGAACGTCCGGGGTTTGGTGTTGCCGAACAGGAATCCCTCGCTCGGCGGACAGGACAGCAGCACCGCCGGGGTGTTGACCTCCTCCAGCTTGCGCAGCAGCTGGTCGGAGGAGGCCCGTCCGATGCCGTTGGCGCTGCGCGCCACGATCAGGTGCAGGCCCAGTTCGGCGCCCTGCGCGAGGTGGTCCAGCAGCGGCGCGAACGGGTGGGCGGTGATCCCGCCGGGGGAGCCGGCGACCAGCTCGTAGTCGTCGATCAGGATGAACAGCTCGGGGCCCTCCCACCAGTCCCGCAGCCGCAGCCGCTCGGGCGGGATGTCCGCGCCGGGCAGCCGGTTGCCCATCGCCCGTGCCGCGCCGTCGACGATCTGGCGCAGCACGTCCACGGCGACCGCGTGCCCGAGCCGGTACTCCTCCGGCACCGCGCCCTGCAGCACCCGGCGGTAGTCGACCAGCATGATGCGCGCCTCGTCGGGCCGGTAGGCGCCGGTGATGCCGGCCGCGATCAGCTTCAGCAGGTTCGTCTTGCCCGACTCGCTGTCACCGACGACCACCAGGTGCGGCGTGTCCTCGAAGTCGTGCCACAGGGTGTCCATCGACACGTCCTGCAGACCCAGCGGGACGCGCAGCCGGCCCTCGGGCGCGGGCAGCGCGGCGGCGGGCAGCTGCAGCGGCAGCATCCGGACCTCGGGCGCGCGCGGCCCCGTCCAGTGCTCGGCGACGGCGTCGACCAGGTCCGCGACCCCCTCGCCGAGGTCGTCGGTGCCGCCGTTGCCGTCCATCCGGGGCAGCGCGGTGAGGAAGTGCAGTTCGTCCGCGGTCAGACCGCGGCCGGGGACCTTGGGCACCGTCCCCGCGACGCGCATGCCGATCGCGGAGTCGACCGGGTCGCCGAGGCGCAGTTCGAAGCGGGTGCCCAGCAGGTCGCGCAGCGCGCCGGTGACCTCGCCCCAGCGGGTGGTGCCGACGACCAGGTGGATGCCGTAGTTGAGGCCGCGCTGGGCGATCAGGGTCAGCACCGGAGCGAGGTCGGGGAACTCCTGGCGCACGGTGTTCCAGCCGTCGATCACCAGGAAGACGTCGCCGTGCGCCTCCTGCGGCAGCTCACCGGCCGCCAGCATCCGGCGGAACGCCGCGACGGAGTCGATGCCGAGTTCGGCGAAGCGCTGCTCGCGCCGCGCGAGGATCGCGTTGACCTCCGCGACCGTGCGCACCACCCGCTCGGGGTCGTGCCGCCCGGTGACCCCGCCCACGTGCGGCAGCCCGCGCAGCGAGGACAGCGTCCCCCCGCCGAAGTCCAGACAGTAGAACTGCACTTCGCGGGGGGTGTGGGTGAGCGCCAGCGCCGTCATCAGGGCCCGTAGCAGGGTGGACTTGCCGCTCTGCGGGCCACCCGCGATCCCCACGTGCCCGCCCGCCCCCGACAGGTCGGCGGTGAGCAGGTCGCGCACCTGCTGGAAGGGCCGGTCGACGACACCGACCGGAACGCTCAGCGTGCCGCGGCCCGCCGCGCCCTCGGTGGTCAGCCCGTGCTCCGGGTGCGGCGCCAGCGGAGGCAGCAACTGGTCCAGGGTGGGCGGCACCCCCAGCGGCGGCAGCCACACCTGGTGCGCCGGCGGCCCCGCGTCCAGCAGCATCCCGGCCGCGATGGCCAGCAGGCTGCCGCT
The DNA here is from genome assembly GCF_055600605.1 of Kitasatospora sp. NPDC038210. Lineage (NCBI taxonomy): Bacteria > Bacillati > Actinomycetota > Actinomycetes > Kitasatosporales > Streptomycetaceae > Kitasatospora > Kitasatospora sp. NPDC038210. The sequence goes on along the minus strand of NZ_JBVJYK010000031.1, from coordinate 84,048 downwards.
CTCCTGCTCCTCCTCCACCTCCGGCTCATCCGGCACCAGGACGGGCTGACGCGGTGCCACGTACCCGGTGCCGTACGCGGCGACCTGCCCGGCCGCGGCCTGCCGGCGCACGGCCGCGGGCCGCGGCGCCCGGTAGGGCCCGGAGACGTACGCGGCCTTGAACCGGGTCAGGGTGGCGATGTCGCTGCGCAGGAACCCGTTGCCGGGCTGGGACGGCAGGTGGTACGCGTCCGGCACCCCCAGCACGCCCCGGCTCTCCATCGCCGAGAACGTCCGCAGCCCCACCCGGTACGACAGGTGCGACTCCAGCGCGTGCATCCGGCCCTCGTCCAGCCGCTGCGAGGCCAGCAGCAGGTGCACGCCCAGCGACCGGCCCAGCCGGCCGATCATGATGAACAGCTCCATGAAGTCCCGGTGCGCGGCCAGCAGTTCGGAGAACTCGTCGACCACCACGAACAGCGTCGGCAGCGGCTGCAGATCGGCCCCGCCCGCCCGCGCGGTCTCGTAGTCCAGCAGCGAACTGTAGTTGCCCGCCGCCCGCAGCAGCTCCTGACGGCGCACCAGCTCACCGTGCAGCGCGTCCCGCATCCGGTCCACCAGCGCCGCCTCGTCGGCCAGGTTGGTGATCACCGCCGAGGTGTGCGGCAGCCGGTCCAGCCCCAGGAACGTCGCACCGCCCTTGAAGTCGACCAGCACGAAGTTCAGCACCTCCGAGGAGTGCGTCAGCGCCAGCGCCAGCACCAGCGTGCGCAACAGCTCCGACTTGCCCGACCCGGTCGCCCCGATCAGCATCCCGTGCGGACCCATGCCGCCCTGCGCCGACTCCTTGATGTCCAGCTCCACCGGCGTGCCGTCCGCCGCGATCCCCAGCGGCACCCGCAGCCGGTCCGCGATCCCGCGCCGCGCCCAGCTCAGCGCCACGTCGTGCCGGTGCAGGTCCCGGATGCCCAGCAGCGACGCCAGGTCGAAGTCACCCGCCAGCGGCTCCCCGGCCTCCACCTGGTCCCCGAGCCGGTACGGCGCCATCAGGGAGGCCAGCCGCCGAGCCGCCGGCAGCGACAACGCGTCCGGCCGCCCCAGCTCCGTCACCTCGTCACGGTGGTTGCGGTCCGCGCCGACCATCGCCAGCCGGCCCTCCTCGATCCGCAGCCGCAACCGGTGCCGCAACGGCTTCCACTCCAACGCGTCACCCAGGTCCAGCAGCACCGCGTTGCGCCACCCCGCCAGCGCCGCCCGGCTGCCCGCACCCGCCTGCGGACCGTCCAGCACGATCACCGTGAACGGCTCGTCCCGGCCCGGCTGCGCCTCCGGCTCCCACGGCCCGCGCCCCGCGAACTCCGCCCCCAGCACCTGCTCCAGCTCCGCCAGCGACCCCGCCACCAGCCGCACCGGCCCCAACGCGTCGGTGTCCACCGGGTGCAGCGCGTGCGGCAGCCACTTCGCCCACTCCCACCGATCCCGGTGCTCCGCGTCCGTCACCACCGCGATCCGCAGCTCGTCCGGCGCGTGGAACAGCGCCAGCTGCGCCAGCATCGCCCGCGCCAGCGCCCGCGCCGCCTCCCGGTCGTCACCGCGCACCAACACCTGGGCGTACCCGCGCACGTACACCGCGATCGGCTGGTCCGCGACCGTGCCGTAGGCGTGGATGAACCGCCGCAGCGCGTGCGCGCACAACGGCTCCAGGTCCTCCACCGGCTTCGTCGACAGCGGCGCCAGCCGCACCGCCAGCCGCTGGTGCCCCACCCCGATCCGCACGTCACCGAAGTCCGGGTGCGCGCTGCGCCGCTCCCACAGCCGCGAGGTGCGCACCAGCGACGCCACCGTCGACGGAGCCGGGTGCCGCCAGGCCAGCGCCTCCTGCTGACGCACGATGTGCCCGCGCACCTGCCGGCGCATCTGCGACAGGTACCGCAGGTAGTCCCGCCGCTCGGCCCGCAACTCCCGCTTGCGGTCGCTGGAACCGCGGATCAGCTGGGTCACCAGCATGCCCACCGCGGACAGGCCCATCATGCCCACCGCCACGTAGCCGAGCACCCCGCCGCCCTCACCGGGACGCAGGAACACGAACACCATCGACAGCGAACTCAACGCCATCGGCGCCATCGAGATCATGCTCGACATGCCGCTCTGCGACTCCGGCAGGACCGGCGGCTCCTGCAACTGGATCTCGCCGTCGGGCATCGCCGGACCGGGACGCCGAGGCGGACGGTCGACCAGCACCACACTCAACGCAACGGCTCCTCGCACCAGGGGGGACGGCCGCGAAGCCCCCGCGGTCCGGGGCGCCGTCCGCCCAGGACCACGGACGGCGCCCCGCCCCGGGTTCACCCGCCGCACGGAACCCGCCACCCGCCGGTGAACCCCGCGGCCCCCGCCGCCCGTGGCCCAGGGTGAAGGAGACCGCCCCCGCGGGGCGGACGGCCCAGGCCGTACGGACGTGAGGAGAGCCTTGAACGGGAGCGCCAACGGGACCGCAGTCGCCGGACTGTGCCGACTGAGGTTCCACGCACCCGAAGCGGTGTTCGACCTCGCGGTCCCCGCCGACGTGCCACTGGCCGACCTGCTGCCCGCCGTCCTCGCCCACGCCGGCGACGACCTGGAGGAACGGGGCACCGAACACGACGGCTGGATCCTCCAACGCCTCGGCGAACCGCCCCTGGACGAGGAACTCGGCGCCGACGCCCTCGGCCTGCACGACGGCGAGGACCTCCACCTGCGCCCGCGCCGCGACCCCCTGCCCGAGGTCCACTACGACGACCTCGCCGACGGCGTCGCCACCGGCATGCGCGAACGCCCCGACACCTGGCGCCCCGCCCTCACCCACCACGTCGCCCTCGCCCTGGCCGTCACCGCCCTCGCCGGCGGCCTCGCCGTCCTCCTCCTGCCCGGCCCGCCCCACCTGCGCGCCGGCGCCGCCGCCGTCACCGGCCTGTTCCTGCTCCTCGGCGCCCTCAGCGCCTCCCGCGCCGTCGGCGACGCCGGCGCCGGCACCGCCCTCGGCGCCACCGCCGTGCCCTACCTCGCCCTGGCCGGCGCCCTCCTCACCACCGGCACCGGACCCTCCGCCACCGGAGCCCGCCTGCTCGCCGGCGGCTGCGCCGGCGCCGGAGCCGCCGTCCTCGCCATGGCCGCCGTCGGCTGCGCCGCCCCGCTCTTCCTCGGCCTGGTCCTGCTCGCCCTGCAGGTCACCACCGCCGGCGCCCTGCTGCTCGGCGGACTGACCGCCCCCGCCACCGCCGCCGTCCTCGCCGTCCTGCCCGTCGCCACCGCCTCCTTCCTGCCCGGCCTGTGCTTCCGCCTGTCCGGCATGCGCCTGCCCGCCCTGCCCCGCAACGCCGAGGAACTCCAGGAAGGCATCGAAGCCGTCCCCGCGGCCTCCGTGCGCTCCCGCAGTGCCGTCGCCGACGGCTTCCTGACGGCCTTCCACCTCGCCCTCGCCCCCGTCCTCGCCCTCTGCCTGGTCACCCTCACCGGCCGCGACGGCTGGGCCCCCACCGCCCTGACCTGCGCCCTGTCGCTCCTGCTCCTGCTGCACGCCCGCGGCATCGGCAGCATCCCCCAGCGCCTGGCCGTCCTCGTCCCCGGCGCCCTGGGCCCCGCCCTGCTCACCGCCCACCTCGCCGCCGGCCAGTCCACCGCCGAACGCACGGGCCTGCTCGCCGCCCTGGTCGCCACCGCCGCCGTCCTGGCCGCCGTCTCCTGGACCGTCCCCGGCCGGCGCCTGCTGCCCTACTGGGGCCGCGCCGCCGACCTCCTGCACACCCTCGCCGCCGTCAGCGTGCTCCCGCTCGCCCTCGCCGCCGCCGGCGCCTACCACGGGCTGCGCGCCATCTCCGGCTGAAGCCCGCCGCCACCCGCACCCGCGCACCGCCCGCGCGAGCCGACCCGACGCCCCGCCCCGAGGAGAACCACGCCATGCAGTCGAAGCGCGACCAGGTGCAGGCCCACCTGTTCGTGATGGGCCGCCTCGCCACCGGCATGCTCCGCGGCGAACCCGACGCCCCCGACGCCCCCACCGGACGCACCTCCCGCGGCATCGTCACCGGCACCGTCCTCGCCGTCCTCGCCTGCCTGATCGCCGCCGTCTACGGCGTCCTCGTCCCCGGCGGCGCCACCGGCTGGAAGAAACCCGGCACCCTCGTCCTGGTCAAGGAGAGCGGCGCCCGCTACCTCTACCTCGACGGAACCCTCCACCCCCTGCTCAACGAGACCACCGCCCGCCTCATCGCCGGCGACCAGCTCACCGTCGACCAGGTCAGCACCCACTCCCTCGCCGGCACCCCCCGCGGCACCCCCCTCGGCATCCTCGGTGCCCCCGACGGCCTGCCCGAACCCGGCCGCCTCACCACCGCCCCCTGGCTCGCCTGCGCCGCCCTGCGCCCCGGCCCCTCCGGCACCCGCACCCCCCACCTCGCCCTCGCCGTCGACCCCGCCACCCGCGGCACCGCCCTCACCGACGACCAGGCCCTCCTGGTCACCGCCCCCGACGGCACCGCCCACCTCCTGTGGCACGGCCGCCGCCTGCGCCTGGACACCCGCAACGGCGCCCGCCAGGCCCTCGGCCAGAGCGCCGCCACCGCCCAGCCCGTCCCCCAGGCCTTCCTCAACGCCCTGCCCGCCGGCCCCGACCTCGCCGCCCCCGACCTCGACCAGCGCGGCACCCCCGGCCCCGACCTCGCCACCCGCCCCACCCGCGTCGGACAGCTCTTCACCGGCCCCAACGGCGACCCCTACGTCCTCACCGCCGCCGGACTCACCCCGCTCACCCCGATGGCCTTCGAACTGCTGCGCAACGACCCCCGCACCCAGCAGAGCGCCTACCAGAACGCCGCGGTCACCCCCGCCGCCGTGTTCGCCGCCGACCTCGCCGCCCACAGCGCACCCCCCGCACCGGCCGCCACCGCCCTGCCCACCACCGTGCCCGAACTCCTGACCGCCCCCCAGGGCCGCGACGTCTGCGCCGAACTGCGCCCCGGCGACCCCGGGCCCACCACCGCCGTCACCCTCGTCGACGACACCGCCCTGCAGGGCTCCGCCCCCACCGTCCAGCCCGGCGTCGAGGCGCCCTGCGCCACCGCCGACACCATCGCGGTGCGCCCCGGCGGCGGCGCCCTGGTGCGCGCCCTGTCCACCGCCGGCACCGGCACCACCCTGTACCTGGTCACCGACACCGGGGTGAAGTACCCGCTGCCCTCACCGGCCGTCGCCAAGCAGCTCGGCTACGGCGAGGCCGCCCCGCCGGGCGTCCCCGAGGCGCTGCTGACCCTGCTGCCCACCGGCCCCAGCCTCGACCCGGCCGCCCTCACCGGCGCGCCCGCCGCCCCCGCGCCCGCCGCCCCCGCACCGGCCTGCCCGCGGTGAACCGGCCGCCGACACGGCGCCGTTGACCTGAAATGAACCCGGCATCCGCGCCGGGCCGACGGAGAGGAGCCCCCGATGGTGAACACCCTGCAGACAGAGGACACGGTCGTCCGCCAGACCCTGGCGACCCTGCAGAGCCACATCGACACCATGCTCAGGGCCTGCACGAACATCGAGGACATCAACACCGAGGTCCACGACCACTTCCAGGCCGCCTGCAGCGACGCCTACCAGCAGAAGATCAACGACTGGACGACGCGCTACCAGCAGCTCCGGACCTCCTACGACACCTTCCAGGAGAACTTCGCCTCCGGGCACCGGATCATCAGCACCGCCCACAACGAGGCCCTGGACATCGTCCACGGCACGAGCCCGTCCAGCCTCAGCCTGGACGTCAGCAACGGCCTGAACCCCAAGTAGCGCCGACCGCACAACCGACCGCACAACCGACCGCACCACCGACCGAAGGGCACACGATGGCCGGGAACCTCGAACACCTCTTGCTCAACCACGCCAACATCGACGAGGCGGCGGACGCCCTGACCGCGTCCGGCACCAGCATGCACGACGCCATGGAGAACCTCAGGGCCGCGCTCCAGAGCGCCGAGAACCAGCTCCAGGGTCAGCTCGCCACCGCCGCCCGGGACTTCCGGCTGATGCTCGACGCCCAGGAGTCGGAGATGACCAAGGACATCACCGCCGCGGCCAACACCCTGCGCACCATGCACGGCCTGCTGCGCGACGCCGACACGCGCGCCGCCGCGGGCGTCGGCTGATGACGACGCCCGAGCCCCCCAACTACGAACACACCCTCAGCGTCGACAAGGACGACCTCCAGTACTTCGCGAACACGGAGATCGGCGGCCTCCTGGACGACCTGAACCAGAACTCCGGCTACAACGCGATGCAGCGCTACGCCGGGATGCTGGACGGCACGGGCAACTCGCTGCTGGTGGGCAACAAGTACTTCTTCGCGGACTCGGTCGTCGCCGACTTCAAGAACCTGGCCACCGGCCTGGCCACCGACCTCGGCACCCTCAAGGCCCAGATGCGTCAGGCCCAGATCAAGATCCAGCTGACGCTGACCATCATGGAAGAGGCCCATGAGAAGGCCATGACGGCGGCCGAGATGATGGAGGTCCTCACCAAGGTGTCGACCGCCACCGCGCCCAAGTCGGGCAGCTGAAAACGTAGTTGACCGTACCGAGCATGTGGGGGCACTGATGGCCGTGACCTGGGAGCAGGTGCTCACGTTCTTCGCGGGCCCGGACCAGAAGATCGTGGACCGGACCAAGGTCGCGGAGCTGCCCTCCGGGGCCAAGTCCTGGATCAGGCCGGACCAGGTCCAGAAGGGCACGTCGGGCGCCAACTTCTACTACGGCCAGGAGGTCAAGGTCGGGCACACGGACATGGCCAAGGAGGGCGAGAGCAGGCCCGACGTGTGGTGGGCGTGGAACTACACCTTCAACAACGTCAATCACCATGTCCTGATCGGGATCCCGGTCAACTACACGGACTGGGGCAACGACACGGACAAGCCGCTGTCCCAGTTCATCCACCAGCACGAGGGGATCCTCAGCCCGCTGGCGTCCGGCGGCGGCAACGGCACGATCGACCCCCGGAGCCTGCGGGCCGCAGCCCAGGGCCTGCGGGACGTGGGCACGTGGCTGGAGACCTGGTACCCGCGGGTGAAGAAGTGGGTCGACCTGATCGACGGCCCGGACAGCAGCTGGCAGGGCGACGCGGCCGGCGAGTTCAAGATGCTGCTCAAGCGGTACGCGCTGGAGATCGAGACCATCCGCCTCCAGCTGGACACGGTGAACCACCCGCACGACCTCGAAGCGGCGGCCGACCAGATCCCGAAGACGGTCACGGGCCTCTACACCGTCCACACGGGGTGGTGGAAATCCGGGGACCTGTGGCCCTCCCACGCCATCTACGCGGCGCTGGCGGACGAGATGGCGGGCAAGAGCCCGGAACTGGACGCCAACGGCCAGGTGACGTCCATCCCCTCCAAGACGCTCGGCGACGCCACCAAGGACGCCTTCTACACCGGCCTGGAGCAGAAGGCGAAGAGGATCTGGCTGGACAACGTCGCCAAGTACCTCGACGCGCGCAAGGACGACCAGGGGAAGGACCCGACGGACGCCCTCAACACCGCCTACAAGCAGCTGGTCACGGACTTCGGCCGCGGCTACGTCAACATCAGCCTGGACCTGCCCACCCAGGCGCCCCCCGGCCCGGGCACCGGCGACGGCACCGGCGGTGACGGCAAGGGCGGTGCCGGAGGCGGCGGTGACGGCAAGGACGGCAACATCGACCTGGGCGGCGGTGCCGGCGGCAGCAAGTTCGACCTGGGCGGCGGCAGCGGCGGCGGTGCCGGCAAGGGAGGCGACGGCAAGGGCGGCGACTCCAAGACCCACCTGCCCCCGCCGCCCCCGGTCATCGGTCCCGGCGGGGGAGGCGGCAGCGGCATCGGCGACGGCGCCGGCACGCCCATCCTCGACAAGGACCACAAGCCCGTCCTGGGCGCCGACAAGAAGCCGGTGCTGCTGCCCCCCGGCGGCTACATCGGCAAGGACGGCCAGGTGTACGACGCCAACGGCCAGAAGGTGATCGGCAAGGACGGCAAGCCCGTCGTCGTCCCGCCGGGCTCGGACGTCCCGCCCGGCACGGGCGGCGGCATCTACGGGCAGAACGCCAAGGTACCCAGGGGCTCCAGGGTCCGCGAGGACGGGACCGTGATCGGCCCCGACGACAAGGAGGTGCTGGACCGCGACGGCAACCCCGTGGTGCTGCCCAAGGGCGGCTCCATCGCCGACGACGGCACCCTCCTGGACTCCACCGGCCGCCCGATCTCCGACATCTCCCAGCGCTACACCGACCGCCAGCACGCCATCGACGCGATGGTCGGCAGCGGCGGGGGAGGAGGCGGCGGGACCGGCAGCGGTGGCGGCATCCGCCCGCCGTCCAGCGGGGACGACTGGAAGCTGGACCTCGGCTCCTCCTTCGGCGACTACGGCTCCGGCGGGGGCGCGGACTCCGGCTCCGGCGGCCCGGGCTCCTACGCCGGCCTCCTCGGCGGCGTCGGGGGAGTGGGCGGCTCCGGCGGCATCCCCTCCGGCGGCGGTTCGCTGCCCAAGCTGGTCGGCTCCGGCGGCGGGCTGAGCCCGCAGGCCATCGAGAACAGCGGCGGGCTGGCCCCGGGCGGCAGGACGGCGGCCGCCGCGGCCGCCGAGTCGGCCGCGGCCGAGAAGGCCGCGATGCAGAAGGCCTCCGCGCTGGCCGCCGAGGAGCAGGCCGCCATGCGCGGCCGGTCGGTCTCCACCAGCGGCGGCGGGATGCCGATGATGCCGCCGATGGGCGGCGGCATGGGCGGCGGCATGGGCGCGGGCCAGGGCGAGAAGGACCGTCAGCGCACCACCTGGCTGGCCGAGGACGAAGAGGTCTGGGGCACCGAGACCGGTGCGGTCAACGGTGTGATCGGCCGCTGAGCGGCGGGCACCACCGGCAGACAGGGCGGCGTCCCGGCAGGGACGCCGCCCCGGGAAAGGACACGGAGAAGGCATGTCGTACTCGTTCGAGGACCAACTGGACCGGGCCCTGGCCTCGTTGGAGGAGCAGAAGGAGAGGCTGGCCGAGTCGACACGCAGGATGCAGGCGATGACCGCCGAGGCCAGGAGCAAGGACCGGATGGTCACCGCGAAGGTCGGCCCCCAGGGCGAGCTGCTCGCGCTGAGCTTCCACACCACCGCCTACCAGTCCATGGCGCCGGCCGAGCTGAGCGCCGTGCTGAAGGACGTCCTCAACGAGGCCAAGGCCCGGATGGGCGAGCGGATCGCCGCCGAGATGCGCGGCTTCGAGGGCGTCGGCGAGACGCTGCGGATGAACTTCACCGGCGAACGCGGCGACGAGGACCCGTTCGGAACCGGCGGCGCCCTGGACCTGGACGCGCTGCTCGCCCCGCTCACCGCGATGCGCCCCGGCGCCGACCAGAGCGTCAAGTCCCGCAAGCAGGAGGAGTTCAATGGCTGACAGGCTGCGCAAGGAGTCGGGCCTCAAGCAGGCGTTCGCCAACTTCGACGACGTGGCCGCCCTGGTGGAGAAGATCAACACCGAGGTGGAGGACATCAACACGAAGAACGTCAAGGCCGGCGGCGGCGACGACATCGGCAAGCAGTACCACGAGAAGATCGACAAGCCCACCGCCGACCTCACCGGGCTGACCATGCAGATCCGCAACAAGCTGAAGGCGATGTCCGCCCACGGCCAGGGCACGGCCGACCTCCTCGACGCCGCCGACGACCACGGCCGCGGCCTGGTGTGAACCGCCTCCGCTAGGGATCGGCCCCGGCCCCGGTCCCGCCTGCCCGCTTGCCCGCCTGCCCGTCCGTTCGCCCGCTCCCGCCGGCCCCCGCACCCCCCGTACCACCAGCACCGCCCCGGAGGCCCTGCGCCATGTCCCACTCGTCCATCCACGTCTCCCCGGGCGTGGCGCAGTTCTTCCACATCATCAGCGGCATGCCCTGGCCCGAGTCCGACGAGGGGCTGCTGCGGGACGTCCGGGACGACTACCTCGCGCTGGCCCAGGACCTGCCGAAGCTGAGCGAGTACATCCTCGACGCGGTGCAGACCTGCGACAAGCGGATCGAGGGCGAGGCCGCCAAGGCCTTCAGGCGGGAGTGGAGCCAGTTCACCAGCCAGGACCCGAGCGACGACCCGCTCCGCAAGGCCGGTGAACTCTGCACCCAACTGGCCGAGCTGGCCGGCAAGGTCGCCAACACCGTCGAGTACACCAAGTGGATGGCGATCGGTCAGCTCGTCCAGCTGATCATCGAGATCGCCTTCGCCATCGCCTGGTCCGTGTTCACCGGCGGCTTCTCCATGGTGCAGCTGGAGTGGCAGAAGATCCTGACGCGGCAGTTCCTCCTCCAGCTGCTGAAGAAGCTCGCGCAGCTGATCGCCATGCACACCTTCGGCGGCGTCGTCGGCGGCCTGATGCTGGACGCGATCATCCAGGGCATCCAGTTCGAGCACGGCGACCGGCACGAGTGGGACAAGGACCTCACCAAGCAGGCGGCGATCTTCGGCGCGCTCAGCGGCGCCATCGGCGGGCCGCTCAGCCTGATCGGCGAGGGCCTGGGCAAGCTGCTCGGCGGCCGCCTGGCCAAGCTGTTCGTGCAGAGCGCGCTCGACGACGTGATCAAGGGGCTGGCCGGGGGAACCCTCAAGGGCGCGGGCAAGGAGCTCGGGGAGGGCGCCCTCAAGGGGGCGGGCAAGGAACTGGCCGGCAGCGTGGCGGGCGGCGCCCTCAAGTCGGGCATCAAGGAACTCGGGGACGGCGCCGTCAAGGCGGGCGCCAAGGAGGGGGCCAAGGCGGGCGGCGAGGGCCTCGGCCACCTGCTCGGCAACGAGGCGGCCGAGCGGTTCGCGAAGGGCATCTCCAAGCTCCTGGAGGAGAACGCCCAGTACCTGACCAAGGGCTTCAAAGCCGGACGCAAGGTCGGCGCCGCGACCGGCGAGAAGTTCGTGCGACAGCTCGGCGAGCTCTTCGAGAAGGAACTCGGCCAGGAGCTCGGTGCCAAGTTCGCCCGGGAGATGGGCGAGCACATCGGCAGGCAGTTCGCCGAGCACTCGCTCAAGACCGTGATGAAGGAGAGCAGCAAGGAAGCGCTCACGGAGACCCTGGAGAACCTCGCCAAGGACGGCGCCCGGGTCGCGCTCACGCCCGAACTCAAGCTGCTGGTCGAGAAGGTGCCCGAACTCGCGGGCGGCGTCAACAAGATGAACAAGATGTTCCACCTCGGGCACGTGCTGGGCAGCCAGTTCGAGTCGGGCATCAACCAGTACCTCACCGAGGGCATCTACAACACGATCTACAACGGCGAGTGGCAAGCCAGCGGGATGAGCTTCCTCGGCGGCTTCATGATGGGCGGGATGCGCCACATGATCATGGGCCTCGCCTCGCCGCTGACCCTGCGCTACACGGACTTCGTCCGCGGCCTGGAGAGCTCCCGGATCACCGACGAGAACGGCGGGTACTACGGCAGGACCCACCCGCTGACCATCCTCTCGGTGATCAGCAACATGGGCGGCCACTCGGCGCCCTTCCCGGTGCCCCGGCCCGGGCACATCGACCAGATCGCCGGGACGCACCTGTCGGGCGGCGACGGCGCCTCGATCAAGTCGGGCGCCTCGCTGTCCGGCTCGACCCTCCTCGGATCCGGGAACCACCACCGGGAGGAGAACGGCGACGGCGTCCTCGCCGACCCGAAGGGCAAGACCAGCTTCAACTCCTCGGTCGACGGCGGATGGGACCCGAAGGCCCCCGCCCGGCCCGTCGAGACGCAGTCCCGCGGCGACGAGCGCACGACCGCCCCCGCGCCGCCGAAGTCCACGACGCCGAAGTCCACGACGACGCCCGGCGACCGGGAAGCCCCCGTCCCCCCGCCCGTGCCCCGCAAGACGGGCGGCGGACCCGGGACCACCGAGTCCGCCACCACCGGCGCGGGCGCACCCAAGGCCGGCAACCAGGGCAGCGGCAACCAGGGCGCCGGGAACCCGGCGAACGGCGGGGAACGCGGCACCACCGCGACGGCCTCCGCCGACGCCAACGGCCGCGACGGCGCCGTCAAACCCCAGCCGCAGCAGAGCAGGCCCGACCCGGCGCACCGCACCACGGTCGTCGAAGAGGGCGTCGAACCGCCCCTGCACCAGCCCCCGACCTCGACCGGCGGCGGCCCCGGGGGAGCAGGCCGGCACCCCGGCAGCACGGACACCAGCCCGCAGCCGCAGGAGAACACCACCCACCGGAGCCCGGCCGCCGCGCCGCCGCCGCTCCGCACCAGCGCCGACGGCCCCGGCGACGGCACCGCGCCCGCTGCGCCCGGTCACCCGGACCCGAACGGCCAGGCCCCGAAGACCCCGGACGGCCCGGACCCCGACCCGAAGACCCCGAAGACCCCGGACCCGAAGACCCCGGACCCGAAGACCCCCGGCCCGAACGGCCCGGACGGGAACCGCCCCGACCCGCAGGGCCCCGTGCCACCCGCCACCCCGCCGCGCGACCCCGGGCCCGGCGGGCCCGCCGGCCCGCACACCCCCGACGGCCCCGCCACCTCCCACACGCCCTCCGGCCACCCCTACCATCGCGTCGACGCCCCCGAGCACGCCAAGGCGCCCGCCGGCGGCGAACGGCGCACCTCCTGGCAGGACAAGCAGAAGGAGATCGCCGAGCGGCACGACGCCGTGCTCGCCGAGGCCGAGGCCAGGGAAGCCCTGCACGGCGACATCGAGGACCGCCTGAGCGACGTCCACTTCGGTCTGCCCCGGGAACTGCGCACCCTCACCGACCCCGGCACCGAGGCGTGGCGCCGCACCGCCGCCGACCTGCAGACCGACATCGAGGCCCGCCCGCACGAGCGCCAGGAGATCCTCGACGCCGCCGCCGGCCGCCTGGAACTGGCCGGCGCCCGCGAACTCGCCCTGCGGGTCGCCGTCGGCCGCTTCGAGCACCTGCTGACCGAACGCGGCCTCGACCCCGCCACCACCGGCGGCGACCACCTGCACGCGGAGATCCGCCGCGAGGCCACCGAACGCTTCCGCGCCGACGCCGAACGCGACATCGCCCAGCTGTACGCCACCCGCGCCGACGTCACCCCCGAACGCAACGCCCTGGCCGCCCGAGCCCTGGAACGCCGACTGCTCCGCGCCGCCGGGGACCTGGACGTCAGGCAGGCACGCGCCACGCAGACCGAACGGATCGAACGGGCGGTGGACGACGCCCACGCCGACTGGAAGCGGGAGAACCTCAGCGAGACGGACCGCGCCCTGCTGGACGCCGCCGGCGTGCCGAAGGACGCCCGGGTGTCGGAGGAGGCCCGCGACCAGATCGCCGAGGCCATGCGGGAGCGGATCGCCGAGTTCCACGGCCGCTACCAGGACCGTGCGACCGTGCACGTCGACGAGGCCGAGCCGGGTGCCCAGCGCCCCGGCGCTACCGACCCGCACGGCGGCCGCCGCGACGAGGACGCGTTCCTGGGGATCCAGGACGAGAACGGCGAGGACCTCGCCGCCCTCGACTCCGCCCTCCAGGGGAAGGAGCAGCTCGAAGCCGACTTCCGGGCCGGCTTCGAGAGCCACCGCAGCGGGCTGTCCCACGAGTTCGCCGTCCAGGCGGTCCGCGAGACCGTCCTCAAGCGCTCCGTCGACGCGGTGGACGACGCGGCCGCGGCGTGGAAGACCAGCGCCCCCGACCAGTTCGGCCCCGAGACGCTGCGCGAACTCGGCCTGGCCGACGGCCCGTCCCCGCGCGCGGTGGCCGCCGCCCGCGCCGACCTCGCCCGCCGCGCCGACCGCCTCGTCGCCGAGCACACCGCCGCCGAGCGCGACCCGGACCGGCTCAAGGCCGAACTGGACCGGCTGACCTCCCAGGCCGAGGCCAACCGCCTGCTGGCCCTGCACGGCGCCCGCGAGGAGGCGGTGCGCGCGGCCGAGGACACCGCCCGCGCCGAGGTCCCGCACGACCTGGGCGGCCCCGACGCCGCCGACCACCGCACCGACCCGGCGGCCTCCGTCGAGACGGCCCTGGGACGGCCGGTGCGCGGCGCCCGCACCGACCGCTCGGAACCGCCGGCCTCCGCCGCGGCCCGGCGCGTGCGCGAGGGCTACACCGAGCGGGTCCGCGCCGCGTTCGACGAGCACTTCCGCCCCCTGCTGCGCGACCCGGACGCCGACCACAAGGCCGACCTGCGCGGGCAGCTGGAGCAGTGGCGGCGCGAGCGCGAGCGGCTGACGCAGGGCCTGGAGGAGCACGTCGCCTTCGAGCGCGCCGTGCTGCCCGCCCGCGAACACGCCGCCGCCGGCTACGACCGCCTCGCCGAGGGCCGCCGGGTGTCGCCGGAGGAGGTCCAAGAGCTCAAGACCCGCTACGGCGGCGAGTTCTTCGACGCCTACAAGGAGCACTGGGGGCCAGAGGACCTGGACGGCGAACGCTGGCGCGGCCACGAGGCGGCCAACGAGAACGTCTTCGGCCGCCCGCACGCCGAGAACCGGCCCGAGCACGAGACGGAGCACACGCCCGAGCACGAGCCGACCCCCGAGCACGAGCCGACCCCCGAGCACACGCCCGAGCACGAGCCGACCCCCGAGCCCGGGCCCGGCACCCCGTCCGGCCCGCCCGTCCGCTCCCGGGACACCGTCCTGGGACCGTCCTCGGAGAAGAAGCCGGGCGGGAACCGCCCGAAGGACCACGAACCCGTCGAGCAGGACGACCGGTCCGGGGCGGCCGGACCGCTGCAGGAGCGGGCGGACCGGACACTCCTGACGACCCGTGGGAACCACGAGGAGAGCGGGCCCCGCCGTGAGGCGCAGGACCAGGCACGCCAGGAGGCGGCCGGGAAGGACCAGGAACGCCGGGAGGCGGCCGGGAAGGAACACCGGGCCGCCGACGAAACCGTCTACCCGGTGGCGCAGCGCACGCCCGCGCAGGCCCCGCCGCCCCCGCCGCCGCCACCGCCGGGTGGTCCGTTGGTGCCGCCTGCGGGTGGTCCGCCCCCGCCGCCGCCACCGCCGGGTGGTCCGTTGGTGCCGCCTGCGGGCGGTCCGCCCCCGCCGCCGCTGGGCGGTCCGCCGCCTCCGCCGGGTGGCCCGTTGGCGCCCCCGCTGCCGGGTGGTGCGGGACAGCACCTCGCCGCGCCGTTCGTGCCGACGCCCTCCCACGGGCCGGTCCAGGAGATCCGGGAGCAGCACCGCGCCGAGGACGAACAGCACCTCGCCGCACTGCCGCCGCACAGCGGCGAGCCGCCGACCGTGTCCCCGGCCGACGCCGCCCTCGGGCAGCAGCTGCACCAGCGCTACCCGCGGATCAGCCTGGTCGACCCGGGCTCGCCCGGCAGCGGCCACCAGGTCGCCTTCCTGAAGGTGCTGGAGGGCCTGGCCGCGATGGGCTACCGGGGCGAGGTCCACCTGACCTTCGCGAGCGGCAAGGCCCCGTTCTACGCCGAACGGCTCGGCCGTGCCGCCGACGTCGGGCACCCCCGGCACTCCTACGGGCTGTTCCACGGCCCGTGGACCGGCTCCTACCGGGGGCTGCGGGTGACCGCCCACCCGGCGGGCGCGGACACCATGCAGGTCGCGTACCGGACGACCGAGCAGCGGATCGCCACCGACCTGGAGACGTACTGGAAGTACTTCGCCTGGAGCGGGGCGAGGCCCGAGACGGCCTGGCTGGACTCCAGCAGGCCGACCCCGAACGTGCGCAACCGCTACACGGGCGACAGCCCGCAGATCCAGACCGACTTCCGGGCCTCCGTCACGCGGGAGGACAACCGGGACCGGCCGATCCACCCCGCCCAGCACCTGACCCCCGACCTCCTGAGGGCCGGCGCCCAGTCCTCCGGACAGGGCCGGACGCTGACCGTCTTCGCCGCCCTGGACGCCCCGCACGGCGGGGACACGGCCGCCTACTTCGAGGAGAACCTGACCGCGTCGCTGCGGGGGATGACCGGGGAGCAGGACCCGGACGTCCTGGTCCTGCAGCCCTTCCTCTGGGACAGCCACCCCCGGCAGATCCGCCGCGGGGACGACGTCCTGGCGGAGCTGTGGCACGACCAGGGCGCCACCGTCACCTACCCCTTCCGCCCGCAGCCCGTGCCGGCCGACCTCCCGCGCCACGTCCGCGACCACTGGCCCGAGGCCACCGGCCCCGACGACCAGGTCCCGGACCTGGTCGCCGACCTCCTGCGCCGCGCCCAGGACGGCGAGATCCGGCTGGTCACCGCCTACTACGGGCAGATCGGCGACGGCACGGTCCGCCACCGCGACATGGCCGCCCGGATGGAAGCCGCGCTGCGGGCGCTGCCGGACCCGTCCCGTCCGGCGGTCGTGGTCCTGCTCGGCGCCGAGCCGAACGAGGTCCAGAACCACGCCGACCTGCTGAACGGCCTCCAGGGTGTCGCCGCCGCCCACACCGGCGACGGAGGCGTCCACCGCCTGCGGCTGGGACGCGTCCAGCCGGCCGTGATGGAACTGTTCGAGCAGCGCTCGACCCTGGTCGTCACCGAGGGCGCCAACACGTGGCAGGAGATCCTCACCCTCGCCACCCCCGGCATCTCGGCCCGCCCCGGCGGCGAGACCCGCCCCTGGACGCTGGCACCGAACGGCACCCAGTCCCAGGGCGGGCAGCGGATCGGCGAGGCCTCGACGGCGCTCGCCACCGGGAACACCTCGGAGCTGACCACCTTCCTGCACGGCCTGGACGACCAGAACGGCGAGGTCCACCAGTACCTGGACGTGTGGCGCGACGCCCTGGGCGCCGACGCCAACGACCAGTTCCGCAGCGCGGTCGAACAGCTCCTCAGCCACCCCGCCGGGGACACCACCGGAGCGGCCACGACGGTGCACCAGAACGCCCAGGCACCGGTGGCGCCCGCCGCCGGGGCCCCCGCCGTCGTGCCCCCGGCCACGCCGCCCGTCACCCCGGGCACGGTACTGCCCGCCTCCGCCTGGGCCGACATCCGCACCCTCGCGCCGCCCGCCCGGATGGAGACGGAGCGCTTCGACCCGCGCGTGCGCGGCCAGGCCGGCCCGGGCGACATCGCCGGCCCCGGCGTGCGCGACCAGTACGAGAACCGCCGGCGCAGCCTCGGCGGACTGCACGGCGCCGACACCACGATCAGCTACGACGCGCGGCGCTTCGAGGTCCGGCCCGGCCACTGGGTCACCGAGTTCACCCTGCGCCTGCACCTGCAGGGGCCGGACGGCCACCCGCTGCCCCCGCACGAGGCCGCCCGGACGCTCGACCGGGCCCGCGCCGTGGTCGGCGACCGATTCAACGAACGCTTCCACCTGCCCGGCGGCGATCAGGTCCACCTGCGGGTCGAAGGCGCGCAGACCGAGCACGGCGCGCACCGCACCGTCACCGTGCGGCCCGGCGACGAGCGCAGCGACCAGCTCACCTGGTCCGACCAGAGCCCGCCCGGCGTGCTGCTGCACGAACTGCTGCACTTCCTCGGCCTGCCGGACGAGTACGTCGAACCGGTGACCAGGCCGGGCGACGCCTTCGCGCTGCGCCGCCGCGACCGGTGGGCCGGCGAGAACGGGGTGATGGGCACCTCGGCCCACCGGGACGACTTCACCGTGCTGCCCCGCCACCTGCAGCGCATCGAGGAGGTCCTGCACTCGGGCCCGGTCCTGCGCGACCTGACCCACGAGCAGCACAGCTCCCGCCCGGACACCGCCCAGGCACCCGCCCCGCTGACGGAGCAGCACCGGCAGGCCGAGGGGCCCGTCGCCCCGGCACCGCCGAACGCGGTCGCCCACGTCACCGAAAGCCCCGTCCACAGGCCGCCGAACGCCCCGGTCCCGGTGCACGAGTCACGCGTGAACGTGCTGGACGGCGGCCGGCTCTACCACGCCGTCAGCGTGCCCGGCGACGGCGACTGCCTGCTGCACGCCGTCCTCGCCGGCGCCCGCGGGCTGGAGAGCTGGGAGCACGGCGACCTCACCGTCCACGGGCTGCGCGAGCTGGCCTCGCAGTGGTTCCGCAGCGACGCCGGCGCCGAGCTGCGCCGCAACGCCGACGCCACCGGCCAGCGGCCCGTGGACCGGCTGGAGCCGCACGAGCGCGACCGGACGTGGCAGGTGTACCGCGACCCGGGCGACGAGCAGGCGTCGACGCTGTCCGCGAGCGACCTCGGGAACCTGCGCATGAGCGACCTGCTCGACATGGGACTGCGCAACCGGTCCCTGTGGAACACCTCGTTCTACGACGAGGCGCCGGGCGTCATCGCCCACGCCCTCGGCATCCACCTCGTGGTCCACGCGGGGAACGGCCGCACCGCGTTCAACTCGGAGGCGGCCGGCCGCGAGGTGCACGTCTACCGCGACCCCGGCAGGGAGCCGGGCTCGGCCGCGCACTACTCGGAACTGCGCCCCGACACGCGCGGGCCGGTGGCGGTGGAGACCGGCGCCACCGTCGACCCGAAGGTGGCGAAGGAACTGGCCGGTCGGGTCCAGCCGGACATGGTCGTCGTCGCCCTGGAGCCCGGGCAGCCGGTCTTCCGGGTGACCGACGCGTGGACGCTGCGGGGGTACCTGCTCCAGGGCAAGATCGGCGCGGTCAAGAACAAGGAGGGCTGGTCCCAGCTGGGCCCGGGGCTCTACACGGGCCACGACTTCGACCACGCGGCCACCTACAGCGACTCCCTCTCCGGCCTGCCGGTGGTCATGGAGTTCCTCCTCTCCCGCAAGGCGACGGGTCTGAAGGTGAAGAACATCACCGAGGACTGGACGGCCAAGGAGGTCCCGGAGACGCTGAAGAAGTACGACTTCCTCACCGACGGGACGCAGTTCAAGTTCCACCCCGGCTTCTACGAGGGCCTCCTCCGGGAAGGAGCGCAGTCCGCGGACAAGTCCAGCGGTCTGCGGATCGCCGGCCTGAAGGTGAAGGAGGGCGCATCGGTCTGGAACCACTACCGGACCGAGGACTTCGTCCCGGAGTTCGAGGGCTACCTGATCAAGGCGCACCAGGACAAGGCCCGTCAACTCCCGCACGGCGACGACGCGTCCGCCCCCGCCCACGAGCCGGATCCCGTCCCGAAGAGCGAGGCCCTGGAGGCCGCCCCGCCCGCCGCGCCCGGCGACCTCCGGCGCATCCGCTACCGCGAGCAGGCCGAGGCCTACGAGCGGCGGCTCGCCACCCACCTGCTCGACCGCGCCGACGTCCAGCGCGAGGTCAAGAAGGTCGTCGACCTGGCCTGGTCCATGACCACCAACGACAAGGACAGGACCCAGTTCGGCTCCAGGAGCACGGGCACGACCGGCATGGTCGGCACCGACCGGCACATGCTGCAGGAGGTCGTCGACGGCGGGAACCTGCGGGAACGCATGGCCCTGCTCTACAACGGCTACACCTCCAACCACTTCGCCAAGCTCGTGCGGCAGCGGCAACTGCCGCGACCGGAACAGCTGAAGCAGGAACGGCAGGACCGCCACGACATCGGCGCGGAGGTCGTCACCCCGCTGACCGCGGAGATCAAGAAGGCCTACGGCGACCTGCTGAAGCCGCCCGCCGAGCGCAGGCCGCAGACGCCCTTCGAATCGTTCCGCACCGACGAACCGTACGGACCCGTCATCGAGGGGATCCGGAACGCCTACACCGAGCTCCAGGGCCGCCAGATCGCCGACTGGGAGCGCAAGCGGGTCGTCGAGGCCGCGCAGAAGGCCGCGGAACGCCAGGCCAAGACCATCCTCGAAACCGACCGCAACCCCTTCGAGGTCAACCCGCCGCTGGGCCGCGGCGAGTGGTACAGCGCCGTGGAGAAGGACGGCCGGCTCGGCTGGCAGCCCGGCGCCAAGTCCTTCCACTACCAGCTCGTTTCCGACTTCCAGCAGGCCGCCCACGACAGCGGGGGACTGGTCGTCAGCGGCACCTCCGGCACGGCCTTCGGGATGCTCCAGGCCGTCAAGGAACTCGTCAAGACCGACGCGGGGAAAGCGAAGCTCGCCGAACTGGGGGAGGGCCCGGTCGACTTCGAGCAGCTGAGGATGGCCCTGCTCGGCTGGATGCTGGAGTCGGAGGACCACAGCTTCCACGAGATCATGAGCGGCGCCCGCCTGTTCTCCGAGAGCCTCACCCCCGAGGAACGCGCGAACCCGAACCTCGCCAACACCGACCTCACCTACAGCGACACCCACCACCGCTACCGCTTCCTCTCGCCGCTGACCGAGCAGGAGCTGCGCAGCGAGGTGGCGCCGGAGGGGCGCTTCCCGGACGAGCACCTGGTGGGCGACTGGTCCCTCCACGACCTGGAGTTCGCCGACCCCTCCGCCGACACCCCGCCCGGCGGCGAACAGCCCGCCCACGACGACCCGCCGGCCCAGGACGGCGGCGGGCCCCGGCAGCCGGCCTCCGCGCCGCCGGCCCCGCGGCCGCAGCCCGACATGCCCCACGGCGACGAGATCACCCCGGCGCCGGAGCACGACGCCGACCACGTCACGGAGCAGACCGCCGGCCACACCGCGGTGCAGGCCGCGGGGCACGCCGACGGTGGCAGGCCGCCGCTGCCCGGCGAGCCGATGCGCGTGGCCGACCACCCGCTCGACGTTCCGATGCGCCTGCCCGGCCCGGACGCCGAGGACCCGCTCCGGTCCGCGCAGTGGGGGCAGCTGGGCGAACTCCGCCGGCAGATCGCCGACCTGCCCGAGGGCAGCCCCGAACACCGGCAGCTGCAGCGGCAGATCGACCGGGCGCAGGAGAAGCTCCGCTCGGCCTTCACGACCTACCTCGACCACGAGGGGAGCGACCTCGCCGCCGCGTCCCAGGCACGCGAGCAGGAGATCGCACGGCTGCGGACGCAGCCGCCCCCGGCCCCGGGCACGTGGCAGGACACCCACCACCGCCGGCTCCTGGACACGCTGGAGCTGGAGGTCCGCGAACTCCAGGCCGAACTCGACCGCCACGCCCTGGACGCCGAGTCCAAGCAGCGGATGGTCCCCAGCGCGCGGGACGTCGAACTGGTGGCGCACCTGCAGGACCCGCACAAGCACCCGCTGGACCCGGACGTGCACCCGCAGCCGCTCCTGGACCGCCTCACCGGCGCCGGCGTCGACTGGAACACCCTGCACCCGGTCCAGGCAGCCGCCCTGGTCATGGTCGAACGCAAGGCGATGGACTTCGAGCAGCGCGACCGCGTCCTGCTCACGGAGAAGCTGACCACCGCCACCGGCGAGTGGGCATGGGCGGCCAGGTACCCCCGTGACACCCCCCAGGCGATCGACCGGCTGATCACCGACGTCGAGAACCACATGCGCACCGGCATGTACATCGCCACCAACTTCCACTTCGACCAGCCGCTCAACGCCAACCGCCAGACCGCCTTCGGCAAGGCCGGCGGGGTCCTCGGCAACTGGGGACCGAAGCCGAAGACCCTGCTGGACAAGCTGATGGCCGACAAACAGGGACTGTTCCGCAACGCCTGGGAGACCGGAGCCTCCCAGGCCGCCGTCGTCCCCTCGCGCCGCGGCGCCGTGGAGGAGCACTTCGGCTACGCGCCCGCCCTGCGTCGCAGCCACGACACCCGCGACCTCTTCCAGGACACCGGCAGCGAGGGCAGCCGGTTCGCGCCCAAGAAGAACGACCGCGGCCTGCTGCCCAAGTACGGGGCACTGGTCTCCGACCTGCAGCCCTACGGCGTGGCACGCCGCTACGGCGCGTTCGCGCTGCACTGGTCCGACGACATCCGCGGCCGCGTCACCCACACCCCCAACGACTCCTGGACGGCACGGGAGAAGGGCGCCCTGTCGGTGACCTCCGACTCCCACGTGCTGCCGCTGCTGCTGTGGGGCGACCGGCACATGGTCGAACGGGTCTTCGGCGAGGCGACCGGCTTCCGGCACGACCCCGACTTCGGCGAGCGCATGCTCACCGAGGGCATGGACACCGACAGCTACTTCGAGACGCAGATCCACGGCCCGCTGTCCTGGGGCGACCTGCGGCACATCGTCATCAGCCACCAGGCCCCGGCCCCCGAGCAGCCGGCCGGCGCGCGGCCCCCCAGGCGCGACGACTCCCTGCCCACCCTGGAACGTGCCGAGAAGATCGCCGCCAAACTCCGCACGTTCGCCGGGAAGAACGGCCACACCTTCACGGTGGAGCTGCGTGTGGCCGGCACCATGCCGCCGCGCAACCACCCGCAGGACGTCCTGGCCCCCACCCCCGCCCCGCAGCCGCACACCGGCGTCGACGCCGGCGACCCGGCCACCGGCGGCAACGATCGGCTCCGCAACGCGGTCGAACAGCCCCTCGACCGGCCCGAACCCCCGGCCGGGGGGAACACCGGGCCGGTGACGGCGGTGCGCCACCCCGCCCAGGCACCGCCCCCGCCGGCCCCCGAGCAGGCGCCGGTGCAGCCCGCCCCGCTGCCGCCCGGCGTCCTGCCCGCCGCCGCGAACCGGGACGTCCCCGACACCCGGCCGGGCCTGCGGATGGCCTCGGGCGCGTTCGTCGGGGACGAAGGACGGAACAACAACCGCCCGGCCGACGTGCTGGCGCTGACCCGTCGGCTGGAGGAACTCGGCGCCCTGGAGCCGGACCTGGCCGGCCGGATCCGGCAGGACACGGAACCACTGATGCGCCGCATCGAGGAGCGGGCCAGGAACCGCAACGCCCCTCCGCTCAGGCTGCCGGTGCCCCCGACGACCGTCGCCCCGCTCGTCCGGATGGTGACCGAGCATCTCGGCTCGCCGCTGACGCCCGAGCACGCCGGCGCCCTCGGCCTGGCACTCACCGCCGGCGTCGGCCCCGGCGGCGCGAACCACCGGGCGGACGTGACCGCGGTGGGCCGCAGACTGCACGAACTGGAGCTGATCGACGAGACCGGCCGCACCGCCCTCGACCATCTCACCGACGGCGCTTCGCTGCCCCCGGCCTTCCTGGACGGCCTCCTGACGCTGCGCGCCGACCACCTGGCCGGCCGCTTCGACCTGCCCGTCGCCGAGGGCGGCCGACAGCTCGCGCACGCCATGCGCGACCTGTCCCACAACGGGGTCGTCCTGGAGTGGCGTGCCTCGGGCGACCTCGGCCTGGGGCGCACCGACTTCGCGACCTGGGCGATGGACGGCCCGGCGGAGCAGCCGCCGCCGTTCGCGAAGGACACCACGCTCAACTGCTGGGAGTCCGTCCTGCTCACCGCACACGCCGGGGGGCTGATCGGCTGGGACCGGATCCACGACCTGTACGCGGCCGATCTGACGGGCCCCAAGTGGACGGCCAACCTGGTCGCCGGCCTGCTCCCGCACACCAGGGCCACCTACGACGCGAACGACCCGCACACGCCGCTTCCGCGTGCCGGCGACATCGTCGTCTTCAGCCGTGGCGAGCACGTCGCCGTCGCCACCGGCCGCACCGACGAGCACGGCGCACCGGTCCTGCTGAGCTTCGGCGTCAGCCCCAAGGACGACCCGGCCGAGGTCAACCGGGTGATCGAGATCAGCGCGCCGGACCTCTACGTCGGCCCCGCCGAGTTCGGGCCCGGCCCCTGGAGCGAGCGGCCGGCCCACGACGAGGCACCGCAGGAACCCGCGCACCCGGCGCCCGTGCACCCGGAGTCCGGGCTGACGCCGCTGCCCGACGCCGGGCACTTCGGACCGGACGCCGAGCACACACCGCCCGCCGCCCCACCGGTCACCGACCGGCGCGGCGAGCTGCGCGCCTCACTGGTCCACCACGAAGCCTCGGGCGCCCACCGCCTCGACGACCCGGGCGTCGACGAGCAGGCCCGGCAGCGGATGGCCGGGACACTGGACCGCTTCCCCGCCGACGAACGCTTCCTCACCGTGGCGATGCACACCGGCACCGACGGCGTGCCGCGCTGGAAGGGCACCCGGGTCACCGAGGGCGAAGTCGCCGACCTGCTCGCCTCGCTGTACGAGAAGCGGGCCTGGGACGGGAACAAGCCGGTGCAGCTGGTGGCCTGCTCGTCGGCCCGCGAGGGCGAGACGTCGTTCGCCGCCGGCGTGCTGCGGGAGCTGCGCCTGCGGCTGCCCGGCCTCGACCTGGAGGTCTACGCCCCCAGCGGCCTGGCCTGGTTCATGCCCCCGGTCTCCGCGCCCTTCCGCACCTACCCCCACGGCCCCGGCGTCCTGGTGGTCGGGCGGCAGCCCGGCTTCGACAGCTCCGGCCGTCCCGTCCTGGTGGAGGGCGGCGGCTGGGTGAGCCTGACGGCCCCCCGGGACGCGTCCCCCGAGGCCCCGCCCGTGGTGCGCGCCCTCGGCGCCCACCTGCCGGCGGACGGAACCCTCCCGCCGCGCTCGACGTCGGCACCCGAGGGCTACACCGTGATCCCTGCCCAATCCAAGCCTCACGAAAGGGAGTTGGCGTCGCACGACGACGCGGTGGCGTTCTCCGGACGCCGACGCAAGGGCGGGATCGCGGACTCGGACTCGGAGTCGAGTTCGGGCTCGGACCCTGGCGTGGGGCCGAGCTCGGGCAAGCGCATCCGGACGAACGACCCCGTCGCCGACGAGGAGATGGCGTCGGACGACGACAGCCGGATGAGCGTGATCACGGACGACGAGGACTACCGGGAGATCCTGAGTGAGGTGAAGGACAAGTATGAAGAGGTCCACACCCTGCTGACGAAGGCTGAGAGCAGGGGGGCCCCGGAGAGCCTCGTCAGAAAGCTCCAGACGGAGACGAACGCGCTTGAGGCCATCCACGCCATGGGCCTCTTCCGCTCGGCGCGGACGGCCGACGAACTGCTGGCGATGCTGCCCCAGGACTCGGACCTGGCGCGCGGAAGGTCTCTGGACGACGAGCGGGACGCAGTGACCGACCACCGCGACCACCTCACGGAGACCCCTGCGGAGCCCGTCACCGCTGACCGCTTCGACAACCTCGTCTCCGAGGTGCTGAGGCGTTACAACCCCGCGGGTGGCGATGGCACCCAGGGCTGTGAGAACCGGGCCCACGCGCTGTCCGAAGTCATCCACCGACTCGCCCCGGACGTCGGCCGTCAGCACCTCTCCAAGATCTGGGCCTATCCCGCGTCCGGGAACGAGAGACTGCATGCGGGATACCGATGGGTCCAGCACGTCGCCGTCCTGGTCGAGACGGCGGGCGGAAAGCGGGTGATCGATCCGCTGCTGTTCCCGGACCGTGCGGCCACCGAGGAGGAGTGGGTGGGGGCGCTCCGAGCGGAGGGGCAGGACCAGCCGCTGACGTACCAGCGGTCCTGGGAGTTCCACGGAGGACCGGGCCGTGAAGGCCGGTCCGATTTCGGGTCCATCACCGTGATCGACGAGGGGACCAGGGCGCAGATCGACGCGTGGAAGCGTACGGACCTGACCCCCATGCACGACACGCACGTCTTCGGTGACACCGACACCAAGAGCACCGACACCAAGAGCACCGCGGCCCTCACGTCCGACCTGGTCGAAATGGCGCTGTCGGGCAAGCGGGCGTCGGACGACCCGCAGGGGGAGGCGAAGCCCGAGGAGGGGGCGACGGAGGGGAAGGGCAAGGACAGGGCCGGGGACACCGCCGCGAAGCCGGACCCCGACACCGTGGAGACGGCGAAGGCGGTCCTGGACGACTCCCTCCTCGCCCCGCTCTTCGCCGGCACCGAGGTGACCAAGACCTACGCCGTCATCGGCCTGGAGCTGAAGGGCGACAAGAGCTGGCAGACGACCGAGGCCGTCACCAACGGCAGGGACGAGTCCATCAACGACAGCCGCTCGTTCCAGGCCGCCACCCGCTGGGCGAAGGACAACGGCCTGCCGACGCAGCGCTACGACGCCGAGGTGAAGGGACTCGCGAAGGCCTTCGACCGGATGAACGACTGGGGCTTCGACCCGGTCCCCCGTCCCTCGGGGAAGGCGCCCGGCAAGCCGCCGGAGAAGACCGCCCTTCGGCCCGACGTCGAGCCGCCCGCCCAGCCCGAAGGCGTGCTCACGGTGCTCTCCTCCCGGGGCACGTGCGCGAGCTGCAAATCGGTCGTCAAGGACTTCCAGGACGCGTTCCCCAAGATCAGCGCCTACGTGGGGTACACGATCAACGCCAAGCAGGAGTCGACGTTGTCGATTCAGCAACGGGAGTACACGAGGAACGGCAAGAAGGTGGAGGACACCATCGAGTACGGCTGGGAGCAGACGACCAGGCTCAACTCCGCCAGCACGTACGTGCCCAAGGGGAAGGACATCGCCTTCAAGTACTTCCCCTCCAAGGACGGCGAGTCCGCCTGGAGCCAGCGGCTCGCGGACCGGGCGGCCGAGGAGGCGGCCGCGGCACAGCGGGCGGCCGAGGAAGCGGCACGGGCGGCCGAGGCCGCCGCCGTGAACGTGATCAACGGAGCGGTCAAACCGAGGTCGGCGGAGCGGGTCATGGAGTTCGTCAAGGCCTACAAGGGCGCGGACAAGGACTTCGTCACGCAACTGAACAAGCACATGAAGCAGGGCATCCTGGCGTGGAAGCTCACCCCCGAACTGCAGGCCGCCCTCCTGCTCTGGTTCAAGCAGGACCCGCGGCCGGCCATCACCGGCTCCTGACGCGGTCCCCGGGCCACCCGGTGAACGCCGGGGGGCCCGGGCGCCGTTCACCGGGTGGAAGCGAGCGGGGAGCAGGACATGGAGCAGCAGCAGGGCCGCGCCGACGCGGAGGAGTTCCGTCTGGCGGCGGTCTTCGACATGGTCGACCCGGTGACCGGGCCGGGGTTCTCGTGGGACCGCCCGGTGGTGGAGGACGCGACGGAACGGGCCGCGCTGGCCGCGTACCTGCGGGCCGGTACGGCGGTGCTGGTGACACCGATGCTCATGGACGACGTCTTCGACACCTCCCGCCGGGGCGCCGTCCCGCTGAACTACCGCACCGACGGCGAGTGGATCTGGACCGACACCGTCACCTACTACCTGGAGGAGTACGACATCGCCCCCGAGCCTGGGCTGCTCGCGCACCTGCGCGAGCGGGGCGACGCCCGCCCCCAGCCGGACGCGGCGACCCTGGAACGGGCGGCCGACTTCGTCCTCCACCCGCCGCAGCCGGCCGAGCCGGCCTGGCGCCCGGACACCCGCTGAACCCGCAGGCCCCCGCCGTCCGTGGCTTAGGGGAGGGGCCGCTGCGCCGCGACCGGTGAGGTCGGTGCGGGCCGCCCCTGCCGGGTGTCGTCGTCGAGGGCCAGGAGGCCTGGGTGGGCAAGGTGCGCAGCGGACGGGAGAGTCAGCCGTCGGGCGGGGGTATCCAACTGCCCGCCGTGGCCTGGGCCGTGCCCGAGCCGGCCGAGGAGTCCGGGAAGCCGGCGGAGGGCGCGCCCCGCGCCGAGGAGCAGGCCCCCGCGGCGGTGGGCGCCGCCGGGCCGGTGCCCGCGATCGGGACCACGGCCGCCCGGGCCGCGGCGGCGGGGCGCTCCCGCGCCGGGGTGAGCGCCGCGCCCGCACCGGCGGGGGCGGCCGAGGAGGAGGGCGGCCAGCGCCGCATCCCCAAGCCGATGGTGGCCGCCGCGGTGATCGCCGGCCTGGTACTGGTCGGTGTGCCGCTGGGCGTCTCCGGGTTCGGCGGGAACGGCCCCGGCACGCCGGGCGCCGACGGCCCGCCGCCCGGCGGGTACTCCCAGCCGGACGGCGGCGACGGCTACGTGCCGGGCGCCGACACGCCCGGCAACCCGCCCGGCGACCAGCCCCTGCAGCCGGGCCAGGACGGGCAGCCCGCCCAGCCGGCCGGCGGACCGCCGCCCGGGGAGGGCGTCGTGCCCGCCGCCGCCGGAGCCGCCGCGGCCGCCCTGCCCTTCGCCGCCCCGGCCCCCGACCCGGGCCAGGGCGCCCCGCCGGCCGGCCGCCCCGCCACCGGCGGCGCCCCCGCCCAGGCGGGCGCGCCCGCACCGGTCCAGGGCGGCGGCCAGGGCGCCGCGCCGGGCACCGGCCAGGGCGCCGGCGCCCCGAAGACCCAGCCCCAGCAGCCGCCCGCCGCCCAGCAGCCCCCGGCCGCCCAGCCCCCGGCCAAGACCACCCAGCCGGCCCCGCCGCCCCCGCCCACCTACAACGCCGTGGCGGGCCCCGGTTGCGGCGGCTCCACCTCCATGCAGCTCAACGGCTGGTACGACAAGGGCCAGGAGGGCTGGCGGAAGAACTCCGGCGGCTACACCGGCGACGGCTGCGGCGGCGGCTTCACCTCGGTGCCGATGTCCGGCGACGCGAACGACGACAAGAGCAACACGGTGGTGTGGACCTTCAACACCGGCTCGCTCACCACCGGCACCTGCAACCTGTCGGTCTACGTGCCCAACGGCGACCTCAAGGCGGTCGGCGGCGCCCCGACCTACTACACCGTGCAGAACCGGACCTTCCAGGTGAACCAGGTCGCCAGCAGGGGCCAGTGGGTCTCCGCGGGCACCTTCCCGCTCAGCGGCGGCAGGATCGCCGTGGTGCTGCACAGCCGCGGCGAGGACTGGAAGGGCGGCACCGTGACCTACGCCCACCACGCCGCCTCCGCCGTCAGGGCCAACTGCACCGGCTGACCCGGCCCGGCGAGCCCCGGCCCGCCACGCCCCGGCCCGCCCCGGCCCGCCACGTCCCGGCGACCCGCACCACAGCACCACAGCACCACAGCCCCACGAACGACGGAGGAGAACGCCCCATGACCCGCCACGTGCTGACGGTCTGTGCGGAGCCGAGCGACGGCGGCTACCGCACGATCGGCGCCGCCCTGGAGGCGGCCCGCAGCGGAGCGGTCATCAGCGTCCGCCCCGGCCGCTACGAGGAGAACCTGGTGATCACCAAGATGGTCACCATCACCGCCGAGGAGGCCCGCGGCAGCGTCCGCGTCTCCCCCCGGCGCGGCGCCGTCGTCCAGGTCGTCGCCGAGGCCGTCCAGCTCACCGGCCTCGTCCTCCAGGGCCAGGACGAGGAACTGCCCACCGTCGACGTCCCCCGCGGCCAGGCCGCGCTCCAGGACTGTGAGGTCGCCGGCAACTCCTGGACCGCCGTCCTCACCCGCCAGCAGGGCTCGCTCGCCATGCGCGGCTGCCGCGTCGTCAACCCCGCCGGCGCCGGCATCGTCGAGACCTCCACCGGCACCAGCGTCATCGAGGACTGCGTCATCGAACACCTCGGCAGCTCCGCCGTCGTCATCGGCGAACGCGCCAACCCCGTCGTCCGCGGCTGCGTCATGCGCGACGCCCGCGGCAACGGCGTCTGCGCCAACGGCGAGGGCCGCGGCTCCATCGAGGACTGCGAGATCTCCGCCACCGACAAGCCCGGCATCGCCCTGGAGGAGAACAGCACCACCCGCGTCCTGCGCACCACCGTCCGCGACGCCTCCATCGGCGTCTACGTCTCCTCCGCCGCCCAGGTCCTCCTGGAGGACTGCACCGTCAGCGCCACCCGCGGCCACGGCCTGGTCCTGGCCGGCGGCACCGACCCGCTGGTACGCCGCTGCCGCACCGTGCGCACCCGCGGCCACGGCATCCACGTCACCGGCCGCTCCCGCGGCCGCTTCGAGGAGTGCGAGGTCTCCGCCGCCGAGACCACCGGCATCCTGGTCGACGAATCCTCCGGCCCCGCCCTGACCCGCACCGCCGTCGCCGACAGCGCCGGCGCGGGCGTCGAACTCACCGGCGAGAGCGCCGCCGAGTTCGACCGCCTGGAGGTGCGCGGCGCCGCCGGACCGGGCGTCAGCGTCCGCGACGGCGCCAACCCGCTGCTGCGCCGCCTGGACGTCGCCGAGGTGCGCGGCCACGGCGTCGAGGTCCTGCGGGAAGGCCGCGGACGGCTGGAGTCCTGCGTGCTGTCCGCCACCGGACAGGCCGCGCTGCACGTCGCCGACGGCGGCAACACCCAGGTCGGCGGCACCACCCTGCGCGGCGGCCCGCCCGCCGCCGGCCCCGGCAAGGCCACCGCGGTCACCGGCGTCGAGGTCGGCCCCGGCGGCGTCGCCTCCCTGCGCGACTGCGACATCGCCGAATGGACCGGCGAGGGCGTCCTGGTCGAGGACGGCGGCGAACTCACCATGGCCCGCGGCCGGGTGCACGGCAACCGCCGCCACGGCGTGCTGCTGGGCCCGGGCAGCCGGGCCGCGCTGACCGGCTGCGAAGTCACCGACAACGCCGGCGACGGCCTGCGCGTGGACTCCGAGGAACCCGTGCGGATCACCGGCTGCACCGTCGCCGGCAACCGCGGCTCGGGGCTGCGCCAGACCAGGGCCGGCGGCCGGCTCGCCGTGCAGGACCTCACCAGCCGCGACAACGGCCGCGCCGACAGCCACGGCACCGCCGGCGCCGGAGCCGAGGACGGCCCCGCCGCCGTCCGCCCGGCCGGCGCCCCCGGTGACACCGGCCGCGGCCCCGCCGGCCACGACGACACCGCCGACCCGGCACCGGACCCGGCCGCCACCCCGCCGCCGCCCGAGCCGGAGGGACCGCAGGCCGCCCTGCAGGCCCTGGTCGGCCTGGAGGGCGTCAAGGAACAGGTCGCCACCCTGGTCAACCTCAACAAGCTGGCCCGGCGCCGCGAACAGGCCGGGATGCCCGCCCTGCCGATGGGCCGCCACCTGATCTTCGCCGGGCCCCCCGGCACCGGGAAGACCACCGTCGCCCGCCTCTACGGCGCCATCCTCGCCGAACTCGGTGTGCTGCGCGACGGCCACCTCGTCGAGGTCGCCCGCGCCGACCTGGTCGCCTCGATCGTCGGCGGCACCGCGATCAAGACCACCGAGGTCTTCCAGTCCGCGCTCGGCGGCGTCCTGTTCGTCGACGAGGCGTACGCGCTGTCCGCCGGATCCGGCGGCACCGGACCGGACTTCGGCCGCGAGGCCATCGACACCCTGGTCAAGCTGATGGAGGACCACCGCGACGACGTGGTGGTGATCGTCGCCGGGTACTCGGAGGAGATGCGCGACTTCCTCGCCTCCAACCCCGGCCTGGCCTCCCGCTTCAGCCGCACCGTCGAGTTCCGCAACTACGCGCCCGAGGAACTGGTCACCATCGTCGAACGGGCCGCCGCCGCCCACGGCTACGAACTCGACGCCGCCGCCGTCGACGCGCTCGGCACGCACTTCACCCGCATGCCCAAGGGCGCCGACTTCGGCAACGGCCGCGCCGCCCGCAAGGTCTTCGAGGAGATGGTCGACCGGCAGGCCTCCCGGCTCGCCGGACTCGCCGAGGTCACCGACGCCGACCTGCCCCTGCTGCTGCCCGAGGACCTCGGCGCCGAGGCCGCCGCCGCGGCCCGCGCCGACACCGGCGCGGCGGGAGCCGACGGCGGCGGGAGCACCGCACTGCTGGAACAGCTGCGCTCGATGGTCGGCCTCACCGCCGCCAAGGAACAGGTCGAGAACCTGGTCAACCTGATCACCCAGGTCCGCCGCCGCGAACAGGCCGGACTGCCCACCGCGAAGATCAGCCACCACCTGGTCTTCGCCGGCCCGCCCGGCACCGGCAAGACCACCGTCGCCCGCCTCTACGGCGAACTCCTCGCCGAACTCGGCGTCCTGCCCGGCGGCCGCCTCGTCGAGACCGCCCGCGCCGACCTGGTCGGCCGCTACATCGGCCACACCGCCCAGCTCACCCGCGACGCCTTCGAACGCGCCCGCGGCGGCGTCCTGTTCATCGACGAGGCCTACACCCTCACCCCGCGCGGCGGCGGCTCCGGCGGCGACTTCGGCCAGGAGGCCGTCGACACCCTGATGAAACTCATGGAGGACCACCGCGACGAGGTCGTGGTGATCGTCGCCGGCTACCAGGAGGAGATGCAGGGCTTCCTCGCCTCCAACCCCGGTCTCGCCTCCCGCTTCTCCCAGCAGATCGCCTTCGACCACTACAGCGCCGACGAACTCGTCACCATCGTGCGGCTGCAGGCCGAACAGGCCGGCTACGTCTGCGCCCCCGAGACCCTCGCCGCCCTGGCACAGCTGTGCGAAGCCGTCCCGCGCGACCGCACCTTCGGCAACGGCCGCTTCGCCCGCCAGACCCTCGAAGCGATGATCACCCGCCAGGCCGGCCGACTCGCCCGGCTCGACATCGGCGACGTGTCGGAGCTGAGCCTGCTGCTCCCGCAGGACATCCCCGCACTGCTCCAGCGGAGCGGCGCGTGACGGGCGGTCGCCCCCGTCCGCGCCGCGCCGGGCCCGTCCCGGCGACGGCCGCCGCCGCGCTGTGCTGCGCCGTCCTGCTGGCGCCGGCCACCCCGGCCGGCGCCGCCCCCGGAGCCCCGGCCCCCGGAGCCCCGCTGCCCGGCGCCCCGGTCGCGGGCGTCCCCGTCGCCGGCACACCCGCCGCGCCGGGCCCCGCCCGCCCCGGCCCCGCTCCCTCCGGCGGCGACGCCGCGCTGCCCGTGATCGGGCAGAACCGGGGCACCGGCCGCACGGACGGCTGCGTGAAACCCTCCGACAAGGACACCGACCGGATGCCCTGGGCCCAGGCCTTCCTGCGCCCCGAGACCGCCTGGCAGCTCGGCCGCGGCGCCGGCGTGACCGTCGCCGTCGTCGGCTCCGGCGTCGACCCGGCCTCCGGCGTCCTGGGCGAGCGCCTGGTGCCGGGGCCGCGCGAGTACGGCGACGGCGGCTCCACCCGCGACTGCGTCGGCCACGGCACCTTCCTGGCCGGGCTGATCGCCGCCCGCCACCGCGACGGTGTCGGCTTCACGGGCATCGCCCCCGAGGCGCGGATCCTCGCCGTCGCCGTGACCGACGACGCCGGGAACACCACCGCCGCCCTGCTGGCCAAGGGCATCCGCGACGCGGCCGACGGCGGCGCCCGGGTGATCGCGGTCGCCCTGCCCGTCGCGGCGGGCAACGAGGACCTGGCCGGCGCGGTCCGCTACGCCGACGACAAGGGCGCCCTGGTGGTCGCCCCGGCCGCACCCGACCAGGGCGGCGGTTCCGGCGCCGCCCAGGCCCCCGCGCAGGTGCTCACGGTGTCCGACCTGGCCCCGAACGGCGCCCCGCCCGGCGGCGGTCCGGACTCCGGCGGGTCCGGCGGCTCGGGCGGCTCGGGCGGTGCCTCCGGCGGGTCCGGACGCATCGACCTGGTGGCCCCCGGGGACGCCATGATGAGCGTCGGACCCGGCGGCAAGGGCTACTTCACCGGCTCGGGCCCCAGCTTCGCCGCCGCCGTGGTCGCCGGCACCGCCGCCCTGGTCCTCGGCTACCGGCCCGACCTCGGCCCGGCCCAGCTGAAGGACCGCCTCACCGCCACCGCCTACCACCCCGGCACCGCCCTGCCGGACCCTCGCCTCGGCTACGGCACGGTCGACCCGGCAGCCGCCGTCGGCGCCCCCGCACCCGCCCCCGCGCCGTCCGACCGCCCGGCCCCGACCACGGCCGCACTCCGACCGCCGCCCCCCGACCCGGCCGGCCGCGAGGCGATCATGACGGCGGGCGCCGTCCTCACCGCCGTGGCCCTGATCACCGGCACCGCGCTGGTCTGCACGGCCGGCCGCCGCCGCGCCTGGCGCCCCGGCCGCTGGCAGGCCTGACCCCCGGGACCCGGGAGCCCGACCCGGGCCGAGGCGGGCCGGGCGGGGCGTGCGAGCGCACGCTCCGCCCGGCCTCCGGACGCCCATGACGACGCGCCCCGGCCGACATGACGTCTCGTCGCGTGACCGGCGTCGAACGCGGCTGCTAACAGGCGGGAACGGGCCCGCCCGCGAGGCCCGAGGGCCGCGCGAAGCCCGAGGGCTGCGCGAGGCCCGCGGGGTGCACGGACTGCACCGGGTGCGCGGGGTGTGCGGCGCGGAGGTTCATCCCCTCGGCGACCGCGGCGGCGAGTTCGAGGTGGGCGCGGCGGGTGCGGTGACGCAGCTTCGCGGGGTCGAACGTCCCGCCGAGGGCCAGGTGTTCGTCGAACGGCAGGACGACCGCGGCCCGGCACAGCCGCTCGAAGTGCGCGACCATGGTCTCCGCCTTCACCACCCGGCCGGTGCCGCGGACGCCGGAGATCAGGGTCACGCTGCGCTGCGCCAGCGCGCCGTACCCGTTCGCGTGCAGCCACTCCAGGGTGGCGCCGGCGCCGCTCGCGCCGTCGATGCTGGTGGTGGCGGCGATGACCAGCTGGTCGGCGAGGTCGAGCACGGCGCTCATGGAGCCGTGCAGCAGGCTGGTGCCGCAGTCGCTGAGGACGATCGGGTACTGGCGGGCGAGCAGGTCGACCAGCTGCCGGTAGTCCTCGCCGCCGAAGCCGGTGGCGACCGCCGGGTCCGGGTCGTTGGCCAGGACCTCCAGCCCGCTGGCGGTCAGCGAGGTGAAGCGGCGGATGTCCATGTAGCCGGTGATCGAGGGCGCGGCGGCCAGCAGGTCCTGGACGGTGGCCGTGGTCTCCCGGCGGACCCGCTGGCTGAGGGTGCCGGTGTCCGGGTTGGCGTCGACGGCGATCACCTTGTCGGACCGGGTCTCGGCGAGGACGGAGCCGAGGGCCAGCGTCGCGGAGGTCTTGCCCACCCCGCCCTTGAGGCCGACGACGGCGATCCGGTAGGAGCGCTGCAGCGGCGTGCGGATGACGGCCTCCAGCCGTTCGCGCTCGCCCCGGCCGAGCGCGGTGCCGAGGCCGATCCCGCGCAGGCCCCGCCGCGCTGCGGGTGCGGCGGGGGCGTTGACCGCCTGCGCGTGCGGCGCGCGCGGGGCCGCCTGGACCGGCGGGGCCGCCTGGACCGGCAGTGTCGGCGGGGCCGGCGCAGCGGGGTGGACGGGCGGCGCGGGCGGCACGGCGAGGAGCAGGGCCGGCTGCGGCTGCGGCAGGTGTTGCGGCGGCATGTGCTGCGGCTGCGGCGGCGGGGGCGGTGCCTGCGGGGGGAGTGCGGCGGGCAGCGGCCGGGCCTCCGGGGGCACCAGCACCGTGCCCATGGCGTCCAGCGGCCGGTGCCACCGCGGTCCGGTCTCCGGCCGGGGCGCGGCCTCCGGCCGGGGTGACACGGGCCCGTACGCGGGGGCGAGGTCCCAGTCCGCGTCCTGCTCCAGTCGCCGTACCCGCTCGATGACCGTGTGGTCGCCCGCCACGCCATCGCCTCCTGTCACTACGTGTGCCCGGCCCCCGCCAACCTCCTCAACGGCCCGGGGCGGCGAACCCGTTCAATGCCGGGGCCCGCGGCCCCGGGCAGGCCGGAGGAGGAAGGGGCCGGCGGGGGAGCCGGGCGGCGCCGTCAGGGCAGCGGCAGGTCGGCCGCCGCGGCGACCAGGGCGGGCAGTTCGCGCATGTCGGCGAAGACGCGGGTACCCGGCCCGGCGAGCCAGTGTTCGGGGGTCAGCCCGCCGTGGAAGCCCAGCGAGCGCATGCCCGCCGCCCGGGCGGCCGCGACGCCGTACTTGCTGTCCTCCACCACCAGGCAGGCGGCCGGCTCGACGCCCATCGTCGCCGCGGCGTGCAGGAACAGGTCGGGGGCGGGCTTGCCGCGCTCCACGTCCTCGGAGCTGAAGACCCGTCCGGCGAAGCGCGGCAGCAGACCGGTCCGCCCGAGCGTCGCGCGCAGCCGCGAGTGGCTGCTGGAGGAGGCCACGCAGTCCGCCGTCCCGGCCCGCTCCAGCTCCGCCAGCGCCACCGTCACCCCCTCCACCGGTGTGAGTTCGGCGGCGAACGCCTCGTCGTACAGGTGCTGGAAGCGCTTGTCCCACCCGGGCTCCAGCACGATCCCCGCGTGCGCCTCGACCTCGGCGGTCATGTAGGCGTGCGAGCGGCCGAGGAAACGCTCGACGATCTCCTCCTGCGTCAGCGGCCACCCCACCGCCCTCAGCACCTGCTCGTCCACGCGGACCGCCAGGCGTTCGCTGTCGAGCAGCACGCCGTCGCAGTCGAAGATCACCAGTTCGACGGGAAGGGACATGCCCGCCACCCTACGGGCCGCCGTGCGCACCGCGGCGCCCGCGGTGGCGGGCACCCGGCTCAGTGCGGGTGCCCCAGGTACGGGAAGGCGGGCAGCAGGTCGGTGTGCGGGCCGATGTGATCGGTGGGCACCGTCCCGTCGGTGAGCATCGACAGCCGGGCCGACGTGACGTCGTCGCTCAGCGTGCGCCCGTTCGGGTACCCGGCCGGACGGGCGCGGTCGTAGCGCAGGACGTCCGGCAGCACGATCCGCAGCTGCGCCTCGGCCGCGTCCGTGGTGTACCCGCCGAAGTGCTGCAGCCTGGCCGTCCACGGCTCGCGGTAGGTCTGCCAGTCCTCGGCGGGCTCGCCGGCGTTGTACGCGTCCTTGACGTCCTCCTCGTTGAAGTA
Source organism: Kitasatospora sp. NPDC038210 (assembly GCF_055600605.1). Taxonomy (NCBI): domain Bacteria; kingdom Bacillati; phylum Actinomycetota; class Actinomycetes; order Kitasatosporales; family Streptomycetaceae; genus Kitasatospora; species Kitasatospora sp. NPDC038210. The sequence continues at coordinate 48,001 of NZ_JBVJYK010000031.1, read as the reverse complement.
CGCCGTCAGCGACGGGTGCGCACCCCGGTCCACCGACACCAGCCGCCCGTCCCTGCGCACGCTCACCCGCGCCCACACCCCGATCTGCGGCGCCGCACCGAACTCGGCGTCCGGCGCCTCCAGCACGATCCCGAACACGTTCTTGTCCGCGCCCCAGTCCACCCCCGTCCACCGGAACTCGTGCACGATCCCGTCCAGGTCCGCGAAGAACGGGTCGCTGCGCAGCCCCGCGCTCACCCGGTACGGGCCCGCCTCCACCACGGCCGGGGTGCCCGTGAAGCTCACCGGCGCCCCCGACACCAGAGGCTCGCCCGTCGCCTCGTGCCCGCGCGCCCCCTCACCGGTGGCCCGCCGCACCGTCATGGTCTGCGCCCCGTCCACCGGTTCGGAGAACGTGAAGCTGAACGCGAGGTCGGCCCGGTTGTCGCCGTCGGTGTCGACGTTGATCCGGTACACCGCCTCCGGGTGGAAGGCCTGCCCGCCGGTCGGCGCGACCGGGTTGACGTTCATGATCAGCACGGTGCGGCCCGGCTCCGGCGCGGCGAAGGCGAACAGGTCGGTCAGGTCCAGGCGCGCGTCGCCGTCGGGCGAGCGCAGGTTCGGTCCGCTGAGGTGGTGCGACAAGAGGGTCTCCGGCTTCGAGTGCGTGCGTACGTGCCTCGGGTGCTCCGTACGGATGGCCCCGCCCCTGCCGCCATTGCTAGCACGACCGCCCGGCCCGGGCCCGCCCGCTGCTCCGCGCGGGTCAGGCCCCGCCGCGGGGAGCCGGGGGAGCCGGGGGTGGGTGGGCAGGCGCTGCTCAGGGGGCAGCCGGCGCCTGCTCGCCGAGCAGCACCGGCAGCGCGTGGTGCCCGTTGGAGATCATCGACTCGACCGGCCGCAGCTCGGTGCCCGGCGCGAGGGCGAGGGCGGGGAAGCGCTCGAAGAGCCTGCGCAGCGCGGTGCGCCCCTCCAGGCGGGCCAGCGGGGCGCCGAGGCAGAAGTGCGGGCCGTGGCCGAAGGCGAGGTGGTCCTTGGCCGGGCGGGTGACGTCGAAGGCCGCGCCGCTGTCACCGTGGCGGGCGGGGTGGCGCCCGGCGGCGGCGTAGGAGCCGAGGATCGCCTCGCCCCGGGGGATGGTCACGCCGCCGGGCAGCTCGATGTCCTCGACGGCGTAGCGCAGCGGCAGGTGCGCGACCGGGGCGTCGCGGCGCAGCGCCTCCTCGACCACGTCGTCCCAGCCGGCCTCGCCCGCGCGCACCAGGGCGAGCTGGTCGGGGTGGGTGAGGAGGTTCGCGATGCCGTTGTCGATCAGGTTGACGGTGGTCTCGTAGCCGGCCGAGACGATCAGCAGCAGGGTGTCGCGCAGCTCCTCCTCGGTCAGGGCGCCGCCCTCGCCGCCCTCACGGCCCGCGCCGCCCTCGCCGTCAGTGCCGTCCTCGCTCTCGGTGTCGCGGGCGGCGATCAGCAGGGAGGTCATGTCCTCGCCCGGCTCGCGGCGCTTGGCGGCGATCAGTCCCTCCAGCACGGCGTAGAACTCCGCCGCGTTGGCCGCGGACTCCTCGGGGGTGAGGGTGGTGTCGAAGACCCGGTCGACGCGGGCGCGGAAGCGGTCCTTCAAGTCGTCGGGCAGGCCCAGGAGTTCGGCGATCACCCGGATCGGCAGCGGGTAGGCCAGGCGTTCGCGCAGGTCCACCACCGTGTCCGGACCGGCGGCGGCGAGGTCGTCCAGCAGGGCGTCGGTCAGCTGCTCGACGCGCGCGGCCAGTGCGCCGACCTGGCGGGCGGTGAACGCGCTGCCCACCAGGCGGCGCAGCCGGCGGTGGTCGGCGCCGTGGGCGGTGAACATGTTGCGGGCGCTCACCCACAGCGCCAGCGGCCAGGTGGGGACCACCTCGGCGAAGGCCGGCCAGTGCAGGAGCGGGTCCTTGGAGACCCGGGGGTCCCTGAGCAGGCCCTCCAGCACGTCCGGGTCGGCCACCGCCCAGGCCTTCACCCCCAGGATGTCGACGGGCGTGGCGGGGCCGCGCGCGTGCAGCTCGGCGGTCTCGGCGTCGCGGTCACGGCCGGTCGGGTCCAGGACGAGACGGTCCACGGGGCTCCTCCACTGGTGCGGTCGCCGGTGCGCTCACCGGCCGGGGTCACTGGTGCTGGTCGCTGATGCGGTCGCTGGTACGGGTCGCTGGTGCTCGTCACCGTTCTGCGGCCGCTGCTGCGGGGTCGCTGCCCTGCGGTCACGCGGTGCGGTGACGGAGCGCGCCCGCGCGGGTGCGCTCCGGGACGAGGATGGGGCCCCGGGCCCGCCCGCGTCGAGAGGGCCCCGCTGCCGCCGACGCGCTGACCGGCCGCCGCGCCCGCACCGCGACGCCGCCGCCCAGCAGGCCCTCGACGGCGGCACGACCCGCGGCGCCTCGGGCTGGATCGGCGGCCTGCCGATCGGCAACGCCGAACTCGTCGGCGGCGGAGTCAGGTTCACCGTCTCCGGCACCGGCGTGTTCGCCGGCCACGGCTACGCCTACCTCCCCTCCGGCGCCCCCGCGCCCGGCGGGTACACCCCGGCCGGCGACCACCGGTACGAGTGGTCGGGGCCCGACCGCTTCTGACCTGCCGTCAGCGCCCTCAGTGCCGCCACCACTGGCAGCGCCCTGGCGCGTTACTTCGAGCGCACCGCCGAACCCGCACCGCTGACCGACGCGCCGCCGCCCGCCGGCGTGGTGTGCCGGGCGAGCAGGGCACGCAGCGCGTCGGGGGAGGAGGCGGCGCGCTTGGGCAGCACGACGAGGCAGTTGCCGCTGCGGTTCAGCACCACGAACAGGTGCTCGGTCTCCAGCGAGCGCGGCACCCGCGCCCAGGGCATCACGCGGGTGCCGCGCGCGTCCGTGACGCTCACCCCGGTGCCGTCCACCACCGCCCGGTACCGGCCGCCGCGCCGCTGCGCCCGCCGGTGCGCCGAGAGCACCTGGGAGCGCGGCGCGAACAGCGCCGTGGCCGCCAGCAGGGCCACCAGCCCCACGTCCGACAGGCGCGTCGCGCCGCTCGCGGCCACCGACGCGCAGCCGAGCGCGGCGACGGCGGCCGGCACCCACACCGCCACCCGCACCACCCGGCCGACGGTGGTGTGCCGGGCGTGGGCGGCGATCGCCTCACGGAAGTCCTCACCCGTGGGCGCGTACGCCAGCTCCATGCGCTCCTGGTCCACCGCGTGCCTCGGCCTCTCCTTGATCCACTGCCCGGAGCGGCGGAGCCTGACAAACGGCGGCCCGGCCGCGGCCCCCGGCCGACCCCGTGACCAGTGCCTCTCCACGATCCCGCACCCGTACGCCGGTCCGGGCACCGGCCGCCGGCCGCCGGCCGCCGACCGACGACCGACGACCGACGACCGACGACCGCACGGGCACGGGAACGCGAAAGAGAACGGGAGCGGGAAGTCGGCCCGTCCGACTTCCCACTCCCGAACACCCCGGCCGGAGACCTCCCGGGCCGGGACGCCACGCCCCGTCACATCAGGCCGACGGCAACGCCCCCAGCGCGTGCAGACCGGTTCGGCTGCCCCGGAAGACCGCCGAACCGGCCGCCGCCAGGAACACCCGGGTGTACTCCGTGTCCTCCCGCAGCCGCTGCGGCTCGTCGCGCCACCGCGCCCGGCCCGTCACCAGGTCGAACGCGAACAGCCGGTCGTCGTTCGTCCCCACGTACACCGCGCCGTCCGCCGCGGTCGCCGAACTCACCCCGCGCCCCTGACCGAAGGGCACCTGCGCCGTCCACCGCGTCCCGCCCGTGCCCGCGTCCAACGCCACCAGCCGGTCCCCGCTCAGCAGGCACACCGTCCCGTCCGCGACCGACAGCGGCCCCGCCACCGGCAGCCGCCCGCGCTGCCACAGCACCCGTCCGGTGGCCGCGTCCAGCGCGAAGACGGTCGCCGAATCCACCGTCGGACCGTTCTGCAGGACGTGGACGACACCCCGCTCGACGACGGGCGGGGTACCGGTGCCGTCGACCGCCTCCTGCACCCACCGCCGCTCCCCGCTGCGCGCATCGAACGCGAGCAGCCCGCCGTACCGGCCGGCCGCGAACACCGTGCCCCCGGCCAGCGCCAGCACCCCCGAGGCGCCCGGATCGCTGCTCCAGCACAACCCCCCGTCCACCGCGTCGTAGCAGCGCAGCGACGTCCCGTGGGCCGCGAACACCCGGCCGCCGCCGACCACCGGCTCCTGCTGCCACGGGAACTCGTCCCAGTCCGGCGCCGCCACCTCCCACCGCGGCTCACCCGACGCCGCGTCCAGGACCTGCACGCCCGCCGTGGAGACCACGCACACCGCGCCGTCCCCCGCCGCCAGCGGCCACCCGCCCGAGTTCGCCAGCTGCCACCCGCCCGGGCCGTCCACGGGCGCCGCCGCTGCCACCGCCCGGCTCCAGCGCACCGCACCGGTCGCCGGATCCAGCGCCCGCACCCTGCCGTCGTACCCCGAGGCGAACAGCCCCTGCTGCGCCCCGGCGGCCAGCACGACCCGCCCGCCCAGGTCGGGCGCGGCCCACAGCCGCGGGCCGCGCACCTCGCCGCGGCTCGCCCACCAGCCGGTCGTGCCGGCCACGGCGAGCGCGCCGAGGCCTCCGGCGGCGCTCAGCAGCAGCCGCCGGCGGTTGATCCGGGGAGGAGTCACGGACGGCGTCGGATCGGTCTGCGGGGTATCGGAGTTCACACCGGTCCAGACTTCGTGCACGGACTCGTGGTTCCCGTCGGTCGGGCGGAGGACGGAAGCCCCCGCAGGCAAGTGAAGCGGCGCAGGTGCCCGTTGGGCTCCCCGGTCCGGGACAACGGCCCGCGCCGGCAACCGGGTTCACTCCGCAGGGGCCGCCGGAGGAATCACGGGCCGGGCGGTAAACGCCCCGGCCGGCGCACGCCACTTCCCGGCAGCCGCCTCAGGCACCCCGACCGGGGTCCGCCGAGGGCGGGACGCACCGGGAGGTACGCCGCCGTGATGGACCCCGTGACCCTGCTGCTGCTCGGGAGCGCGCCCGCCGCGCTGAAGGTCGCCGACACCTACGCCCGGTGCCTGCTGCTGCGCGCCCGCGCCGAACTGGCCCGCGCCCAGGTGCAGACAGTGCGGACGGCGGGGACGGCGCAGGCCCCGGACGCCGGAGCGAACGGCGGTGGCGCGCAGTGAGCGAGGAGTCCCGGGACGGCCGTGGCCCCGCGCTCCCGGGCCGCGGTCCGTGGTAGAACGACAGCGCCCCCACCCCGCCTTCATCGGGGTGGGGGCGCACGCCCCGGGCCGTACGCCGCCCGGGCCGGGAGCTACGCGAGGCCGCCGCGGATCTTGCGCCCGAGTTCGGTGGACGGGTAGAGGATCGCGTCGGCGACCCGGCCGCCGGAGTCCTTGGCGCCGCCCGCGAACGACACCCCCGTCACCTTCCCCTCGTTGACCAGGGCCTTGCCGCCGACGCCGTCCCAGTACTGCGCGGAGCGGTCCCAGCGGACGGACGTCACCATGTCCATGAGCGCCTCCTCCGTGATCGGGTCGGCCTCCGCCCACCCGGTCGCGTGGTGCACGGCGACGCCGAGCCCGGTGAGGATCGCCGGCGCGTTCAGCGCCGTCCCCTTCGGCCCCTTGGCCAGCTCCGCGGCGAGCGTGGTGAGGACCGTCGACAGCAGCGACACCACCCGCTCCTTCTGCTCCTCCGCCGGCACCCGCTCGGTGTCCAGCGTCGACTCCGTCACCGTCGCCGAGGTCTTGGCGATCCCGGACCGGCCGAGGAGCGCGGTGGTGACCAGCGCCCGCAGCCCGGACAACGTGACCAGCTTGTCGTCCGACACGGCGAGCTGGCGGCGCTGCGACTGCACCAGCGAGGCGAGCGGGACGACGCCGTCGGCGGTGGTGATCTTGACCCGGTCGGCGATCTGGTGGGCGAGCTGCGTCCCCAGGTCGCGCTGGTCCATGGACATGGCGAGGTTCTTGTCCACCGTGATGCCCTTGACGTTGCGGTCGTGGAACACCTGCCGCGCCTCCTCGACGCTCAGGTCCCAGTACAGCTCCACCGGGATCCGCACGGCCCGCAGCCGGTCGATCGTCAGCCCGTACGCCTCCGGGTCGGCCACGATCTGGTGCAGGGCCGTGCACTGCGTCTCACCGTCGATCGGCACCTCGTGCGCGCCGACGGGGATGAACACCTGGTACAGCCCCGAGCCCGCCGCCTCCGCGACCTCCGAGGCGACGGCGGTCGGCTTCCCGTCCGCCTGCGAGGGGATCCAGATGGTCACCGGCGGCGTCGACCAGCCGTTGGCGAGGTCGCCGCGCAGGCCCGCGGCGATGTAGTCGGCGTACTCGCTCGCGTTCTTGCCCTTCGCCCCGGCGAGGGTGCGCTGGACGAGCAGACGGATCTCGGCGTGCTCCTTGAGGAGCGCGTTCGCCTGCGCCAGGTTCTTCTTCCCCTCCTCCTTCCGCGGGTCGGGCACCGTCTGGACCAGCGAGAACAGCTCGATGCTGGTGACGGCGACGCCCGGCCGCACGAACATCGCGGGCACGGTGACGCCCTGCCGGCCGAACATGGACAGGCTCAACTTGACCTCCAGGAAAGACTTTTCCGCGGCACGCAGGTGCGACCGCATGAACGTCAACGTAGGGCACACAGGCCTTCCGCGGCAGCAGAATTCGCAGATCTCTCCTCCGCGGGGAGCCCGTTGGCGTTCCGCGGTGCCAGCCTCCCGGTGGATTGCCACTGTCCAGGAGAATATGACGCCAGGTCAGGCAGGCCGGCCGCCAGCCGCCGGAAAACCGGTGGGCCCGGCCGGGCGCGGTCTGCCACGATCGCCGGATGGGTGTGTTGGATGCAGTGGCGGCCAGGGTCGCGGGCGGGGCCACCGTCGAGTTCCGGCCGAGCGGTTCCTCGATGGTCCCGCTGATCCGCAGCCGGCAGCCGGTGCGCGTCGCCCCGGTGGACCCGGCGAAGCTGGAGACCGGGGACATCGTCCTGGCCCGCGTCGCCGGGACGGTCTACCTGCACCTGGTGTCGGCCGTCGACCCGGCCCGCAAACGCGTGCAGATCAGCAACAACCGGGGCCGGGTCAACGGCTGGACGAGCCACGACCGCGTCTTCGGCATCTGCGTCGCGGTCGACGGGATGCCCCGGGCCGGCGCCGAGGCCAAGACCGCCCAGGCCAAGGCCGCCGACGCCAGGACCGCCCGGGCCAAGGCCGCCCCGGAGTGAGCGCGCCCTGAGCCCCGCGAGCCCGTCACTCCGACGCTGCGGCAGCCGCCCGCTCGCGGCGGCGCCGTTCGAAGCGGGCGGGCGCGTCCAGGATCCAGGCCAGGGCGGCACGGTCGGCCACCGCCCCCACCCGCCCGGCGCCCTCCACACAACGCGGATCGTCGCGCTCGGCCAGCCCGAAGACCGCCCAGATGCGGATCTCCTGCTCCTCGTCGTCCAGCGCGGCGGCCAGCGCGTCCCCGACCGCGGGCGACGGATCCTTGCGGTCGGCGAGCTGGTGGACGGCGTCCTCACGCACACCCGCGTCGGGATCGCGGGCCAGGCGCAGCATCGCGTCCAGCCCCTCGGGGGTGTACGTCCACCGCTCCAGGCCGCGCGAGGGCGTGCTCTCCAGCAGAGCCGCCACCCGGGCCCGCACCTGCGGGGCGGGGTGCCCGACGTGGGCGAGGCCCAGCGGCTGGATCCGGGGGTCCCTGAACGGAGCCAGGCCGGCCAGCACCTCGGCCAGCACGTCCGGGTGCCGCTCCTCGGCCCCCCAGCCGAGGAACAGCTCCAGCGCCCGCTCCAGGAACGGGCTGCGGACGCCGTGCCGGTAGCCCCCGAGGTGCAGGGAGGCCAGCACCTGCGCACCGAAGCGGCGGCGCAGCGGATCCGGGTGGCCGCGCAGCGCCGCCGCGGCCCGCCACGTCGAGTCGTCCTGCCGCCCCGCGAGCGTGCCGACGATCTGCAGCCAGGAGGCGTGCTCCCCGTCCGGATGCTCCAGCGCGCACGCCCGGTCGGCCAACTCCCGGACGCCGGGGCGCAGTCCGAGGTGCTCCTCCAGGAGGGTCAGCACGCCGGCGTGGCCGTCGTGGACGGCCGACCCGCCGAGCCGCACCTCGTGACACCAAGCGGTCCCGTCCCGGTCCCGCACCCGGGTGCGCCCCACCGGGCCCGAGGAACCCGTCCGCTCCCGCAGCACCGCCACCGCCCCCCGCTCGTGCCACAGCCGGGCACGCGCCAGCAGCTCGCAGCCGGTGCCTTCGTCGAGCGGCGTCCCACCGAGCACCTGGCCCACGAGAGCGACCGAGCCGCTGTCGACCGCCCGCAGCAACGGCGTACTCCCGTCCGGCAGGCGCCGCAGCGCATCCGCACCGCCCTCCACCAGGTAACCGGCGACATTGCCGTCGAACCCCGCGATCGCCACGCAGAACGCGGACACACCCCGCCCGTCGACGGCCTCCGGATCCGCCCCGCCCTCCAGCAGGACACGCACCGCCTCGTCGTCGCCGCTGCGCGCCGCCGCGATCAGCCGATCCTCGCCCACTTCTCTCCCGCCCCCTTGCCACGCCCGCCGCCCTACGGCCGGAAACCGCTTGCACACGCGGCACGCGGCCTGACACCGTGCCCGTTCCCCCGAATCGCCACGAGGCCAGGATGACGATCTACTTCTACGGCGCCGACGAAGCCCCCTACGGCTGCTTCTCCAACTTCTCCGCCCACGCCATCGAACTCGACGGCCACACCTGGCCGACCTCCGAACACTACTTCCAGGCCCAGAAGTTCACCGGCACCCGCCACGCCGACCTGATCCGCCGCGCCCGCACACCCCTGCGCGCCGCCGAACTCGGCCGCGACCCCGCAAAGCCGCTGCGCCGGGACTGGGAACGCGTCAAGGACGACGTGATGCGCCGGGCCGTCACCGCCAAGTTCCGCACCCACGCGGACATCCGCGCGATCCTGCTGGCCACCGCCGACGAGGAGATCGTCGAGGACACCACCACCGACCACTACTGGGGGCGCGGCCGGACCGGCACCGGCAAGAACATGCTCGGCCGGATCCTCATGCGCACCCGCACCCGGCTGCGCGCCGAAGCCTGAACAGCCGGCGTCCGCGGGCCCTTGCGGATGATCTTCGACGGGGTAGGGTGAACGCACGGACGACGGGGGGCCGTTCGCACGCTGCCCGTGTGACTCCGCGCTTGACCCGCCGACGCCTGCCATGCCAGAGGTCCCTGCGGCGGGAGGAGCGGCCACGCGTGCCGCCGGCGCCGCAACGGACCGGAAAGTGAGTCGTAAACAGATGCCACCGACGTTCGTACTGGTCCACGGAGCCTTCGCGAACTCCTTCTCCTTCGCACCCCTCCAGGCCGAACTCGGCCTCCTCGGACACCGCTCGGTCGCCGTCGACCTCCCGGGACACGGGTTCGCCGCGACCTACCCGCACGCCTACCAGGCACCGCAGGACCCCGACGCCCTCGCCACCACGCCCGGCGCCATCAAGGGCGTCACCCTCGCCGACAACGCCGCACACCTCATCGCGGTACTGGAGCGGGCCAAGCGCAACGGGCCCGTCGTCCTCGTCTCCCACAGCCGCGGCGGCCTGACGGCCACCGTCGCCGCCAACCAGCGGCCCGACCTGATCGACCGCATCGTCTACGTCTCCGCCTGGTGCCCCGTCGACCTCGACGTCAGCGCCTACTACGCCGAACCCGAGATGGCCACGGTCGACGTCGGCGCCCTGGCGGCGGCGATGGTCGCCAACCCCGCCGAACTCGGCCTGCTGCGCTGCAACTTCCGCACCGCCGACCCCGGCGTCCTGGCGGCCTTCAAGGCGGCCTTCCTCGCCGACGGGACGGACGAGGAGTTCATGGTCTTCCTCAACACCTTCCAGCCCGACGAGAACCTCGACGCCGGCACGCCCGACGACCGGGCGCAGGCCGACAGCTGGGGGCGGATCCCCAGGACGTACGTCCGGCTGACCGAGGACACCAGCATCCCGCTCGCCATGCAGGACCGGATGATCCGCGAGGGCGACGCACTGACGCCCGAGAACCCCTACGACGTCCGTACCCTCGCCGGTAGCCACCTCAAGTGGCTGGTCGACCCGGCACCCGCGGCCCGGGTCCTGGGCGAGGTCGCCGCCCTCCTGCCCGAAGCGTCCTGATCCGAGCCGGATGAGGGTGAGTGGGAAGTCGGCGGGGCCGACTTCCCACTCCGCTGCGCTGCGGGGTGGTCAGCGGGCGTCGAACTCGCCGCTGCGGACGGCGGTGACGAAGGACCGCCAGGCGGGGGAGGAGAAGACGAGGGCCGGGCCGGAGGGGTCTTTGGAGTCGCGCACGGGCATGAGGTCGGGGTAGCCGTCGGCGACCTCGATGCACTGGCCTCCGTTCTGGCCGCTATACGAACTCTTCCGCCAGGACGCGTCGGTCAGGTCGACATCCACTCCAGGTCTCTCCTTGCCGCACGGATGAAAGCCAGCGATTCGGCTTGGCCTAGGGCCTCGACCGCAAGCCGATCGTAGCTTCTGGTGAGTGTGGCAAGCGACTTGGAATCGCGGTCGATGTAGCCGCGCTGTTCAATCTCGCCGTAAGCGAGAACTTTGCGGTTCGGCATGGTAAGGAAAGCCGTCATGTGGGTGAACGGCCTGTTCTCACCCAGGGTGAATGGTGCCACCTGGATGACGATGTGCGGGCGGATGGACAACTGCTCAAGGTGAAGCAGTTGTTCGACCATGACGTCGCGTCCGCCGACGACCTTCCTGAGGCAGCTCTCGTCCATCACCACATGCAGGAGTGGAGGGGGAGTGCGTTCCAGAATCTTCTGGCGGTTGAGTCTGAACTCGATGCGTTCCTCGGCTAGCTCCTGGGTTCCATTTCCTTGCCTGACGGCACCCATCTGGATTGCGGTTGCGTAGGCGCGGGTCTGCAGGAGCCCGTTGATGACATCAACCTCGAAGATCTTGATCTGCTCCGCGAGGGACTCATAGCGAGCGTACTCCGGGAAGCCTTCGATGATCGCGGCGTTCTTCAGCTGATACCACATCAGCAACAGCGTGCCGCCCGTGTCGAGCGCTTCGTCCGCCAGTTCGGCGAGCTTGCGACTCGGGGGCCGGTGCGCAAGTTCGATGTACGACAGGTGTGAGGGGGAGCACTCCAGGAGCGGCGCAAGTTGCTCCAGCTTGAGGCCCCTGGCCTCTCGAAAGTTGCGAAGTTGGATTCCGAAGGGCGCCCAGGGGCTGGACTCCGGGTCAATCTTCTTTTTGTTCATGGCAGTCCTCGACTTCCGGCAAGCCCGTAGGCAAGTCGCATGCCACTTCCGATCCTAGGCGACCCGGGCCACCATATGCACAGAACGTGAAACTCCGATCGCAGAGGGTTCCCTTCCCATGTCCGACGACAAGGTGCCCCGCCGCCTCCACGGCTACGGTGTCCGCTTCGACCCCGACGCCCAGTGCTACCGGGTCCGCAACGAGATCAGCGGCGAGTGGCTGCGCCAACCGACCGGTGAACTCACCGGGTTCACCTTCTTCTCCGACGCCTACAGCGCCTGGCGCCTCTTCGAGGTCCACAAGCGCCCCGGGGAGCAGTGATGGACTCCGTGCTCTCCCGTGCGACCGCCGAGCAGCGCCGCCAGGCCGCCGGCGTCCTGGACGACCTGACCACCGTCCTCGCCCTCGGCGGCGTCAAGCTGCCCTCGGTCGAGGTGGACTGGGAGTACGGCCGCCTCACCGGCAACTACCTGATCGACCTCGGCCCCGCCCGCCCGCCGGACCTGCTGCGCGTCGTCGACCTGCTCCGCAAGGGCCTGCGCTACGAGCGCCTGACGCATGACGACTGACCTCCTCGCCCGGTCCCTGTGGTGGGCCTGCTTCGCCGTCGTCCTCCTCGTCGCCCTCAGGAAGTGACCCCTCATGCGTGACCCCCGTCTGCTCGCCAAGCCGCCCGTGTGCCGGCTCGGTTGCCACGTCCTGCTCCGCAACCAGCGCGGCGACGTCCTGCTCGTCGACCCGGACTACATGGACGGCTTGATCCTGCCCGGCGGCTCCGCCAAGCCCAACGAGCCCCCGCACCTGGCCGCCGCCCGGCACCTGCACGCCGAGACCGGCATCGTCGCCCGCCTCACCGACGTCACCACCGTCGACTTCACCCCCGCCGACCGCTACCTGGAACGCCTCAACCTGGTCTTCGACGGCGGCACCGTTCCCGACGACGTCCGCCTCACCGTCCCCCCGCAGAACAGGAGCGGCCTGCACGGCGCGCGCTTCGTCCCCGCCAACGACATCCCCGCCCACATGGCTCCCGCTCAGGCCGCCCGCGTCCTGGAGGCGCTGGCCGGCCGCTCCCTGCCCGTCCTCCTCCACGGCCAGCGCGCCACCTGACAGCGCGCCACCCGCAACTGCCCGATCGGGTGACCCGGCGCCCGGTGCCCGCCCGGGTGTCCGGGCCCCCGGGGAGCGGGCGGATAGGTTCGGCGGGATCCGGCCCCCGCCGACCGCCGCATCCGCACACCAGGGAGCGCCACCACCGGCATGGACGTCCTCTTCATCACCAGCGTGGCGGCGGTCGTCGCGGACCCGCCGCTGAGCCGCAAGCTGTTCATCGACGCCCTCGGCCTGCCCCTGGAGGGCGAGGGCGACGGCTACTACTCAAGCGGCGCTGTCCCCGGCAGCAGGCACTTCGGCCTGTGGCCGCTGTCGCAGGCCGCCGAGGCGTGCTTCGGCACGGACCGGTGGCCCGCCGGCCGCGTCGTCCCGCAGGCGTCGATCGAGTTCGAGGTGGCGAGCCCGGAGGCGGTCGCGGCCGCCGGTGCCGAACTGCAGCGCGCGGGCTTCGAGCTGCTGCACCGGGCCCGCACCGAGCCGTGGGGCCAGACCGTGGCCCGGCTCCTCACCGCGGACGGCCTGATCGTCGGCATCTCCTACGCCCCCGCCCTGCACGACCCTGAGGACGACCGGCCCGCCGGGTGACCAGGCGGCCGAAACCGCGCGCGGTCTTCACCCCCGGGAGTGAACGCGCCGGTCGCCGGCTCGCGAGGCCTCCCCTCTGGTCCCCCCCGCACGCCTGACCGGCCGCGCACCCACGGCGCACGCGCCGACGCGCGGGAAGTCGGCCCGGCCGACGCCCCGCGCGGCCGCGCCGACACCCGACCGGGATCACCCGGAGACGGCCGCAGGCCCTACGCCCCCGTGTCCAGCACCGTCATCCGCCGCAGCGGCGACAGCGCGATCGGGATCCACACGCATGCCAGGCACCCGGCCGACACCCCCAGCGCCCAGCGCAGCCCGACCGCCTGCGCCAGCACCCCCGCCGACGCCGCGCCCAGCGCCACCGCCCCCGTGAACAGCACCCGCATCGTGCCGTTGACCCGGCCCAGCAGCCCGGCGGGCGTCACCTGCTGGCGGAAGGTCATCATCACCACCGAGTCGAACCCGACCTTCAGCATCACCAGCGCCCACCCCGCGGCGGCCACCGGCGCGGGCACCGGCGCACCCAGCAGCGGCAGGCCGACCGCCAGCGGCGCGACGGCGACGCCGACGAGCAGCGCTGCCCGCCCCGCACCGAGCCGCCCGGCCAGGCGCACCGCCGACACCGCGCCGACCAGCCCGCCCACACCCCCGGCGCCGAGGAACGCCCCGAGCTGCGCCCCGTTCCACCCCAGCCCGGTCAGGGCCAGCACCGGCAGCAGCGTCGTCACCCCGGCCGTCCCGACGTTCACCAGGCACCCGGCGGCCACCACCGTGCGCAACACGGGCTGGCGGGCCACGAACGTGACGCCCTCGGCCATCTCGCGCAGCAGGCGCCGCCGGGGCCCGGCGCCACCCGGGTGCTCCGGCGTCTTCAGGGTGGCGAGCCGGCCCGCCGACCACAGGTAGCCGCCGGCCGTGACCAGCAGCACGGTCGGCGCGCTCAGCAGCCCGGCCGCCCACCCCGCCAGCGGCGGGCCGGCGATCAGCGCGGTCTGGGTGATCGTCGCCAACCGGGCGTTGGTGCCTGCGAGCCGGGAGCCGTGGACCAGGTCCTTCACATGGCTCTGGGCGGCCAGGTCGAAGAAGACCGTCGCCACCCCCAGCACCGTCACCACGGCGAGCAGGTGGGACGTCGTCAGGTGCCCGGCCCACGCGGCCGCCGGGACGGTCAGCAGCGCGCCCGCCCGTACCAGGTCCGCGCCGATCATCACCGGCCGGCGCCGCACCCGGTCCAGCCACGCCCCCACGGGCAGCCCGAGGACCACGAACGGCAGCGTCAGCGCCGTCTTCACCAGCGAGGTGCCGCCCGCACCGGTGTGCAGCACGGTGACCGCCGTCAACGGCAGGGCCACCTGGCCGATCTGGGCACCCCACAGCGCCACCCCGGACGCGGAGAGGTAGCGGCGGCGGTCCTGCGGCAGTTCGATGGCCCGGGTGGCAGTGGCAGTGGCAGTCGTCATGGCGGGCAGCGTGCGGCAGCCGTACCGGGCGGCTCAACGGATTCACGCTAGGGTGAATCCTCGTGCCGCCCCGGAAGACGCCCGCCCTCACCCTCGCCCTGGTCGCCGCCGACCTGGGCGCACTGCGCTGGGCCATCTCACCGTCCTGGGAACTGCTCGCCTCCGTACGGACGTTGACCCGGCCGGCCGGACACGCGATCCACCTGCCGTGGGTGTCGCAGCACCGCCGCGACCCGCTGCTCACCGACCCCTCATCGGCGGCCGCCCGCGACCTCACCGCCGGCCCGCGCCACCACCTGCCGGGCTTCCTGGCGCCCACCCCGCTCTCCCCGCTGACCGGCCTCGACGAGGAACTCGACGAGGTGCGCCGCACCCCCGCCGCCGTCGTCCGCCGCGACCTGGCGGACGTGTTCGGCGCCGAACTGCCGGACAGCCTCGCGCCGTTGCGGCGCGCGCCGCGGCGCGGGACGGCGGCGGTCGTCGCCGACCTGCACGGCTACTGGCAGCGGGCCCTCGCCCCGGCCTGGCCCCGGATCCGGGCCCTGCTGGAGTCCGACATCCACTACCGGGCGCGCACCCTCACCGAGCGCGGGCCCGCCGCGATGTTCGCCGACATCCACCCCGACCTCTCCTACGACCAGGCCGGCGCCACGCTGCGGATCGCCAACCGGACCTCCGGCCCGCCCGGCTCCCGGCGCTCGCTGGACGGGCGCGGGCTGGTCCTGGTGCCGTCGGCGTTCGCCTGGCCCCGGCTGTACGTGAAGACCGCCGAGCCGTGGGTGCCCGTCATCCGCTACCCGGTGCGGGGCATCGGCACCCTGTGGGAGCCGGGCCCCGACACCGCCGACCTCGCCCCGGCCCTCGGCGCCACCCGCGCCCTGCTCCTCGGCCTGCTGGAGACCCCGGCGAGCACCCTCGAACTCGCCCGCCGCACCGGCCTGGCCGCCGGCGGCGTCTCCGCCCAGCTGCACAGGCTGGCCGCCGCCGGCCTCGTCGCACCCCACCGCACCGGGCGCGTCGTGCTCTACGCCCGCACGAGCCGCGGCGAGGCGCTCTACCGCTGACGCGGACGTTCTGCCCGCCGGCCCGAGCGCCCCCGGCCCCGGTCCCGGGATCCGGGCGGGTGAAGCGGTCTTGTCCGCCGCGGGGGCAGCGGTTCCAATGGCCGGTATGGCAGTGAGCGAACTCGTCCTGATGACCGATCACAGCTCGACCGAGGGCAGCCGCGACACGCTCGTCGCCGCCGCCCGCCTGCTCACCGGCCGCGATCCCGTCCTGCTGGACGCGCGGCACTTCACCCCGGGCGGAAGCGGCCGCTTCCGCACGGACGGCGGGGAGTTGCGGCTGGAGGCCGGCGGGGCGAGCGTGACCACCGACAGCGTGCTGGTCTACGAGATCCCGCCGCACCGGCGCCGGGACTTCGAACACACCCAGCACCGGCTGCGCGAGGCCGGCGCCCGGTCCCTGGGCACGGACGCCGCGGCCTGGCGGGCGGCGACCGAGAAGGACCGCACCGTCGAGTGCTTCACCCGCGACGGCATCGCCCACATGCCGACCGTCACCCTCACCCGGCCCGGCACCCGGGAGGCCGCGGAGGCGTTCGAGCTGCTGGGCCGCGACGTCTGGGCCCGTCCGACGGTCGGCATGGGCGGCACCGACGTCTTCCACATCACCACCCACGCCCAACTCGCCGCCGCCGCACACCACTACGCCCGGGCGGGCACCGCGTGGCTGATCGCCCGCGACGCCGGGAACTTCGGGCCGGACGGGCAGCGCCACCAGTACCGCGTCGTGGTGCTCGGCGGGCAGGTCCTGCGGGCGGTCGAGCACGTCCAGCCGGACCCCGAGGAGCCGTGCAACGAGAGCCGGGGCGCCGTCTCCACCCGCATGGATCCCGGCGACCTGCCCACCGGCCTGGCCGACCTGGCCGTGTCGGCGGCCAAGTCGCTCGGCCTGCCGTTCGCCGGTGTGGACCTCGCTGCGGAGAACGGCGGCGTCGTCTTCGAGGTCAACGTCCACCCGGCGTTCGGCACGGACGGCGGGCTGGAGACCGTCGCCGTCCCCTACGTCGCCGCCCACCTGGCCCCGGTCCGGCCGTGAGCACCGCACCCGGTTCGTACGGCCCGAACGCGGGCGCCCACCAAGGCGGTTGCCCACCCGCGAGGGCCCTCGCTCACCCGCGGCGGCCCCCGCTCACCTGTGCGCCGGGGCCCCGGCGCACAGGGCGTGGTCGACCAGGTCCCCGGCCGCCTTCTCCTGCTCCCGGATGTGCGCCTCGGTGTCGCCGCGCGCCTCCGACATGGAGACCACGACGCTGCGCCGGCCGTCCTCGGTGACGCCGTTGAGGGTGATGTAGCCGCCGTCCCCGCCCTCGTGGCTCCAGTACGTCCCCCCGCAGGTGAGGGGGCGCGAGACCAGGCCGAGCCCGTAGCGGCCGCCGAGCAGCCGCTCCTGGACCTCCGGGCTCTCCTCGGTCGGCTGCTTCATCTCGGCCAGCTGCCGGGCCGGCAGCAGGCGGCCGGAGAGCAGCGCGCGGAAGAAGGCGTTCTCGTCCCGCGTGGTGGTGACCCACGACAGCTCGGTGGACACCGGCACCTGCACGGTGACGTCCTTCTCGGCGCCGGGGCCGTAGAACTGGTAGGCCTGCGCGTGCGGTCGGGGGAGGGTGGGGTTGGTGCCCGTCCACCGGGTGTGGTCCAGGCCCAGCGGGCGCAGGATGCGGTCCTCGATCTCCTGGTGGGAGGAGCGGCCGGTGGCCTGCCGGATGATCATGCCGAGCAGGACGTAGCCGGTGTTGGAGTAGCTCCAGCCCCGGGTGGGTTCCTGGGCCATGGCGCGCTCGACCAGTTCCTCGGAGCTGTGGACGTCGAAGCGCTGCTCGTCGTACTCCTGCGCCGTGTTGTAGCCGGGCAGGCCGGCGTCGGAGATGCCGGCGGTGTGCCGGAGCAGTTGGCGGACGGTGATCCGGTGGGGGTCGTAGTCCTTGCCCCACGCCACGTCCGGCAGCCACCGGTCGACCGTGTCGTCCAGGGACAGCCGGCCCTCGGCCTCCAACTGCAGGACCACGGTGGCGATCAGGGTCTTGGACGTGCTGGCCATCCGGAACCAGCCGTCGGGGTCGACCGGGCGCCCGGTGTGCAGGTCGGCGGTGCCGCTGGTGGCGACCGACGACCGGCCGTCCGGCCCGACCGCGCGGGCCTGCACACCGCTGATGCCGAGCGCGTGGATCGCCTCCGTGTCCCGGCTCAACTGCTGTGCGGGGTAGGGGCCTTCGGTCCGGGCGACGGCCGGGGCCGCGCCGGCGGCGAGCAGGACGGCGGCACCGGCCGCCACGGCGAGGCGCTTTCGCGGATTCGATTTCCTGTGCGGAGTCATGGTCGGACGCTAACCAGCTCCGGCCGCCGCCGGGGCGTTCTCGGGTTCACCTCAGGGAGGATTGGGGGGCCGGCTCCATGGCGGAACCCCAAGTGCTCTGCCCCGTAGGGGACATGAGGGTTCTTTGGGGGTTTCCCCTCGGGGTTGCCCCCGATGCCGGGCCCCCGGAGCCGCCACCACACTCGGGGCATGCGCATCACGCGGGCCGGTTGGGCCATCATGACGGTGCTGTCCACGTTGGTCGTCCTGCTGTCGGCCAGGTACGCCGGCCTCGACCCGGACGACTTCTTCGGCGAGCAGCGCGCCACGTACCTGGCGCACGAACTGCCGCTCGCCGTCCACATATCCGGTGCGGTCCTCGCCCTCGGGGTGGGGCCGTGGCAGTTCTCGGCGCGCCTGCGCCGGCGGTGGCCGCGCCGGCACCGCCGCATCGGCGTCACCTACCTGCTGGGCTGCCTGGTCGGCGGGATCGGCGCGCTGCTGCTGGCACCGGTCGCCTACGGCGGCGCGGTCGCCCGGCTCGGCTTCGCCTGCCTGGGGGTGGCCTGGCTGGTGACCGGCGGCACCGGCCTGCGGATGATCCTGCGGCACCGGGTGGAGGACCACCGGCGCTGGATGGTGCGCAGCTTCGCGCTCACCTTCGCCGCCGTCACGCTGCGGCTCATGCTGGTCGTCGCCAAGGCGGCCCAGCTGGACTTCCGCACCTCGTACCTGGTGATCGCCTGGCTGTGCTGGGTGCCGAACCTGCTGCTGGCCTGCTGGTTCACCCGCCCGCGCCGCCCGGTGCGGGTGTGAGCGGTCCCGGACGGCAGGGCGCCCCGGGCCCGGGAGCCGGGGCCGGGGCGCTCGGTGCCGCGGGTCAGGGGGTGGTGCAGACGGCGGTCGCGCGGATCGACTCGTCCACCGTGTTGGTGTTGGTGCCGCGCACGACCCAGGCGCTGCCGCTCGGGTAGGAGTCGGTGAAGAAGATCTTGAAGGCGCTGGTCTGGCCGCCGCCGCCGGTGGGCACCTGGCCGGACGGACAGGTGACGGTGGCCACCCCGTTGGCGCCCGGGTGCACGACGACCCAGTCGCCGAAGAGCTGCGCGTGCGCGGCCAGCATCGAGGGGTCGGAGGCGGCCGCGTTGCCGGGGACGGTGACGGCCGGCTTCATCGCGGGCTTGTCGTCGGCGGCGGCGCTCGCGGCGCTGCCGGCCAGGAGGCCGACGACGGCGAGGGCGGTCAGGGCGAGGGGCTTCATGCGGGACTCCTGAGGGATCGGGTTCCGGTTCCGGTCGACGCGGGGAGGCTCCCCGCGTCGCGCCCGATCCGTACCCGAACGACTCGGTCGGCCGCGGGAGGGCACGCCGGGCTACTCGGGAGGAGGAACACCGGCGCTCGGCCGGGCTAGACCTCGGCGCCGTACCGGGCCCGGTCCTCGGGCGCGGGTGCAGACGTGCGTCGTGGCGCCGCCGCCCGCGGTGTGGACGATGCGCAGGGTGGTGCCCGAGTAGCTGACGTCCGGCTTGTCGCCGGCGGCGTTGCCGTTCGAGCCGGGCGGCATCCAGGGCAGGGTGAGCTGCCCGCTCTCGCCGACGGTGTCCGGGACCTGCTGGGCCTCGGGCGGCCGCTCGTTCATCAGCCTGCCCGGGCCCTCGAAGAAGCCGAGGGTCAGGGGGCCGCCGCGCAGCAGGAGGCTGCCGCGCACGGCCTCTCCACAACTCCCGCTACCTCCGCCGCTCCTGCGGCCGCAGGCCGAGGTCGGAGACCTCCCCGAGGTGGGCGAGCTTGTCGGGGTTGGACACCGAGTGGAACGCCCGGACGGCGCCGTCGGCGATGTCGAGCGCGATGACACCGGCGACGCGCCCCCGGGCGTCCAGCAGGACGGCGCCGGGCCGGCCGTTGACCCGGGCGTACCGGCGGGAGATGCCGAGCGAGCGGTTGCGGTCGAAGCCGAACAGCAGCAGCCGGGCGACGCGCTGCAGGCCGCTGACCGACCTGCCGACCGCCCGGGCCTTGCCGCCGCCGTCGCCGTGGAAGACGACGTCGGGCGCGAGCAGGTCGAGCAGCGCGTCCAGGTCGCCGCCCTCGGTGGCCGCGAAGAAGCGGCGGGCGAGTTCGTCGCCCTCCGCGCGCCGCGCCGCAGTGGGCTCCGTGCCCGGAGCCGGCGCCGGAGCGGGGCCAGGTGCCGGGGCCAGGTGCCTGCGGGCCCGGGCGAAGATCTGGCGGCAGTTCGCCTCGGACTTGCCGGTCATCTCCGCCACCTCCGGGTACCCGTACCCGAAGGCCTCGCGCAGCAGGAACACCGCCCGCTCGGCGGGGGAGAGGGACTCCAGCATCAGCAGGAAGGCCATCGACAGCGCGTCGGCCAGCTCGGCGTGCTCGGCCGGGCCGCCGGGGCGGTCGGCGAAGGCGACCACCGGCTCGGGCAGCCACTCGCCGACGTAGCTCTCGCGCCGCACCCGGGCCGACTTCAGGTGGTTGATGCCCAGGCGGGTGACCGTGGTGGTCAGGTACGCCTTCGGGTCGGTGACGGCCGTGCCGGCCCGGTCGGCGCGGGTCAGGCCGAGGAAGGTGTCCTGGACGAGGTCCTCGGCGTCGCCGACCGAGCCCGTCATCCCGTAGGCGATGGAGAACAGCAGCGGACGGTACCCGACCGCCTCCGCGACGCCCGCACCCGCCGCCTCCGCGACGCCCGCACCCGCCGCCTCCGCGACGCCCGCACCCGCCGCCTCCGCGACGCCCGCACCCGCCGCCTCCGCGGCGCCCGCGACGTCCTCCGCCGCACGTGCCGCACCCGTCGTCCCTGCCGGTCCTGCCATGGATCCCCCCTCCCCGGCGCCCGTCCCGTCCCGGGTGGCGCACGTCACATCCGGTCCCTGTCACAGCCCGGACGGCTGCCCTGTCTCAGAGGGCAGCAACGGACAACGTACCGAGGAGCACACCGTGGAAGCCCGTCTGAGCCCCTTCGCCAGCCCCGTCATGGGCAAGGTCTACAAGCACTTCATCGCCGCGAGCCAGGCCGTCACCGACGAGGTCCTGCCCTACACCACCCAGGAGTTGGTGCGACTGCGGGTCAGCCAGATCAACGGCTGCGGCGCCTGCGTCGACATGCACGTCAAGGAGGCCCTGCACGCCGGGGAGGACCCGACGCGCCTGAGCCTGGTCGCCGTCTGGCGGGAGGCGACGGTCTTCACCGACGCCGAGCGGGCCGCCCTGGAGCTGGCCGAGCAGGGCACCCGGATCGCCGACGCGGCCGGCGGGGTCGGCGACGAGGCGTGGGAGAACGCCGCGAAGCACTACGACGAGGAGCAGCTCGCGGCGCTGGTGTGCGTGATCGCGATCATCAACGCCTTCAACCGCGGCAACGTGATGACCCGTCAGCCCGGCGGAGGCTACGAGGTCGGCAAGTACCACCTCTGAGCCGTGGTGTGGTGCGGGCCGCGCCGCGGGCTCCCGCGGGGCTGTCACGGGGAGCCCGGTGCCGCGCCCTTGAGGGGGACGGCGGAACACCGGACAAGGAGGTACACCGTGGAACCCCGACTGGACGCCCTCGCCGACCCCGGATCGCCGGCGCGGCCGGCGGGGTCGGCGACGAGGTGTGGGAGAACGCCGCGAAGCACTGCGCCGCGAAGCACTACGACGAGGACCGGCTCGCCGCGCTGGTGGCCACGATCGCCCTGATCAACGCCTTCGACCGGGGCAACGTCATGCTCCGCCGGCCCGGCGGCGACTACCGGCCCGGCCGGTTCGCGTCCTGAGGGAGCCGCCCCCGGCCGGCCGTGTTCGTGGGGTGGGGCGCCCGGGCCGGCCGGCGGGGCGCGGCGCTCCTTTCACCCGCACGGATGAACCTCACCGGCCCGAACCGGTCAACGGGCGGTCGGCGCGGGCCGGTTGCGGGGCCGGGCCTGCCACGATCCTCGCGTCGCGTCCGTACGGCGAGGGCCCGTGCGGGGGAGAGGGAGAAGCCCATGTCCGAGGAAATGCCGCGCCGGATCGTCGTGGTCCGCCACGCCAAGGCCGAGCATCCCGACGGTGTGGAGGACCACGAGCGTCCCCTCGCCGAGCGGGGCCGCCGGGACGCCCCGGCGCTCGGCCGCTGGATCGCCGGCGCCGGCCTCACCCCCGACCTCGCGCTCGTCTCCACCGCCCTGCGGACCCGCCAGACCTGGCAGCTCGCGGCCGCCGAGCTGCCGGCCCGGCCCAGGACCGTCTTCGAGGAGCGCCTGTACGGGGCGGGGGCCGGGGAGATCGTCGCCGTCCTCAACGAGACGCCCGACACGGTCCAGGACCTGGTCGTGGTCGGCCACAACCCCGCCGTCCACGCCCTGGCCGACGCCCTGGCGGACGAGGCCGAGGGCGACCTGTCGGCGCGGATGGACGGCAGCGGCTTCCCGACGGCCGCGGCCGCGGTGCTGACGTTCCAGGGCGACTGGAAGAGCGTCGAGCCCGGCGTCGCGAAGCTGGCCGCCTACTGGACGCCCCGCTCCTGAACGCCCGGGCCGCAGCGCTGCCCGCCACGGCGCTGCCCGCCGCGACCCGGCCGCCACACCGTCACCACGACTCCGGAGGACCAGACGACACGCATCAGCCGCGAGACCGTCCTGAGGACGGCGACCTTCTGGCTGCGCCCGGCGTTCGCCCTGCGCGTGTTCAGCCGGTTCCAGCGGCTCGTGGGCTTCGACCGCTCGATGGCCCTGTCCTCCGCCGCACTGACCGCCCTGGTGCCGCTCGCCCTCCTCTTCAGCTCCCTCGTGTCCAGCCTGGGCGGCGGCAAGGACATCGCCGACCGCGTCATCGACCGCTACGGCCTCACCGGGGACGGCGCCGAAGCCGTACGCGACATGCTCACCGCGTCGGGCGACTGGACCAGCGCGGGGCTCTTCGGGGTCGCCTTCCTCCTCGTGTCGGTGCTGAGTTTCGCGCGCGCCGCCCAGCGGCTCTTCGAACAGGGCTGGGAGCTGCCGCCGTTGAGCGTCCGCAACACGGTGAACGGCCTGAAGTGGATCGCGCTGCTGGCCGCCTACGCCGCCCTGACCGGCCTGGTCCACGCCACTCTGGGCCGCAGGCCGCTGGAGCTGGCGGCGGCGGTCGTGGACGCGCCGCTGACGGCGGCCTTCCTCGTCTGGGGCGGCCGGCTCCTGTCCGCCGGCCGGATCCCCTGGCGCGACCTGGTGCCGTTCGGGGCCATCGGGGCCCTCCTGCTGACCGGCTACTCGGTGGCCATGAGCGTCTACCTGCCCCACCTCTTCAACTCCTACACGAACCGCTACGGCGCGATCGGGGCGGTCTTCGCCATGCTGTCCGCGCTGTTCGGGGCCATGCTCGCGACCGTCGCCTCGGCAGCGCTCGGCAAGGAGGTGCAGGACGAGCTCGACCGGATCGGCCGCGGCGAGCGCCCGCCGGACAACGAGGTCCGCCAGCAGTGGGACACGGTGCTCCGGCAGGCCCGCTCGCGCTGGCAGACCACCCGCGGCCAGAGCGTCCTGGGCCGCCTGGGGAGGGGGCGCTGACCGGCGGCTTCTCCGGGCGGTTTTCCCCCGTTCAGCCCAGCAGCGCCGCCACCGCCCCCGGTGTCCAGTGCCCGGTCGCGCCGGGGCGGGTGGCGAGGTAGCCCGCGGTGCGCCACGGCCCCCAGGCGTGGGATTCGGCCAGCCCCGCGCCCAGGGTCCGCAGGTACGCGGCGGCGGGGGCGTTGAGGTCGGCGCCGGCCGCGCCCCAGGGGGCGGTGAAGGTGAGCAGCGGGTGCCCGTCCAGGTCGCCGACGTGCAGCAGGGTCTCGTAGCGCCCGGGGCCCAGGGCGGTGCGCCCCTCGGCGAGCACCCGGGTGAGGTCGAGGTCGGCGCCGGGGGAGCGGCGCATCTCCTGGGCGGCGATGTCGCTGAACTGGCCGACCGTCAGAAGATAGGCCCGGCAGGGCACTTCGCTGCGCACGGACGGGTCGTAGAAGGCCGAGCCGCCGCCCCAGGTCAGTGACCGGCCGGCGAAGTACAGGGTGCCCGGCAGTGCGGTCGCGACCGCCCGGCGCGCGGGGCTGCGGTCGCGGCAGCCGGGGTAGGTGTGCGCTCCGCCGTTCGGGCGGCCTCCGCGCAGGTAGCAGGCGAGGCGCGCGGCGTGCAGGTTCGAGCCGTAAGCCACGTACCAGACGAGGACCGCGCCGTTCCGGCCGACCGGGGCCCGGCCGGCGGCGCCGCTCCACGGCTCCCTCACAGGAAGGGCCCGCCGTGAGGGCCGCGGGCGTCGTTCACACGGATGTGCGAACCGGGTGAACGGGCAGCGATCCGACCCAAACCCCCCGATTCGGTGGTAATCCTCTCATCGCCGGTACCGTGCCGGGCGCCATGGTGTTCATCACTCTGCCCTCTCCCGTCCCGCCGCCGCACCCTGCGGCGGCTACCCTGCACCAGCGAAAACGCCCAGAAAGCCCGAAACGACATTCGATTCATTCCCTGTCGGCCCCGCGCGGCATCGATGATGAGAATTTCCTTTGACCGCACCCCCACTGCATCCAGCGGACTCCCGGCGGAGTCATGGTGTGTGGGCGCGCCCGCCGGTGGACCCAGTGTCACCCCCCGTCACCCCACGACACAGCCCGTACGCGCCCCCACGACCCCGGAGCCGAGGAACAACCCCCATGGACGCACGCCACGACACGGCCGGCCCAGGCACGCTGCACCGCCCCCACCCGGGCCCCGCGGCCGGCTGGCCGGCGAGCCGGCCCGCGCACCCCCGCAGCCTGCTCGACGTCATCGCCGCCACCGCCGACGCCCACCCCCAGGCGCCCGCGCTCGACACCGGCGACACCGTCCTGGACTACCGCGCCCTGCTCCACGAGGTCGACACCCTCGCCGGACAGCTCGCCGCCCACGGCATCGGCCGCGGCGACCGGGTCGGCGTGCGCATCCCCTCCGGCACCGCCGACCTCTACGTCGCCGTCCTCGCCGTCCTGCGCTGCGGCGCCGCCTACGTCCCCGTCGACGCCGACGACCCCGACGAACGCGCCGACATGATCTGGCAGGACGCCGCCGTCTGCGCCGTCATCGGCGCCGGACGCCACCTCTTCGCCGGGCCCGCCGCCCACCCCGGCGGCCACCCCGCCTGGCCCGCCCCCGCCGACGACGCCTGGATCATCTTCACCTCCGGCACCACCGGCCGCCCCAAGGGCGTCGCCGTCACCCACCGCTCCGCCGCCGCCTTCGTCGACGCCGAAGCCCGCCTCTTCCTGCAGCACCAGCCCCT
Organism: Kitasatospora sp. NPDC038210; assembly: GCF_055600605.1. NCBI lineage: Bacteria > Bacillati > Actinomycetota > Actinomycetes > Kitasatosporales > Streptomycetaceae > Kitasatospora > Kitasatospora sp. NPDC038210. Next base: position 23,035 of record NZ_JBVJYK010000031.1, on the reverse strand, counting down.
CGGCCCCGGCGACCGCGTCCTCGCCGGACTCTCCGTCGCCTTCGACGCCTCCTGCGAGGAGATGTGGCTGGCCTGGCGCCACGGCGCCTGCCTCGTCCCCGCCCCCCGCTCCCTCGTCAAAGCCGGCACCGACCTCGGCCCCTGGCTCGTGGAACGCCGCATCACCGCCGTCTCCACCGTCCCCACCCTGCTCGCCCTGTGGCCCCACGACAGCCTGGACGCCGTCCGCCTGATCATCGTCGGCGGCGAAGCCTGCCCCGCCGAACTCGTCGACCGCCTCGCCACCGGCACCCGCGAGTTCTGGAACACCTACGGCCCCACCGAGACCACCGTCGTCGCCACCGCCGCCCGCCTGCTGCCCGGCGAGCCCGTCCGCATCGGCGCCCCCCTCGACGGCTGGGAGATCGCCGTCGTCGACCGGGCCGGCCACCCCGTCCCCTGGTACGCCGACGGCGAACTGCTCATCACCGGCGTCGGCACCGCCCGCTACCTCGACCCCGCCAAGGACGCCGAGAAGTTCAGCCCCCACCCCGCCCTCGCCTCCCCGCGCGTCTACCGCAGCGGCGACCTCGTGCGCAACGACCCCGAAGGCCTCGTCTTCCTCGGCCGCGCCGACGACCAGGTCAAACTCGGCGGCCGCCGCATCGAACTCGGCGAGATCGACGCCGCCCTGCAAGCCCTGCCCGACATCGCGGCCGCGGCCGCCGCCGTCCGCAAGACCCCCGCCGGCGCCGACCTCCTCGTCGGCTACCTCGTCGCCCGCCCCGGCACCACCCCCGACCTCGCCGCCGCCCGCCGCCACCTCCTCGCCCACCTGCCCGCCCCGCTCGTGCCCGTCCTCGCCCTCGTCGACTCCCTGCCCACCCGCACCTCCGGCAAGGTCGACCGAGGCGCCCTGCCCTGGCCCCTGGCCACCACCGCCGGCACCGCCTCTGCTGCCTTCGCCTCCGCCTCCGCTGGGCAGGCCGGGCACGCCCCGGACGGCACCGCCGGCCGCCTCGCCGCGCACTGGGAACGCCTGCTCGGCACCGCCCCCGGCCCCGACGACGACTTCTTCGCCCTCGGCGGCTCCAGCCTCACCGCCGCCCGCCTCGTCTCCGACCTGCGCACCCACCACAGCGGCGTCTCCGTCGCCGACCTGTACGCCCACCCCGTCCTCAGCGACCTCGCCGCCTACCTGGACACCCTCACCCCCGCCGCCCGGCCCGCCGCCACCCCCACCCCCGCCGCGGACCCCCGCCGCACCGTACGCCGCACCCCCCGCAGCGCCGCCGCCTGGCAGACCCTCCTGCTCCTCGGCATGTTCAGCCTCGCCGGACTGCGCTGGATCCTCGTCCTGATCGCCCTCGACAACCTCACCGGCAACCACCTCACCTGGGCCCCGCACAGCCCCTGGTGGCCCGTCGCCGCCGGCCTCGCCCTCCTCCACAGCGCCCCCGGCCGCACCCTCCTCGCCGCCACCGGCGCCCGCCTCCTCACCACCGGCATCCGCCCCGGCAGCCACCCCCGCGGCGGCCACGTCCACCTCCGGCTCTGGGCCGCCGAACGCTACACCGCCATGCTCGGCACCGCCGCCCTCGCCGGCACCCCCTGGGCCACCCGCTACGCCCGCGCCCTCGGCTGCCGCGTCGGCCCCGGCGTACGACTGCACACCCTGCCCCCCGTCACCGGCCTCGCCCGCCTCGGCGCCCACAGCTCCCTCGAACCCGAAGCCGACCTCGCCGGCTGGTGGCTCGACGGCGACACCCTCCACCTCGGCCGCATCGACATCGGCGAAGGCGCCCGCGTCGGCCACCGCGCCACCCTCATGCCCGGCGCCCGCATCGGCGCCCGCGCCGAGATCGCCCCCGGCTCCTGCGTCACCGGCACCGTCCCGCCCGGCGAACACTGGCACGGCTCCCCGGCCCGCCCCACCACCGAACCCCTCGCCGACTGGCCCGCCACCCCCGCCCCCACCCCCCGCGGCTGGAACCCCTGGAACCTCGCCTACGGCATCGGCTCCGCCGTCCTCGGCCTCGTCCCGATCATCTCCGCGCTGCCCGCCCTGCTCGTCGTCTACCCGATGATCGACACCGACCGCACCCTGGCCACCGCCCTCCTCCAACTCCTGCCCGCCACCGTCCCCCTCGCCGCCCTCACCCTCCTGTGCCACGCCGCCCTCATAGCGCTGCTCGTACGCCTCCTCTCCCGGCCGCTGCGCCCCGGCTTCCACCCCGCCGACGGCCACGTCGCCTTCTGCGCCTGGGCCGTCAGCCGCCTCAGCGACACCGCCCGGCGCACCCTCTTCCCCCTCTACGCCAGCCTCTTCACCCCCGTGTGGCTGCGCCTGCTCGGCGCCCGCGTCGGGCGCCGCGTCGAAGCCTCCACCGTGCTCGCCCTGCCCGGCCTGATGCGCGTCGAGGACGGCGCCTTCCTCGCCGACGACACCCTCGTCGCCCCCTACGAACTGCGCGGCGGCTGGCTCCACCTCGGCCCCTCCCGGGTCGGACGCCGTTCCTTCGTCGGCAACTCCGGCATCGTCGGCCCCGGCCGCCACCTGCCCGACAACTCCCTCGTCGGCGTCCTGTCCGACACCCCCGCCCACGCCCCCGAAGGCACCTCCTGGCTCGGCCGCCCCGCCTTCGCCCTGCCCCGCGTCGCCGACACCGGCGGCGAGGCCCGCACCTACGACCCGCCCCGGCGCCTGATGTGGGCCCGCGCCGGCGTCGAGTTCTGCCGGCTGCTGCCCGTCATCCTCGCCGCCCTGCTCGGCGACCTCGTCCTCGCCGTCCTGCAGGAACTGCGCGACGACTACGGCCTGGTCACCGCCCTCGCCGGCGCCGGACTCGTCCTGGTCGGCGCCGCCGCCGTCGCCTGCGCCGTCACCACCGCCGCCAAATGGCTGCTCGTCGGACGCTTCCGCGTCGCCGAACACCCGCTGTGGTCCTCCTTCGTGTGGCGCAACGAGCTCTACGACACCTTCGTCGAGGAACTCGCCATGCCCTTCGGCGGCTCCACCATCACCGGCACCCCCTACCTCAACGCCTGGCTGCGCAGCCTCGGCGCCCGCATCGGACGCGGCGTGTGGTGCGAGACCCACTGGCTGCCCGAGAGCGACCTGGTCACCGTCGAAGCCGGCGCCAGCGTCAACCGCGGCACCGTCCTGCAGACCCACCTCTTCCACGACCGCGTCATGCGCCTGGGCCCCGTCCACCTCGGCGCCGGCTCCACCACCGGCCCGCACTCCGTCGTCCTGCTCAACTCCTCCCTCGGCGCGAACACCACCGTCGGGCCCGCCTCCCTCGTCATGCGCGGCGAGAACGTCCCCGGCGCCACCCGCTGGCTCGGCAACCCTGTCGCCGCGTGGAACGCCGACCCCACCCCGCCCGCCGGCCGCCGACGCCGCCGGGCCCCCGCGGCGGCGTGACGCGGATCACCCCGGGCGGGCGATGAGTCGGCGGTGCGGTCACGGTCCTACCCCGTGACCGCACCGCTTCGGCTTCGCCCGCTCCGGCTCTGCCCGATCGAGAGGAACCACGCCCGTGACCGCCACCCCCGTGAAGAAGCCCGCTGCCGCGACGACCGCCGGCGCGAAGCCCGCTGCCGCGAAGGGCAACCCGGCCTCCTACTTCCCGTCGATCGAGAAGAAGCACGGCCGCCCCATCGAGGAGTGGAAGGACCTCATCCGCACCTCGCCCCTCACCAAGCACATGGAACTCGTCGCCTGGCTCAAGGCCGACCACGGCCTCGGCCACGGCCACGCCAACGCCCTCGTCGCCCACACCCTCGCCGAACGCCCCGCCTGACCGCCGCCCGGCCCCGCCCGGCCGTCCCCGGCGCCGTCCGGCCGCCCGGCCGGCGCGCTACCGGCCCGTCTTCCGGCCGACCGCCCGTCCGATGCGCCGCTTGGCTGAGTGCCCGGTCGCCGCCCCACACACGGCCCGGGTGCCCGTCCGGCGCGTCACCGGCCAGCCGCCCAGCCGCCGCCTCCCTCCTTCCCCCTCCCTCTCCCTCCCTTCCCCGATGCGCCGACCGGCCGCCGGGAGCCCTGTGGGAGAGTACGGGCGATCTTGAATCCCGGGGGTGGATAGTTGCGTACGGGTCATTCCATGGCGGCAGGGCTCGTCCTGGCCGTCCTCGCGGTCTCGGCCTGCTCGGCCGACCCGCAGGCCCGGCCGGGGGCCGCCCCGGGCGCTGCGACCGCCTCGGCTGCCCCAGCCTCCGGCGGCCTGCGCACGGGCCTGCTGACCGCGGACCGGCTCCCCCCGGGCTTCCGGCTCGACACGGAGAAGGTCAACGCGACGACGACCGACCCCCCGCACACCCCCTCGCCGACCCCCATCGCCTCGATGCCGTGCTCCGAACTCGGCGTCGAATCCTTCATGACCAAGCACGCCCGGCCCGCGGAGGACGTGGCCGTGGGGGTGACCCGGTCGCCGGTGCGCGAAGACGACATCGGCTGGTTCGGCCAGGAGGTGCTCGACCGCTACGCCCCCGGGCAGGCGGCCGAGGTCATGGCCGCCATCCGCGGCGTCGCCGGGCGCTGCACCTCCTACACCGACACGCTCCCGGGCGGTGAGCAGCTCCAGGTCACCGCGAGCGTCACGCCGGCCGACCCCCGGGCCGACGACAGCCTCCTGCTCCACATCACCTCGACCTTCCCCGGCGACCCGGCGCCGTGGGTCGACGAAACCGCTTTCATCCGGATGGGCGACGTGATCCTGGTGGTTCAGGAGATCGTCGAGAGTGCGCCGACGTCGGGCACGAGGGACGTCTTCGCGGCCGCCGTGACCACCTACCGCGCCACCGCCTCCGGCTGACGCCCGTACGGCGGCACGGCACGGCCGCCGACGCCTTCGCTCTCGGCGCCTTCGCCGCCAGCCGTTGGCGCAGGCCCGGGGCGCCACCGTCGACGCCGGGACGCGTCGGGGCCCTCCACCTGGAGGGCCCCGACGCGTCCCGGGAACCGGCTCGGCACCGTCCGGGTGCCGGCTGCGCGGCCGGGGTCTGCGGGTTCAGACGAGGGCGGCGGCCAGCAGGGCGAAGGCGGCGATGATGACGGCGACGCGGACGTAGTGGTAGCGGTCCCAGCGGTTCATCTGCTCCTTCCAGTCCTCGGGCCGGTTCTCCGGGGTCCACGTCTTGCCCCGGTTGTTGATCGGGACGAGCAGCAGGATCGACATGATCACGCTGAGGATCAGCAGTGCGGCGGCGATGACGACGAGGCCGGCGCCGTGCTGGTGCCATCCGGCGACGGCCCAGACCGCGGCGAGGGCGAGCGAGCCGATGTACCAGAACGGCATCACGGCGCCGAGCATCCGGCCCCCGTGGGCGCGGCCGAGCTGGCCGCTGTCGTCGGGGAGTGCGTCGAGGATCCGGTTGATGACGAAGGCGACGGAGAACTCCACCCCCACCATCACTCCGACGACCACGGTGGTGACGACCTTGAGTGCGTCGAGCATGATGACCCCTCCTGGGATCTAGCGCTGCTAGGTGACGAGTCAACGCTAGTACTGCTGCTGCTCACTTGTCTAGCGATGCTAGAATCGGGGCATGTCGGTACAGGAACGCAAGGAACGCGAACGGGCGGCCCGCGAGCGCCTCATCGTGGCGACGGCCCGCGAACTCGCCGAGAACCAGGGCTGGGACGCGGTCACCACCCGCCGGCTCGCCGAGCGCATCGAATACAGCCAGCCCGTCCTCTACAGCCACTTCCGCGGCAAGCGTGAGATCATCGGCGCCGTCGCCCTGGAGGGTGCCGCCGAGATGGCCGTGGCACTGCGGGCCGCGACCGCCGCCGCGGACGGCCCCCGCTCCCGGGTCGCCGCCCTCGCCCGCACCTACCTCGACTTCGCCGAACGCAACCCGGCGGTCTACGACGCCATCTTCCGGCTCGACGGCGGCTTGGCCTTCGCGGTCGAGGACACCCCGGAGCCGCTGAAGGACGCCTTCGCCGCCCTGCTGGAAAGCCTCGGCGAGGTCGCCGGGGACGGCGTCCACCCGGCCCTGTTCACCGAGGTGTTCTGGGCCTCCCTGCACGGGCTGGCCACCCTGACCCGGGCGGGCCGCCTGCCCGCGGCGGAAGCCGACCGGAGAGTGGAACTGCTGGTGGACCGGCTCGCCGTGGTCTGACACACCATCCCGACGAAACCCCGACCTCCGCACGAACGCTGACGAAGCCGGCGGGGGCGACTTCCTGCCGTGGGCGGTCGGGGTCCGAAAGGTCGTCAGGTCGACTTTCCGCCGTCGTGAGCGGCCGCGCCGGGTGGGGTGCTCGCACAGGAAGTCGGCAGGGTCGACTTCCGGCGGGGCGGGGCGGGGCGGGGCGGGGCGGGGCGGGGCGGTGTGGTCGGGGGTGGGGCGGGCGGATTCGTTTGAGCCGGTATCTGACGAACTATCAGATGATCAAGGAATCGGGGTAGATTGCTGTCGGTCGCCCCCGTGGCGGTGCGCCTCCCCTCCCGCAATCCTGGCCCGGGTCGTCCGGCCCGGGCGTCGTGCGGAGGTGAGAGGAGACCGGGATGGAAGGCGACGAGCCGGTCCGAACGCGGACGTCGGAGAAGGTCGGGCGGTGGCTGCGGCGCAATGCCGGGGTCATCGCGGCCCTGGCGGCGGCGGTCGGGACGGTGATCGCGGCGGTGAAGTAGGGCCGGTGCCCTGCCGAGGCGCCGGGCGGGGCCCGAAGGGGCGCCGGGTTTCCGGTCCCGGGCCAGTCCCGTCCGAGGTGAAGGCCCCCGACCAGTCGCAGTGGTCGGGGGCCGTTCGCTCTCACGGTAGCGCACCGGGGCGCGTCGCGGAGGCGGGCCGGGCCGCCAAGTACCGTACGGGCCAAGGCGCGTGTGTCGCGCGGCCGCCCCCCGTGCGGTCGCGGACGCCGCGCCGGGGGTGGACCCGGGGGCCGGGACCGCCAGCGGCACGATCGGATGAAGGCGGCCCCGGCCCCGGGTACGGTTCCGTACGGGCGGGGCATCGACCGCGGTGCCCGTACGGCTGCGGTCGGGTGCCATTCGACAACTTCAACAGGACTTGAAGTCAAGCGGGGTCCTCGCGCACCCCGCTTCCGGCCGCGCGTCCCCGCCGCCCCCGCAGCCCGTTCCCCGGCCCGCCCCCGCGCGGCGGCGCCACCCCGGCGCGGGGTAGCCTCGCTCACGGCGTGGGCCTGCGGACGGGCACGGACGAGGCGGGCACGAACGAGGCAGACAGGGGCGGTCGGATGGCGGAGCAGCAGCGCGGCTACTGGCGGGTGTCGGACGGTGTGGTGGTCGGCGCCACCCAGGCGCACATCGTGTGGACCAGAGCCGCCTACCCGGCCCTGGTGGAGGTGGCACACCGCTACCACGCGGTGATCACCTACGCGGAGCTGGCCGAGGCGGTCCAGGAGGCCTCCGGCGTGCGCACCCGGGTCAACCAGCGGCACTGGATCGGCAAGGTGCTGTCGCTGGTGATCCTGGAGGCGCACCGGCGCGGGGACCCGCCGCTGACCTCCCTGGTGGTGAACGCGGCGGACGGCAAGGTCGGCGCCGGCTACCAGGAGGTGCTGGCGGTCGCCGGGCAGCCGCCGCTGGCCGACGAGATGGACCGCGAGCAGCACGCGGCCGCCGCCCGTCTGGCCTGCTACCGGCACTTCGGCGCGGACCTGCCCGCCGACGGCGGCACCCCCGCCCTGGCCCCGCGCCTGCGCGCCTCGGTGCAGCGCAAGGCCACCTCCTCCTCCACCACGACCACCAGTACCAGCACCGCCGCCGCGGCCGCGCCGCGCCCGCCGGCGATCTGTCCGACCTGCTTCCTGGAGCTGCCGGCGACGCGGGTGTGCGACTCCTGCGGGGAGACCATCGCCCCGTGAGGCCGTAAGGCCGTGAATGGCGTGAGCGGCGGGAGCGGCGCGCCCGGCAGTCGGGGCCGGGGTGACCGGGGTGTCGGCTGCCTCGGCGGACGCCGTCCCGTGACGGCCCCGGCGTCGGGAGCCGGCTCCGGTGCCCGAGGGCGTCGCGACGGGGGAGGCCGAGACCGGCGTGACGCTCCCGGAGCCCTGCCGGAAGGTCCGAGGCCGCTGCCGTTGCTGATCTCGGCGACGAAGCGACGAAGGCGTTGGGGCCGGCGGCCTCCAGCCGCTGGGGACGGCTGCCGGGTGAACCGTTTCCCCTTGGAAGCCGCCCGGCCGGGGGAGGACGACGGGAGGCGCCGGGCACCGGCGGCCGTCACACGGCGGTGGCGGCCGGCGCCCGGCCGGGCAGCCGGCCGGGCATCTGCCAGCCCTCGGCGAGGCGGGAGGGGGCCAGCCGCCGACCGTCGCCGAAGAACTCGCAGAACTTCATGATCAGCGGGTCCCAGCCGACCGGGTCGACGTAGTGGCCGCTGCCCGGCACGATCAGCTGCTCCTCGACGTGGGCGCGCACCACCTTCACCTCGAAGGCGGTGCACCGCTCGTTGCCCGCCAGCGGCGTCGCCGCCTCCAGCCGGCACTCCAGCTGCACCGGGCACTCGGCGGCGCGCGGCGCCCGGACCAGCTCGCCCGCCAGCTCCGTCATCCCGGCCGCCTCGAACTTGCGCCGCTCGTGGCGGTAGCCCTGCTCCCGCCGCATCTCGGAGATGTGCGGGTTGGCCGTCAGCAGCGCGAGGGCGTCCACGGCGTCGACCTGCGCCGAGGAGGGCAGGTTGAGCACGCACTCGCCCTCGCGCCGCAGGTTGGCGGAGGTCTGGGAGGCGTTGCCCAGGCCCAGCATGCAGGACTGCCCCAGCCACCACGCCGAGGAGATCGGCGCGAGGTTGGCGCTGCCGTCCTCGTTGCGCGAGCCGATCAGCACCACGGGGGTGCCGAAGTACAGAACCTTGAGGTCGATGACCTTGTGCACGGGATTGCCGTCCTCGGGATGGGGAACCGTTGTCGATCACCGACTCTGCCCCCGCCCGTACGGGGGCGCTGGCGGTGATCGGACATCCAGTTCCCGCAGGTCACACCCGCCCTGCCGGTCACACGGGTCCCGAGGACGGCGCTCCGCGGTCCGTCAGGCGACCGGCCCGCGGGCGGCCACCTGACGGGCCTGGCCGTCGTGCAGCCGGTAGGACAGGCCCACCACGGCCACCGAGCCCTCGGCGACCCTGGAGGCGAGCAGCTGGGAACGCTCCACCAGCAGGTCCACGGTCTGGCGGATGTGCTCGTCCACGATCGCGTCCCGGTCCTCGATGCCCGCCGCCTTGGCGGACAGCACACTCGGGGTCACCCGCTCCACCACGTCCCGCACGAAGCCGCCCGGCAGCTGCCCCTGCTCCAGGGAGTCCAGCGCCGCCGCCACCGCACCGCAGGAGTCGTGCCCCAGCACGACCACCAGCGGGCACTCCAGCACGCTCACGCCGTACTCGATGCTGCCCAGCGCCTCCGCGCCGGTGACGTGCCCGGCGGTGCGCACCACGAACAGGTCGCCCAGGCCCTGGTCGAAGATGATCTCGGCGGCCAGACGGGAGTCCGAACAGCCGAACAGCACCGCGAAGGGCCGCTGCGCCGGGGCGAGCGCGGCGCGGCGCCCGGCGTCCTGGTTGGGGTGCTCGGGACTGCCCGCGACGAACCGGGCATTGCCCTCCAGCAGCACCCGCAGGGCCTCGCGGGGGTCGGATATCGGGTCGGACATCGGGTCGGACATCGGTGTGGGGATCATGCCAGCACCCTAGATCGCCGCAGGTGGGCCCCGCAGCCGGGGGTGACGGGTCTCACTGGGGCACGGCGCCCGCCGCCCGGTGCTGCGACACGCCGTCATCCCGCCCTGCTGCGCCGGCGCCCGTGCCGTCCTAGGCTCGCCGGACGGAGCAACGGGGACGAAGCGACCCGGGCCGGAGCGGACAGGGGTGGGGCACATGTGGACGAAGCGCAACGGAGCGTCACGGGTCCGAGCATCACGGGTCGGAGCGTTACGGGCCGGAGCGGCCCGACCGGGCGCGGCCCGGTCGGTGGCAGCCCGGCTGGACACCCTCGACCGCGCCCTGTTCGACCGGATCGCCGCCGCGCCGCTGCCCGGCACCCGCTCCTGGCCGCGCCTCCTGAGCCGGGCCGCCGACCACGGCCTGCTGTGGACGGGCACCGCCGCGCTCCTCGGCGCGGTCGGCGGACGCACCGGGCGGCGTGCCGCACTGCGCGGCCTCGGCGCGCTCGCCCTCGCCTCCGCCACCGCCAACACCGTCGCCAAGCACGCCACCCGGCGCCCCCGCCCACTGCTGGACTCCGTCCCGCACGCGCGCCGGCTGCTGCGCCAGCCCGTCACCACCTCCTTCCCGTCCGGTCACTCCGCCTCCGCGGCCGCCTTCGCCACCGGGGTGGCGATCGAGTCCCCGCTGCTGGGCGCAGCCGTCGCGCCGCTCGCCGCCGCGGTGGCGTTCTCCCGCGTCCACACCGGCGTGCACTACCCCGGCGACGTGCTGGCGGGCACGGCCCTGGGTGCGGCGGCGGCCGCCGCCACCCTGCACTGGTGGCCGCGCTCCTCCGCCGCGCCGGCGCCGGCCGCCCCCGCCCTATGCCCGGCCCCCGCCCTGCCGCGGGGACGGGGACTGTCGGTCGTGGTCAACGCGGGCTCCGGCAACGGCTCCCCGATCGCCCCCGGGCCCGAGGACACGGCCGAGACGCTGCGCACCCTGCTGCCCGAGGCGGACGTCCGGGTGTGCGGGCCCGGGGACGACCTGACCGAACTGCTGACCGGGGCCGCCGACCGCGCCGCCCGGGCCGGCGGCGCGCTCGGGGTGTGCGGCGGCGACGGCAGCGTCAACCTGGCCGCCGCCCTCGCCGTCGAACGCGCCGTGCCGCTGGCGGTCTTCCCCGGCGGCACCCTCAACCACTTCGCCCTCGACCTCGGCACCGCCACCCACCAGGACACCGCCGAGGCCGTCGAGGCCGGCAACGCCGTCGGCGTCGACCTCGCCCTGGCCACCGACGGCACCGGGCAGCGAGTCTTCGTCAACACCTTCAGCCTCGGCATCTACCCCGAACTCGTCCACCAGCGCGAGAAGTTGGAGAAGCGCCTCGGCAAGTGGCCGGCCCTCGCCGTCGCCCTCGCCACCCTCCTGCCCACGGCCGAACCCGTCACCGTCCACGCCGACGGCCGCACCCACCGGCTGTGGCTGCTGTTCGCCGGCAACGGCGCCTACGAACCGGCCGGCGTCGCCCCCACCCGCCGCGCCGCCCTGGCCGACGGCCGGCTCGACGTCCGGGTCGTCGACGGCGCCGCGCCCCTCGCCCGTACCCGCCTGGTCGCCGCCCTCCTGACCGGCACCCTGCACCGCTCCCGGGTCTACCGCACCGCCCACCTGCGCGCCCTGCACCTGGACTCCCTCGGCGACGCCGACCGCATCGCCGTCGACGGCGAATCCGTCCCCGCCCGCGGAACCCTGCGACTGTCCAAGGCCCACGCCGCGCTCACCGTCTACCGGCCCCAGGGCCCCCAATCCGTTTCCTGAACCGCTCCGAACCACCGGGGAACCGTCCGCCGACTTGCCGCCTGCCGCCTGCCGCCCGCCCTTCCAGACGCACCGTACGAGGCCCCGATGAGCACCGCCGTCGTCCTGTTCACCCAGGACCTGCGCCTGCACGACAACCCCGCCCTGCACGCCGCCCGCACCGGCGCCGACCGGGTCCTGCCGCTGTTCGTCCTCGACCCCGCCGTCGACAAGGCCGACTTCGCCCCGCCCAACCGGCGCGCCTTCCTCGCCGACGGCCTCGCCGACCTCGACCGGGCCCTGCGCGCGGCCGGCTCCCGCCTGGTCCTGCGCCACGGCGACCCCGCCGAACAGACCGCCCGCGTCGCCGCCGAATGCGACGCCACCGCCGTCCACACCGCCGCCGGCGTCTCCGCCTTCGCCACCCGCCGCGAAGCCGCCCTGCGCCGGGCCCTGGGGGAGCGGCTGCACCTGCATGACGGCCTCACCGTCGTCCCCGCCGGCACCCTCACCCCCGCCGGACGCGACCACTACGCCGTCTTCACTCCCTACCTGCGCGCCTGGCAGCAGGCCCCGCACCGCCCCGTCCTGCCCGCCCCGCGCACCCTCGCCACCCCCGACCACCCGCACGGCGACCCGCTGCCCACCACCCCCGCCGGCACCTCCCCGGGCCTGCCGCCCGGCGGCGAACGCGCCGCCCGGCGCCGGCTGCGCGCCTGGAACCCGGCCGACTACGACCACCTGCACGACGACCTCGCCGCCGACGCCACCTCCCGCCTCTCGCCCTACCTGCACTTCGGCTGCCTGTCCGCCACCGAACTCGCCCGGCACGCCGCCGCACACGGCGGACCCGGCGCCGACGCCCTGGTCCGCCAACTCGCCTGGCGCGACTTCCACCACCAGGTCCTGGCCGCCCGCCCCGACGCCGCCCACACCGACTACCGCCCCCGCGACACCCGCTGGCACCACGACGAACAGGAACTGCAGGCCTGGCGCGAAGGCCGCACCGGCTACCCGATCGTCGACGCCGGCATGCGCCAACTCGCCCACGAAGGCTGGATGCACAACCGCGCCCGCCTGATCACCGCCTCCTTCCTCACCAAGACCCTGCGCCACGACTGGCGCCCCGGCGCCGCCCACTTCCTCCACCTCCTCGTCGACGGCGACCTCGCCAACAACCAGCTCAACTGGCAGTGGATCGCCGGCACCGGCAACGACACCCGCCCCAACCGCGTCCTCAACCCCCTGCGCCAGGCCGAGCGCTACGACCCCGACGGCACCTACGTACGCCGCTGGCTGCCCGAACTCGCCCACCTCCCCGGCCGGGCCGTCCACCAGCCCTGGACGTGGGACGGACCGCTCGACTACCCCGACCCCCTGGTGCCCCCGGACGCCCTGACGGCCCGCATGCGGGGGACGGGGTGACGGCTGCCCGGCCGTGCCGTGCGGCGGCCCCGGAAGCGGGGCCCGCCCGGCTCCGGCCGACCGGGCCCTCCCCTGTGGGGCCCGGTCGGCCGGGCGGGCTCAGGCGGTGTAGCCGCCGTCGACGGCGAGGGCGGTGCCGGTGACGTAGCGCCCGCCGGGGCCGGCCAGGAAGGCGACGGCGGCGGCGACGTCCTCGGCCCGGCCGTAGTGGCCCAGGGCGGTGAGGGAGCGCTGGAAGTCGGCGCTGTCGCCGTCGGCCGGGTTCATGTCCGTGTCGATCGGGCCCGGGTCCACGACGGTCGCGGTGATGCCGCGCGGGCCGAGCTCGCGCGCCAGAGCCCTGGTCATCCCGGTGAGGGCGGCCTTGGCCGTGGCCTGCAGGACGAAGTTCGCGCCCGGCACCCGCCCGTTGAACCCGCCCCCGCCCATGTGCCGGGCGGCGGCCTGGGCGGCCAGGAACACCGAACGGACGTCCACCGCCAGCACCCGGTCCAGGTCCTCGGCCGTGACCTCCTCCAGCGGCCCGTAGGCGAGGAAGCCCGCGTTGTTCACCAGGATGTCCAGGCCGCCGAGCTGCGCCACCGTCTGCTCCACCGCCCGCGCCGCCGCGTCCGGCCGGGTCAGGTCCGCCCGGACGACCACGGCCCGCCCGCCGTCCGCCTCGATCCGCTCCGCGACGGCGCGGGCCTCCTCCTGCGCCCGCACGTACGTCAGCGCCACCGCCGCGCCCTGCTCCGCCAGCCGTCCGGCGATCGCCGCGCCGATCCCGCGGCTGCCGCCGGTCACCAGCGCCACCTTGCCGGTCAGCTCGCCCATGGTCTCCTCCTCCGTCGCCGGTGTGTTCGTCACACCGGGACGGTAGGAGCTGACACCGATGTCAGATTCAAGCCGCTACGCCGCCGGACCGCCGGACCTCCGGACCGATGGACCGGCCGCGCCGCTACGCCGTGGCCGCACCGCGCAGGGCCAGGACCGTGACGTCGTCACGGCTGCGCCCGCCGCTCCAGCGCCGGGCCCGCAGGTCGAGGGCCCCGGGCAGGGCCTCGGCCGGGGTGGCGGCGAGATCGGCCAGGCCCTGCTCGACCGGGTAGAACGTGCCGGAGGCGTCCTGCGCCTCGGTGATGCCGTCGGTGAGCAGCACCAGCACCCCGTCGGCGGGCACCACGACCCGCCGGACCGTACGCGGCTGCGCCCCGCCGGTCAGCTCCGCGAGCGAGGCCAGGCCCAGCGGGATCCCGGTCGGCAGCGCGACGGGCTCCACCCGGCCGTCGGCGCGCAGCAGGTAGGGGGCGAGGTGGCCGCAGTTGACGGCCTGCAGCTCGGTGCAAGCTTCCTCACCCGTGTTGGCGCCCATGCCGCCGCCGTCCGGGGCGCCGTCCGGGCCCGTGCCGCCGTCCGGGCCCGTGCCCAGGACGGTCGCGGTGACGAAACGTTCCTGCTCCCCGCTCTGCACCACGTACGCGTTGTGCCGCTCCACCGCCGCCTCCAGGGCGTCGGCGACCGCGGTCAGCTCCGCCTCGCGGAAGGCCGCCTCCCGGAAGGCGCTCAGCACCGCGAAGCCCGTACCGATCGCGGGCAGGCCCTTGCCCTGCACGTCGCCCACCAGCACCCGGGTGCCGTGCGGGGTCTCGGCGATGTCATACAGGTCGCCGCCCACCATGGCGTCCTCCTCCACCGGCCGGTACAGCCCGTCCAGGCGCACGTCCGCCGTGGTCACCGGCAGCGGACGCAGCAGCTGGCGCTGCAGCGCCACCGCGCTCTGGCGCATCCGCGACAGCTCCCGCTCGCGCCGCACCCGCCGCGCGCACAGCCCGATCACGGCGGCCTCCGCGCCGACCACCGCCACCAGGGTGCCCACCCGCGCCTCCAGGTCCGGCGGCGGGAACAGCACCGTGCTCACCCCCACCACCGCGGCCACCCACACCGAGACGGCCACCGTCTGCGCCACCGTGCCCCGGCCCGCCAGGAACGCGGGCAGGAACACCAGCAGCAGCACCAGCCGGGCGCTGCTGCCGCTGGCCGCCTGCCCGAGCAGCACGACGGCGGTGGCGGCCAGCACGCCCAGCACCACCGCCCGGTTGCCGGGCGCGCGCGGGACGGTTCCGTCGCTCTCCACCCCGCCACCCTCTCCGTCGTCCGTCTCGCCCGGCCGTCCCCCCAGGGTGGGCGGCACGGCGGCGCGGGCGCCAACGGGCCGCGCCGGACGGGGGAAGCCGGCGGAACCCGCAGCCGGACCGGGGAAAGCCGGGGGAGTGTCGGCGGCGGTGGGTACGGTGGCTGGTGTGTCCACCCCTGAACCCCGCGAGCCCGGTACGAGCCGCGCGCCCGCCACCGGCCGCGCCACCCGCGTACCCCTGGCCGACCTCGTCCGGCTGCGCCAGGCCCGCGACCGGATGGACCGCGACTACGAGCAGCCCCTCGACGTGCCCGCGCTCGCCCGCACCGCGCTGATGTCCTCCGGCCACTTCTCGCGCAGCTTCCGCACCGCCTACGGCGAGACCCCGTACAGCTACCTCATGACCCGCCGGATCGAACGGGCCAAGGCACTGCTGCGGCGCGGGGACCTCAGCGTCACCGAGGTGTGCATGGCGGTCGGCTGTACGTCGCTGGGTTCCTTCAGCACCCGCTTCACCGAACTCGTCGGCGAGAGCCCCAGCGCCTACCGCGCCCGCGACCACGGCGACGGCGCCGCGATCCCCGCCTGCGTCGCCAAGATCCGCACCCGCCCGGTCCGGCGGACGGGCGCCAAGGACGGGCCCTCTCCCGTAGCGTGACGCCATGAGCATCGAACTCGCGCAGTGCTTCATCGCCGTCGACGACCACGACCGGGCCCTCGCCTTCTACCGCGACGTCCTCGGCTTCGAGGTCCGCAACGACGTCGGCTTCGAAGGCATGCGCTGGGTCACCGTCGGCTCGCCCGACCAGCCCGGCGTCGAGATCGTCCTGGAACCCCCGCTGGCCGACCCGCACGCCTCCGAGGACGACCGCCAAGCCGCCGCCGAACTCCTCGCCAAGGGCCTGCTGCGCGGCGTCATCTTCCGCACCGACGACTGCGACGCCACCTTCGAACGCATCCGCGCCGCCGGCGCCGAAGTCCTCCAGGAACCCATGGACCAGCCCTACGGCGTCCGCGACTGCGCCTTCCGCGACCCCTCGGGCAACATGCTCCGCTTCAACCAGCCCCGCACGAAGTAACCCGGCGCGCCCCGGTCTTCCGCCGGCGCGCTGCGCGCTGCCTCTCCGGGTGTTCCCGGGGTGGGCGGGGCGGTGGTGGCCCCGGACGGGCCCGGTCCGGTCCACCCCCGTGGGGCCGGGCCGGGGCCGCCGGGGTCACGGGGTGAGCAGGCAGGCCCGGACCACCAGTGCGGCGGTGACGGCGGGCAGGGCCGGCCAGGGCAGGAGGCCGGCCGTGGCGGCGAGGGTGGCCGGGGAGAGGACGGGCAGGGCGGCGGCCAGGTGGAGGCGCAGCTGCACGTGGTGGGGCAGCCGGTCCGGGTCGGCGGGGTCCGTGGGTGTGGGGTCGGCGGGCGGGGTGGCGGTCATCATGAGCTCCGGCGGGCCTGGTCGAGGTAGGTGCGCAGCGGCGCCCAGGCGTCGGCCGGGGCGTCGGGGACGCCGGACATCGCGGCGGGGTCCTCGCGCCAGGCGGTGCGGACGGCGGCCGCGAGGGTGGCGTCGCCGCCGCTGAAGAGGCGGGAGAGTTCGTCGAGGCGCCCGGCGATGCGGCGGACCCGGGGGTCGGTGGGGTCGACCCCGGCGGTGCGCAGGGCCTCGGCGCTGCGGTAGAGCTGGGGCCATTCGACCTCCAGCAGGTAGTGGGCGGCGGGGCCGAGGGCGGCGGCGTGGTCGGCGAGGGCGTGGACCTGGTCGTCGTCGAGGTGGCGGTGCAGGACCTCCTGGGCGGCGGGGCCGGTGGGTCCGGTGGCGCCGACGGCCTGGACCAGGCGCAGCAGGTCGGCGGTGTCGGGGGTGCGTTCGGCGGTGAGTTCGGTGTGCACGTGGGCGAGGCGTTCGCGCAGCGCCTGCAGGGCGGTGAGGGAGGCGTCGGTGGCGGCCAGGTGCTCACGCACCAGCCGGACGGGGTCGATGCCGGCGTCCAGGCAGGTGGCGATGGTGTCCAGGCCCAGGCCCAGGCGGCGCAGGGCGAGGATCTGGTAGAGGCGGACGACGTCCGGCTCGGTGTAGGCGCGGTGGCCGGAGGAGGTGCGCAGGGAGGGGCTGAGCAGGCCGATGCCGTCCCAGTGGTGCAGGGTGCGTACGGTCAGGCCGCTGGCCTCGGCGAGGGGGCCGACCTTCCACGTCTGTTCGGTGGTCATGGCACGAGCATTCCTCCTGACGTCGCGTGAGGTGCAAGCCCCCGTGCACACCCGGTGTCCCGGGCCGGCCCCGGTGTCCCGGCCCCGGTGTCTCGGGCCGCGGTGTTTCAGGCCGCGGCGGTGCGGGCCGGCAGCGGGTAGTCGGGCAGGTCGATGGCGTCGGCCTTGGCGAACTGGGCGGCGAGCAGGTTGCGCAGCGGCCGGCGGCTCATCCAGCGCATGGAGGCGGCGCGCAGGCGGATCATCAGGGCGGTGTCGGGGGCGTAGCCGCTCAGGCCGCCGGGCGGCAGTTCCTGGGCCCGGGCGACGTAGGGGCGCATCAGCTCCTCGTAGCGGGCGAAGGCGGTGCGGAAGGCGCCGTCGGCGGCGGCGAGTTCGCCGGCGAGCAGGTAGGCGCCGACGAGGGCGAGGCTGGTGCCGAGGCCGGTGAGGGGGCTGGGGCTGTAGCCGGCGTCGCCGAGCAGGACGACGCGGCCGCGGCTGTAGTGGTCGAGGCGGATCTGGCCGAAGGAGTCGAAGGCGAAGTCCTCGGCGGTGCGCATCCCGGCGAGCAGCCGGTCCACCTCCCAGCCGGCGCCGGCGAAGCGGTCGGCGAGCAGGCGCTTGAGGGCGGCGCCGTCGCGGCGGTCGTACGTCAGCGGGTCGGAGCGGAAGCCGAGGGAGGCCTTGACCTCGCCGGGCAGCCGGCCCGGGCGGGCGCCGGCGACCAGGCCGCCGGGGGCGTTGTACATCAGGAACCAGCTGTCGAGGTCGCGGGCGAGCGCGGGGTCGTGGACGGTGAACCAGGCGTGGTAGCCGCCGAGCGGGTGGTAGTGGCTGCTGCCGTTGCCGCCGCTGGTGCCGAGGCCGCTGCCGCCGCCGTTGCCGGGGCCCTGCCCGCGGTTGCTGCCTCCGGGGGCTTCGAAGGCGAGGCGGCGTACGGCGGAGTGCAGGCCGTCCGCGCCGACGACCAGGGCGAAGCGGCGGGCGGGGGCGTTCTCGAAGGTGACGGTGACGCCGTCGGCGTCCTCGGCGAGCGCGGTGACGGTGTCGTCCCACAGGTACTCGACGCCGTCGGTGGCCTCCCGGAGCACGTCGGCGAGGTCGCCGCGCAGGATCTCGACCTCGGAGACGATGCCCTCGCCCTCGAACAGCTCGACGGGGATCCGGGCGGTCCGGCGCCCTCGCCGGTCGACCAGGGCGACGCCGCGCTGGTCGACGCACAGCGCGCGGACGCGTTCCGTCAGGCCCATCCGCTCGACGACGGTGCGTGCGGCGCCGCGCAGGTCGACGGCCTGCCCGCCGGGGCGCGGGCCGGGGGCGCGCTCGACGACGGTGGGGTTGAAGCCGTGGCGGCGCAGCCAGTGGGCGAGGGCGGGGCCGGCGATGCCGCCGCCGGAGACGAGGATGTCGGTGTTGTCCATGGAGGGGCTTCCCGTCGGTGCGTGCGTACGGTGGTGTCCGATGCCGACGAATGTACGCCGTACGCATGGGCTCAACAAGCCCTGTAGTGCGAGAACTTGACTTTGGTGTACTAGTGCAGTAGGGCGCCCGGGGCCCGTTCCGGCGGGCTGCCACGCCCGGCTCCGGGCATCCGCGCAGGCCGGAGGCCGTCAAGGACGGCCACGGGTGCACTAGTGCGGCACGATGGCGGCATGGAGAACACTCGACAGATGGTCAGTTCCGGCTCCCCCCTCGAACCGCGGATCGGCTTCTCCCGGGCCGTGCGCAAGGGCCCGTACGTCGCGGTCGCGGGCACCGCCCCGCTCGGCGAGAACGGCACCACGGTGGGGCAGGGCGACGTCCACGCCCAGACCGCCCGCTGCCTGGACATCGCCGAAGCCGCCCTCAAGGAGGCCGGCGCCTCGCTCCGGGACGTCGTGCGCACCCGCATCATGCTCACCGACATCACGCGCTGGAAGGAGGCCGCCCGCGCCCACGGCGAACGCTTCGCGACGATCCGCCCGGCCTGCACCTTCGTGGAGGTCTCGCGCTTCCTCGACGAGCAGTGGCTGGTCGAGATCGAGGTCGACGCGGTCATCGGCTAAAGGCGGGGCGGGGCCGAGGAGGCCGGGCCGGGGCTCCCGGCCGGTGGCGGGGTGCGGACCCGCCACCGGCCCGACGGCGCCCGGGACTTCGGGCCCTACCCCCGCCGCAGAGCGCCCACCACCGCCGACAGGTCCTCCTCGGCGATCGACGGGTCCGCCAGCAGCACCTCCCGGGCCGCCGCCAGGACCGGGCCGCCGCCCGCCAGGGCCAGGTCCTTCGCGGCCAGGCGCACCGGGAAGTCCGAGTCCGTGCTGTGCGCCCGGGCCACCACCCCCGCGAGCGGCCCGGCCGCCAGCACCTCCCGCGCCACCTCCGGCGGCACGCCCAACTCCCCGGCCACCGCAAGCACTTCGCCGACCACCGTGACCGAGGCGACGATCGCCCCGATCGCCACCACCTTCAGCGCCGCCCCCGCCCCCGGGCCGCCGCAGCGCCGCACCCGCCCCAGCTGCTCCAGGACGGGCTGCGCGCGGTCCAGGTCGGCGTCCTCGCCGCCCGCGAGGACGGTCAGGCCGCCGGTGGCCGCCGGGCCCACGCTGCCGAGCACCGGGGCGTCCACCAGGGCGACGCCGTCCGGGAGTTGCTCACGCAGGCCGGCGGTGGCGGCCGGGCCGATCGAGGACATGTCGATCCACAGCGTGCCCGGCGCCAGCTCCGGCGTGAAGTGCCCGGCCACCTCGGCGACCGCCGCCGGGTCGGAGAGCATGGTGACGACGACGTCCGCGCCCCGCACCGCCTCCGCCGGGGTGGCGGCTTCGGTGAGGCCCCCGGCGCGGCCGGGGGAGCGGTTCCAGACGGTCAACGGGTGGCCGGCGGCGGCGAGGCGACGGGCCATCGGCAGGCCCATGCGGCCCAGCCCCAGAAAGGCGATCTTCTCCATGGCCACCACGCTAGGCAGCCCCGAGCCAGGCGACAAGCGAATGTCCGGCATGGTAGCCATGCGGAATGGACATGGCTTGGCTGGACGTCTTCCGCACCGTCGCGCACCTCGGCTCCTTCACCGCCGCCGGAGAACGGCTGGGCTTCACCCAGTCCGCGATCTCCCGCCAGATCGCCACCCTGGAAAGCGAGTTGGGCACCCCGCTGTTCGACCGCCTGGCCCGCGGCGTACGGCTGACCGAGCACGGCCGCGCCCTGCTGCCGCACGCCGAAGCCATGCTCGAACGCCTCGACACCACCCGGCGCGACCTCGCCGCACTCACCGAACTCACCGCCGGACAGCTGCGGGTGGGCGCCTTCGACAGCGCCAACGCGGCCCTCGTCCCCGGCGCGCTCGCCGCCTTCCGCACCGCGCACCCCCAGGTGGCGATCAGCCTCACCGAAGGCCTCTCCGCCCACCTGCTGGAACTTCTCGGCAACGGCGCGATCGACCTGGCCGTCGTCGCCTCCTACGACCAGGACGCCTACGACGCGGACCAGTTCGACGTGCGGCCGCTGCTGGAGGACCCGGTGCTGGTCGCCCTGCCACGCGGACACCGCCTGGCCGGCCGGCGCCGCCTGCGGCTGGCCGAACTCGCCGACGAACCCTGGATCGCCGCCCGCCGCCACGCCGAGACCACCCTCCTCGCCGCCTGCCTGCGCAGCGGCTTCCAGCCCCGGATCGAGTACGCGGTCGCCGCGTGGACGGCCAAGCTCGGCCTGGTCGCCGCCGGCCTGGGCCCCACCCTGATCCCCTCGCTGGCCGCCCGCGCCGCCCGCCCCGACATCGCCCTCGTCCCGCTCCACCCCGACGACACCCCGGTCCGGCACGTCCACACGGTGACCCGCCGCGGGCAGCGGGTGGCGCCGGCGGTGGCGGCGTTCGCGGGGTTCCTGCGCGAGGCGGCGGGGGCGGGGGAGTAGGGGTGGTTGGGGGGAGGGGGAGTAGCCGGGGAAGGGCCCGCACCCGCGCGCGAGGGGCCGTCCGTCGTCCGTCGTCCGTGCGGCCCCCCCGGGTCAGCGGCGCAGCGCGATGACGCCCGCCAGGGCGGTCAGCGCGGGGCCGAGGAGCAGGAGCAGGCGGCGGGGGCGGGACTGCAGGGTCAGGCGGAAGCCGCCTGCGCGGAACTCCAGGAACGGACGCGGGGGACGCTGCTGACGGCGCATGTGGTATCTCCGGGGTTTGCGACAACTCGGTACGTCCCCCATCACAATGGCCTGTGGGGTGGTTGCGTCAGGTCGCAACCACGACGTGCAGCGGGAGAGCGCAACGTGCCGACGGCGCAACACGGGGGAGAACGAGGCGTGACGCGGGAGCAGATGCCCGTACGACGGGGGCTGGCCCCGCTGGACGAGCGGCTGTCGGAGCCGGAGCGGCGCTGTGCGGAGCGGCTGCGGGAGTTGCGGGCGCGGATCGGCCTGACCTCGGAGGAACTGGCCGAGCGGCTGAGCGGGGACGGGCTCCGCGTCGACCGGACCAGGCTGTCGAAGTTCTTCAACGGCCGGGAGGTGCCGCGCCGGGAGATCGCCGTGCGGCTCCACGCGTTGGCGGCCGAGGGCGAGGGCGTGGAGGTGTCCGCCGAGGAGGTCGGGGCGACGAGGGCGCTGATGTACGCGGCCGCCTGCGTGCGCAGCCCGCTGCAGGCCCGGGAGTTCGAACTCGCCACCGCGAAGGAGGAACTCGACCTCCACCGGGCCGCGGCCGTGGAGGAGTTGGCCTCCCTGCAACGTGAACTCCGCGACGAGCGCAAGCGCCGCCAGGACGCGGAGGACGCGCTGGAGGACATGGCCTTCCACAGCCGGGCGGAGGTCCGCGCACTGGCCGAGGAGCGGGACGCGGCGCTGGAGCGCATCGCGGAGTTGGAGGACCAGATCCGGCAGGCGGGGGCCGTGCTCAGGCTGCGCGACCGGGACGCCGAGACCCTCGACCAGATCACCCGGGCCACGGACGCGGAACTGGCCCTGTGGGAGCACGGCGGCACAGGCGAGATGGCCGGGATCTGTGCCGCGGTCGTGCACCTGCGCCATGCCGACGAGGACGACGCCGCCAACCGTCTCATCGATCAGATCGCACTGGGGCGTCCTGTCCGGGACGTCATGCGCCTGGTGGACGAGTTCGCCGCCCTGCGTCGCTACCTCGACGGATCCAGGGCCGAAGCCGTACTTGCCTCCAAGCGAAAGCCCATGGACCTCTTCCGATGGCTCTCGAACGAGGGTGAGCAGAGCGAGGCACGTTCGCACCTGCTGGGGATCTTGGCCGCAAAGGCGCCCGTCGAGCACCTCGTTCGGATCAACAAAGCATGTGTGGATCACGGAAGTCTGGATCTGGGATCCGCGCTGCGGAAGGCGATCATCGCGCAGGAACGGGAGGTGCCCGAGAGCAGGGGCGACCTGTGGACCACGCACCTCAGGGTGATGCTGAACGTCATGCGGCGGGTGGACGCCGCCGACGCTCAGCAGGTGGCGTCCGCCGCCGGAAGCGCCCCCGTCGACAGGTAGGCGTCGACGGCCCGGGCGGCGCAGGGGCTGTAGCCGGTGGGGTAGACGGAGACCCAGGCCCGTCCCGGCGTCACCCTCGCCGCCCTGCTCACCCTGCGCGCCTACGGCCGCGCCGCCGGGTAGGGCGCCCTTCTCCGGGAACGACCGGCTCCGCGGCAGGGCTCGCGGCAGGGTCCGCGGGCGGGCCGCTCGGGAGGGACCCGGAGCCGAGCGGCGGGCTGCGCCGGGAAGCGGCGGCCGCGTCGTGGACTTCTCCCGCTACCTGTCCGCCGCGACCGTCACACTGCGCCCAGGCCCGTCCGCCGCGCGGCCCCGCGTCACCACCGGGCTGACCGCCCCACCACCGGGCGCCTGACGCAGTGCCTACGGGTGGGCGTTCTTGACCGTGGGCTGCGTCTTCTGGTTGTAGATCTCCTTGCCGTTCGTGTCGTAGGCGTGGACGTAGGGGGTCG
>NZ_JBVJYK010000030.1:0-91728 GCF_055600605.1 Kitasatospora sp. NPDC038210 | reverse complement strand
CCGGTTCAGTCGCTGGACCTGGACGACCTGGGCATCGAGGCGGACGAGGTCGGTCTGGCGGGTTCGTGGACGGCGGTGGAGTCGGTGGCCGCGCGGCCGGCGCGTACCGCGGGCACGGTCGTCAAGGACGAGGGCGAGGGCGGCAAGGCGCTCGCGGGCTTCCTCGCCGACCAGAAGTTCATCTAGTCCCACCCGTTCGCGCATCCAACGATCGATCAGGAGCAACGAATCATGGCTGAGATCCTGGTTCTGGTGGACCACGCCGACGGTGCGGTCCGCAAGCCGGCCCTGGAGCTGCTGACCCTGGCCCGCCGCATCGGCGAGCCGTCCGCCGTCGTCCTCGGCGCCGGTGCCGCGGCCGCCGACATCGCCGCGAAGGCCGCCGAGTTCGGCGCGGCGAAGGTGTACGTCGCCGACGGCGCCGAGTTCGCCGACCAGCTGGTCGTCCCCAAGGTGGACGCCCTGGCCCAGATCGCCAAGGCCGGCGACGTCGCGGCCGTGCTGGTCACCTCCTCCGGCGAGGGCAAGGAGGTCGCCGCCCGCGTCGCGCTGCGGATCGGCTCCGGCATCATCACCGACGCCGTCGACCTGGAGGCCGGCGACGGCGGCCCGGTCGCCACCCAGTCGGTGTTCGCCGCGTCGTTCCAGGTGAAGTCCAAGGTCACCAAGGGCGCGCCGGTCATCACGGTCAAGCCGAACGCCGTCGCCCCGGAGGCCGCCCCGGCCGCCGGCACGGTGGAGAACGTGTCGGTCGAGTTCACCGGCAACGCCGCCAAGGTCACCTCGCGCACCCCGCGCGTGTCCACCGGCCGCCCCGAGCTGACCGAGGCCGCCGTCGTGGTCTCCGGCGGCCGCGGCGTCGGTGCCGCCGAGGGCTTCGGCGTGGTCGAGGAGCTCGCGGACGCGCTCGGCGCGGCCGTCGGCGCCTCCCGCGCCGCCGTCGACGCGGGCTGGTACCCGCACAGCAGCCAGGTCGGCCAGACCGGCAAGCAGGTCTCCCCGCAGCTGTACATCGCGGCGGGCATCTCCGGCGCCATCCAGCACCGGGCCGGCATGCAGACCTCGAAGACCATCGTGGCCGTCAACAAGGACCCCGAGGCCCCGATCTTCGAGCTGGTCGACTACGGCGTGGTCGGCGACCTCTTCGAGGTGCTGCCGCAGCTCACCGCCGAGGTGAAGGCCCGCAAGGCCTGATCCCGCGGGAAGGTTCGGAGGGCGTGGCACCGGGTGCTCGGTGCCACGCCCTCCGGCGTTCGTCCCCGGAGCGCGATGGGTGGTGCCGGGGCCCGTAGAGTCGGCGCAGCGCGTGACGTGCGGGCATGAGCCGATCTCATGTCGTGGCCATGAGTCGAGCTCATGTCGCAGGCATGAGTCGAGTTCATGAGCCGGACGTGTGATGCGCGGGGCATGAGCGGACCTCATGGGCCGGACGCGTGATGCGCGGGACGTGACGTGACGGCGTGGGACGAGGGCGAGGACGGTGGCATGGCACTGCTGACGGCACTTCAGGGCGGTTTCGGCGACGCGGCGGACGCGCTGCGGATCGACGGCAGGGCGCTCTCCCGGGAGGAGTTGCTGGGCGCGGCGACCGCCGTCGCGGATCGGGTGGCGGGCGCCCCCGCGTTGGCGGTGCTCGCCCGGCCCACCGTCGAGACGGTCACCGCCGTGGTCGGCGGCCTGCTGGCGGGCGTCCCGGTGGTGCCGCTGCCGCCCGACTCGGGGCCCAAGGAGCGCGAGCACATCCTGCGCGACTCCGGTGCGGCGCTGCTCGCCCACGCCGTCGGGGAGGCGCTGCCCGAGGGCGGCTCCGTCGAAGGGCTGCCGGTCGATCCGCTGCGGCGCTCCGCCGCCACCCACGCCGAACCGGCCGCGGACTCGACCGCCTTCGTGCTCTACACCTCGGGCACCACCGGCGCGCCCAAAGGAGCGGTGATCCGGCGGGAGGCGATCGCCGCCGACCTCGACGCCCTGGCCGCGGCCTGGCAGTGGACCGCCGAGGACACCCTCGCCCACGGCCTGCCGCTGTTCCACGTGCACGGGCTGCTGCTCGGCGTGCTCGGCGCCCTGCGCACCGGTAGTCGGCTGGTCCACACCGGCCGGCCCACCCCGGCGGGGTACGCGGCGGCCGGCGGCAGCCTCTACTTCGGGGTGCCCACCGTCTGGTCCCGGCTGGCGGCGGACCCGGAGGCGGCCGCCCGGTTGGCCTCGGCCCGGCTGTTGGTCTCCGGCAGTGCACCACTGCCGGTGCCGGTGTTCGAGCGGCTGGCCGCGCTCACCGGCCACGCCCCGATCGAGCGCTACGGGATGACCGAGTCGCTGATCACCGTCAGCACCAGGGCGGACGGCGAACGGCGCCCCGGGAGCGTCGGCCTCCCGCTGGAGGGGGTGCGCACCCGGCTGGTCGGCGAGGACGGCGCACCGGTGCCGAACGACGGGGAGACCGTCGGTGAGCTGCAGGTCTCCGGTCCGACGCTGTTCAGCGGCTACCTCAACCGGCCGGACGCCGACGCCGAGGCGTGGACGGCGGACGGCTGGTTCCGTACCGGCGACGTCGCGGTGATCGGAGCGGACGGCTTCCACCGGATCGTCGGCCGGGCCTCGGTGGACCTGATCAAGAGCGGCGGCTACCGGATCGGTGCGGGTGAGGTGGAGGCCGCGCTGCGCGACCACCCGTCGGTGGCCGACGCGGCGGTGGTCGGCGTGCCGGACGAGGACCTCGGACAGGCGATCGTCGCGTACGTCATCCCGAGCGGCGCCGTGACGGGGGAACAGCTGACGGCCTTTGTGGCGGATCGGCTGTCGGTGCACAAGCGGCCGCGCCGGGTCGTGCTGGTGCCCGAACTACCCAGGAACGCACTGGGAAAGGTGCTGAAGAAGCAGCTGCTGACGGAGGCCGCGGGTCGGTGATGAGGGGGCGTCGGACGCCCCCTGCGGTGACGGGTCCTCACCCTGATGCGCCGTCGGTGCCCACGCCGGCGGCCCTTCCTTCCATTGGCTCACTCCACTGCGCGCCGTGAGCGGACGCGTGCCTAACGTGACGGGCAGGCAGAACCGAATCCCCGGGTGACACGTCGCGGCTCCCGGCCGCAAGGCCGGAGGCCGCGAGGTGTCGGGCGGGGATCTGCCGAGCCGTACCGACCGGTGTCGCCGGGACGTACGGCGGGTTCGAAGCAGTTCCGCAGCCGCCCGCCCGGCGGTAGTCCGCAGCGAGCCGCGCGATCCGCAGCGACTCGCAGAGACCGCAGCAGTGAAGGAAGTCAGCAGTATGACCACCGTCAACACCGGCGCGCCGGATGCCGCCGACGAACCGACCGCGCAGCAGGTTGCTGCCACCACCCGTTCCCCCCGTCCCTCCCGGGCCGCGCGGCTCCGCCGGGGGATAGGCATGGTGGCCGTGATCGCGACCGGAGCGGGTGTCCTCGGCCTCGGCACCGGTGTGAGCCCCGCGGCCGCCGAGACCGCGCCGGCGCACGCCGGCTGGGACGGCTCGCGGTACTGGTTCAAGAACAGCCAGGGGCAGTGGCGCTGGACCTCGCACTACGACGTCTACCTGGCGCGGACCGGGGGCGGGACGAAGTCCTCGGGCGCGTCGTCGAGCGGCACGAAGTCGAGCGGGGGGATCAAGCAGGGCTGGGACGGTTCGCGCTACTGGTTCCGCAACAGCAAGGGCGAGTGGCGCTGGACCACGCACTACGACGTCTACCTGGCGCGGACCGGGGGCGGCTCCTCGTCGTCGGGTTCCTCCGGCTCCTCGGGCTCGGGTTCCTCCGGCGGCTCGGTGGCCGCGGACCCGGATGTCGAGACCGCCGTGCAGTACGCGCTCGCGCAGCTCGGCAAGCCGTTCAGGACGGCGGGCAACGGGCCGGACGGGTACGACTGCTCGGGCCTGGTGCAGCAGTCCTTCAAGCGCGGCGGCATCAGCCTGCCGCGGGTCGCCAACGACCAGTTCGCGGCGACCACGCCGGTCAAGGCGAGCCAGCTGCGTCGCGGTGACCTGCTGTTCTGGTCGCCGGACGGGACTCCGCGCGGCATCCAGCACGTGGCGATCTACCTGGGCAACAACCAGTACGTCGAGGCCGCGCGGCCGGGGACCAACATCAGGATCTCCAGCATCAGCAGCGGCTACTACCCGGCGTACATGGGCCGGCCGTAGCGGCTGCCGCGGGCCCGGGGCCCGCAAGTCCGCAGGTCGGGGGCGTCCGGTCGGGCCGGCGCCCCCGGCCTGCGCCTGGTCGTCCGGGGCGGTCCCGGTCGTCCGGGGCGGTCTGGTCCGGGGTCCGGTCGTCCGACGCGCGGTCAGAGGTCCGTCGGGCGGGGGAGGGCGCCGCGGGCACCGAGGGCGGTGACGGCGAAGGCCCCGGCGGCCACGGCCGTGGCGGCAGCGGCGCGGAGGTCGCTGCCGCGCGCGAGCTCGGCGGCGAGTGCGCCGCAGAAGACGTCCCCGGCCCCGGTGGTGTCGACCACCCGGACGGCCGGGGCGGGCAGCCGGTCGTACCGTTCGTCCGCGGCGACCAGGACGCCGTCGCCGCCGAGGGTGATCACCACGCCCTCGGCGCGGGTGGCGAGGGCCCGGGCGGCCTCGGTGACGTCGGCGGCCCCGGTGAGCTGGCGGGCCTCGACGGCGTTGGCGATGACCAGCGGCCGGCGCCCGGTCGGGCCGACGTCCGGCAGCTCGCCGGCCGGGGCGGTGTTGTGCAGCCAGCGGGTGCCGCCGGAGGGGCCCGCGGCGGGCAGGGCGGCGGCGGTCGCGCGGATGCACTCCGCCGGGACCTCGTTGCTGGTGAGCACCACGTCGACGGGGAGGAGCCGGAGGCGGCTCAGGGCCGCGGTCACCTCGTCCGGGGTGAGGTGCGCATTGGCGCCGGGGACCACGACGATGCTGTTCTCGCCGGAGGGGTCGACCATGACGATCGCCTGACCGGTGGGTGCGTCGGGGTGCGTGAGCACGGAGCCCGTCTCGACCTCCGCGCCGTGCAGATCGGCGAGCGCCGCCTCGCCGTCGGAGTCGCGCCCGACCTTGGCGACCAGGTGCGTCGCCGCGCCCATCCGGGCCGCCGCGATCGCCTGGTTGGCTCCCTTGCCGCCGAAGCCCCGGGTGGCGGCGTCGGCGAGGACGGTCTCGCCGGGGGAGGGGAGCACGGGGCAGCGCAGGATGCGGTCGGTGTTCACCGATCCGATGACGACGACTCGGCCGACGGGCAGCAGCTTCATCGTTCCTCTGTACGCGCCGGGGCGTCGGCGGCGCAAGCGGGCGGGCGCAGCCGGCGCAGACCGGGGAACCCGGGGTGCGGACCGCACTGCAAGCCGCCGTGCAGGCTGGGGCGCACGAGCCGGGTGCGGTGGCGAGGGGCTGATGTGCACAGGAAGTCGGCCCATCCGATCTCCTGTGCGTGAGCAGTGGTGAAGGGGTGCAATTTTGATGTAGACCGGTCTGCATATTCCGACCCCGGGCGCCTGGCCTGGGCACATGCCGCTGTCACGGGGCAGACCGGGGCGCGCGGACGGGCGCGGTGGGGAGGCATGGGGAGCGGCGTGACGCGGGTACCACCACGGGTGGCGCTGGTTCGGCCGACGGGGGCGCTGCCCGGTGCGATCGGCATCGGGGGAAGTCGAGGGGCAGGGGACGTTGTGATCGTCTGGGTCAATGGCACATTCGGGGCGGGCAAGACGAGCGCCTGCCGCGAGCTGGTGGAACTGCTGCCCGGGAGCGTGCTCTTCGATCCCGAGCAGGTGGGCTTCGGTCTGCGCCGGATGCTCCCGGCCGACCGGCTGGCGACGGTGTCCGACTTCCAGGACCTCGCGGCCTGGCGCCGACTCGTCCCCGAGACGGCGGCCGCACTGCTCGACGAGGTCGGAGGCCCGCTGGTGGTCCCGATGACGCTGCTCAGAGAGGACTACCGGGACGAGATCTTCGGTGACCTCGCCTCGCACGGGATCACGGTGCACCACTTCGTGCTGGACCCAGAAGAAACGATCCTGCGCGAGCGCATAGCCAACCGGGAGGAGTGCCCGGGCGACCCGGAGGCCAGCGAGCGGGTCCGGGCCTGGTGCCTGGAGCACCTGCCGCGCTACCGCGCCGCCCGTCGCTGGCTGGTCGGGGACGCCCGGATGGTCGACACCAGCGAACTCACGCCGCGGGAGACCGCCCTCCGGATCGCCGAGCTGGTCCGGGTCGGCGCCGCCCGCTGCCCGATCGTCCAGAGCCCGGACCCGACCGGGGACACCGTGGCCTCCGCCGTCCTGTTCTTCGACGAGCAGGACCGCGTCCTGCTGGTCGACCCGGTCTACAAGCCCGACTGGGACTTCCCCGGCGGCGTGGTCGAGCGCGGCGAGGCCCCCACCGACGCGGCGCTGCGCGAGACCGCCGAGGAACTCGGCCTGCGCCTCGACCCGTCCGGGCTGCGCCTGCTCGCCGTCGACTGGGAGCCGCGCACCGGTCCGCGCCGCGGCGGTCTGCGGCTGGTGTACGACGGCGGTCTCCTGGACGCGGCGGGCCGCCAGAACCTGCTGCTGCAGCAGGAGGAGCTGCGCAGCTGGCGCTTCGTCACGCTGGACGAGGCCGCCGAGCTGCTGCCCCCGAGCCGCTACCGGCGTCTGGCGGCCTCCCTGGACGCCCGGCGCAGTGGCGAGCTGCGGTACCTGGAAGCGGGGTGCCGGGTGGCCGTCGGGCTGGCGAGCGCAGCGGACGCGGCGTAGTCGGCGGCTGCGGCGGAGCCGGCGGCTGCGACCGAGCTGGCGGGTGCGCTGCGGGCGGGCGGCGGTCGGCCGGCCCGGTGCATGGACGGTTCGGTGTTGGACGGGCCGGTGCAGTACGGGCCGGTGGGTTGGCCGGGCAGGCGGCGGGGGCACGAGGATGGGGGCATGCCGTTCACACTGAGCCACCCCGCCGCCGTCCTGCCCCTGCTGCGCCGGGCCGGGGCGCGCGGGCCGTTGGTCGCGTCGGCGCTGGTCGCCGGCTCGATGGCGCCCGACGTGCCGTTCTTCGCCGAGTCACTGCTGCCCGGGGTCTACGCCCACGGCGGGCTGACGCACAGCTGGTGGGCGGTGCCGACGCTGGACGTGGCGATCGCCGGGGCGCTGGTGGCCGGCTGGCACGGGCTGCTGCGCGGACCGCTGGTGGCACTGCTGCCCGAGCGGTGGGCGGGCGGTGCCGAGGCGTTGACGACCCGCCGGGCCGCCACCACGGCGGACCCGGGCACGGACCCGGGCACGGGCGCGGGCGCGGACACCGAACCGGGCGCGGGCGCTGGTGCCGACGCGGTGTGGTTCGCGGCGTCAGCGGCGATCGGCGCGGCCACCCACGTCGGCTGGGACGCGTTCACGCACGGCGGCCGGCTGGGCGTTCGGCTGCTGCCCGTACTGGACCGGTCGGTGGCCGGTGTGCCGCTGTACGAGGTGCTGCAGTACGGCAGTTCGGCGCTCGCCCTGGTGGCGATGGGCGGCTGGGCGGCGCGGGCGGTACGGGCGGTCGAGCCGGTGCGGCCGGCCGTCGGGCTCGCGCCCCGGACACGGCGGACCGCCGTCGCGGTGCTGGGCGCGGCGACGGCGGCCGGGGTGCTGCACCGGCTCAGTCCGCTGAAGCGGAACCTGGTGCCGGAGGTGTGCTTCGGCGCCGGCGCGGGGCTCGCCGTGGGCGCCGTCGGATACGCGGCGGCGGTGGCGGTCGCCCGCCGGCTGCGCGGCGGGCGACCGGGGCCGAGGACGGGGGCCGCGAGCAGCCCCCGGGCCGACGTCCGTCAGACGGAGCGCAGTTCGGCGTAGCGGCGCAGGAAGAGGGCCTCGGTGAGGGCCATCCGCTCCAGCTCCTGCGGGTCGACGCTCTCGTTGACCGCGTGGATCTGGGTGGTCGGCTCCTCGACGCCGATCAGCACGATCTCGGCCTGCGGGTACAGCGAGCGCAGCGTGTTGCAGAGCGGGATCGAGCCGCCCTCGCCGGAGGCCACCATGTCGGTGCCGAAGGCCTCGGCCATGGCCTCGCCCATCGCCTCGTACGCCGGGCCGGTGGTGTCGGCCCGGAACGGGGAACCGCAGCCCTGGCGCTCGACGGTGAGGTCGGCACCGAGCGGGACCTGCGCCTCCAGGTGGGCGACCAGCGCCTCCTGGGCGGCGGTGGCGTCCATGCCCGGCGGGACGCGCAGGCTGATCAGGGCCTTGGCGGCGGCCTGGACGGAGGAGGTGGCGCCGATCACCGGCGGGGCGTCGATGCCGAGCACGGTGACGGACGGGCGGGCCCACAGGCGGTCGGCGATGGTGCCGGTGCCGGTCAGCGCGACGCCGTCGAGCACCTTGGCGTCGGAGCGGAACTGCTCCTCCGGGTACTGCACGCCCTCCCAGGTCTGGTCGGCGCTCAGCCCGGCGACCGCGACGTCGCCGTTCTCGTCGTGCAGCGAGGCGAGCATCCGGACCAGCGACTGCAGCGCGTCCGGGGCGGCACCGCCGAAGGCGCCGGAGTGCAGGTTGCCGCCCAGGGTGGTGACCGAGGCCTCGACCACCGTCATGCCGCGCAGCGAGGCGGTCACCGTGGGCAGGCCGGGGGCGAAGTTGCCGGTGTCGCCGATGATGATGGCGTCGGCGGCGAGCAGCTCGGGGTGGGCCTCGGCGTAGCGCTCCAGGCCGCCGGTGCCCTGCTCCTCCGAGCCCTCCACGATGATCTTCAGACCGACCGGGTAGGCGTCCCCGTACACCTGGCGCAGCGCCCGCAGGGCGGTCAGGTGCATCAGGATGTTGCCCTTGCAGTCGGCGGCGCCGCGCCCGTACCAGCGGCCGTCACGCTCGGTCAGTTCGAAGGCGGGGCTGAGCCAGGCGTCCGCGTCCAGCGGCGGCTGGACGTCGTAGTGCGAGTAGAGCAGCACGGTCGGCGCGCCCTCGGGGCCCGGGAGCTCGGCGTAGACGGACTGGGTGCCGTCCGGGGTGTCGAGCAGCTGGACGTTGGTCAGGCCCTCGGCGGCGAAGGCGTCGGCGACCCAGCGCGCGGCCTTCTCGCACTCCTCGACCGGGAACTGGCGCGGGTCGGCGACCGACGGGAAGGCGACCAGCTCGGCGAGGTCGGTGCGGGCACGGTCCATCAGGGACCGGACGGCGTCGGCCAGGGGCTGTGACATCGGGGCTCCGAGGGGATGCGTCCGCCCGCGGGGTGCTGCGGGCGGAGGGGGCGGTTGGGGTACCGCCGATCATAGGCGGAGCGGGTTCCGGGGCTCGGGGGCCGGGGGTTCGGGGCCCGCGAGCCGGGAGCCGGGGGCTCGGGGCCCGCGTGGTCGGGTGTGGTCGGGCGCGGTCGGGTGGCCGGAGCCGTGCGGCGGGTTCGTGAGGACGCTCGGGCGGTGCTGCGTCCGGCGGGGCGGGCGGACGCATAGGATTGCTCGACGTGACTGACTCCGGAAGCTCCGATTCCCGTAGCCCGCTCGACAGCCCGAACGACGACGGGACGGCCGCGCCGCTCGGCGACCCGGCCTCGCCGCCGGACGGCGTCTGGGACGTCGTGGTGGTCGGCGCCGGACCGGCCGGCTCCTCGGCCGCCCACGCGGCCGCCGCCCAGGGCCGCCGGGTGCTGCTGCTCGACAAGGCCGAGCACCCCCGCTACAAGACCTGCGGCGGCGGCATCATCGGCCCCTCCCGGGACAGCCTGCCGCCGGACTTCCGGCTGCCCCTGCAGGACCGGGTGCACGCCGTCACCTTCGCGTACGACGGGCGGTACACCCGGACGCGGCGCTCCCAGCGGATGCTGTTCGGCCTGGTCAACCGGGACGAGTTCGACCTGCGCCTGGTGCAGGCGGCCAAGGCGGCCGGGGCGGTGCTGGTCACCGGAGTGACCGTCACCGGTGTCGAGCAGCGCGGCGGCGAGCACCGCACCGCGCTGGTGACGGCCGCCGACGGACGCACCTTCGAGGCCCGCGCGGTGGTCGGCGCGGACGGCAGCGCGAGTCGGATCGCCCGCCACGTCGGCGTCACCTTCGACCAGATCGACCTCGGCCTGGAGGCGGAGATCCCGGTGACGCCCCAGGTCGCCGCGGACTGGGCGGGCCGGATCCACCTCGACTGGGGCCCGCTGCCCGGCAGCTACGGCTGGGTGTTCCCGAAGACCGAGACCAGCAGCCTGACCGTCGGCGTCATCTCGGCGCGCGGCGACGGGGAGCGCACCAAGCAGTACCTCGCCGACTACATCCGGCGGTTGGGCCTGTCCGGCTTCACCCCCAGGGTCGAGTCCGGGCACCTGACCCGCTGCCGGGCCGAGGACTCGCCGCTCTCCCGCGGCCGGGTGCTGGTCGCCGGGGACGCGGCCGGACTGCTGGAGCCGTGGACCCGTGAGGGCATCTCGTACGCGCTGCGCTCGGGCCGGCTGGCCGGCGAGTGGGCGGTGAAGGTCGCCGAGGCGGGCAACGCGGCGGAGGTGCGTCGCGAGGCGCTGAACTACGCGTTCGCCATCAAGGCCGGGCTGGGCGTGGAGATGCGCGCGGGCAAGCAGTTGCTGGGCGCCTTCGAGCGGCGGCCGTACCTCTTCCACGCGGCGGTCAGCCTGGTGCCGGCGGCGTGGCGGGCCTTCGCCCGGACCACCCAGGGGCACACCACCTTCGCCCAGGTGCTGCGGCAGAACCGTGCGGCGCGCAAGCTGATGTCGATGGCGTCGCGGTAGGGCCCGGCGCCGCCGGCCGACGCCCGTGGCCGGTGCCGGGCAGACGCCGGGCCGGTGCACCGGTGCGGGGCGGGTGGTCCTCCCGTGGTGGAGGAGCACCCGCCCCGTTCCCGTTCCCGTTCTTGTGGCGTGGCGTGGCGTGGCGTGGCGTGGCGGTCGGCTTCGGGCGCTCGGTACCGGGGCGCCGGCGTCGGCTACCTGAGGCCGGTGTCGAGGGCGGTCATGAGCGTGCCGGACGGGGTGTCGCCGGACATCTCCCAGATCATGCCGCCGAGCAGGTCCTTCGACTTGAGGTAGGCCGTCTTCTGGGCGATCGACCAGGCGTCGTCGAAGGTCCACCACTGGCCGCCGGCTCCCGTGTAGCCGTACGTCGCACCCGACTTGGGGTCGTGGTAGACGGTGAGGCCGGGCACGCCGGTGATCAGGTTCTGGTACCCGCGGGTGCCGGCCTCCTCGGCGAACTGGCCCGGTGCGGCCCCGCTCGCGGACTGCCAGACGCCCTTCGCGCCGCCGTCCGCCACGCCCTGCCAGCCGCGCCCGTAGAACGGGAAGCCGATGGTGAGCTTGCGCGGGTTGACCCCGGCGTCGAGGTAGGTCCGGACGGCCGCGTCCACGCTGAAGTGGCTGCCGTACGGGTCGTTCGGGTCCGGGAAGAGGTTGGCCTGGTGGCCGGTGCGGTTGGGCTCCCAGGAGTTGTCGCTGCCCGAGCCGTGGAAGTCGTAGCCCTGGACGTTGGCGATGTCCAGCGAGCCGATGATCCTGCCGAGGTCCCATCCCGCGGAGACCTTCGCCGGGTCGGCCGGGGTGAAGGCGGTGAGCAGCTTGTGCGAGCCGCCCGTCGCGTCGAGCTGCTTGCGGAACTCGGCCAGCAGCAGGGTCAGGTTGTCCTTGTCGGCGGCGCTCCAGTGGTTGCCGGGGTGGCCGTCGCCGGAGCCGGGCCACTCCCAGTCGAGGTCGATGCCGTCGAAGATCCCGGCCGCGACGCCGTCGCCGCCGGCGCCGTTGTAGGCCGGCAGGTTGCCCTTGATCCAGGTGTCGACGCAGGACTTGACGAACTTCCGGCGGGAGGCGTCGGTGGCGGCGACGTCGGAGAAGTACTTGGAGTACGTCCAGCCGCCGAGCGAGACGACCACCTTGAGGTTCGGGTACTTGGCCTTGAGCTTCTTCAACTGGTTGAGGTTGCCGCGGAGTTTGCCCCAGCCGTCGTCGGCCACGCCGTCCACCGACTGGTCGGCGCTCATCGGGCGGGCGTAGTCGGCGTCGGCGTCACCGGCTCCGGTGCCCTGGTCCGGGTCCTGGGGGTTGGAGGTGGTGCCCCTGGTGACGCCCGCGAGGCAGGTCAGGTTGACCGGATCGATGTTCTCGAAGGCGTAGTTGACGACGTCCAGCTTGGCGGCGCTGCCCGAGGTGTCGAGGTTCTTGACGAAGTACTGGCGGCCGTAGATGCCCCACTGGACGAAGTAGCCGACCCGGGCGTACTTTCCGGCGCCGACCAGGTCCGAGGTGGTCGCGGTGAGCGGGGCGGAGGCGGGCGAGGCGTTGTCGGCGGCGTCGCGGGCCCTCACCGTGAAGGTGTAGGTGGTGGACGGCGAGAGGCCGCCGACGGTGGCGGTGAGCGTCTTCCCCGTGACCGTCGCCACCGGGGCACCGCCCTGGTAGACGTCGTACGCGGCGACCCGGACGTTGTCGGTCGCGGCGTTCCAGGCGAGCGTCACGTCCGTCGAACCGACCGCCGTGGTCCGGAGGCCGGTCGGCGCAGTGGGCGGAACGGGGTCGGTGGACGGGTCGAAGGTGGCGGCGGTGACGGGTGCGCTCGACGGGCCGGTGTTGCCGCGGCTGTCCCTGGCGCGGACGGACAGGGTGTACGAGGTGGCCGGGGTGAGGCCGGTGACCAGGGTGCCGGTGGTCGGGCTGGAGGCGAGGACGGTGCTGCCGTTCAGCACGTCGTACGTGGCGACGGGGAAGTCCCCGCCGGTGGCGGCCGGCCAGCTCAGGGCGAGCGTGTGCGCGGTGGACTCGGTGACCGTCGGGGTGCCCGGGGCGGACGGCGGGACATCGGGGGTGCCGTCGCACTTGTCGCCGTTGATGCGGCAGTTGAGCGGGGTGGATACCGGGCCGCTGCCGACGAACCAGAAGCTGTACGGCTCGGTGGTGGCGTGGGCGTTGACGGTGGAGTTGTAGAACGCGGCGACCACGCTGACGTGTCGGCCGGTGACCGTGGCGGTGCCGTTGTAGCTGTTGCCGATGGTGACGCCGGCCGGGAGGTCGAACTCCAGGGCCCAGCCGGACACGGCGGTCGCGTTGTCGTTGTGGACGACGTAGGTGCCCTGCCACCAGGAACCGTTGTCGGCGGTGGTGAAGGTGGCGGTGAGTCGTCCGGCGGCGTTCGCCGGGGCGGCGAGCGCGGTGAGCGTGGCGAGGGGGAGGAGCAGGACGGCGAGCAGTGCGAGCAGTCTGCTGCGCACGCGCGGGCGTCCGGCCCGGGATCGAGCGGACATGGTTCTCCCTGTGACTGTGGGGTTGGAACAGGGGGTGTAGAACCGGGTTTGATCCGTGTGCGATCGGCGCCTGTGCCGTGGGGGGTGAAGGCATGGGAACTGTAGGAGGACTGGACCAATGCGTCAACAGGTCTGTACCACCAAACTCGTCGGCTGGTCGCCCTCGTCGGCTGGTCGCCCTCGTCAGCTGGTCGCCACCGTCATCTGTTCGCGCCCGTCAGCTCGTCCCCGAGCGGGCTGCGCCGGTACAGCACCGAGCGGCCGTGCCGGGCTCGGGTGACCAGGCCGGTGGCGGCGAGGACGGACAGGTGCTGGCTGACCGCTCCCGGGGTGACGCCGAGGCGGTAGGCGAGGTCGGTGGTGGAGGCGGGTTCGGCGAGCAGGGTCAGCAGCCGGGCCTTCGGCGCGCCGACCAGGGCCTCGACGGCCTGCGGCGGCACCGGCGCCCCCCGGCCGGCCATGCCCGCCTGTCCGCGCGCCGGGTAACTGATCTGCGGCGCGCGGTCGTTGCTGATCATCGTGATGGCACCGCGGACGAAGAACGTCGGGCACAGCACCAGGCCGCGCCCGTCCACGGGGGTCTCCACGTCCCCGTTCGTCCAGTTTCGGTGGATCGACAGGACGCCGTTCTCCCAGTGGAGCCGGTGGTCCAGGTCGGCGAAGAGCGCCGCCGCGCCGTGCTGGGCGAGCAGCCGGGCGCGGTAGACCAGGTCGGCCTCCAGTACCGCGCGGGCCTGCGGCCACCAGGTGGGAGCGAGACACACCTCCCAGTACTCCTCCAGCGCGTCGCAGATCCGCGCCAACAGCCGTTCCGGGCGGGCGAGTCCGGCGGCGATCCCAGCGGGAAGCGGTTGGCCCTGGGACAGGAAGGTCTGCTCCATCTCGGCGCGCAGGTGCTCCGGCGGGAACGCGCGCACGATGGCGATCTCGGCGCGGAACTCGGGGGCAGGGGAGGCCGGGCGGGGCGTCAGGAAGTCGGGAACGAAGCGGTTCTCGGCGACGAGCGAGAGCAGCAGGCGGCAGTCCAACCGCTCGAAGGAGGGCCTGAGCTGCTCGAAGGCCCGGGTCTGAAGGTGGTAGACGCCCGGGTGGGTCCACATCCGCAGGCCGAGTACGGCCTCGTGGATCGGGGAGACGGCGAACCAGGTGGTGGCGAGGTCGGCCAGGCGGAGCGTGAACCGGTGCACAGGGCGCCCTTCTGCCGGGATCCGGCCGGGGCCGGCGGCGCCCGACTCTGATTTAGCCATAGCCTAAAGGAGTACCCGGGCCGCTCCGGCGGGCGGTGGGATCCGTGCATGACCACCTCGACGGCGGAGTCCTCCGCATCTTCCCGTGCCGTGCCCGAACCACCGGCTACCTCCGATTCCGCTGCCGCGCCCGAAGGGGGCGCCGTTGACGCCGTTGACGCCGTGGGTCATGACGCTCCGTCGGGCCGCGCTGGGAGCGGAGTCGCCGCTGCTCTGCGGGGGCGCCTCCACCCCGATCCGACGGTCCGTCGGCTGGCCGGGATCACCCTGGTCAACACGATGGGCAACGGCCTCTCGCTGTCCGTCGCGGTGCTGTTCTTCACCCGGGTGCTCGGCCTGAGCGCCGCCCAGTTGGGACTCGGGATGACGGCCGCCGGCCTGTGCGGGGTCGCCGCGAGCGTGCCGGCCGGCCGGGCCGCCGACCGTTGGGGCGCCCGCCGGGTGCTGGTGGTGCTGGTGTCGGTGCAGGCGGTCGGCACCGCCGGGTACGCGCTGGTGCACAGCTACCCGGCCTTCGTGGCGCTCGCCTGCCTGGTCTCCGGCGTGGACCGGGGCTCCGCCGCCGTGCGGAACGCGCTCTACGCCGAGGTGCTTCCGGCCGACCGCCGGGTGGCGGGGCGGGCCCACCTGCGGGTGGTGACCAACATCGGGATCTGCCTGGGGACGGGCCTCGGCGCGCTCGCGCTCCAGGCGGACACCCGGCCGGTCTACCTGACGGCGATCCTGGCCGATGCCGCCTCCTTCGTGGCCGTCGCCGTGCTGTTCCAGCGCCTCGTCGTGCCGCCGCGCCCGTCAGTGGCGGGAACGCCGGTGCCCGGACCAGTGCCCGGAACAGCGCCCGGAACAGCGCCCGGAACGCCGGCCTCCGAGCCGTCGGCGAACAACGACGTCCCGAACCCGTCGGACCCGTCGGACAAGGGCGTCAAGCAGGGGCGCCGGCGCAACCCCGCGCTGCGGGACGGTCCGTTCGTGGTCGTGACGGTGCTGAACGCCCTGCTCTGCCTGCAGTTCGCCGTTCTGGAGGTCGGTGTGCCGCTCTGGATCGTCCAGGAGACCGCTGCGCCGCGGATCACCGTCGCGGGCACCCTGATCGTCAACACGCTGCTGGTGATCGCCCTGCAGGTGCGGGCCACCCGGGGTACCGAGGAACGCGCCGGAGCCGCCCGGGCCTGCGGGCGCGCCGGTGTGGTGCTCGCCGCGTCCTGCCTGGTCATCTCGCTGGCGCACGGCCTGCCCGCGATCGCCGCGGCCGCGGTGGTGCTCGGCGGGGTCGCGTTGCAGTCGCTCGGCGAGGTGAGCGCCCAGGCGGGCGCCTGGGCGCTCAGCTACGACCTCGCGGGCGAGCGCGACCACGGCGCCTACCAGGGCGTGTTCAACGCGGGGACGGCGGCCGCGCTGATGGCCGGTCCGGCGCTGGTCAGCACCTTCGTGATCGGGTACGGCGCGGTCGGCTGGGTCGTCCTGGGCGCGCTGCTGGCGGCCGCGGGCCTGGCGATGCGTCCTGCCGTGCGGTGGGCCGGGCGGCGGGACGCGATCCTCACGGCGTCGTGAGTCCGGTGGGGGGCGGACGGCGCGGTGCGCCCGGGCGTGGCGGTGCGCCTGGGCACGGCGGTGCGCTCGGGCACGGCGGTGCGGGAGGAGGCCGCGGCGCGGGGCCGGTTGCTCCGGCCGGTTACTCGGGGAGGACCGCCAGGGCCTCGATCTCGATCAGCACGTCGGGCCTGAACAGGGCCACCACCTGCATCGCGGACGCGGCGGGCAGGGGCAGGGCGCCCAGGTACTCGTCGCGGGCCTCGCGGATGTCCGCGAGGTAGGCGATGTCGGTCATGAAGAAGGTGAACTTCACGACGTGCTCGAACCCGGCCCCGGCGGCGGCCAGGCAGCGGCGCAGGTTCTCGAAGACCTGCCGCGCCTGGGCCTTCGGATCGCCCTCGCCGACCAGGTTCCGCTGCTCGTCGAAGGCGACCTGGCCGGACACCTGGACCAGTCGGCCGGTGCCGGTGACGACCTGGGTGTAGCCGGTGCCGGGTGCGACACCGGGAGGCTCGGCGATGTGGGTGAGGTGAGAGGTGGTCATGCCGCGGATCCTGACGGTGATCCGCCGCCGTCGCAAGTTCCGACTCCGGTCGGCCGCACGGCCTCAGCGCACCACCTCGGGCAGCTCGCGCAGGAACGGGCGGTCGGTGGCGGCGAGTTGGGCGGCCGGCCCACCCGAGCGCAACACCACGTCGAGGACGGCGTCCGGATCGGCGGCGTAACCACCGCTGGCCCAGGCCGCGTTGGCTTCCACAACCGCCCAACGGCCGTTCTCCGTAAGCCCGATGTCCACCACGGAGGCGCCCGGCAGTGGCGCCCCTGCCGCCGAGGCCGCCAGGACGTCCCGGGTGAACGCGAGCACCTCGGCGGCCGCCCCGTCGGGTGCCCCCGCGGACCCCAACGGCGCGACGGACAGCTCGCCGTCCACCGCGTACCGCGAGCCGGCCCGCACCTCGCCGTCCAGGACGAACAGCCGGTATTCCGTGACGAACCGCACCACCTCGCTCACCAGCACCGGCGTGTCGGCGTCCAGCACCTCGGGCCCCGGCAGGGCACCGCCGTCGGGGTAGACCCGGGCGGCGAACAGCTTGTCCGCCGGCGGCTTGACGAACGCCGGGCGCCGCAGCCGACGCGCCTCGGCCAGGGTGGTGGCGGTGACCCGGCGCCCGGTCAGGGCGAGCGGCAGGCGGGTCAGCCAGTCGGCGGCCGGCTCCAGCAGGCCGAGGCCGAGCTCCCGTCCGACGGCGTCAGCGAACAGCGGCCCGCCGTACACGTGGACCCGCGCGTCGAGCAGCTCGCGCGGGGCCTGCCAGGACGTCGCGACGCACGCCCGCAGGCCGCGGCGCCCGGCGGCGGTGCGCAGCTGGAGGCCCGTCTCGTTGATGCGTGGGGCGAGGAGCAGGACGCGGGTGTCGGTGGCCATGGCGACGATGCTGCCGTGGTGGAGGCGGGGGTCGCCAGCGGATTTCGGCTCGTGCGCGGCGGGCCGGTCCGGGTGTGGCGGCGGGCCGGTTCCGTGCGCGTCGGCGGGTCGGTCGCGGTCGGGCCGGTGGGTGGGTACCGTCGGCGGCTCGGTGGGTGCGGCGGGTTGGCTCTGGCCGAGGGGCGGGTGGGCGTGCCAGAGTCGTCCGGGCGCCGTCCGGGCACCCCGGACCGCGCCCGCAGTCCGACCCACCCTCACCCGGAAGGCAGGCCCCGCCGATGACCAGCGCAGAGCCCCTCGTCCGCGTCAGCACCGCCGACGCCGTCACCACGCTCACCCTCGACTCGCCGCACAACCGCAATGCGCTCTCCACCCGGCTGATGGCCGAGCTGCGCGCCGGGCTGGTTGCGGCCGCGGCCGACCCGGAGGTCCGCGCCGTGGTGCTCGGGCACACCGGCAAGGTGTTCTGCGCGGGTGCGGACCTCTCCGAGGCGACCGGGGCGGACCCGACGGTCGGACCGCGCGGACTGGTCGAGCTGCAGCGGGCGATCGTGGACTGCACCAAGCCGGTGATCGCGGTCATCGACGGGCACGTCCGGGCCGGCGGCCTCGGCCTGGTCGGCGCGGCGGACCTCGCCGTCGCCGGACCGGCCTCGACCTTCGCTTTCACCGAGGTCCGGCTCGGCCTCGCGCCCGCCGTCATCTCGCTGCCGCTGCGCCCCAAGCTGGAGCCGCGTGCCGCGTCCCGCTACTACCTCACCGGCGAGGTCTTCGACGCCGCCGAGGCCGCACGGATCGGCCTGATCAGCAGCGCCACCGGGTCCGCCGAGGACACCGGCGTCGTGCTGAAGGGCCTGCTGGACGCGCTGCGCCAGGGCTCCCCGCAGGGGCTGGCGGAGTCGAAGCGCCTCGCCAACGCCGATGTGGTGCGCTCCTTCGAGCGTGACGCCGACGAACTGGTCGAGCTGTCGGCGCGGCTGTTCGGCTCGGAGGAGGCGCAGGAGGGCATGCGGGCGTTCCTGGAGAAGCGGCCCGCGCGCTGGGTTCGCTGACCGCTGGGTGTGCCGGCGCGGCTGCTCGGGTCGCGCCCGTCCGCTTGCCCGCCCGGTCAGCGGGCGTCAGGCCCCCGGCGGCCGACGTCGCGCTCAGCGGACCACCGCTGCCTCCCGCCAGAAGTCGAGCAGGCTCCGGTCGCCCGCCTGCTCGACGCCCGGGGCCTGCTCGGCTGGCAGCCGGTTCCACAGCATCAGGTAGAGGTCGCGGGCGGGGCCGGTGAGGGTCAGGTCGGCCGCACCGGTGCTCTCGCCGGTGGTGACGGCCGGCGGCTCCTGGGTGATCGTCAGCAGCCAGGAGCCGGGGCCGTCGGTCGTCCGGACCCGGAGGGTGCGCGGCCGGTCGCTGCGCAGCTCGGTCCGGCTGCGGGTCATGAAACCGCGCACCAGTTCGTCGATGCCGTCCAGGGCGAGCACGGTGTCCACGGCCGGGCCGGGCGCCCCGGCGGCCGCGTCGGCGTCGTGGCGGTGGACGGCGGTCTCGTGCGCCTGGCGCCGGGCCCAGAACGCCAGCGGGCTGGACGCGGGCAGGAAGGTCCAGCAATCGAGGTCGGCCGGCGCTTCGGTGAGCGCGTGCACCAGGGTGGCGTGCCCCTCGCGGTACCAGTCGAGCAGCGCCGCGTCCGACGGCATCGGTCCGACGGCGGCCTGCTCGCCCGCGTCGTCCAGCGGCGCCTGCAGCGCCCGGGACGGGAACGCGGTGGCCCATCGGTGCACATGACCGACGTGCTGCAGCAGGTCGCGCAGTCGCCACTCCGGGCAGGTGGGGACCGGGGCGGACAGGTCCGTACGGGCGGCGGCCTCGGCGAGCCGGACGCCCTCGTGCCGCAGTGCGTCGATGTGCTCGATGATCTCCATGGCGCGGAGTCTTCCATCGCGGATCGTCGACGGGCGCGGAATTCGGACATTCCTTCGAGTGACTTGGGAGTGAGGGTCGGGGTCTGCCGCCTGCGGCCCGCAGGTGCGGCGGGCCCCGGTGGGCTCCGGCGGTGGTGCGGCCGGGGCGGGAGGGGCCGGTGTGATCTTGGCCGCCCGGCGGCCGGGCTTCCGCTACGGGCCGGTAACGTGAGCGCATGCCGATAACCCGTTCCCTCGTCTCCGCCGTCCGGGCAGGTGGCCGCCGTGTCGCCGGACGCCTCGTCCACCGGGGCTGGCGCTGGGTGCAGCGGACCGGGGCGGTCACCAACCAGAGCCCCGGACCGTACCGGTTCGGCGAGCTGGGGGACGGTACGACCCTCGCCTTCCCGCTGGGGGCGGTGTTCAACGAGCAGTGGATCACCATCGGACCGTTCTCGATCATTGGTGAGCGGGTCACCATCAGCGCCGGTTTCCTGCCCGGCCTCGACCTCGGGCCGGAGCCGATCGTGCGGATCGGCGGCGGCTGCGTGATCGGCAGGGACAGCCACATCGTCGGCCACCAGTCGATCGTGCTCGGCGACGACGTGTGGACCGGGCCCGGCGTCTACATCTCCGACCAGGCGCACGAGTACCGGGCCACCGACCTGCCCATCGGCAAGCAGTGGCCGCGCAACGAGCCGGTGGAGATCGGTGCGGGCAGCTGGATCGGCACCGGTGCGGTGATCCTGCCGGGGGCGCGGATCGGCCGCAACGTGGTGGTCGCGGCGGGCGCGGTGGTGCGCGGCGAGGTGCCCGACCACAGCGTGGTGGCGGGTGCACCGGCCAAGGTCGTCCGTCGCTGGACCGAGGAGGAGGGTTGGCAGCCGCCGCTGCGCCACGAGGCGCCGCAGCCGGTGCCGGAGGGCGTGACGGCGGAGCAGCTGCGCGCCTTGGTCGGCTGGGACCTCAGGTTGCCGGGGCAGCAGGACTGACCATCGTTTTGTCGATCCTTCAGGCGGATTTTCCGTTCGTCCTGTGGTGCATCGGCTAGTGTGCCGTTCGTTCGATTCTGATCGACTTATGGAACGGGGGACTTCCATGCGCAACCGTCTCGTCGGCGGCCTCGCCACTGCCGCGATCGTTCTGGCGGCCGGGATCGCGACCGCGCCCGCCGCGTCGGCGCAGGCCTCGCAGTACTGCGGCTACACCGGCGCCCAGCCCACCCTGCGGTACAACAGCACCGGTGACGCGGTGAAGCAGCTCCAGTGCGAGCTCAACCACGT
Source organism: Kitasatospora sp. NPDC038210 (assembly GCF_055600605.1). Taxonomy (NCBI): domain Bacteria; kingdom Bacillati; phylum Actinomycetota; class Actinomycetes; order Kitasatosporales; family Streptomycetaceae; genus Kitasatospora; species Kitasatospora sp. NPDC038210. Next base: position 71,222 of record NZ_JBVJYK010000030.1, on the reverse strand, counting down.
CCCGTACTCGTCCGGGAGCGCCCGGCTGAGCGAGGACGGGGTCTGGGGCAACGCGACCGACGCGGCCGTCTGGCGGTTCCAGCGGTGCGCAGGCATCGGGCAGGACGGCGTCGTCGGCCCGCAGACCTGGGACAAGCTGAACGGCTGGGTGCTGGCCCACGCTTCTCTCGACTGCTGAGCTCGGGTTCTCCGAGGCCCACGGCCTCACTGATGGCCGGGCCTCGCGGACTCTCCGGCCGGACCACCGGCCGGGGGCTCCGCAGGCACCCGTGCTGTCGCCGTCCGGTGAACGGCGGCGGCGCGGGTGCGCGGCGATGTCCGGGGCTGGTGGGAACTAGCGTATGAGGGACGCCTGTTCGGCGGTCCGTGCGGCGATGGCGGCGGTGATCCGCAGGACGTCGGCGGGGCGGGCCGGGTCCAGACCGGTCAGCGCGGCGATCCGGCGCAGCCGGTAGTCGACGGTGTTCGGGTGCAGGTGCAGCGCGCTCGCGGTGTGCCGGCGGTTGAGGCCCCCGGCCAGGTGGGTGCGCAGGGTGGTGAGCAACTCCCCGCCATCGGCCAGGGGTTCGAGCAGTGCCGCGAGTCGGGCGCGGGCCCGGCTGGGCCGGGTGAGCTGGTACTCCAGCAGGACGTCGTCCAGCAGGTGCAGTCCCGGTGGGCGGCCGAACGCCCGGGCGATGTCGAGGACTTCGTACGCGAGGGCGGCCGCCTCGGGCACATCGGCGGGTACGGCGGCGGCCGCCCCGGCGAGGATCAGAGCGCCGGCCGCCCGGGCCGCGGCGGTGAGGGCGGTGGCGAGCTGCGGCCAGGGCACGTCGGCGTCGCCGTCGGGTGGCTCCAGCAGTTGCGCCGGGACCTTCGGTGCTCCCGGAACTCCTGCCGTTCCCTTCGCTGTCGCCTGCGCCCTCGGATTCCACGATGTCGGAGGCATGGGACTCGCCGGTGACTCCGGCGACGCCGGGGATCTCGGTGTCGGGTCGAACGGAACGAGGACCAGTCCACCCGACGGCGTGAGCGCGGTGAGCGCCGACTGCCGGGTGCGGTGGTCGAGTTCGGCGACGAGCCGGCGGAGCTTGCGGCGGGCGGCGACACCGGGGTCGACCTCGGGGGAGTGCTCGTCGGGGTGGTCCGCGACGGACAGGCAGAGCACGGCGTAGTGGGCGGGCAGCCGGAGCCCGGCCCGGGTGGCGGCCTCGTCGGCGGGGGTGCCCGCGAGCAGCGCGGTGAGCAGGGACTGCCGGGCCGTCCACCGCAGGTCGGCGGTCGGGCGGCGTCCGTCCAGGTAGCCCGCGCCGGCGGTGGTGGTGGCCTGGCGGAGCTGGTCGAGCAGCAGTCGGTTGAGGACCAGCAGCGCGGCGGCGTCGCCCTCCCGGGCGTGCCGGGTGACGAACTCCCAGCACACCTCCAGCCCGAGGTGGTGGGCGAGCAGGACGGCGTCCAGCGTCAGGCCCTCCTCGGCCCGCCGGGCGGCGGCTTCCCGGACGGCGGCGAACTCCTCGGCGGGGGCGGGAAGTCCGGTGCGCACGGTGTGGGCGAGGGCGCGGATCCGGCGCTCGGTGTCCCGGGTGAGTTCGCCGGTGAGCTGTTCGCGGGGAAGGCGGCGGTAGACCGGCACGCGGTCCAGCAGGGCGTCGATCACGGAGCGCGCCAACTCGTGGACGCCACAGAGGAGCCGCTGGTCGGCCGGGAGGCCGCCGATCACCGGGATGCGCCAACCCGGTTCCTGTGCCGAGGTGTTCGGTGGGGTGCAGTGGGGTGCGTTGTGACCGGTCACAGAGAACACCGTCCAGGTCTGGGGAACGCCCAAGGGCCGGGCCGGAGGGGCGACCGCATGATGGAGCCCTCGGGTTACCTGTTGGTAACAAACTTCCGCTGTGGAGGCAACAGTTGAGAACCCCACTTCTCCGCTTCTCCGCAAGTCCCTCGCGGCGCGGGCTCGGTGGCGCATTCGGCGCGGCCCTGCTGGCGGGTGCGCTGCTGGTGGGCGCGACCGCCGTGCCCGCGAGCGCGGCTCCGGCGATCGCCGCTCCGGCCGCTGCCGCCGCTACCGGTGACGCCGCCGCTACGGCCAATCCCGGTGACGCCGCCTCGTCGGCCGCTGCCGCCGAACTGCCGCCCGACGGCGACACGGTGGCCTCGCCGCCCGGCGCCAACGACTGGACGTGCCGGCCGACCGCCGCCCACCCCGACCCGGTCGTCCTGGTGCACGGCACCTTCGCCAACCGCTACGAGAACTGGCTGGCGCTCTCCCCGCTGCTGAAGGGCCTCGGGTACTGCGTCTTCGCCCTCGACTACGGGACCATCCCCGGCATCACCTCGACCGGCAGCGGCCTGCTGCTGCCGATCGGCGGCCTCGGTGCGGTGCCCGACTCGGCGGCCCAACTCGCCCGCTTCGTGGACCTGGTGCGCAACGCGTCGGGCGCGGCCAAGGTCGACATCGTCGGCCACTCGCAGGGAGGCATGCTGCCGAACTACTACCTGAAGTTCCTCGGCGGCGCCTCGAAGGTCGACAAGCTGGTCGGGCTCGCGCCGTCCAATCACGGCACCACGCTCGACGGGATCGTCAACCTGGCGCCGTACTTCCCGGACGTCGCGAACCTGATCTACACGGTCTGCCAGGCCTGCCGGGACCAAGCGGTCGGCTCCGACTTCAACAGGACGATGGCGTCCCGGCCGGACACCGTGCCGGGGGTGAGCTACACGGTGATCTCGACGGTGTACGACGAGGTCGTCACCCCGTGGCGGACCCAGTTCCTGAACGGTGCGAACGTCGACAACGTGGTGCTGCAGAACCACTGCCCGGTCTCGCTCGTGGAACACGTCGCGATCGCGTTCTCGCCGACGGCGCTGCACCTGGTGACCAACGCCCTGGATCCCGCGCACGCCACGCCGGTGCTCTGCGGCTGATCCGGCTCGCTCGGTTGGCCGGGTTGGCCGGGTTGGCCGGGTTGGCCGGGTTGGCCGGGATGGCCGGGCGACGGTGCTCCCGCCTCCGTGATCCGGGGGCGGGAGCACCGTCTTTCGTCGGTACGCGCTGCGGCCCGGGTGTCAGCGTGTCGGACGGAAGGCGACGACGGCGGTGACGCCGTCCGGGCGCAGCTCGTGCGTGCCCGGTGCGTCCAGCAGGGCGGCGTCGTAGCGGGCGAGCTCGGCGCCGCTGACGACGGCCGCGCCGGCGAGGCAGACGAGGAGGACGGTTCCTCCGGCCGGGACCTCGACCGTGACGGGCGCGGTGGCCAGGTCCACGGCGGCCTCGACCCGCCCGCGACGTGTCATCACGTTGAAGTCCACCACCGGGCCGGACAGCAGGCGGCAGTCGGTGGCGGCATCGCCGGAGAACGGGAACGGCCGGTACGGGGTGTCCACCAGCTGCTCGACGCCGTCGACGGTGAGCGCCATGCCGGCACCCTCGACCAGGGTGATCACGCGGTCGATGCCGGGGAACGGGGAGAACGGTCCCGCCGAGGCGACGTCGGCCAGGCTGACCCGCCAGTCGAAGCGGTCCAGCCCCGACCCGACCGGGAAGCCGGCGACCTCCCTGGTCACCCCGCCCCCGTTGAGCCACGCCGTTGCCGGGCGCTCGCCGGCCCGCAGTACCTGGAAGCGTTCGCTGGTCGTCATGGCCCCGCATCCTGCCACTGCTCGGGCGGTTCCGTCAGCTGGGGAGGGCCGAGGGGGCGAGGGGCCGGAGGCGAGCAGGTGACGGAGAACGGATGACAGCCGACAGCCGACAGCCGACAACAAACAGATGACAGCTGACAGATGTTGAAATCTGTCAGCTGTTCTTTGTCATCTGTCGACGCCCGCTGCCCGTCGCCCGTCGGCTACCGGAACCGCCGTCCGACCGAGAGCGGCAGCAGCGCCGCGGCAGTCGCGGCGACCGCGACCGTGGTGAGGGCCAGCGGCAGTCCGGCCGCGTCGGCCAGGAACCCGATCACCACCGGGCCGATCAGCATCCCGCCGTAACCGAGCGACGAGGCGAGCGCGACGCCCTGCGGGCCGCCCGCCTCGCCGGCCCGGGCGATGGCGAGCGGGAAGAGGTTGGCGAGGCCGAGCCCGACCAGGACGAATCCGCAGATCGCCACCGGCGCCACCGGGGCGAGGGCCGCGACCAGCATCCCCGCCGCGGCCGTCAGCCCGCCGAGCAGCATCAGCCGGGTCTGGCCGAGCCTGATCGACAGCCAGGTCCCGCCGACCCGCCCGCTCGCCATCGCGAACGCGTACGCGCCGTAGCCGGTCGCCGCCACTGCGGAGCTCGCGTGGACGTCGTCGGTGAGGTGCAGGGTGGTCCAGTCGGCGATCGCGCCCTCGCCGTACGCGGTGCACAGCGCGGTGACGCCGAGCAGCAGCACCAACAGTCGGGTGGCCTTACGGCCCGCGCCCGCGCCCGCGTCGCCGTCGCCGCCCGCGCCGGCCGTCGGACCGCCGTCCGCCCGTCCGGCCGCACGGCGGGGTGTCGGGGTGGGCGCGACCAGCGCCGCCGCCGGGCTGCGCATCAGCACGACGCCCGCACCGACCGTGACGGCCATGCCGAGTAGTCCGCTGAGCGCGAGTGCCCACGCGGTGCTCAGTGGCCCGGCGAGCAGTCCGCTGACGCCCGTACCGAGCAGTCCGCCGAAGCTGTACCCGGCGTGGAAGCTGGGCATGACCGGCCGCCGCAGCTGCGCCACCAGGTCGACGGCGGCGCTGTTCATCGCGACGTTGGCGCCGCCGTACCCGGCGCCGAACAGCAGGAGCGCGGCGCCGAGCGCGGCCACCGAGTGGGCGTGCGCGGGCAGCAGGACGGCGAGGCTGAGCAGGGCGAGCGATCCGACGGTCACCGGCCGCGAGCCGTACCGCAGGCAGAGCCGGCCGACCATCGGCATGGTGAGGACGGCCCCGATCGACAGGCAGAGCAGGGCGAGTCCGAGGGCGCTGTGCGAGGCGCTGACCTGCCTGCGGACATCCGGGATGCGCACGACCCAGGCGGCGAAGAGGAAGCCGTCGACGGCGAAGAACGCGGTGAGCGCGGTGCGGGCGGGGCTCCAGGGGCTGTCGGCCACCGGGGGTGTGCTGCGAGACTGGGAGGGCAGGTGGTCCGGTATCGGGCGGGCGTGGATTTTGTTTCGAAGCGACACAAAGTCACAATAGGGGCGTGCAGCTCTCACCTTCAAGTCCGAAGCCGTCGAGCCCGAGTCCGTCGAGCCCGAAGCCGTCGAGCCCGAAGTCGTCGAGCCCGAGGCCCGGCGCGGGGAACGACTCCGACGCGCAGCGCGACGGCCACCGCCGCGCGGCCCCCGACCGCGGTCGGACGCTGCTCGGACCCGCCCTCTCGCTGATCCACACCGGGCAGACGCCGACCCGCTCGGCACTCACCCGCGCGCTGGACGTCACCCGGGCGACGGCCGGTGCCGTCACCGCCGAGCTGGAGGCGCTCGGCCTGATCACTGTCGACTCGCGCCCGGCCGGCGGCGGCCGCGGTCGGCCCTCGCACCGGCTCGCGATCGACCCGCAGGGCCCGGTCGTGATCGCCGGGCAGATCCACGCCGACGGCCTGAGCGTCACCCTGGCCGGCCTCGGCGGGCTGCTCGACGCGCCCGTCCACCTGCCGCTGCCCGCCGCCACCGACCCGGTCCGGATGCTGCGCGCCGTCGCCGAGGCGGGTGCCGAACTCGCCCGCGCGACCGACCGCCGCTGCCTGGGCGCCGCGCTGGCGCTGCCCAACCCGGTCACCGAGCCGGACGGAACCGCGCTCGCCGCGCTGCACTTCGCCTGGCCCAGCGGCACCCCGGTCGCCGACCTGTACGACGTCGAGGTCGGCCGCGCCGACCACGGCCCGAACGCGCTGCGCCCGCTGCCCACCGCGATCGCCAACGACGCCAACCTCGCCGCGCTCGCCGAGTACCGGCACGGCGCCGGCCGGGGCGCCCGCCACCTGCTGTTCGTCACCTCCGGCCACCGCGGCGTCGGCGGGGCGCTGGTGATCGACGGCCACCTGCACACCGGCAGCGCCGGGCTCGCCCTGGAGGTCGGTCACCTCACCGTCGACCCGCAGGGTCGGCCCTGCGTGTGCGGCAACCGCGGCTGCCTCAACGCGGAGACCGACCCCGACGCGCTGTTCGCCGCCGCCGGTCTCAGCCCGGAGCCGGGGCGCCCGCTGCTCGACCAGGCGCGCGAGCTGTGCCGGGCGGCCGCCACCGACGACCGGGCGCGGGCGGCGGTCGAGCACGTCATCGACCGGCTCGGGCTCGGGCTGGCCGGTGTCGCCAACATCCTCAACCCCGACCGGGTGGTCCTCAGCGGCCTGCACCTCGACCTGCTGGAGGCCGCGCCCGAGCGGCTGCGCGCAGTGGTCGCCGAGCGCAGCCTGTGGGGGCGCAGCGGACGGGTGCCCATCGTCGGCGCGGAGCTGACGCACGGCGCACTCGCCGGCGCGGCCGAGCTGGGCTGGGGGCCGTACCTGGCGGATCCGCAGTCGGTGCCCGTCCGCGTCGGCTGAGCCCTCGGGTCCGACGGGTCGTCGAGGCGGTGTGGTGAGTCAATAAGCGGAAGCTGGATCTTCGGAAATGGTCACTTATCGTGACACTCATACACTCGTAGTGAGCAGTGGGGGGCCATCGCGAGGGAGAAGTGACCATGAGCACCCAGTCCGGCATCGAGCCGACCGTCGACGTCGATCGCTCCGACCAGGACTACCGTGCCTGGCTCAAGGAGGCGGTGCGCAAGGTCCAGGCCGACGCCAACCGCTCGGCCGACACCCACCTGCTGCGCTTCCCGCTCCCGGACGAGTGGGGGATCGACCTCTACCTCAAGGACGAGTCCACCCACCCGACCGGCTCGCTCAAGCACCGGCTGGCCCGCTCCCTCTTCCTCTACGGGCTCTGCAACGGCTGGATCCGCCCTGGCAAGCCGGTGATCGAGGCCTCCAGCGGCTCCACCGCCGTGTCCGAGGCGTACTTCGCCCAGCTCATCGGCGTGCCGTTCATCGCCGTGATGGCCAAGAGCACCAGCCAGGCCAAGATCGACCTGATCCAGTTCCACGGCGGCGAGTGCCACCTGGTCGAGCGCTCGGACGAGGTGTACGAGGCGTCCGCCAGGCTCGCCGAGGAGACCGGCGGGCACTACATGGACCAGTTCACCTACGCGGAGCGGGCCACCGACTGGCGCGGCAACAACAACATCGCCGAGTCGGTCTTCGCCCAGCTGCGCCTGGAGCCGCACCCCGAGCCCACCTGGATCGTCGCCACCGCCGGCACCGGCGGAACCTCGGCGACCATCGCCCGCTTCGTGCACTACATGCAGTACGACACCCGGATCTGCGTCGCGGACCCGGAGAACTCCTGCTTCTTCGACGGCTGGGTGCGCCACGACCCGGACGCCGTCTGCGAGAGCGGTTCGCGGATCGAGGGCATCGGGCGGCCCCGGATGGAGCCGAGCTTCGTCCCGGGGGCGATCGACCGGATGATGAAGGTGCCGGACGCCGCGTCGATCGCCGCGGTGCGGGTGTTGGAGCGGGTCCTCGGGAAGAAGGCGGGTGCCTCGACCGGGACGGGACTGTGGAGCGCGCTGCGGATCGTCTCCGAGATGCGCGAGGCCGGGCGGACCGGCAGTGTGGTCGGCCTGATCTGCGACCCGGGGGACCGCTACCTGGACAAGTACTACTCGGACGACTGGCTGGCCGGTGAGCGGATCGACATCGCGCCCTACCAGGACGCGCTGGAGACCTTCCTCGCAGGTGGCCCCTGGACGGGCTGACACCGCGGCCGGTCCGACGGTCGGGGTGGTTCGGTCGGCCGGCGGCCCGTCGGATCGCTCGCGAGGCGGACGCAGAATGACGGATGTCAGCTGACAGATTTCAGACTCTGTCAGCTGACATCCGTTATCTGTTCGCTGAGATCTGTTCGCTGCTACCCGCAGGCCGTCGCCAACAACCCGTCACCCCCTCGCCGGCTGCCGGATCACCGCCCGGCCGCCCGCGAGGTCGACCCCGGTGCGCTTCGGTGCGCCGTCGTGTTCGTCGTCCCGCAGCACCAGCTCGATCCGCCGCTGCTCCAACTGCGCCCGCTTGCTCGGGTAGAGCAGTGCGTGCAGTTCCTCCGTGGCGGTTGCGCCCGCGCTGCGGCCGCCGGGGGCGTCCGTCGCCGGCGGGCGCGCATCCGCCGCACCACCGCGCCGAGGAAGAACAGCACCACCAGCCCGGCCGGTAACAGCAACCCGCCCGCTGCGCCCGTCAGAAGCATGCCCATGACCGCCTCAACGACCTTGTACAGCCCGCGAGTTCCCGCACCGCTGGGCTACAGCAACAGCTACAGCAACAGCTATGGCAGCGGTGCTCCCGGCAGGTCGGCCGGGACGAGCAGCTGGAGCTCCTCCGTGGACGGGTCGGCCAGGTGGGCCACCCGTACCGCGTGCCGCTCGACCATGGTCTCGAAGATCTGCCGCGCGGTGCGCCCGTTGCCGAAGTTGGGTCCGCGATCCAGCCGCCCGAAGTGCTCCAGCAGTGCCTTCTCCGTTTCGTCGGAGAGCGCGTACTCGTGCTCCGCACACTGGGCGCGGGCGATCTCCAGCAGCTCGTCCGCGGTGTAGTCGGGGAAGCTGATGGTGCGTGAGAAGCGTGACGAGACGCCTGGGTTGGCGGAGAGGAAGCGCTCCATCTCGGCGGTGTAGCCCGCCACGATGACGACGACCTCGTCCCGGTGGTCCTCCATCAGCTTGACCAGGGTGTCGATCGCCTCGCGTCCGAAGTCCCGCGCGCCGTCCTCGGGGGCGAGGGCGTAGGCCTCGTCGATGAAGAGCACACCGCCGCGCGCCCGGTCGAAGGCGGCCGCGGTGCGGATCGCGGTGGAGCCGATGTGTTCGCCGACCAGGTCGACCCGGGCCACCTCGACCAGGTGTCCGCGCTGGAGCACCCCGAGCGAGGCGAGGATCTCGCCGTAGAGGCGGGCGACGGTGGTCTTGCCGGTGCCGGGGGCGCCGGTGAAGACCAGGTGCCGGCGCAGGGACGGGGCTTTGAGTCCGGCCTGGCGGCGGCGTCGCCCGACCGAGATCAGGTCGATCAAGGTGCGCACCTCCTGCTTCACCGTGGCCAGCCCGACCAGCGAGTCCAGCTCGGCGAGCGCCTCGTCGGCCGGTCGGCAGTCCGGGATCGGGGCGATGCCCGACGACGAGGCTGATGCCGGGGCCGACGCCGGGGTCAACGCCGATGCTGCTGCGGCCAGTTGGGAGGTCCGGGGCGAGGGAACGTCGGTGCCCCCGAACGACGACCCGAGCCCGCCGCCCAGCCCGCCGCCCAGCCCGGGGCCGGAACCGCGCCCGGGCCCGGACCCCAGCCCGGGACCACCGCCCAGCCCCGGCCCGCCACCCGGTCCCGGCCCGGACGTGCGCCCACTGCCCAGCCCCGGTGCCGCCGCGACGTCGTCCGAGGTGCATCCCTCCGTGACCGGCCCCGGCTCGGAGAACTCGAACCCGGCCCGCTCGTTCTGCTCCGCCCGGCACCGGGTGAGCTGCGTCCGACAGCCGTCGATGATGTGGAAGCCGAAGCCCTTGCCGTGCGAGACCCGGCAGTCCTCGAAGGTGCCGCGACCCTGCGCCGAGACGTACACCCCGGCGTCCGTGCTGGCCCGCACGCTGCAGTCGCGCAGCACCGGGTCGGCGCCCTTGGTGACGATCACGCCGGTGGCAACGTCGGAGATCTCGCAGCCGGTGAGCAGGCCGCCGCTGCCGTGGTCGCGGAACCAGAGGCCGGTGCCCGCCTCCTGCACCCGGCAGCCGGCCAGCGAGACGGTGGCGCCGCCGCTGACCGAGACCGCCGAGCTGCGGATCCGACTGAAGGAGCAGCCTTCGGCGGTCGCGGCGGAGTCCCGGTCCAGGACGAACAGGGCGTCCGGCAGGTCGTGCAGCGAGCAGTCGGTGAGGGTGAGCCGGGCGCCGTCGCTGACCCACAGCGCCGGGTACTCGCCGTTGGAGCCGTGGATCTGGCAGGCCTCGGCGACGGCCTCGGTGCCCTGGTCCCAGACCGACAGCGCACCGCGGCCGAAGTCCCGGACGGTGCTGTGCGCGAGGCTGAGCCGGGAGCGTCCGCGCAGGTCGGCGCCGTTCTCCGGCAGGTCGTGCACCCGGCATCCGGTCAGGACCAGTTCGGCCTCGCCGTCCAGGGTCAGCCCGTTGCCGGTGACCCGGTGGATCTCGCAGTCGACCAGCCGCCCGCCCGCCTGCGCCTCGGCCTGCACGCCGCTGCCACGGATCTCGTAGATCTCACAGCCGGTCAGCTCGGCCGCGCTGCCCGGGTCGGAGAGCAGCACGCCGGCGCCGGAGGCGTGGTGGACGCGGCAGCGGTCCAGGGCGGCGGTCGCGCCGCCGAGGACGGCGAGTCCGGCCTGGCCGGCGGCGGCGACCTCGCAGTCCTCGAACGCGGCGGCGGTGCCCTCGCCGCGCAGCCGCAGCCCGAGTCCGCCCGGGTTGGCGACGACGCAGCCGCGCAGGGTGGGCCGGGCGCCGTCGGTGATCTCGATCCCGCTGGCCGAGCGGGTCTCGATCCGGCAGCCGCTGAACGCCGGTGTCGCCTGTGTGCCGGTGACCAGGACGGCGGGGGCGGAGCTGTCGCCGCCCTCCACGACCAGGTCGCGGACGTTCGCGGCGGCGGTGACGGTCAGCGCGACTCCGGAGCGCGGCTCGATCCGTACGGTGCCCGGACCGTGGGCCGGAACGATCGTCACCGGCTTGTCCAGCAGCACGTTCTCCCGGAAGGTGCCGGGCCGGACGGTCACGGTGTCGCCGGCCTCGGCGGCGGCCAGGGCCTCCGCGAGCGTGTCGTACTCGCCGGCGCGGCGGCGCCAGCGGGATGCGCTGTCCTGGGTGACCCGGACCCTGTGCTCAGCCATGACGGTCTGTCGTCCCCACCTTCGTCGTGCCGGCGTGCAACGGGCCGAACGCGCGGGGGTGCGCGGGCCGTCCGCCCCACCGTAGCGCGCTCGCATGGGTGCTCCGGCCGACCGTTCTCGCGCGGACACCGGTAGAGCCCACCGCCGCCACAGGTTCCGACCACTTGTTTCAACGAGCGTGCACAGCGGTGGTTCCGTGCGGCGGCGGTTCGGCACACCGGCACGCGCACGCAGCGACGATCCGGTGCTGCGGTGGCCGCCCGAGGCAGCTCCACAGCTCCACGCGGACTCCCGTCCACGAGACCACGGCGACCACGGCGAACAAGGCGACCAAGGCGACCGGGACGACCCGGCCGGCCGGGACGGTCAGGACCGCCCGGCCGGCCCCGGGGCGCGGCCCGTGCTCAGCGCTCGTCGGCCGGCCAGTGCGCGCCGTCCTCCAGCACCTCGACCTCGTCGCCCACGCGCAGCGTGCCGAGCACGTCGCCCTCGACGCCGACGGGGCGCTCGGGGATCAGGTTCTGCCCGAAGGCGGCCTTGCGCAGCAGGCGGTGGTGCCGGGCCAGCGTGCGCAGCGGCTCCTTGCCGCGCCGCTCGCCGGTCTCCTGGTCGGTGGTGGTGATGACGCAGCGGCCGCAGGGCTTGACCACCTTGAAGGTGAGCCCGCCGATCCGGATCCGGCGCCAGCCGTCCTCGGCCCAGGGCGCGGAGCCGGTGACGACCACGTTGGGGCGGAAGCGCTCCATCGGCAGGGGCGCGTGCTCCTCGGGGTGCTCGGCGGCGATCAGCTCGTTGAGCCGGTCCAGCGAGGCGGTGGTCGTGAGCAGCAGCGGGAAGCCGTCGGCCATCGAGACGGTGTCGCCGGGCTCGCCGTACTCGGGGTCGACGGGGCGGGCGCGCGGGTCGTCCAGGTGCACCAGGCGGTAGTCGCCGAGGTGTTCGGCGATCCACTGGTGCGCTTCCTCGGCGGCCTCGGCGGCGCGGAAGCGGGTGCCCCAGACCTCGACCTCGGCGAGCGGGTCACCGGCGGCGACGCGGGGGGCGTGGATCTCGATCCGGGAGCCGTCGGGGGCGGTCAGGGTGAGCGAGCCGTCGGGCAGGAGGGCGGGTCGGATCTGTCCGAGGGCGGCGTCCTCACGCTGGCTGACGAAGCGTCCGGTCGGGTCGGCGAGCATCCAGCGGCGGTCTCCGGCCAGGCCCCAGGGATGGACCACGGCGGTGTCCGGGCTCAGGCGGTACATGGACTTGACGGGGTAGACGTGGAGTCCGGTGAGCTGCATTCCCCCATCCTGCCAGCCGGCTTCGGGCTGGTCACAGGCCCCCCGTACGCGCACGGACCGCCCGGCACGCCGTGGGGGGCGTTCCGGGCGGTCCGTGGATGACCCGTTTCTCCGTTCGCCCGGCGTTCAGGGGTCGCCGGGTGGTGCTCAGGTGGTGCGGGTGCGGGCCGCGTGGGGGACGGCCCAGGGGTGTCAGCGGTTCAGTAGCCCTGGCCCTGCGACTGGTAGCCGCCGTTGCCCTGGAACTGGCCGGGGTCGCCGTACGGGCCCGGGCGCTGCGGCTGCATCGGGCGGACCGGCGCAACGGGTGCCATGGCCGGGCGCAGCTGGGCGCCGCCGAAGGACTGGTCGCCGCCCTGGCCCGGGAACCCGGGACCGCCGGCGGTCGGGCCGCCGAAGGACTGCTGACCGCCGAAGCCCTGCGGGCCACCGGGCTGGCTCTGGCCGAACCCGCCCTGGCCGCCGCCCTGCTGGGCGCCGAAGGACTGCTGGCCGGCCTGGCCACCGATGAAGGTGTTCTGGCCGCCGAAGCTCTGGCCGCCGGTCGGCTGGTAGCCGCCGCTGGCGGTCTGGGTGAAGGCCGGGGTCGCGGGCTGCGGTCGCTGGTACGGCTGGGGGGCGCCGTAGCCGGGGACCGGCGGCTGCGGGGAGGCGTACGCCGGCGCGGGCTGCGCGGGGATGTACGCCGTGGAGGGGCCGGCGGAGGGGCCGCTGCTCGGGCCGGGGCCCAGGGCGAGGCGGGCGGGCGGCAGCGCGGGGAGGTTGCTGCCGGCGCTCTCGTACCCGTTGCCGTACCGGTTCTCGTAGGACTGGCCGAGGCCGGATCCGTAACCGGACGACAGTGCCGGCGGCAGGGCGGCCGGCACGTTGATGGGTGCGATCTGGGGGACGCCGCGCTCAGCCACGAGGCTGTCGTAAATCGGCGTGCCGGAGGAGAAGGACGGAGAGGGGTAGCCGACTCCGTCGTAGGAGCGGGGCGAGGTCATGGGGCATACGGTAAGCCCACAATGCGCCTGCTGAGGAGAGCGGGAGGGGGAGCAGTTCGAGTGTTTACACAGTCTTCGCTCGCACAAAGGTTTCGAAAGTGGGAAGAACGGACAAACCGGAGTCCAGATCCGGACAACCTTGGCACCCCGTCAGTGATCGAACAGCGCCCGGACGATGCCGTCGGACGGCCTTGCGGTGACCGGCCGGTAGACGGTCGGGGACCTCGCGGAGAAACTTTTGCGGACGGGGCGTGCGCTGGCGCATTCGAGCCCCCGCCGAGGGTGCGACCGGGGCTCGTGAATGTTTCGGGGATAAAGGCCCCGTGAGCACGCTGATCACCTGGTCCGGGCCGGTCGACCGGTGGCGGACCGGTGGTCGCGGGCGGGTCCGGCGGACGCGGTCCGGGCCAGCCGTCGCGGGTGGGTCCGGTCGCCGCGGTCAGTGCGACTGCAGCGCCTGGGTCTGCGCGGGCAGACCGGGCTTGCCGACCTCCGACGTGCAGAACGAGCAGCGGCTCGCCGCGGCCGGGATCGAGCTCAGGCACTCCGGGCAGTCCACCTTCGCGGCCGGCGCGGGCTTGGCCGATTCGAAGCGCGCCTGCAGCCTGCCGACCGGCACCACCACGGCGAAGTAGATGACGGCGGCGGTCAGCACGAAGCCGATCACGGCGTTGACGAAGAGGCCGTACGGGAACCGGGTGCCGGCCACCTCGAAGGTCTTCTGCGTGAAGTCGCCGACGGCACCGGACGCGACCCCGACCAGCGGGGTGAGGAAGGCGCTGACGAACCCGGTGACGACGGCAGTGAAGGCCGCGCCGATCACGATGCCGACCGCGAGGTCCACCACGTTTCCGCGCAGCAGGAAGCTGCGGAATCCCTTGAACACCGGGCGACTCCAAATCCGTACGGGGAAGGGGGAGATGGGGCAGCACGGCGGCGCCCCGGCCGGACATCCTGCCGAGCGGTCCGGGCCGAGGTCCAACTGCGTTCACCCGATCCGCGTAACGGGCCCCGGGGCCGCTCGGGAGTCGGCGGCGCCTCGGCAGCAGCTCGGCGGTGGCTCGGCGGTGTCCCAGCGGTGGCTGCGCGGTGGCTCGGTGCGGCGCCTCGGCAGCAGCTCGGCGGTGAAGGGCCGGGCGGGTGCGAGCGCGCTCCGCCCGGCGACGGCCGAGGGTCCGCGAGCCCGGGGATCGGGACGGCGCGACGGTGGCGAACCGGAGCGCGGCCGGGGGCGAGACGGGGCGCACGGCGGTCGCAACCGGCGCACGACGGCGGCTCTCTGGCGCACATCCGGTGTACACGTGCGGGCGGATGGGCCACCATCAGGTTGCGCGAAGGGGCTGTCCCGGGCGGACCGCTGTGCCAAGGTCAGTCCATGTCCGACCATATGTCGGCCGATCCGGCCGGAACCCGTCCGCGTGTCCTGCACCTGATCAGTGATTCACGCCGCGGCGGCGCCCAGAACTTCGCCCGTGACCTCCACCGGGAACTGGGCCGCCGGGGCCAGTCCTCCGCGCTGTGCGCGCTCGCCCCGCACCCGGCGGTCCACCCGGGTGCTTCGGAGGCCGACCCGGGGGACTGTCCGGGCGCTTCCGGCCTGCGCACCGCCGCCGTCCTCGGTCCCGGCCGGCTGCGTCCGAGCACCCTGCGGGCGCTGCGTTCCGCCTCGCGCGCCGCCGACGTCGTCCTCGCACACGGCTCCGACACCCTGGCCGCCTGTGCGCTCGCCCTGGCCGGCACCCGCACCCCGTTCGTCTACGTCTCGGTCGGCCACCCCCGCTACTGGACCGCGAACCGGATGCGCCGGGTGCGCGGCGGCGCGCTGATGCACCGCGCCGCCGCCGTCACCACGCTCACCGACGAGGCGCGGGTCGTCCTGGAGGAGCAGTTCGCGCTGCCCGAGGGCAAGGTGCACGTGATTCCCAACTCCCGTGCCGCCGAGAGCTATCCGCCCGCCGACAGCCGGGACGACCGGCGCGCCGCCCGGCACGAGCTGGGCCTGCCGGCCGATGTCCTGCTGGTCGCCTGGATCGGCGCGATAGCGCCCGAGAAGCGGCTCGACCTCGCCCTCGACGTGCTCGACCGCCTCCCTGACGTCCGGCTCGCCGTCGCCGGGGACGGCCCGCTGCTGGAGACGCTGGCCCGCCACCCGGCCGCCGCCCGCGCCCACTTCCTCGGGCCCCTGCCCGATCCGGCCCCGCTCTACCGCGCCGCCGACGCGCTGCTGCTCACCAGCGACAGCGAGGGCGTTCCCGGAGCGCTGATCGAGGCAGCACTGGCCGGTGTGCCCGCCGTCGCCACCGACGTCGGCTGGGTGCGCGAGGTCGTCCGGGACGGCGCCACCGGCGCGCTCGTGGCCCCCGGCGACCCGCTCGCCCTCGCCGAGGCGCTGGGCAAGGTGCTGGCCGTCAACCGGGCGGGCCTCGGCGCGGCGGCCCGGGCGCACGCGCTGGAGCACTTCGAACTGGGCGCGGTGGTGGACGCCTGGCAGCGGCTGGTGGCCGAGGTGTGGACGGCGGGCACGGCTCCGGCGGACTGACGCGGGACCGGTCGGTCGGGCCCGGGCGGATCGGCCGGCTCGGGACCGACGGGCCAGGAACCGGCCGGCTCGGGACCGACGGGCCAGGAACCGGCCGGCTCGGGACCGACGGGCCAGGAACCGGCCGGCTCCGGACGGGTCGCCCCGAGGGACGGGCCGACGCCGCGGGCCCCGGCTGCGCCGTTCGGGCGAATTCCGGGACGCCGCCGCGCACGGACTCGCCGGTAATGAAACGCGGCCAGCACACTGCCCGGTGTGAACTCGAAGTCGCTGCTGCGGTCCACCGTCCTGTTCGTCGCCGCCGCCGGGATCGCCGCATCCCCCGTCCAGGCCGGCGCTGCGAGCCACCAACTCCCTTCCGAGGGTGCCCGGTTCGCGAGGTCCGACACCCCGCAGCCGGTGCGCGAGAGCGCCCGGACCGAGGCGGTGGAGTTCTTCTGGTACGACTGCGGTCACTCCCAGGCGCTCGAACAGCCCCTGCAGGCCTGGGCGGAGAAACACCGCGAGGACGTCTCGCTGAGCCGCGTCCCGGCGATCTGGCCGGGCAGCCCGGAGGAGAACGTACAGCGCGGCCACGCGCGGCTGTACTACACACTGGAGCGCCTCGGTCTGGTGGAACGCCTGCAGACCAGTGCGTTCCGCGCCATTCACAGCGATCACGTCGACCTCGGCACCGAGGACGCCTCCACCGACTGGGCCGCCCGCCACGGCGTCGACGCCCAACTCTTCCGCCGGACGTACCGGTCCACCGAGGTGGGGCAGTCGGTCGACGACGCTGCCGCCGCGTTCGTCCGCTACGGCATCAACGAGCTCCCGACGGTCATCGTCCAGGGTGAGTACCGGACTTCGCCGAGCAGGGCCGGCGGTGTCTCGGCGATGCCCGGGGTGCTCGACGAGCTGGTGCAGCAGGAGCAGATGAAGAAATGAGACTGCGACTCCACTGACGACGGATCAGGTGGAGTGCCTCGTCGAGATTCGACGGCCCGTGGCGACTCCACCACCCCCTGATGCCCCCAAAGCCCTTGTCTAACCATTCAGATGCTGTTTAATGGTTAGCATGAGTGAGCTGACGATCCCGCAGGTCCATCACCGCCGCGTCGACGTCGACGGGCTGCGCATCTTCTACCGCGAGACCGGCCCGGCCGACGCCCCCGTCCTCCTGCTGCTGCACGGCTTCCCGTCCGCCTCCCACCAGTACGCCAGGCTGCTCGACGCGCTCGGCACCCGCTACCGCCTGATAGCCCCCGACTACCCGGGCTTCGGCCACAGCGACAGCCCCGCGCCGGACGCCTTCACGTACCGGTTCGACACCCTCGCCGACGTGATCGAAGGCTTCTGCCTCACCCTCGGTCTGGACCGCTTCGCGCTGTACGCCTTCGACTTCGGAGCCCCCGTCGGCCTGCGCCTGGCCACCCGCCACCCGGAGTGGATCACCGGCCTGGTGGTCCAGAACGGCAACGCCTACGAGGAGGGACTCTCCGACCAGGCAAGGGAGTTCATCGCCAACCGGCGCGGCGCCCCGGGCGCCGGGGAAGCCGCGCGGTCGATCCTCACGCTGGAGATCACCCGCAGCCAGTACGAGGGCGGCACCGGGGACCCGAGCCTGGTCGCCCCCGACGGCTGGACCCTCGACCAGCACTTCCTCGACCTGCCCGGCCGCAAGGACATCCAGGTCGAGCTGGCCCTCGACTACTTCTCCAACGTCGAGCTCTACCCCTCCTGGCAGGCCTGGCTGCGCGCCGACCAGCCGCCGACGCTCGTCCTCTGGGGGCGCAACGACCCCTTCTTCACCGAGGCCGGCGCCCGCGCCTACCTGCGAGACCTGCCCGGGGCGGAACTGCACGTGTTCGACACCGGGCACTTCGCGCTGGAGGAGAAGCTGCCCGAGATCGCCCCGCTGATCGACGACTTCCTCGCCCGCACGCAGAAGTAGCCGGTAGCCCGCGGAAGTTCAGAGGTAGCCGGTCGTTCGGGGAACTGCAGAAGCAGACGGCCGTCCGGGGCGCTTCGGCCGTGGATCCCGGGTGGGTGGGCGTCAGTCGCGGCGCAGCAGGTAGGTGACGAAGCCGAGCGTCCCCCGGTAGCCGTGCAGCCACTCGGTGCGGTGCCGGTCCGCCGCCTCCCGGGCGGCCTCCGCGTCCGGGTGGTCCGGGTGGTCCAGCGCCCACTCGGCCAGCGCGCCCGTCCACGCGAACTCGTAGTCCTCCCACTCCCGTTCCGTGCTGACGTGCCCGAACACCGGGGTCCAGCCGTCCGCGAGGACCCGGTCGGTGGTCGTTGCCAGGTCCGCGAACTCGTCCCGGGTCGTACCCAGCCCGTCCAGGGCGGCCCGGGAAGGCTCGCGCTGCCAGAAGCCGTCGCCGACCAGCAACCGGCCACCCGGCGCCAGGAGTTCGCGGGCCGCCGCGAGCGTGGGCAGCAGTCCGCCGAACGCGTGGGCCGAACCGACGCACAGCACCAGGTCGAAGGGCTCCTTCGCGGTGAACTCCCGTGCGTCCAGGTGGTGCAGGCCGATCCGGCGCACCACACCGAGGGCGGTCGCGGTCTCCCGGGCGCGGGTCAGCGCCCCGGGGTCGAGGTCCACCCCCACGGCCCGCCAGCCCGGGCGCGCGGCCAGCGTCCGGATCAGCCAGGCGCCCTCGCCGCAGCCGAGGTCCAGGGCCCGGCCGTCCTCACGGCCCGCCGTCGCGCGGTCCAGCAGACGGGCCACCGACTCGTCCGCCAGCGGGGCCGCGATCGGGTGGTGGGCATGGGCGAGGCGGGAGATCTGCTGACGGTCCATCCGAGCAGTATGGATCCGATCGGGGTGCCGCGCCGGGGAAATCCCCGCCCGCGGGGGAGGCCGACTGCTCGCGGGCGGGTACGGGGGTCACGCCCGCGAGTAGGTCCGGCCCTTCCAGGCCGCGCCCCGGCCGCGCCAGTGCTGCACCGCCGAATCGACCGTCATCAGCAGGTACAGCCCCGCCGTGAACGGCAGCAGCAGCACGGCGGGGGCGGGCTGCCCGTAGTACCGGACCATCGGCAGGTACGTGCCCGCCATCAGTGCCCACGCCGCCCCGCCCAACGCCGCCACCGCCGGGTCCCCGGCCACCGGGCCGGCCACCGTCGCCAGCGGCGGCACCAGGTACACCAGCCCCAGCCCCAGCACCGTCCCGAGCAGCAGCAGCGGCGAGTGCCTCAGCTGGGCGTACGCGCTGCGCGACACCATCCGCCACAGCTGCTCCAGGCGCGGGTACGGCCGGACGCTGTCCACCTGCTCGGCGAGCCCCAGCCAGATCCGGCCGCCGGTGGACTTCACGGCCCGGGCCAGCGACACGTCGTCGATCACCGCGCCCCGGATCGCCGCCACCCCGCCGGCCCGCTCCAGCGCCTCGCGCCGCACCAGCGAGCAGCCGCCCGCCGCGGCCGCGGTCCGGGAGCCCGGACGGTTGCTCCGGCGGAACGGGTACAGCTGGGCGAAGAAGTACACGAAGGCCGGCACGATCAGGCGCTCCCAACGGGTCTCCACCCGCAGCCGGGCCATCTGCGACACCAGGTCCAGGTCGTTGGTCCCCGCTGCCGCCACCAGTTCGGCGAGCGAGTCCGGGCCGTGCGCGATGTCCGCATCCGTCAGCAGCAGGTACTCGACGTCCGGGCCGGCCAGCTCCACGCCGTGCCGCAGCGCCCACAGCTTGCCCGTCCAACCGGGCGGCAGCGGGGGCGGGGTGGTGACGGTCAGCTCCAGCCCGTCGATCGTCCGCAACGAGGCGGCCAGCGGGCCGGTGCCGTCCGAGCTGTGGTCGTCCACCAGGATCACCCGCGCCTGCCCCGGGTACTTCTGCGCCAGCAGCGTCGGCAGGCTCGCCGGGAGCACCCCCGCCTCGTCCCGGGCCGGCACCACGATCGCCGCCTGCGGCCAGCGGGCCGGCGGACGGCGCGGCGGCAGCCGCACGTCGGTGCGCCAGAACGAGCCGTGGCAGCACGCCAGCCAGACCCAGACCAGTAGGGAGAACGCGGCGATCCACAGCAGGACGGTCACCCCGGCAGTCTGCCGCAGGACGGGGTCGGGTGGGTGGATCGACTAAAGTCTTGACCCGTGAAGATCGCACTGATGGACTCCGGAATCGGCCTGCTGGCCGCCGCCGCCACCCTTCGGAAGCTGCGCCCGGACGCGGACCTGGTGCTGTCCTCCGACCCGGCCTCGATGCCCTGGGGGCCGCGGACGCCCGAAGAGGTCACCGAGCTGGCCCTCGGCTGCTGCCGGGCCGCCGCCGCGCTCGAACCCGACGCGCTGGTGATCGCCTGCAACACGGCCACCGTCCACGCGCTCGCCGCCCTCCGCGCCGAGCTGGAGCCCGGACTGCCGGTCATCGGCACCGTCCCCGCCATCAAGCCCGCCGCCGCGCTGGGCGGCCGGGTCGCGATCTGGGCCACCCCGGCCACCACCGGGAGCGACTACCAGCGCGGGCTGATCCGCGACTTCGGCGGGACGGCGGACATCACGGAGGTCGCCTGCCCGGGCCTCGCGGACGCCGTCGAGCACGGCGACGACGACGCCATCACGGCCGCCATCGCCGACGCCGCCGCCCGTACGCCGGCCGGCACCGACGTCCTCGTGCTGGGGTGCACCCACTACGAGCTCGTCGAGGACCGCATCCGCGCCGCCGTCACCCCGACCGCCTCCCCGGCGCTCACGCTGCTCGGTTCCGCCGACGCCGTCGCCGCCCAGGCCCTCCGGCGCGTCAGTGTCCCCACGCGCAAGGGGGCGGGCACCCTCACCGTGCTCCACGCCGGCGTCCCCGCCGTGCTCCCGCCGGCCGCCGCCCTCTACCCGCAGGGCAACGTGCTGGCCACGCTCATCGGCTGATCCCCGCACCACCGGCCACACCCTCACGGACCTCCCCGCACAGCGGGGAGGTCCGAGTCGTCTCCGCCGCCGCACCGGCCCCGATCGCCGCTCGGCATGAAGAACACCCCGCGCGCCCACCGTGCCGAATCCGGCCCTCCGGATTTCCCGCGGGCGAGCTTCGCATCCGATTTTCCTCGCCCGGGGGCGAAATCCGGTGGGGATATTCGGAGGGGTGATCCATATGACGTCCGGCATGAACTGACGGCGTCCGCGTGGATACGGCGCCCCCACCCGCGCCCGGCCCCGAAGATCGCGCACAGGAAGTCGGATCGGCCGACCTTCGGTGCGAGCCCGCATTCCATGATCAGGCCGCTGGCCTGGGCTTCAGTGTGTTGCACCGGAAGTCGGTCGATCCGACTTCCCGCGCCTGAGGGGAGTCGGCCCAGGGTGGATCTACTCGCGTAGATAGTTGAGGGCATTACTGTCGTGGACATGAAAGAAATCACCGCGGCCTCCGCGGGTGAATCGACATCAAGGGTTCGTGCGGCGCGTGGGGCTGCGGCTTGGCGCGCGGGAAGTCGGCGGGTCCGACTTTCCATGCTCGGTGAGGTGGCGTGCGGGTCGCTGTCTCGATCTACTCGCGTAGACGGGCTGCCTGTGTGGGTGCCCGTGCCCCGCACGGGAAGTCGGCCGGGTCGACTTCCCGTGCGGGGGCTGTTGTCGGATGGCCGATGGCTGCGGGCGGGGTGGTCGCGTTGCGCGAGCGGGTCGGTCCGCGCGGCCGGTTGTGTCGCCCGGGTGGATCTATCCGCGTAGATGGTGAGGGTGAGATACGTGTGACGCGTGGGAAGTCGGTCCTGTCGACTTCTCGCGCGCAGTGGTGTCTCGATGGCGCGCCGGTGTGCGGATATCGGGTGATTGGACTTCTCTGTCCGGTGATGTCCGGGATCTATCCGTGATCGTCCTTCCGTCCGGGCGGAAGGGGTGGCGCGCACAGGAAGTCGGTCGTGTCGACTTCCCGTGGAGAGCTACTCGCGTAGATTTCTCATGAGGGCCAATGTTGTGCCTTGGTGGCATTTCGGGTGACTTCCGGGCAATCGGGCAATCGACCCGTCTCCGTGGCCTGCGCGGGAAGTCGGCCCGGTCGACTTCCCGCGGTCCGGAGGTCAGGCGACGGCCTGGCGGCGCCAGCGGCGGTAGGCGGGTTCGAGGCCGGAGAGGATGGTGTCGAAGCGGCGGGTGGTGGTGGAGGAGTCGACCTGGAGGCGGCTGATCTGGAGGGGGTGGGAGGGGAGGCGGGGGCCCAGGCGGTGGTCGGAGAGGAAGCCGAGGCGGTAGCCGAGTTCCTGCAGAACGGTTTCGGCACGGGGGTCGTGGCCGCCGTCCGGGTACGCGAAGGCCGTCGGCGGCTCGCCGAGCCAGCGGGTGAGGGCCTCGTGCGCGCCGGTGATCTCGGCGCGGACGGTGTCGTCGTCGCAGCGCCCGAGGCACGGGTGCCCCTGGGTGTGGTTGCCGATCGCGACGCCCCCGTCCCGCAGGGCGAGGAGGTCGGCGGGAGTCAGCTGTTCCTGGCCGGGTGGCCGGCGGTCGGCGCTGACCCGCAACTCGTGCAGGCTGCGTCGGCGGTCCGGGTCGGGCATGGCCTTCAGCCGGCGGAGCAGCTGGGAGGGGTGGCCGCAGTCGAGGGACCGGGCGCGGCCGCCGTGTCGGGCGAGGAAGTCGGCCTCGTGCCACCAGAACGGCCGCTCGGTGCCGATGAGCTCCGAGATGACGAAGGCGGTGGCCGGGATGCCGCGGGCGTCGAGCGCGGGCAGGGCGTGGGTGAGGACGCTCCGGTCGGCGTCGTCGAAGGTGACCAGGACGCTCCGGGGTGGCAGCGGCCGCCGCTCGGTCACGGCCTGGAGGACCGCGGCGAGCGAGACGGGCGTGGCGAGCCGTTGGAGCCGGTCGAGCTGGGCGCCGAACGACCGGTGGTCGGTGACCCCGTGGTACGCCAGCACGGCGAGGCGTTGGGCGGCCCGGGCCCGGAACAGCGGCTGGACGGGGGCGAACCGCAGCCATTCGCCCCGCGTGTCCTGCTGTTCCGCCTCGACGGTCGGACGGCTACGGCCCCCGCCGTGCCCTCCGGCCTCGTGCCGGTCCGCCGCGTACCCGAGGGGCGGCGGCAGTGCGCGCACGCCAAGCGCGGGCCTGGCGCGGGCCGTGGAGATCGATGTTGTGGACTGGGACTGCGGCACGGTTCCCCCTCGTTCGCCGAGCGGCGTGGCGGTACCGCCGGAGGACGGAGCCCGGCCTCCGACTCCAGGGGTCGGCGGCTCCGCCCCTGGATTTTCCTGTTCTCGGTGGGGGGTTCTCGCCCACCCCTCGAACGGCTCCTGGATCACTCAATGCCATTGAGACCGTTGCACCACGGGGATGGTTGTACCGGGGGGACGAGGATTTTTCGTGGACTGATTGTGGAGTAGGAATGCGCATCCGCGGTTCCCGGACATCTCCGGCGGAAGTCTTCGGACGAGCCCCCGGGCCGCCCCCGGGGTCAACCCCCGGATCGGCCGGATCGGCCTCCGCTGCGCCCCCGCGACCACCCCCGTGACACCCCGAACCGGCTCGGGTGCCGCGGTTGCGCAGCGTGTCGGGTGCTGCACTCCGTGCGGGCTGCCTCCCGCGTCGGGCGGGGGTACCTTGGGCTCATGGCAGATGCGGACCGTGACCCCTTCCACTTGCACGGAGCCTCACGGATGGCCCGCGCGTGCAGTGGCGGAGCCCTGGTCACCCACCAGCTCCCGTTGGCCGTGGTGGGCCTGGCCTGCCTGGCAGCGGGCATCGTCGTCGCAGTGATCGTTCCGGACAGCGGCGGCCCGGCCTGGGCGATGGCGGTGGCCGGATGTCTGGCGGCCGGTGTCCTGCTGCTCGGCCGGATCGCCTTCGGGCGTCTCCGCGATCGGCGGCGCACGGCGGTCTAGCGGAGCCCGGTCCGAGCCGGGGGCCGGGACCGGACCGGCGAGACCGGGCCGGACCGGACGGGGGCACCGGGCCCGGCCGCAGCACATCACCCTCACCTGCCCGTCGTGTGTCGACGGTGTTCTGAATTCAGAAACAGCAGATCGAGCGGAATTGGTCAGGACGACCGGATACCGTCCGGCCGGACAGAATTAAGCCCCCTTCTTTCACCATTCTCGGACGACGTCCTCATCGCGTCCTTACTGTGAATGCGTTCTTCCGGCCGAAACACCGTGGAGGGGAGCGATGAGCGACAGGCCGGATAACGCCGTGCCCGTCTCGTGAAACGCGGTGGCGATCTCGCCGTTGTCGCCCCGGCCGCGATCGTGGCACCTCCGCCGGCCCCGTCCTGCTGCGCCGCACCGGCCGTGGTCCGGTGCTCCGGCGGCAGACCCGGGCCGGGCAGCACGCCCGGGGCGCGGCAGGCCACGCCCGGCAGAGCACATCGGGCCACGTCAGGCCGGTCGGCCGCCCCGCGCCGTCGGCGGACCACCCGACTAGGCTGCGGCCCATGGCCATTCCTCCCTTCCTCGCTGACCTCCGCGCCCTCGTGGGCAACCGCCCGCTCTGGCTGAGCGCCGTCGTCGCCGTCGTGCTGGACGACCGCGACCGGGTGCTGCTCGCCCGCCGCGCCGACGACGGCCGCTGGGCGCCGGTCGGCGGGATCCTCGACCCCGGTGAGCAGCCCGCCGACGGCGTGGTGCGCGAGTGCGAGGAGGAGACCGGCGTGGTGGCCGTGCCCGAGCTGCTCGCCTCGGTCACCGTCTCGCCGCAGGTGACGTACCCGAACGGCGACGTGACGCAGTACCTGGTGCTGACCTTCCGCTGCCGCGCGATCGGCGGCGAGGCGCGGGTGAACGACGACGAGTCGCTGGAGGTCGGCTGGTTCGCGCTGGACGAGCTGCCGCCGATGGTCGAGTCCGAGCACGAGCGGCTGCGCCACGCGATGGAGTGCGAGGGCCCGGCCGTCTTCACCTGGGACGGCAAGGAGCGCCCCTGACCCGCGCCGGCTCCGGCCGCGGTCAGCCCTTGTACTGCCGGTAGGCCTCCTCGGCGGCGTCCAGCACCGCCGCCAGGTCGCCGCCCGCCGTGGCGGTCGCTGCCGCGGCCACCGCGCCCTCGACGAACGGGGCGTTGGCGAACCGGACCGGGAACGGCAGGCCGTGCTCGTCGGCCTCGGAGAGCAGGGCGCGGACGGTGGTGACGGCGCCGCCCAGGTCGGCGAGCACCACCACGCCGTGGCCCTGGTCCACCCGGCGGGTCGCGGCAGCCACCAGGACGGCACTGATGCCGGGCCCGTCCGACGGGTCGCCGCCGGTCGCCGAGATCGGGGCGGGGGAGTCGGATCCGGTCAACGCGAGCGCGAGGTTGCGTACGGCGGTGGCCAGTTCCTGGCTGTGCGAGACCAGGGCGATGCCGACCCGCCCGTGCGCGGGGGGCCGGCCGGGGGTCGGCCGGGGCAGGGGCATGGGCGAGGGGGGCGTGCGGGGTGCCGGGGGGTGTGCCGAGGGTGCGTCGGAGATGGGGATGACGTCGGCGCGGGTGCCGTCCCGGCGGCTCATCGGCTGCTCCCTTGGGCGGGTCGTGGGGTTGGGGCGGGCGGGACCGTCCGCAGGCGCGCTCCGGTCCCCGTGCGGGGCCCCGGAGGTCCCGTACGGGCCACGGAGGTCCCCGTACGGCCCGGGGGTGCCCTCCCGCGCCCTCGCAGGCCCGGGCGGCGCCCTGGCAGCACTCTGGCAGCTGCCCGGCGCCCCCGCCGGTCGGGACACGCCTCGACCCTCCGCGGGGCGGTTCCACCGCCCCTCCGGCGGTGCCCGACCGGGGCCGGGGGAGTCCTCGTCAACCCGCTGACCGGGGCCGGGCGGTGTGGCTAGGCTGGCCCCGGAACGCCGTCGGGAGGAGATCGGTCAGTGGCAGTCAACAGCGGTACGGACACGGAGACCGTGGGCGCGCAGCCGGAGCTCGCGCCGAGCGGGAAGCCCAAGGTGGACTTCACCGGTGCGGAGTGGCTGTGCAGCAGCCAGGGGGTCGGAGACGTCCAGATCGCGTTCGTGGACGGGTACATCGGGATGCGGGACGGCCGCCAGGAGGACGGGCCGGTGCTGGTCTTCACGCCGGCGGAGTGGCGGGCCTTCGTGCTCGGCGCCCGGGACGGCGAGTTCGACCTCACCTGAGCCGCTCGTTCGAGCGCCTCGCCACTGCGGAGCGGGTCCCCGGATGACGACCGGGGACCCGCTCCGCAGGCGGTTTTCCGGTCGGAACATCACAACTGATGATCTATTGAGCGTGCCCCGTCAGAATTTCTGTTGACTGTTAGACAAACGCAGCTCAGAGTATGAGCACAGGCAGACGCCGTGCCCACCGCCCCCACGCGGCCAGACACGGCGCCTGCTGTGCGGCCCGGCAGTGCTGCCAGGCCATCCTCCCAGTCATCCCCTGCGCACCGGGGTGCGTCGGCCGGTCCCGGCCCACGAGGGGCCGGCAGTCGCCGGGAGGCTGGCGCCGATTCCGAGAGCGACTCGGAGGCCGGCACCGATGCTCGGGACCCGCACGCCCCCACGCGGCGGCGTCCCGAGCAGATCCGCGGGAGCGACGGGCCGGGGCCCCGCGGATCTGGCTTGTGATGCATGGAACTGTTGGCTTGTGTGTTCGTGCTGTGTGCGATGACGAAGCTGGGTGCTCGGCAGTTCGGCACGACAAGTGCACAGTGAGGGATACGCGTGTAGGGCCGCGTCGCGACATGCCGTCCCCCCGGAGGGTGAAACCCAGAACGGCTGTCGTGCTGAACCGAACGTAGCCCGGACGGTTGCTCAGAGTCAACATTGGTCTCTGAGCGTCGATCTCCCGCTCGTCCCCCGTCGGCGTCCCACCCACCTCGCGAGCGCGGTGTGCCGGACACGTACGATGTTCCCATGTCTTTTCTCCGCCGTCGCTCCGGACAGCCCGCCGGCCCGGACTTCGACGTGCTCGCGATGGACCCGGGTGACTGGCCCGGCGACTTCGGTGCGGCCATGATGACCGGCCCGGACGGCTCCTGCCAGGGGATTTTCCTGCGCTACGACCTGTTCGGCGGCAGAGGCCCGGCGATGTTCATCGGCAACCTCCCCGAGGGCTCGCCCGCCCGGGAGACCGGCGACAACGTGCCCTTCGAGGTGCGGCAGCTGCTCGCGGCGCTGGAGAACGACGAGCCGGTCGACTTCGTCTCGGCCGAGGACTTCCCGGTCATGCTCGGGGACGACCTGCTGATCGTGAAGAAGGTCAAGGTCAGCGAGGAGCGCGTGTTCTGCGCCCAGTTCGGCCGCAGCGACGGCGTCCTGGTCACGATCGCGTCCTGGGACCGACCGATTTCGGACGACCTGTATCAGCTGCTGAAGCCGCTCCCGGCGGACATGTTCCAGCAGGGCTGATCCCCGGGGGCCCGCCGAGGGGCCCGGGCACCGATTTCCGGCCGGTCGGCCGACGCCCGCCCGGTGCCGGTCCGCAGCTTGACGGTATCGATCAACGGTTCGTACAGTCGCGAACATGCCGTGCCGTCTCCCGCTGCTGACCCGTCGCAGGCACCTGGACCTGCGGCGCACCGCCAGCGCGGCGTGTCCGGGGCGCTGAGGGGGATCCGTCCCCCGGCGGCGGGTGTCGGCCGGGTCCGGTCGGCGCCGGATCCGGGGGCGGGCCGTGAACCGACCTCCGGGGCCGCCAGTCGGTACCGCGCGTCCGTACGGGCGTGCCGCCCGCCCGTCGAGCCCACGCTGCCGCCCGGAGGCACCGCATCATGACGACCCGCGCCGCCGACCGTCCGCCCGTCGACCGTGCGTCAGAGGGGCGGCCCCCCGGTGACGGCCCCCTCGACGGCGGTTGCCCTGCCGACCGTTCCCCCGCCGACCGTTCCCCCGCCGACCGTCCGGAGGCACCCCGTCCGTCGGCCGCCCGTTCCCGGGCCGCCTCGCCGTCGTCGACTTCCGGACAGGCCGATTCCGGCCAACCGGCCTCCCCGCCGGCCTCCCGATCGGCCGGCCGTTCCCGCTCGGGGGGCCGCCCGGGTTCCCGAGCGGCCTCCGGGTCGGCTTCCCCGCCGACCGAGCCGTCGACCGAACCGTCGCCGTCCGACCGCGCGGCGGTCGAGGACGCCCTGGCCGGGCTGCCCCGGGTGGTCGACCTGCTCGCCGCCCGGGCCGAGGAGCACGACCGCGACGCGACCTTCCCCTACCAGGGCATCGAGGCGGTCCACGAGGCCGGACTGCTCACCCTCACGGTCTCCCGCGCGTACGGCGGACCGGGCGGCACGCTCACCGACACCGTCCGGGTGCTCTCCCAACTCGGCCGCGGGGACGCCTCGGTGGCCGTGGTCACCGCCTTCACCCTGCTCCGGCACGCCGAGCAGGCCCGCCGCGCCGACTGGCCGACGGCCGGCTACCGGCGGCTGCTCACGGAGTCCCGGCGCGGCCCCGCGCTGGTCAACACGCTGCGCGCGGAGCCCGGCGCCGGACCGGGTGGACTGCCGGAGACGGTCGCCCGGCGGGACGGTGACGGCTGGCTGCTGACCGGCCGGAAGACCTACTGCACCGGCGCCGAGGCACTTGCTTGGATGGCGGTGACCGCGCGGACGGACGAGGAGGAGCCGAGGACCGGCACCTTCCTGGTGCGCGGGGAGAGCGAGGGCCTGGAGATCGACCCCACCTGGGACCAGCTCGGTCTGCGGGCCAGCGCCAGCCACGACGTCGTGCTGGACCGGGTCCGGGTGCCGGCCGACCTCGCGCTCGGCCTCGGCACCCGCGAGCCGCGGAAGGGCGCCGGGAGGAGCGGCGCCGAGCACGCCGCCGGTGCCGGGAGCAGTGCCGAGCACGGCGCCGGGAGCGTCGCCGAGGCCGAACTGTCGCGCGCCTGGCACGATCTGGCCCTCTCCGCCGTGGCGATCGGCGTGGCCCGGGCCGCCGAGTCCTGGCTGGTCCGCTTCCTCGGCCGGCGCACCCCGGCCGATCCGACCGAGCCGCTCGGCACCCCGTCCCGCCACCGCTGTGCGCTCGGCGAGATCGAGGCGCAGCTGATCGGCGCCGAGGAGCTCGTCGAGGGTCTGGCCCCCCGGGTGGACCGGGGCGAGCCGGACGCCGTCGCCAGGACCGGCCCGGCCCACCTGCTGGCCACCCGGGCCGCGACGGCGGCGGTCCAGCAGGCCGTCGCCCTGGCCGGCAACCCCGGCCTGAGCCGGCGCCACCCGCTGGAGCGCTACCTGCGGGACGTGCTCAGCAGCCGGGTGCACCTGGCTGCCGAGGAGGTCGTCCTGGAGGCCGCCGGCCGGGCCGCCCTGGAGCGTGGCGCCCGGCCGTGACGGGCCCGTTCGGCGGCGGGCCCGGGCCGCCGGTTCAGCGCGTCCCGACCGCCGCCCGGACGGCCCGGCGGGCGAGCGCCGCGTCGTCGTAGAGGCGGCGGATCATGATCCGCTGCTCCTCGCCGGCGCCCGGCACGTCGTACAGCCGGATCTCCCGCATCAGCACCAGCACCAGGTTCACCAGGAACGCGTCCCGGGCCATGGTGCCGCCGCTCTGGGCGAGTTGGCTGATCTGACGGCGGGCCGCGGTGTCCCCGGAGAGCACGCTCCACAGCACCGCCAGGTCGTAGCCGGGCAGGTACCAGCCAGCCTGTTCCCAGTCGACCAGCACCGGGCCGGACGGCGCCAGCAGCATGTTGCTGAGCAGGGCGTCGCCGTGGCACAGCTGCATCGGGGTGTGGCCGAGGCCGTGCAGCAGGCCGCGCAGGTCGCCGGCGTCCCGGTCGGTGAGCTGGCCCACCGAGTGGTAGCGGGCGATCTCCAACTGGTAGTCCAGGCGCGGCTGGAACACGTCGGTCGGCGGCCGCCACAGGTTCAGAGTCCGGACGGTGTTGAGCAGCGCCCGCACCTCGCCCGGGGTGGGCGCGTTGACCGGGTGGCGCTCCCGGGCGGCCGGGCGGCCGGGGACGCGTTCCATGACCAGCACGCAGCGGTCGTGGTCGGCCGCGACCAGCCGGGGCAGCCGTACCGGCGGGCGGTGCCGGACGAACGCCCGGTAGACCGCGACCTCGTGGTGGAAGTCGGCCACCAGCTGCTCGAAGTACTCACTCCGCACCGCCTGCGGCGCCAGGCACTTGGCGACCACCGGAGCCCGCCCGATGGTGCCCGCCACCAGGATGTGGCGGCTGCCCTCGCGCAGGACCTGGCGCGGGGTGAACGCGGGACATATCCGCGCGACGCCGGCCAGCGCGGCCCGGACCGACGGGGTCTGCAGCGCCGACGGGTCGATCCGCTCCGGCCCGCCGGGCTGGCCGGGCCGCCGGGCGCGCAGCACCTGGCCGTCGGCCTGGCGGGCGAGCGGGATCCGGCCGCCGACCGGCGGAGCGGTCTCGGGTGCGCGCAGCCCCAGCGCGGTACGGCCGGTGGGGCCCAGTGCCGTGCGGCCGGTCGGGACGACCCGGGTGTCCGTGGCCCGGCCCTCGACGCCCCGCGGAGCCACCGGGCGGCTGGCCGGGGGCACCTGCTTGGGGCCGGGTCGGCCGGTGGCTGCGGTGGGGGGGCGCAGCGCGGGGCGGGTCGCGGTCGGCGTGGGGGTCGTCGCTGAGGAGTACATGGGCTGAGGGAGGTCCCTTCCGGTCCGTCGGCGGGGTGCGGCCCCGCGGGGGCGGGGTAGGGCCGGTGCCGTGTGCTTCCTGGCGTGACGGCGGCCCTGCGGGTGGTGCGGTGCTGCGGGCGGGTCGTGCGCCGACGCGGTGCGGCGGGTGGTGCGCGGGCGCCGGGCACGGACGCGGGGTCAGGAACCCCTGTTCGGCGTGTGCTCCGGCCGTCCGCACCCTGGGGAATGCGGTCGGCCGGACTGCCGTGGCCGTGCCCGGCGCCCCCGCGCCACCCGGCCGCGCCACCCCCTCGGGTGAGTGCCGGGAGCGTCCCGTGACACCGTCGGGGGACTGCTCCGACGCCGGTGGGACGCCGTCCGACCCGGGGGGCGAGGTGGCGCACCCCTACAACACACCCGTCGGGCACTGGCTTAGTAGTCTGGCGGGCCCTGGCGAACGGTGGCGAATGCTCGCCTGGCACTTGCCGGAGCCTCTAGCCTCGAAGGAGCCGAGGAACCTGGGGGCTTCATTGAGCAGGGGACCCAACACCCGACTCGCCGATCTGTTCGTCCTGACCGGATGGTCCAAGGGCGAGCTCGCGCGGCTGGTCAACCGCCGGGGTGCCGCGATGGGGCAGATGCAACTGTCCACCGACACTTCGAGGGTACGGCGTTGGATCGAGCAGGGGGAGATCCCGCGCGATCCGGTGCCGAGGGTGCTGGCAGCCGTGTTCACGGAGCGGCTCGGCCGTGTCGTCACCACTGAGGACCTCGGTCTGGAACGACACCGGCCCACCAGGTCCGGAGCGGAGCCGTCCGCAGCAGTGCCATGGTCGCCGGATCGAACAGCCGCGGTCCTCACCGAGTTCACGGGAATGGACCTCATGCTGAACCGACGTGGATTGATGGGCGCCGGAGCCGCGCTCACGGCCGGGGCGGTCATCGCCGACTCGCTGAAGGGCTGGCTGGACGGGGACGCCGTCGCGTACGCGGCCTCCGTGCCCGGGCCGCGACAGGTGGTCACCGGGAGCGGGGCGCGCCCGGTGGTGGACGTGTACGACGCGGGCCCGGTCGGGCTCGACGAGGTGGAGTCGCTGGAGCGCTCGGTGCAGGTGTTCCGGGCCTGGGACGCGGCCCGCGGGGGCGGGTTGCAGCGCAAGGCGGTGGTCGGACAACTCAACGAGGTCGGCGGCCTGTTGACGCACCGGCACCCGCCCGCCGTGGAGCAGCGGCTGTGGGCGGTCGCGGCCAACCTCGCGGTGCTGGCGGGCTGGATGTCGCACGACGTGGGCCTGGAGCCCACCGCCCAGCGGTACTTCATGATCGCGGCCGAGGCGGCCAAGGAGTCCGGCGACCGGCCGCGGGCCGGTGAGGCGATCTCCCGCGCCGCGCGGCAGATGGTCCACCTGGGCCGGGCCGACGACGCGATCGACCTCATGGCGGCGGCCAAGGCGGCCGGCGGGAAGCCGGCGCCCAGAACGCGCGCCATGCTGAACACCGTCGAGGCCTGGGCGCACGCCTCGATCGGGCACTCCCAGGACACCTACCGGCTGCTCGGCGAGGCCGAGGACCTCTTCGCCGAGGATTCGCCGGAGCCGCCTCCGTGCTGGATGCAAGTGTTCGACGAAGCCGAACTGCGCGGCATGCAGGCCCTGGTGCTGCGCACGCTGGCCGAGCACGACCGGGCGGCGGCGCCCACGGCGCGCAGGCGCGCGGAGCAGGTGATCGCCCTGCGCGAGGGCACCGGGCAGCTGCGCTCGGCCCTGTTCGACCGGATCACGCTGGCCTCGGTGCACCTGATCACGGGCGAGCCGGACGCCGCGGAGCTTCAGGCCAAGATGGTGATGAACCTGATCGGCCAGAACTCCTCGCACCGGACGTGGGACCGGCTGCGGGAGATGTACCGGCTGACCGCGGAGTACCGGGGGCTGCCGGTGGTGGACGAGCTGCGGGCCGAGCTGGGACGGGAGTTGCGGGCGGCGGACGCCAAGAACCGGCCGCGGCTGACCTGAGGGGCCGGGCCGACGTGCGGGGCCCCGGGGTGCCGGGGTGTCGTGGTTCAGTTCGCTTCGGCCGCGCTTCGGCCGCGCTTCGGCTCAGTTCGGCTTGGCTCGGCTCGGTGGCCCGGCAGTGTCGCGGCCCGGGCCTGCCCGGCCGTGCCGTGGCTCAGTCCGGCGGTGCCGGGCGGAGCAGCATGCGCAGCGCGGTGACGGTGCCGTCGGAGCCGAGGACGGGTTCGCCCGAGCACTCGACGCTGTCGTGCCGTCCGCCGGGTCGGCGGATCCGCAGGGTGCCGGCGGCGATGCGGCCGTGCACCAGGGCGTCGGTCATCATCCGGCGCAGCAGCGGCCGGTCCGCCTCGGGGAGGCGGTCGGGCAGCCGGTCGAGGCTGAGCGGTCCGTGGTCCGGGTCGCACCCGAGGAGGAGGAAGGTCTCCGCGTTCCAGTGGACGCCGTCGGTCAGCAGGTCCCACTCGGCCGAGCCGAGGACGCCGTCCTCGCCGTCGCCGCCGAGGTAGGGGCCGGACGGCTCCTGCGCCGTGCCGTCCACTCTGCCGTCCGTTCCGCTGTCGGCGTCGCCGCCGCTGCCGTCGTCGCCCGTCCCGTCACCGGCGCGCCCCGCTCGGCCCGTACCCGGGCCGGCTGCGCAGGAGGCGTTCGCGCCGGAGCCGTTCGCGCCCGCCGGGGCGCCGTCCACCGTGGCGGTGCCCGGCGGGCGGGCGGCGCCTAAAGGCATGTTCATGACGGGTCCATCGCTCGGTTCGGCCCGCTTTGTGCGGGTCCTTCGGGTAGTGAGAAGACTGTCGCACAACGTCCTCACCCTCGTGGGCGATTTGGACAGATCGCAGGCAAAATTCCCCTGGCATATGCCACTGTGGCAGCGGGCGCCGTCGCCCTGTGTGCGGAAGCGGGCGCGAGGCGGTAACCTTCGGTGATTCCGGCGCCCGGGCGCCCACCGCAGTACCGACCAGAGACCCCGGCGACGGAAATCCCGTTGCCACTACGACCGCCGCAACGGATGCTGACCTCATGTTCGAGCCAGTGATAGCACCCAGTGCCAGCCTCCTAGGCCTCCTGCAGCGAGGCCGTGGTGACGGGCAGCTCCATGCGCTGGCCGCCGACCGTGCCGAGGCCATCGCCGCGCTGGAGGAGTGTGTCACCAGGGATCCGCGAGCCGACTGGCAGGTCGAGAGCCGCTCCCTCTACTACGCCCGCCTCTACATGGAGCTGGAAGCCCCCCTCGACGGCATCGAGGACCACCTCCACTCCGCCGAGGACCTCGTCACCGATGACGAGGGCCGCACGGGCCTCGCCCTCTCCGTCCTGGGCCACCTCGCCGCGTACGGCCGGCGCGACGCGCTGCTGATGCTGCGCGAGTACGCCGCCACGGGCGCCAACTGGGCCTGGGCCCTCGACGAGCTCGCCCTGCGCGACGACGACCGCGGCCTGCTGCTGCTCGGCACCGCCGTGCTGGACCACTTCCCGCCGGGCCCCGAGGGCGACGCCGAGCTGCGCGAGTTCATCCGCAACGCGTACGAGCCCCGGCCGTGGCGGCTGTGGGCGGCCTACCACCCGAGAGTGGCGTCCGCCGCCGAGCAGTCCCCCTTCGACCTCTGGCAGCGCCAGGTCAACCGCAGCGGGGTCACCCCAGGCTGGTCCACCGCCGACGTGCTGGCCTGGGCCGACCAGGGCGACCTGGGCGGCCTCGGCGCCGGCGCCTTCCTCGGCCGGCCCGACGCCCGGCCGGAGCCCGCGCGCGACACCGACTCCCCGGGCGGCCCCGACGCGGTGGACCGCCGCGCCGCCGCGGCCGCCCGCTGCCTGACCGCCGTCGTGCGGCCCGAGGACCGTCCGCTGCTGCTGGAGGCCGCCCGCAGCGGCCTGCCCGGCGCCCGCCGTGCGGCCCTGCGCCACCTCGTCGAGCAACGCGACCCGGCCGCCGTGGAGCTGATCGAGGCGGCCGCCGCCGACGTGGACGACCGGATCGTCCGGGCCGCCCTGGAGCTGCTCGGCCGGATGCGCGGTCCCGAGGTGCTGGCGCAGGCCCGCCGCTGGGCCGACCCGGCCACCGGGGGCGCGGACAGCGCGCTCGGCGAGGCCGCCGCCCAGCTGCTGGCCGACGCCGGGGAGCCGCAGGACGCGCCGCTGGTGGTCGCCGGGCTGCGCCGCTGGGTCTCCGTCCGGGGGGTCTCCGGTACCGGGCTCGGATCGTTGGTCGACGGTGCGGGGCGGCTGGCCGCCGCCGACGCCGTACCGGTCCTGCGCCACATCTACGGGGAGGCCGCCTCCTCCGAGCTGCGCGGACGTGCCGCCCGGGCGCTCGCCGCCACCGACGTGCACTTCCCCGAGGGGCCCGCCGTCGAGTGCCTCTGGGACTGCGAGGAGTCCACGCGTGAGCTCGCCGCGCGCCATGTCGCCACCACGGGCGACGCGCGTGTGCTGGAGCGGTTGCGCAGGCTCGCCGCCGACCCGGCCGAGGAGGCCGAGGTCCACGCCGCCGTGCGCGGCCGATTGACCGCAGCCCGGGAGTTCGGGCGTTAGGTCCTCGACGTTCAGTGGGCCGGGACACCGTCGGGTGTCCCGGCCCACTGCTTTCCCCGGAGCCGTCCGGCCGGATCCGCGCCGCTCCTCGGAGGTGGCGGGTTCCGGGCCGCGGTGATCCTGCGGCGCGCTGGTTCTGAAACGCGGTTCTACTTCACCGAGCCCGCGTCCGGGGTCAGGACGCCGCCGGCCACCAGTCCGACGATCAGGACGCCGAGCAGCACCCGGTACACCACGAACGGCATGAAGCTGTGCGTCGAGATGTACTTGAGGAACCAGGCGATCGCCGCGTAGCCGACCGCGAAGGCGATCAGGGTGGCCAGCACGGTCGGACCCCAGGCGGGTGCCGGGCCCTCGCCGATCTTGAACAGTTCCAGTGTCCCCGAGGCGAGCACCGCCGGGATGGCCAGCAGGAACGAGTAGCGGGCCGCCGCCTCCCGGCTGTAGCCGAGCAGCAGGCCCGCGCTGATCGTGCCGCCCGAGCGGGAGACGCCCGGGATCAGCGCCAGCGCCTGGGCGAAGCCGTAGATGCCCGCGTGCGGCAGCGTGAGGTCGCTGATCGGACGGGCGTGGCGGACCGCGCGGGTGCGGTCGGCGAAGGCCAGGATCAGGCCGAAGACGATCAGCGTGGTGCCGATGATCCGCAGGTCGCGCAGGTGGGTCTCGATGGTGTCCTGGAACAGCTTGCCGAGGATGCCGATCGGCAGGGTGCCGATGATCACGAACCAACCCATCCGGGCGTCCGGGTCCGAGCGCAGTGCCGGGCGGACCAGCGACCGCGCCCAGGTCTTCACGATCGCGGCGATGTCCTTGCGGAAGTAGATCAGCACCGCCGTCTCGGTGCCGAGCTGGGTCACGGCCGTGAAGGCCGCGCCCGGGTCGTCCCAGCCCAGCAGCGCGGAGAAGACCCGCAGATGGGCGCTGGAGGAGATCGGCAGGAACTCGGTGAGCCCCTGGATCAGGCCGAGGACGGCCCCGTGGAACCAGTTGATCACCGGGCACCCGCCGGGGGTATCCGTCGGGCAGTGGGCAGGGGCGGCATGGGCGGGTCCTTGCGGGTCGGAAGGGGCGTGCGGACGACCGCGACCCGCCCGGCCCGCAGGCCGCGCGCGCCCGGCGCGCGGCTGATGGTACGGGGTGAAAGTGACAGTTCTTTGTTCACCCTTTGTTCGGCCTTTGCGTGCAGGGCCCTTTCCGGCCGCGCAGCGGGGGCGCCCCGGTCCGGCCCCGTCCGGGGCCCGCATCCGGGACTACGTCCGGGGCTGCGACCGGGCCGCTCCTACTCCGGCGCCCGCTCCCCGGCCTGCTCGGAAGCCTGTGCCGGGAGCCGCTCCGAGGGTCGCGCCCGGACCCAGGTGCGGTCCTCCGTCAGGTAGTGCTCGACCGTCAGGCCGGCCTCGGCCAGGGCCTGCTCGAACACCTCGGTGCTGAGCGGGCGGGACAGGAAGGTCTGCGTCCAGACGCCGTCCGGGAACTCGTACTCGCAGCGGACGGAGTTCACGCCGTCGCCGACCGGAGTGGCGGAGACGAGCCGGGACCACGCGCCCGGGCCGATCGCGGTCTCGCGCGGCACGTTCAGGTGCCAGTCCTCGCCCTCGCGCTGCACCAGCACGCAGCCGTCCTCGGCGACGTGGCGGCGGCACGTCTCCAGCAATCCCTGACGGACCGTCACATCACCTGCGTGCACCAGGAAGGAGGCGAGCATGACGACGTCGAAGCGTTCGCTGAGGCTGAGGTGCTCGATCGGGCTGCGCACCGTGCGGACGTCCCCGCGGACCCGGGCCAGCATCTCGGCGGACTCGTCCACGGCCGTCACGGTGAAGCCGCGGTCGGTCAGCGGGTGCGTCATCCGGCCCACGCCACAGCCCAGTTCGAGGATGTGTGCGCCGGGCGGCACCGCCGCCTCGATCACGTCCGGGGCGTTGCCCGCGGGGAGCCGGCTCCACACCTCGACGGCGCAGCCGTCCGGCGTGATCGCGCCCTCGCCCGTTCCGTCGTAGCCCGTGCGGCGGTCGTCGGTCATGCCCTCATCCGAACACGGATGGGCGGGTGGGGGAAGAGGGCGTAGCCGGGGCTTGCGAGATACCCCCAGGGGGTATAACTTCGATCACTGACGGAGCGAGGGAAGCGGCGCCGGACGGGCGTCGGGGCAAGCGGAGGACGACATGGCACACCCCGCACAGCACGAGCACCACGGTCACCACGGTCACGACGGCCGGCCCGGACACGACCACCACGCCGCCGCCGGGGGCGGAACGAGCTGGCGGGCGGCCGCGCAGGCGACCCTGCACTGCCTCACCGGGTGCGCCATCGGCGAGATCCTCGGCATGGTCCTCGGTACGGCTTTCGGCCTGCACAACGGCGCGACCGTGGTGGTCTCGATCCTGCTGGCTTTCGTCTTCGGCTATGCGTTGACCATGCGCGGCGTGCTGAAGGCCGGTCTGGACGTCGGGGCCGCGGTGAAGGTCGCGCTGGCCGCCGACACGGTGTCGATCCTGGTGATGGAGCTGATCGACAACACCGTGATGGTCACCGTCCCCGGTGCGATGGACGCGGGCCTCGGCGACCTGTTGTTCTGGGTGTCGCTGGCGGGTTCGCTCGTCCTGGCCTTCGGGCTGACCGTGCCGGTCAACAGGTGGATGATCGGCCGGGGGCGCGGGCACGCCGTGGTCCACGCCCACCACCAGCACTGATCGGCCACCCGTCGGCGCCGATCGGCCATCCACCGGCACCGATTGCGCACCCGCCGATGCCGATCGCACTCCGGAGCACGTGCCGGAGACTCCGCCCGCTGCCCGTACCGACCGCTCGCCGGCCGGCGCGGGCAGCGGCGCGTTCCGGTGCGCCCGCTATCCCTCGCGGCCCTCAAGCTCCGCCAATGTCGCGTGCAGCCAGCCGAGTTCGGCCTCGGTGGTCGCGCGGGCGATCAGCAGCTGGCCGCGCCGGAACGGGTCGGGGAACTCCTCGGCGCCCATCGGGCGGTCGCCGTCGTAGAAGAAGCTGGCCGGCTCGGACAGGAACGCCAGCCGTCGGCGGAGCACGGCCGCCTGGGCGGTGGGGTCGTCGAGGTGGCGCAGGAAGGCGAGCAGGGTGAACCAGCGGTTCTCGTCGCTGATGTCCAACTGCTCGGGCTCGCGCAGCTGGTCGAGCAGTGCGGCCCGGCCGGCCTCGGTGAGGTGCAGGGTGTGCCGGGGTGCGGCGGCGCTGCCGGGCTCGGTCCGGCGGACCAGGAGTCCGGCGGTCTCCAGGCGCTTGATCGCGGGGTAGAGCGTTCCGTCGCTGATCGGCTGGACGTGTCCGGAGAGCGCGGAGAGGTGGCGGCGCAGCTCGTAGCCGTGCAAGGGCCGGTCGTACAGGAACCCGAGGATCGCGAGCTTGAACATGGGGCCACCCTCTCACGGCCGTCCCTCGATCCGCGGGTATATCGAATGCGGGGTACCTCGATGGCGAGGTATGGTCTCGACGTTCCCGGGAGCTCCCGGTGTTCCCCTTCCGGAAGAGGAGTCCGTGCGATGCGCCATGCCCCCGTCACCCCCGGCGGCGACCTGATCCGCTGGGTCGAACTGCCCGGCGCCGAGCCGGCCCGGCTCTACCTGCACGGTCTGGGCGCCACGTCGCCCGTCTACTTCGCCGCGGCCGCCGCCCACCCGCTGCTGGCCGGGCGCCGCTCGCTGCTGATGGACCTGCTCGGCTTCGGCATCAGCGACCGCCCGACGGACTTCGGGTACACGCTGGAGGAGCACGCCGACGCGGTCGCGGCAGCGGTGCGGGCGGCCGGGCCGAGTCGGGTCGAGGTGGTCGGCCACAGCATGGGCGGCGCCGTCGCGATCGTCCTCGCGCACCGGCACCCCGGTCTGGTCTCGCGGCTCGTCCTGGTGGACGCCAACCTGGACCCGATCGCGCCCGACCGGCAGCGGCTCGGCAGCAGCGGCATCGCGGGCTACACCGAGGAGGAGTTCCTGGCCGACGGCCGGGCCGAGGTCGCCGAGCGGGTCGGCCGGTTCTGGTGGTCCACGATGCGGCTGGCCGGCCCGGAAGCGCTCTACCGCAGCGCCCGCCACGTCGCCCGCGCAACGGTCCCGACCATGCGCGAGTTGCTGCTCGGCCTCGACCTCCCGCGCACCTTCCTCCATCCGGCGGCGGACGGCGAGCCGGCGGGTGCGGACGGGCTCCGAGCGGCAGGCGTACGGGTGGTCGCCGTCCCGGACTGCGGGCACAACATCATGCTCGACAACCCGGACGGCTTCGCCGCCGCCGCGGCGGAGGGGCTCCGAGCCTGACCACGGTCGGCCGGGGGCGATGGACGCCGCCCCCCGCCGGCCCCGCCGCCCAGGCCGCCCCACGCCGCCCCGGCCGGGCCGTTCCAGGCTGACCGAACCGTCTCGCGAGACCGCCCGAGAGGAGACCGTCCGATGACCGTCGAGGTCCCGCCCGCCCTGGCCGCGTCCCTGACGGAGTTCCTCGGCGCGACGGGCCACGCCTGGGCACTCCGACTGCCCGCCCTGGCAGGCGAGTTGCTCGACCGATGGGAGCTGCGCCCGGAGGGGCCGGCCGCGCACGGCGTCGTCGGCCTGGTGCTGCCCGTGCGGTGCGCCGACGGGACGCGTGCCGTGCTCAAGCTCCAGCCCGTGGACGAGGAGACGGCCGGCGAACCGCTCGCCCTCCGGGCCTGGGACGGGCACGGCGCCGTGCGACTGCTGGACCGCGAACCCGACTCGGGCTCCATGCTGTTGGAGCGCCTGGACCCGACGCGCTCGCTCCTCGCGCTGCCCGACGATCTCGCGGCCGTGCGTGTGATCGCCGATCTGCTCGGCGAATTGACGAAGCATCAAGCTCCTTCGGAACTGAGGACGTTGACCGACCTGGCGGCGCGGCTGTCGGACCGTGCCGCGGAGGTCGTCGCCGCCCTCGACCACCCGGAGGAGCGCCGCCTGCTCGCCGACTGCGCGGCCGCCCTCCGCGAGGTGCGCGCCGAACCCGGCGACCGGCTGCTCCACTGGGACCTCCACTACGGCAACGTCCTCGCCCCGCTCCCGGGCAGCGGTCGCGCCCCCTGGCTGGCCATCGACCCCAAGCCGCTCGCCGGGCACCCCGGCTTCGAGCTGCTTCCGGCGCTGCGCAACCGCTGGGACGACGCGGTGGCCGCCGGAGACCTCGCAGGGGCGCTGCGGCGGCGCTTCGACCTCCTGACGGAGGCGCTGGAGCTGGACCGCGAGGTCGCGGCGGCCTGGACGCTCGCTCGGGTGCTGCAGAACGCGGCCTGGGCGGCCGAGGAGGGTGAGACCGCGCTGGATCCGGCCCAACGGGCCATCGCCGAGGTGCTGTTGGGAGGATGAGCCGCACCGGACCGCACCGGGACCGCATCGAGGAGCGCCATCGACGCGCCCGCGGCGGTACGGACCGCACCGAGGAGTGCCGTCAACGCTCCCGTAGTGGCACGAACCGCACCGGCGTCCCCGGCCGGGCCTGCGCGGCGGCCGCGAGGTCGGCGGCCGGGACGACACCGATCACCGGATAGCCCCCGGTGGTCGGGTGGTCGGCCAGGAAGACCACCGGCTGCCCGTCCGGCGGGATCTGCACCGCACCCGACGCCATGCCCTCGCTGGGCAGTTCACCGTCCCGGGCCCGGGCGACCGCCGGGCCCTCGGTGCGCAGCCCGACCCGGTTGCTCGTCGAGGAGACCCGGTACCCGTCGCGGCCCAGCCGGGCCGCCGCCTCCGCCGTGAACCAGTCCGCGCGCGGCCCGAGCCGCAGCCGCAGCACCAGCTCGGCCGGGGGAGCGGGCAGCGGCACCAGTTCGGCCCGGGCCCGGTACGGCGGCGCGGCGCCGACCGGCAACCGGTCCGCGGCGGCCAGCGGGGCAGGCCCGAGGCCGGAGAGCAGGTCCGCCGAGCGGCTGCCGAGCACCGGGGGGACGGCGATCCCGCCGGCCACCGCCAGGTAGCCGCGCACCCCGTCCGTCGCTGTTCCCACCTCGACCACAGTGCCGTCCGGCACCACGACCGGCGCACCCCACGCCGCCGGTCGCCCGTCCACCCGGACGGGCGCGGGTGCGCCGGTGACCGCGACGACCACCGTCCCGACGGCACGCAGTGCGACCCCGCCGAGGGTGGTCTCCAACCCGGCGGCCCCGGGCTCGTTGCCGACCAGCCGGTTCGCCGCCCGCAGGGCCGGCTCGTCCAGCGCTCCGGCCCTGGGCACGCCGAGGTGGGCGACCCCGCGCCGCCCGAGGTCCTGAACCGTGGTCAGCGGTCCGGGCCGCACCACCACGAGTTCGCTCATCGCCGTCTCCTCCCGTCGGCCGCCGGAGCTCCGAACGGCCCTTCGCCCATCCTCCCGGCCGTCGGTCCGATGCGGTGCCGCGTCAGCGGGCCGAGCCGGTGCCGCCGGCCCGGCCGGCTCACCCGCGCTGCGCCGTGAAGCGGACCCGGACGCCCGGCGCCAGCAGGGCCGGAGGGTCCCGGTCGGTGTCCCAGAGCGGGAGCGCGGTGCGGCCGACGAGCTGCCAGCCGCCGGGGGAGGGGTGCGGGTAGACCCCGGTGTACGGGCCGGCCAGGGCGACCGAGCCGACCGGCACGGAGCTCCGCGGAGTGGCCCGGCGCGGGACCTCGTACCGTCCGGGCAGCCCGGTGAGGTAGCCGAAGCCGGGGGCGAAGCCGCAGAAGGCGACCACGTACTCGGGCTCGGTGTGGATCCGGACGGCCGCCTCCTCGGACACCCCCCACAGTGCGGCTACCTCGGCCAGGTCGGCGCCGTCGTACACGGTCGGGACCTCCAGCACCGGCCCGCGCTCCGCCCCGGCCGCCGCGGCCGCCGTCGGACGGGCGGTGCGCAGCAGCCGTGCCACGGCGTCGACGTCCGCGACGCCGTCCAGCAGCACCGTGCGGGCGGCCGGCACCAGCTCCTCGACCTCGCCGAGCGCGCCCGCCTCCCGCTGCTCGCGCAGCCATCCGTACAGCGACGTGACCTCGGCCGTGCCGGGCAGCTCGATCAGCAGTGCCCGCTCGCCGACCCGCCGTACCGGCCCGAGCGGCTGCCCCGATCCACCCGGCCGCGCAGCGTCAGGCCGGGGTTCGCCGCCGCTGCCGCCGCCGCTGTCGCCGCCGCTGTCGCCGGGGCCGGCGTCGCCGTCGGCGCTGCCGGCCGTCACGTGAAGGCCTCCACCCGGACCCCGGCCGAGGCCAGGGCGCCGCGCACCCGCCAGGCGAGCTGGGCGGCGCCGGGGGTGTCGCCGTGGACGCAGAGCGACCGGGCCTCGACCGTGATCCGGTCGCCGCCGACGGCCTCCACCGCGCCGTCCCGGGCGATGTCGACCGCGCGGGTGATCACGGACTCGGGGTCGTGCACCACCGCGCCGGGTTCGCGGCGCGGGACGAGGGTGCCGGTGCGGGTGTACGCCCGGTCGGCGAAGGCCTCGGCGACCACGGGCAGTCCGACGCCCTCGGCGACCTGGAGCAGCCGGGAGCCGGGCAGTCCGAGGACGGGCAGCGGGCCGTCGCAGACCGCGCCGGCCCGCAGCACGCCGGCCACCACGGCCTCGGCCTGGTCCGAGTCGGCGACCACCCGGTTGTAGAGGGCGCCGTGCGGCTTGACGTAGGAGACCTTCGAGCCGGCGGCGCGGGCGAAGACCTGGAGGGCGCCGATCTGGTACGCGATCTCGTCGGCGAGCTCCTCCGGGGGGACGTCCATCGCGCGGCGGCCGAAGCCGGCGAGGTCGCGGTAGGAGACCTGGGCGCCGATCCGGACGCCGCGCTCGGCGGCCAGTGCGCAGACCCGGCGCATCGTCGAGGGGTCTCCGGCGTGGAAGCCGCAGGCGACGTTGGCGCTGGTCACCACCGACAGCAGGGCCTCGTCGTCGGTCAGCGTCCAGCGTCCGAACCCCTCGCCGAGGTCCGCATTGAGATCGATCACCGCATCGGCCACGCCCGTCCGCCTCCCAGCAGCTGTTGAGCCAGATGGTAGGGCCTGCGGGTGAAGGCCGTTGTCGGTGACCCGGGGCCCACCGGACCCGCGGCGTGCGACCGGGCCCGCACGCCCCGGGGCGGCGCCACACGGGGCCTGCGGGCCGGGTGGGCTCAGCGCGCGGGCGCCGGTTCCGCGAAGGAACGTTCCAGCGGACGCAGCGCGCGCAGCACGAGCAGCAGCGGGATGACGCCGAAGACTCCGAACGACATGTCGACGAATCTCCACACCAGCGGGATGCCCCGCAGCGGCCCGCAGATCAGGGCCAGCGGGATGACGGCTCCGCAGGCCAGTGCGGCCCAGCGGATCACCCAGATGTTGCGGACCGGGTCCTTCAGCGGCCCCCAGAAGGCGGCGCCGATCACCAGGTGGGCGAAGGCCAGCCAGTCGGTGCCGTAGGCCAGGAAGGGGTAGCGCTCGTCGGTCTCGACGATGCCCGTGTGGACCCGCTCGAACCAGGCCGTCGCGGCGGGGAAGTGGTCGGCCAGCGGGGCGGCCGGGCCGGTCACGAATTCGACCAGCAGGCGGGTCTCGGTCTCCAGCGGGAAGGCGGTCAGACCGCTGAGCACCAGGCAGGCCAGGAAGAACCACAGCCAACGCCGGACCTTGCGAAGGACGACCGCGGGGTCGTCGTCCGTCTCGTACACCTCTGCACCTCCGAACTGCAGGCGGAGCCTTGTCCCGTCTGCGCGGAACCGACTCTAGACCCTCCTTTTGAACATGTTCAACTCCCGCCTCCGGCGGCCCCTGGCGGACCTCCGGAGGACCCCGGTCGGACCCCGGGCACGCCCGGGAGGCCCACGGAGTGTCCGGAAACGCGAGGTGCCCGGGTGCCGAGGCACCCGGGCACCGACGGTGGCCGCTACGCCGAGTAGGTGTACGTCACCGGCGCGCTGGTCCCGCCCGCCGTGGTGACCGTGACGTTCGCCGGCCCGGCCTGGGAGCCCGCCGGAGCGGTGGCCGTGCAGAAGGACGGGCCGCAGGACACGTGCGTGGCCGGCACCCCGCCGAACGCGACCGTCCCGTACGTCAGGTTGCTGCCGATCACGTTCACCCGGGTGCCGCCGGCGACCGGGCCGGTGGCCGGGCTCAGGCTGGTGACCGCCGGCGCGGGCGGCGCCGGGGGAGCGGCCCCGGTGTAGTCGAAGCCGGCCGGCGCGGCGGCGGTGCCGCCGGGCGTGACCACGCTGACGGGAGCGCTGCCCGAGCCGCCCGGCGTGGTCACCGTGCAGGCGGTGTCGGTGCAGGTGCCGGGCGCGGGGACGCCGCCGACCAGCACCATGCCGTGGGCGAGGTTGCTGCCGCTGACGGTCACCGCCGTGCCGCCGGTGCCCGGACCGGTGGTGGTGTCGAGGCCGGTGACGGCCGGGGCGGCCTGGACGGTCGCCGGCAGGTAGCCGCCGGTGCCGAGGTCGTAGCGGGAGACGTGGCCGGTCGGGTCGGTGTCGTTCGGGTTGGCGGCCGTCACCGTGATCACGCCGGTGATCGGGACGCCGGGCGTGGTGCTCAGGTTGAGCTTCATGAACTCACTCTTGCCGACCACCCGGGTGCCGGTGAGGACGGCCTCCAGGTGACGGTGGTCGGGCGAGAGGGTCGTGGTGAAGGTGTAGTCGT
The DNA here is from genome assembly GCF_055600605.1 of Kitasatospora sp. NPDC038210. Taxonomy (NCBI): domain Bacteria; kingdom Bacillati; phylum Actinomycetota; class Actinomycetes; order Kitasatosporales; family Streptomycetaceae; genus Kitasatospora; species Kitasatospora sp. NPDC038210. Next base: position 27,035 of record NZ_JBVJYK010000030.1, on the reverse strand, counting down.
ACGGCGTGGAGTAGAACATCGCGCCGTCGGTGATGACGCCGGGCGGCAGGTCGACGGTGAAGTGCGTCGGGCCGGTGAGGTCGGCGGTGCCGGCGGACACCCAGCTCGCCGACATGGTGCCGGTCTTGAAGAAGCCGCCGGGGTAGTTCCCGCTCTGCGACACGGTCACGTGCTGCGCGGAGGTCGAAGCCGTGGCGGTCGGCGCCTTGGTGGCCGGCGTCTTGGTGGTCGGCGCCTTGGTGGCCGGCGTCTTGGTGGTCGGCGCCTTGGCTGCCGGCGCCGCCGCGGCCGCGCCGGCGGTGAGGACGGCACCGGTGGTGAGCGTGGTCACGGACAGCGCGACGGCGAGGCCGGCTTTGGCCAGTCGGGTGATCATAGGTCGATCATCACCGAACCATTGCGCGGCCCCCACGGGTTTCTCGAATGTCGGTTCGAGAATGGCGGAATACCGTCGAAACCTCGTTCTGAAAACGATCCCCGGACCGCCGCCCACCTGCCGCTCCGTCCGGCCGCAAGGTCCGTTTCGGTCGATGTCGGTGCGAACCTCTAATCTTGTCCTCCGTGACCGCCATCGCAGACCCGTCCACCGAGCCCGGCATCCGTCCGTCCGCCGGCCCGGCCGTCGCGCGCCCCGCGCCCGGCCCCGCCGCCGACGAAGGACTGGCCCGCCGGCTCAAGGCGCTGGCCTGCACCGCCCCGCTGCACGACCTGGACAACCGCAAGGTCAACCTGGCCGGCGAGTACGGCGGCTACGCGATGGCCGAGGTCGGCCTCGCCGCGATCGACCTGGTCACCCTGAACATGGACTTCGACACCGGGGCCGACCGCGACGCCGTCCTCGCCCGCCTGCTGCCCCGGGTCGCCGCCCAGGCCGCCGGCCGTCCCGCCGCCGAGCACGAGCGGGTCGCCCGCTGGGTGCTGGAGTCGCTGATCAACGTCGGCAGCGTCGACCGAGGCTTCCGCGCCGTCTACGGCACCTTCGGCGCGGACGGCGCGTACGTGCGCCGCGACTACGACTTCAAGCTGATCGAAGAGGTCCCCGGCCCCGACGGCGGCGTCTACCTGCGCACCACCGACGAGGCGGTCAACGTCCTGGTCGGCGCGCTCGACACCGACGTCACCTCGGCCCAGATCGCCGCCGAGGTCAAGCTGGAGGTGCTGATCCGCCGCGGCCGCCTGGCCGACGCCCAGCTCGCCGCCGAGCAGGCCCGCTACCGCACCGTCCAGTACGCCGAGACGCTGCGCCGCGCCCTCGACGCGACCCGCCGCAACGTCCGGGCCGTCGACTGGATGCGCGCCGTCCCGGACCTCATCGAGGAGGCGCTGGACCACATCGCCGACCGCTACCGGCACGAGAACGCGATTCTCACCAACATCCGCAAGGCCCGCGACGAGGCCGAGGACCCGGAGCACAAGCGCCGCGCCGCCGAGCTGGTCGACATCGTCAAGGACTGCATCCGCCGCCACACCCAGCTGCAGACCCGCCTGCTGGAAGCCGGCCCGCTGTTCCGCGCCGAGCAGGACCGCCAGGCCTTCGCCACCCCCGGCGCCCGCAGCGGCATCGACCTGTACGGGCAGCTGCTCGCCCCGGTGCTGCGGCTGCCGGTGGAGCAGGCCGTCCGCCCGACCGGCGCCTTCTTCGCCCGCGGCGTAGGTCTGCGCACCCCGGTCTCGGTCCGGGTCGCCGACCTGGTCGACCTCCTGCTCACCCCGCCGGTCGAGCGCGAGCACCTCGGCGCCGAGCTGCCCGACCCGGACCTCGTCGCCACCCCGGACGACAGCCGGTTCTCCGAGGCCCAGCTGGAGGCCGCGCTGGTCCTGCTCGACCTGCCCGCGGACGCCCCCCGCCGGCTCTCCGGGCTGCTCGCCGACGCCCGCAAGCAGGACCCGGACCTGCCGTACCTGGTCGCCCTGCTCGCCGTGCACGCCGCCAGCCCGCCGGTCGGCACCGCCTACCGCCAGGGCGAGGAGCGGCTGCTCTTCGCGGTGGACGACGGCACCCCGCTGCGCGACCCGGAGTTCGGCGGCGCCGACCTGATCGTCGGCAGCGCCCTGCTCGACGCGGTCGGCATGGCCGCCGACCGCAAGGACGCCGGCTGACCGGCCGGGACGCACCGCCGGAACCCCCGCCGTGACGCACCGCCCGAACCCCCGAACGTGACGCACCACCCGAACACCCGCAGCGACACCCCGAACACCTGCAGCAACAGCCCCGAGGAGCACCGCCCGTGACGACCCACCACGACACGTCCTGGGCGACCGAGACCGAACCGGCCGCCCCCGCGCCGATCACCCCGGCCGACGTCGCCGACGCCGCCCGGCTGGTCTCCTTCGGCCTCCAGGCCAAGCTGCTGCCCGCCCGGGACGTCGAGTACGCCGAACTCGTGCGCCGCCACCGCGAGGACCCGCCGTTCGCCCGGCTCGCCGACGCCATCGCCACCGGCATGGGCCTGGTCGTCCTGGAGGTCTCGCCGCGCGCCGGCATGGCCGTGGCCGCCGCCGAGGACTCGCTGTTCGCCGTCCGGATGGGCGACTACTCGCGCCGCGCCGCCTCCGAGTCCACCGACCGCTTCCTGCACGGCCTGGCCCACCTGGCCGTCGCCGCGATGGCCTTCCCCCGCCCCGAGGACCTCGCCGACGACGCCTACCTCGGCCGGATCACCGTCAACGGCGTCGACTCCTTCGTCCGCCAGGCCTGCCGCCGCCTGGAGGAGCAGGCCGACGTCGAGGGCGCCAACACCGACCCGCACTCCGACGCCCCCGGCCTGGAGGCCGCCTGGCGGGTCTGGGCCCGGCGCACCGCCACCGGCGCCACCAAGGACGCCCGCCGGCTCTCCGGCTCCACCATCGGCATCGTCGCCAAGGCCGTGATGTTCCTGGTCGACTCCGGTTTCCTGCAGAAGGTCTCCGACGACTCCGGCGGCACCTACCGCACCACCGCCCGCTACCAGCTCCAGGTCCGCGACCTGGCCGGCAGCGCGGCCATGGCCGAACTGCTCGACCTGGGTGTCGTCCCGGTCTCCGACGGCACCGCCAGCCTGCTGCCGCCGGACACCTCCGACGAGCTGGTCGCCGACGCAGGCCTGCCGTTCCACTCGCTCTGACAACCCCATAGACGCACCCCACAGACGCACGGAGAACCGCCGCACATGTACGAGCTCAACCGGGTCCGCCTCTACTCGATCGGACCGGCCGGCGCCCGCTACGCCGACACGGTGCTCGACCTGCGCGGCGTCGGCGAGCCCGTCGCCGACCCGGCCCCGCAGCAGATCGGCCTGTTCGGCGAGGACATCGACGGCCCGGTCCGCCGCCCCGCCCCCGCCGGCGTGCTCTTCCTGGAGAACGGCGGCGGCAAGTCCGTCCTGCTCAAGCTGATCTTCTCGGTCATGCTCCCCGGCCACCGCAACACCCTCGGCGGCGCCAGCTCCGGCGTGCTGCGCAAGTTCCTGCTCGCCGACGACTGCGGCCACGTCGCCCTGGAGTGGCAGCACACCGTCACCGGCGAACTGATCGTGGTCGGCAAGGTCAGCGAGTGGCGCGGCCGCCAGGTCTCCTCCGACCCGCGCAAGTTCGCCGAGACCTGGTACTCCTTCCGCCCCGGCCCCGGCCTCACCCTCGACTCCCTGCCGGTCGCCGAGCGGGTCAGCCTGGCCGGCGACCAGAAGGCCCGCGGCCGCCGCCGCACCATGAAGGGCTTCCGCGACGCCCTCACCGAGGCCGGCAAGGCCCACCCCCACCTCGACCTGGTCTTCGAGGACGGCCACGACCGCTGGACCGAGCACCTCGGCGAACTCGGCCTCGACCCCGAACTCTTCCGCTACCAGCGCGAGATGAACGCCGACGAGGGCGAAGCCGCCGGCCTCTTCGCGGTCAAGCACGACAGCGACTTCACCGACCTCCTGCTGCGCGCCGTCACCGACACCCGGGACACCGACGGCCTCGCCGACCTCGTCCACGGCTTCGCCGCCAAGCTCGGCCGCCGCGCCGAACTCACCGCGGAACGCGACTTCACCGCCGGCTCGCTCGACCTGCTGGAGCGCATCGCCGAGGCCACCACCGCCCGCGAGACCGTCCGCGAGGCCCACCGCACCGCCGAGCGCCGCACCCGCCGCCTCGCCCACGCGCTCGCCTCCCGGGCCGGCGCCGAACGCGACCGCGCCCAGGACCTCGCCATCGAGGTCGCCGCCGCCGCGAGCGCCGTCACCGCCGCCGAGTCCGACCGCACCCGGCACACCCTCATCACCGAGGAACTCACCTACCGCCACGCCACCCTGAGCCTCGCCGCAGCCACCGCCGAAGCCGCCGCGCTGCGCCGCGAGCTGATCGACGCCCGCACCCTGCACTCCGCCTGGCAGGCCGCCGAAGCAGTGCTGCGCCAGCGCGCCGCCGCCGACCGGGTCACCCGGGTCGCCGCCGCCATCCGCGAGGCCGAGCTGGACGCCGCACCGGCGCTCGCCGCCCGCGCCCGCGCCGCGACCGCCCTCGCCCGCGCCCTGGAGGCCGCCGCCGCGGCCGCCGAGTCCCGCGCCGACACCGAGGAGCAGCGCGCGGGCGAACTCCAGGAGGACGGCGCAAAGGCGCAGTCCGGCGCCACCGAGGCCGCCACCGCCGCCCAGAAGGCCCGTAGCGAGGCCGAGCACCTGCGCCAGCGCCTCGCCGAGGTCGAGCAGGAGACCGAAGCCGCCGTCACGGCCGGCTTCATCGACGCCGACGGCGACGTGGACCCGGCCCGCGCCGCGCTGCACGCCGCCGACGTCGAGAAGGCCGCCACCGCCGCGCTCGCCCAGGCCCGTACGGCCGCCGAGGCCTGCGCCGCCCGGCTGCGCGAGGCCGCCGCCGCCACGTCGCGCGCCGAACTCGCCGCCGAGCGCGCGGGCGACGCCCGCAAGGCCGCCGCGCGGGCCCTGGCAGGCGAGCAGCGCACCGCCGCCCTGCTCGCCACCGAGCAGCGCCTCGCCGACCTGCTCTCCCTCACCCCTTACCAGGAGGACGCCGAGGAGGACGCCGGCTTCCTCACCCCCGCGCTCCTCGACCGCAACGCCGAGTACCTGCGCGAACTCCTCGACGAGGCCATCGCCACCGCCGAGCGCACCCTGTTCGACCTGCGGACGGCCGCCGCCGACGACTCCCGCATCCTCGCCGCCCTCGGCGACGGCGGCCTGCTGCCGCCCGGCCCGGACGTCCTCGCCACCGTCGAGTACCTCGCCGAGCACGGCATCCCGGCCCTGCCCGGCTGGCGCTACCTCGCCCAGTCCGTCGACCCGGCCGACCACGACGCGATCCTCGCCGCCCGACCCGAACTCGTCGACGGCGTCGTGGTCACCGACCCGTCCTCGCTGGAGCGCGCCCGCGAGGCCCTGCAGTCCGCCGCCCTGCTGCCGCGCTCCACCGTGGCCGTCGGCGCCGCCGCCTCCCTGATCGCGCCCATCACCGACGAGCCCGCCTTCTTCCTCGTGCCGCCGAACCCGGCCATGCACGACGAGTCCGCCGCCGACGGCGAGCGCCGTGAGCTGCGCGCCCGGGCGAGCGCCCGCGAGGAGCACATCCGCGAACTCGCCGGCCGCCTCGGCGCCGACCGCGCCCTCGCCGCCCGCCTCGCCTCGTGGCACGCCAGCTGCCCGCCCGGCACCCTCGCCGAACTCGCCGCCGCCGCGGAGGCCGCCCGCGAGCACGCCGAGCAGTCCGCCGCCGCCCTGGCCACCCTGCGCGCCGACCACGACGAGGCCGAGACCGACCACGCCGCCGCGGCCTCCGCCCACGAGGAGCACCGCGAGGCCGCCCAGCGCGCCCGCCGCCGCGCCGACGCGCTCTCCGGCCTCGCCTTCCGCCTGCGCGAGCGCTCCAACTGGGCCCGCCGCCAGCGCGAACTCGCCGAGGACGCCGCCGAGTGCGACCGCCGCCAGGCCCTGTGCGCCGACCGCGCCCGCACCTGCGACGAGGACCGCCGTGCCGCCCAGCGCGCCGCCGACGACGCCCGCCGGACGACCCGCGCGCTGCGCGCCGAACGCGCCGAGATCCCCGCCGCCGAGCAGACCGACGACCCGGCCGACACCGCCCCCGCCGCGCTGCCCGCCCTGCGCGAGGCCTACCGCGCCGCCTCCCAGCTGTACGAGAAGGTCGGCGTCGGCGCCGACCTGCGCGCCGAACAGGCCCGCGCCGAGGGCGACGAGGCCGCCGCCGCGGCCGAACTCGACCGCCTCACCAACAAGGTGCGCACCCGCGCCGAAGAGCTCCTCGGCAGCCCCGACGGCGCCGACGGCCCGGCCCGCCAGGCCGCCGCCGCCCGCGCCGAGGAACTGGTCGCCACCATCGAGGCCCGCTCCGCCGCCGCCAGCGAGCAGCTCGGCCGCCTGCGCGGCGACGCCGAGCGTTCCGCTCCCAGCGACGGCGAGGCGCACACCGAGCTGCCCGAGGACCTCGTCCCCGCCGACCCGGAGCACGCTCAGGCCCTGCTGCGCACCGCCACCAGCCGCCTCGCCGAACGCCGGGAGGCCCTGGACGCCGCCCGCACCGCGCACGCCGACCTGCAGCGCACCTTCGACACCGCCCAGTCCGCCGCCGCCGACTTCGACGAGCTGGCCGGCCAGCTGCGCGACGGCCTGCGCGACCACCAGGAGGACCCGGACGACCCGGTCGAGCCGTACCTCGGCTCCCTCACCGAGGCGCGCAACGGCGCCGCCGACGCCCGCCGCGGCCTGCGCACCGCCGCCGGTGAGCTGTCCAGCGCCGAACTCGCCGTGCGCGACGCCGCCGACGCCCTCGTCCGGCACGCCAACGCCGCCCGCTACGAGGCCGTCCGCACCCCCGCCCGCCAGCAGATCCGCGAACTGCCCGCCTCGGCGCTGCCCGAGCACGCCGCCGCCTGGGCCGCCGCCTTCGCGCCCCGACTGCGCGTGCTCACCGACGAACTCGCCCAGCTGGAGAAGAACCGCGGCTCGATCGTGGACCGCCTGCGCGGCCTGGTCGAGTCCTCGCTCACCACCCTGCGCGCCGCCCAGCGGCTGTCCCGGCTGCCCGAGGGCCTGGGGGAGTGGTCCGGCCAGGAGTTCCTCCGGATCCGCTTCGAGGACCCGGACCACGCCACCCTGGTCGAGCGCCTCGGCGAGGTCATCGACGAGGCCACCCGCGCCGCCGTCAGGAAGAACAGCGACCTGCGCCGCGACGGCATGTCCCTGCTGCTGCGCGGGGTCGCCGCCGCGATCGGCCCCAAGGGCGTCAGCGTCGAGATCCTCAAGCCGGACGCGGTGCTGCGCGCCGAGCGGGTCGGCGTCGGCCAGATGTCCGACGTGTTCTCCGGCGGGCAGCTGCTCACCGCCGCCATCGCGCTGTACTGCACGATGGCCGCGCTGCGCGCCAACGACCGCGGCCAGTCCCAGCTGCGGCACGCCGGCACGCTGTTCCTGGACAACCCGATCGGCCGCGCCAACGCCACCTACCTGCTGGAGCTCCAGCGCGCCGTCGCCGACGCGCTCGGCGTCCAGCTCATCTACACCACCGGTCTGTTCGACACCACCGCGCTCGCCGAGTTCCCCCTGGTGATCCGCCTGCGCAACGACGCCGACCTGCGGGCCGGCCTCAAGTACATCTCGGTCGAGGAGCATCTGCGCCCCGGCCTGCCCGCCGCGCAGGACCCGGACGGCCCGACCATCCACGGCGAGATCACCGCCACCCGGATGTTCAAGCGCCCTGCGGACGTTCCCGCCCAGCCGTGAACTGGCTAGCGTGATCGGCATGCTGACGATCGCGCACCTCAGTGACATCCACCTCGGACAGGACCACCGCCGGGACCGCGGCAAGCGGGCCCGGCGGCGGGCCGAGCAGGTGACGGCGTACCTCGACGCCCTGCCCGGCCCGCTGGACGCGGTGCTGGTCACCGGGGACCTCGCCGACCACGGCCTGCCCGCCGAGTACGAGCAGGTGGCCGAGGTGCTGAGCTCCCGGCACCCGGTGCTCACCTGCCCCGGGAACCACGACGCCCGGGCGCCCTACCGGGAGGTACTGCTCGGCGAGGCGTCGGGGGAGGGGCGCGGGTCGGGCCCGGTCAACCGGCTGCACGAACTCCCCGGCGCCGACGTGCTGATGCTCGACTCGTCGATACCCGGGCAGCACGACGGCCTGCTGGACGACGAGACGCTGGACTGGCTGGACACCCGACTCGCGGAGGGGCGCACCGGGTTGCCCGCCCTGGTGGCCTTCCACCACCCGCCGGTCGAGCTGCACATGCCGATGGTCGACGGGATCCGGCAGTTCGGCGAGGTGCGCCTGGCGCGGGTGCTGCGCCGGCACCCACGGGTGGCCGCCCTGCTCTGCGGTCACTCCCACACCCCGGCCGCGACCACCTTCGCCGGGCTGCCGCTGCTGGTCGCGCCCGGCGTGGTGTCCACCGTCACCCTGCCCTGCGAGGGCGGGCGCGGCATCTCCTTCGACCACCCGCCGATGCTCGCCTTCCACGTCCTGGACGGGGACGCCAGGATCACCACCCACTACCGGGTCGTCCCGGTCGACTGAGTCACGGCCGCGGGGCCGACACCCGTGGCTGGTGCGGCGGTTGTTGCGGCCGCTGCTGGTGGGGCTGCTGGTAGGGCTGCTGGTACACCGACTGGTGGGGTTGCTGGTAAGGCTGCTGGTAGACCGACTGGCTCGGCTGCGGCGGGGCCGACGAGCCGGGCCGGGGGAAGGGCCGGGCGGCCAACGGCTCGGGCGGCACCCTGCTGCCCGCCATCGGGTGCGCGGATCCCGGCGTCCGCATCCGCTGCGAGGCGACCTGACGGGAGATCAGGATCTCCAGCAGGCACCACATGGTGGCGAACACCCCGAGCCCCATGGCCATCAGCGCGGGTGTCAGCATCCAACTGCCCGCGTACGAGGCCAACGTCGCGACGACCACGCCCACCAGGGTGAAGGCGAGGGAGAGCACCGCCCGGACTGCGGCGGCGCGCACCTCGTCGGGCAGGCGGCGACGGCGGCGTGGCACGGACATCGGGCGACCCCCAGGCGCGGACTTCGATGACGGGTACGGACCGGGCGCACACGAAATGCGCCCCCCGAGGCTCACTCTGCCCCGCCGAACCGGGACTATGCGTCCGAAACCACCGAACTGGCCTCAAAACGTGCCATCCGGGAAACGGCCGCGGGAAGGCCCGGCCCACGCGTGCGCTCAGCCCAGCTGCTGGTTGAGCTCCTCCAGCGCGCCCGTGACGATCGTCCGCATCGCCTGCTCGGCCTCCTCGGCGTGGCCCGAACAGATCGCGTCGGCGACCTCGCGGTGCAGCCGGATCGCGTACGGCTCCGGCTGATGGGGCATCAGATGGTACTCGGTCCGCCCGGTGAGCACCGCCCCCACGGTGTCCCCGAGGTGGGCGAACATCTCGTTGCCGGAGGCGCGCAGCACCAGGGCGTGGAAGGCGATGTCGTGCCGGAGGAAGGTGGTCAGGTCGGCGTCGCGCGCGGCGACCGTCAACTCGACGGCCAGCGAGCTGAGTTCACGCCGGTCATCGTCGGTGGCGTGGGTCGCGGCGAGTGCCGCCGCGGCGGGTTCGACGGCCATCCGCAGCGAACCGAGCGAGCGCAGCTGGGCGGGCCGGTCGGCCCCGGCCAGGCGCCAGCGGATCACCATCGGATCGAAGACGTCCCAGAGCGACTTCGGCAGCACGGTGATCCCGACCCGGCGCCGGGACGCCACCATGCGCATTCCCTCCAGGACCCGCACCGCCTCCCGGACGACCGTCCGGGACACCCCGAACCGCTCCTCCAGTTCCTCGCCGCGCAGCACCGAACCCTCGGGAAGCTCCCCGGACGCGATCGCCGGCCCGAGCTCGTCAAGCAGCCGCCCGGGCAGCCCCTGGATCTCCATCCGCCCAGCCTAGACGTTCGACCCGAGGGCGGCCGCGCCGCCCTGCGACCCAGCCCACACCGTAAAAGTATGACGATTTGGTTTCCGGTACTTGAATACGTCATATCTTTGAGGCGATAGTGGCGGCCAGGAAACGAAGGAGCACCACCATGGCTCTCAGCGTCGAGAACCACGACCGCCCCACGGCTCCCCTCACCGTCGTGGTGATGGGCGTCTCGGGCGTCGGCAAGACCACCCTGGCCCGCATGCTGGCGGACCGCCTCGGCCTCCCCTTCGCCGAGGCGGACGACTTCCATCCGGCGGCCAACATCGCCAAGATGTCGGCCGGCATCCCGCTGGACGACGAGGACCGCGCCCCCTGGCTGCGCGCCATCGGCGCCTGGCTCAAGGAGCGGACCGAGGACGGCACCGGCGGCGTGGTCACCTGCTCGGCGCTGAAGCACCACTATCGCGACACCCTGCGCGCGTCCTGCCCGGGCGCCTTCTTCCTGCACCTCAGCGGTGGCCACGAGCTGGTCGAGGGCCGGCTCAACCACCGCACCGGCCACTTCATGCCGTCGTCGCTGCTCGACTCGCAGTACGCCACCCTGGAGCCCCTGGGGGCGGACGAGTGCGGCGCGGTCCTGGACGTCGGCCCGTCCCCCGAAGAACTCGTCGAGATGGCCGCGGCGCTGCTGCGGCCCGTCAATGGAGACCTCGCGTGAGAACTGCCCCCACCCTGCTGGCGGCCGCCCCACCGGCCCTGGCGCACGCCAGTAGCGACTCCCGGCTGCTGGTCGCGGTGCTGCTCAGTATCGGTGCGATCGTCATACTGATCACCAAGCTGAAGCTGCACCCGTTCCTCGCCCTCACGCTCGGCTCCGGCCTGCTGGCCGCCGTCGCGGGCGCTCCGTTCGACAAGCTGCTCAACAGCTTCTCCACGGGCTTCGGCGCCACCGTGGCCGGCGTCGGCCTGCTGATCGGCCTCGGCGCGATGCTCGGCAAGCTGCTCGCCGACTCCGGCGGCGCGAACATCATCGCGGACACCGTGCTCTCCCGCACCGGCACCAAGGCGCTGCCCTGGGCGATGGCGCTGATCGCGGCCGTGCTCGGCCTGCCGCTGTTCTTCGAGGTCGGCGTCGTCCTGCTGATCCCGATCGTGCTGCTGGTCGCCCGCCGCGGCAACGTGCCGCTGATGCGGGTCGGCATACCGGCCCTGGCCGGCCTCTCGGTGCTGCACGGCCTGGTGCCCCCGCACCCCGGTCCGCTGGTCGCCGTCGACGCCCTGAAGGCCGACCTCGGCATCACCCTGGCCCTCGGCCTGCTGATCGCCGTCCCGACGCTGGTCATCGCCGGCCCGCTGTTCGCGCGGGTCGCCGAGCGCTGGGTCGGCCCGCTGGAGATCCCGGCCGCCACCGCCCCCGAGGCGACGGCCGAGCACGACCGCACCCCGTCCTTCGGCGCGGTGCTGGCGACCATCCTGCTGCCGGTCGTCCTGATGCTCGGCAAGGCACTGGCCGACGTGGTGATCGACGACCCGAAGGCCGTGGCCCAGCGGGTGTTCGACTTCATCGGCTCCCCGCTGATCGCCCTGCTCGCCGCGACCCTGCTCGGCATGGTGACCCTCGGCCGGGCGGCCGGCTTCGACAAGGCCCGGATCTCCGAGACCGTCGGCAAGTCCCTCGGCCCGATCGCGGGCATCGTGTTCATCGTCGGCGCGGGCGGCGGGTTCAAGCAGACCCTGATCGACGTGGGCGTCGGCAACGCGGTGAGCGAGTGGTCGAGCGAGTGGCACATCTCGGCACTGCTGCTGGGCTGGCTGATCGCCGTGCTGATCCGCCTGGCCACCGGCTCGGCGACGGTCGCCACGATCACCGCGGCGGGCATCGTCTCCCCGCTCGCGGCGAACATGTCCTCGACCCACGCGGCCCTGCTGGTGCTCGCGATCGGGGCCGGCTCGCTGTTCTTCTCGCACGTCAACGACGCCGGCTTCTGGCTGGTGAAGGAGTACTTCGGGATGAGCGTCGGGCAGACGCTGAAGTCCTGGTCGGTCATGGAGACGGTGATCTCGGTCGTCGCCATCGCCCTGATCCTGCCGCTGAGCCTGGTCGTCTAGCGGCCCTCCGGTTCCACCACAGCCGCACGTCGCGCCCGCGCGCTTCGGCCGCCGCAGCACCGCCGAGGGGCGGCACCCGTGACCGTACGGGTGCCGCCCCTCGGCGTTCCTCAGCCCAGCAGTCCCGACAGCACCGCCGCCGTCGCCTCCAGCAGGTCCTCCGCGACCACCCCGCCCGCCGCGGTACGGGCCAGCAGCCCCTCCCGGGCGGCCAGGATCACCAGCGCGGCCTGCCCGGCGCTCACGCCCGGGGGCACCAGCTCCGGCAGCGCCCGCTCCAGGACGTCGGCCAGCGCCGTGGCGACCGCCCGGTCGTGGGCGGCGACCTGCTCGGCCAGCGCCTCCGTACGGGCCGCGACCAGGCGGAACTCCAGGAACAGCAGGATCCATCCGCTCTCCGCGGGCTCGACCCGCAGCAGTGCCCCGACCAGCCGCCGGGCCCGTTCCTGCGGAGCCAACTCCTCGCAGGCGGTGGCGAGTTGCTCCAGCTCGGCCATCCGCAGCGCCGCCTGGTCGTCGAAGAGCGCCAGCAGCAGGTCCTCCTTGCTGCCGAAGTTCGAGTAGAAGGCGCCGCGGGTGTAGCCGGCGGCGGCGCAGACGTCCTCGATGCTCGTCCGCGCGAAGCCGACGGCGAGGAACAGCTCGCTCGCCGCGGCCAGCAGCCGGGCCCGGGTGTGGACGCGGCGGCGGGGCGGCCGGGGAGCGGCGGTATCGGCGGGGGGTGGGTTCACAGGAGAACGATACATGGTGTATTCAGTACGAGTCGTATTCAATACGAGCCGTACTGAACCTGTCGCCGGACCCGAGGGGGACCACCGCCGTGAGCCGACTGCTGATCACCAACGCCCACCTGCTCCACCCCGAGGACGGAACCCGCACCGACCTCGGCTGGCTGGAGGCCGCCGACGGCCGGATCGCCGCCACCGGAACCGGCCGCCCACCCGTCGCGAGCGAGGGCGTCCGGGTGGTCGACGCCGGCGGTGCCACCGTGTTGCCGGGCCTGATCGACGCCCACGTCCACCTGCTGGTCACCACGCTCGACCTGCACGACGTCGCCGGCTGGACCCCGGGCTACGCGACCGTCCGCGCCCTCGCCGAGGCCGAGCGCATGCTGCGCCGCGGCTTCACCACCGTCCGGGACGTCGGCGGCGCCGACCACGGCATGGCCCGCGCCCTGGCCGAGGGCCTGGCGCTCGGCCCCCGGCTGCTGCACGGCGGCAAGGCGCTGTCCCAGACCGGCGGCCACGGGGACCTGCGCCCGCTCGGCGACGACGCCCTGCCCTGTTGCGAGTCCCGGCCGAACTTCGGCCGGATCGCCGACGGCGTGGACGCGGTCCGGGCCGCCGCCCGGGACGAGTTCCGCAAGGGCGCGCGCCACCTCAAGGTGCTGCTCTCCGGCGGCGTCGCCTCCCCGCACGACGAGATCGCCGCCGTCCAGTACAGCGAGGAGGAGATCCGCGCCGCCGTCGAGGAGGCGGAGAACCACAACCGCTACGTCACCGTGCACGCCTACCACCCGCGCGCGATCGACCGCGCCCTGCGGGCCGGGGTGCGCTGCGTCGAGCACGGCAACCTGCTGGACGACGCCACGATCGCCCTGCTGCTGGAGAAGGACGCCTTCCTCGTCCCGACCCTCGTCGCCTACGAGCAGACCGCCAAGCTGGGCGCGGCCTCCGGCCTGCCGCCCGCCTCCGTCGGCAAGCTCGCCGAGGTCCGCGACCGGGGCCTCGACGCCCTGGAGCGCGCCCACCGGGCGGGCGTCAACCTCGTCTACGGCAGCGACCTGCTCGGTCCGCTGCACCCCGCCCAGCTGGAGGAGTTCACCCTCCGCGCGCAGGTCCAGCCGGCCGCGGACGTGCTGCGCTCGGCGACCACAACGGCGGCCCGGCTGCTCGGCATGGCGGGGGAGATCGGCACCCTCGCGCCCGGCGCCCACGCCGACCTGCTCGTCGTCGACGGCGACCCGCTGGCCGACCTCTCCGTCCTCACCCGCCCGGAGCGGCACCTCAGGCACGTGGTGAAGGCCGGCGCGCCGATCTGACCCCACGCCCGAGCAGTGACGCTCCCGCGCAACGGCGGCCGGGCACGACGACGGGCGGGCGCCCGGGGAAACCCCGAACGCCCGCCCGCCGTACGACAGCCGTTACTTGCCGGCCCGCTTCGCGAGGAAGGCGTCGACCTCGTCCCGGATCTCCGGGGTGTCCAGGCCGCGCACCGTCATCGTGGTGCGGCGGCGCAGCACGTCGTCGGCCGTGTACGCCCACTCGTTGTCGGCCGCGTACGCGACCTGCGCCCAGACGTCCGGCCCGTCCTGGTGGATCGGCCGGCCGAGCTCCGGGTTCTCGTCGATCATGCGGGCGATCTCGAAGGAGAGCGTGCCGTAGTGGCTGGCCAGGTGCTTGGCGACCAGCGGCTCCATGCGCGAGCCCGGCTCGCGGTCGATCAGCAGGCGGTGGGCCACCGCGTTCGGCGCGCCGACGCCCGGCAGCGGGACGGTCGGGGCGATCGGGGACATGTCCTCGCCGAGGCTGGTGCCGGGCACGTGGGCCAGCTTCTCCAGCACGGTGCGGCCGATGTGGCGGTAGGTGGTCCACTTGCCGCCGGAGACCGACAGCATGCCGCCGCGGCCCTCGGTGACGACCGTCTCGCGCTTGGCGGCGGCGGTGTCGCCCGGGCCGCCCGGCAGGACGCGCAGGCCGGCGAAGGAGTAGGTGATCAGGTCGCGGTCGAGGTGCTCGTCGCGGATCGCGTGCGCGGCCTCGCCCATGATCTGGTCGATGTCCGCGTCGGTGGCCCGGACGTCCTTCGGGTCGCCGGTGTACTCCTCGTCGGTGGTGCCGAGCAGGACGTGGTCCTCCCACGGGATGGCGAAGGAGACGCGGTACTTGTCGATCGGGATGGTCAGCGCGGCGCGCCACGGCGAGCGGCGCTTGACCACGACGTGCGCGCCCTTGGAGAGGCGGATCGACGGCGCGGCGCCGGCGTCCTCCATCTTGCGCAGGTGGTCGACCCACGGGCCGGTGGCGTTGAGCACCAGGCGGGCGTCGATGCCGAACTCGCTGCCGTCCAGACGGTCGCGGAGCTCGGCGCCGGTGACCCGGCCGCCGGTGAAGCGCAGCCCGGTGACCTCGGCGTGGTTGAGCACGACGGCGCCGGCGTCGACCGCGGCGCGCACGGTCATCACGGCGACGCGCGAGTCGTTCATCTGGTGGTCGCCGTAGACGGCCACCGAGCGCAGGCCCTCGGTGCGCAGCGCGGGCACCTGCTGGGCGGCGTGCGCGGCGGTGGAGACCCGGCCCATGCCGTCGCGGAAGGCGGACAGCGCCGAGTAGAGGAAGACGCCGGCGCCGAGCTTGGCGGCGCCGTGCGGGCCGCCCTTGTAGACCGGCACGAAGAAGGTCAGCGGGTTGACCAGGTGCGGGGCGACGTCGGTGGAGAGCGCGCGGCGCTCCTTGTGGTTCTCCGCGACGAGCTTGACCGCGCCGGTCTGCAGGTAGCGCAGACCGCCGTGGACGAGCTTGGAGGAGGCGCTGGAGGTGGCGCCGGCGAAGTCGCCGGCGTCGACCATGGCGACCTTCAGGCCGGCCTGGGACGCGGTCCAGGCGACGGCCGTGCCGAGGATGCCGCCCCCGATCACCAGCAGGTCGTAGGTGGCCTTGCCGAGCAGTTCGCGGGTCTCGGCGCGGGAGGCGGTGCGGCCGGCGGTGCGCTCGGCGCCCAGGGTCGGGATGGTTGCCATGGTGATTGTGTACGGCGCGCGGGTCGGGCGCGCCGTTACTCCTCTCGTGTGCGGTGCGGCCCCTGCGGGAGGGACCGGTCGGCCCGGTGCGGCGGGCCGGTGAAACGCGGTGACACCCGCTGCCGGAACAGCGGGCGGCCGGCCGGGGCCAGCGGCCCCGACCGGCTCGTCGGTCAGTTGTTCTCTTCCTCCTCCACCCAGCCCATGGTGCGCTCCACGGCCTTGAGCCACTTCTTGTACTCGCGCTCCCGGGTGGCCTCGTCCATGCGCGGGGTCCACTCGGCGGCGCGGTGCCAGTTGGCCCGCAGGGTGTCGAGGTCGTTCCAGAAGCCGACGGCGAGACCCGCCGCGTAGGCGGCGCCGAGGGCGGTGGTCTCGGCCACGTACGGGCGCTCGACCGGGGCGTCCAGGACGTCGGCGATGTTCTGCATGAGCAGGTTGTTGCTGGTCATGCCGCCGTCGACCTTGAGGGCGGTGAGCTCGACCCCGGAGTCCTTCTGCATGGCGTCGACGACCTCGCGGGTCTGCCAGGCGGTGGCCTCCAGGACGGCCCGGGCCAGGTGGCCCTTGGTGACGTACCGGGTCAGACCGGCGATCACACCGCGGGCGTCGGAGCGCCAGTACGGGGCGAACAGGCCGGAGAAGGCCGGGACGAAGTAGGCGCCGCCGTTGTCCTCGACCGTGTTGGCGAGGGTCTCGATCTCGGCGGCGGTGGAGATGATGCCGAGCTGGTCGCGCAGCCACTGGACGAGCGAGCCGGTGACGGCGATCGAGCCTTCCAGGGCGTACACCGGGGCCTGGTCGCCGATCCGGTAGCCGACGGTGGTCAGCAGGCCGTGGTAGGAGTTGACGATCTTCTCGCCGGTGTTCAGCAGCAGGAAGGTGCCGGTGCCGTAGGTGGACTTGGCCTCGCCCTCGTTGAAGCAGGTCTGGCCGAACAGCGCGGCCTGCTGGTCGCCGAGCGCGGAGGCGACCGGGACGCCGGCCAGGTCGCCGACGGCCTCGCCGTACACCTCGGCGGAGGAGCGGATCTCCGGCAGGACGGCCATCGGCACG
Organism: Kitasatospora sp. NPDC038210; assembly: GCF_055600605.1. Taxonomy (NCBI): domain Bacteria; kingdom Bacillati; phylum Actinomycetota; class Actinomycetes; order Kitasatosporales; family Streptomycetaceae; genus Kitasatospora; species Kitasatospora sp. NPDC038210. The sequence goes on along the minus strand of NZ_JBVJYK010000030.1, from coordinate 10,292 downwards.
CCCATGGACTCGGCGATGCTCTCGTCCCAGGCGAGGGTCTTGAGGTTCATCAGCATGGTGCGGCTGGCGTTGGTCACGTCGGTGACGTGCTTGCCGCCGTCGACACCGCCGGTGAGGTTCCAGATGACCCAGGTGTCCATGGTGCCGAACAGGATGTCGCCGGCCTCGGCGCGCTCGCGCAGGCCCTCGACGTTGTCCAGCAGCCAGCGGATCTTCGGGCCGGCGAAGTAGCTGGCCAGCGGGAGGCCGGTCTCGCGGCGGAAGCGGTCCTGGCCGACGTTGCGGCCGAGCTCGCGGCACAGCCCCTCGGTACGGGTGTCCTGCCACACCAGCGCGTTGTGCACCGGCTCACCGGTGTTCTTGTCCCACAGGACGGTGGTCTCGCGCTGGTTGGTGATGCCGATGGCGCGGATGTCGTCCTTGGTCAGTCCGGCCTTCTCCAGCGCACCGCGCACGACCGACTGCACCCGGGTCCAGATCTCGGCGGCGTCGTGCTCGACGTAGCCGGGCTGCGGGAAGATCTGCCGGTGCTCCTGCTGGTCGACGGCGACGATCCGGCCGTCGGCGCCGAAGATGATGCAGCGGCTGGAGGTGGTGCCCTGGTCGATCGCGGCGATGTAGTTACCGGTGGAGGTCATGGGGAGGGTCCTCGGCTCGGGTTGAGGGGTACGGGGTGGGTGGGCCTGACACGCTTCTCGGTCAGTCCCCGTGTTCGGCGGGGTCCACTCTGCTGTTCGGCGGGGAGCCTTCAGAAGAGGGCGTCGTACCGCTTAGAAGAGGGCGTTGTAGACGCCGCCGGCCGCGAGGCCGCCGATGACCGGGCCGACGACCGGGACCCAGGCGTACGACCAGTCGGAGCCGCCCTTGTGGGGGATCGGCAGCAGGGCGTGGGCGATGCGCGGGCCGAGGTCACGGGCCGGGTTGATCGCGTAGCCGGTCGGGCCGCCCAGCGAGAGGCCGATGCCGACGACGGTGAAGGCGACCATCAGGGTGCCGGTGCCGGACTGCGAGAGGCCGGCGTTGGTGCCGATGGTGAGGATCGCGAAGCAGAGCACGAAGGTGCCGATGACTTCGGTGAGCACGTTCTGGAACGGGTTCCGGATCTCGGGCCCGGTCGAGAAGATGCCGAGGGTGGGCTCCTCGTTGGCGTTGAACTGGCCGAGGTAGGTCGCCCAGACGAGGACGGCGCCGATGATCGCGCCGAGCATCTGCGAGCCGATGTAGAGCGGCACCTGGCTCCACTCGCCGCTCTTGACCGCGAGCGCGAGGGTGACGGCGGGGTTGAGGTGCGCGCCGGACTTCGGAGCCGACATGTAAGCGGCGATGAGGACCGCGAATCCCCAGCCGAAGGTGATCGCCAGCCAGCCGGCGTTGATCGCCTTCGACTTCTTGAGGGTCACGGCGGCGCAGACGCCGCCGCCGAGGAGTATCAGGGCGGCGGTGCCGAGGGTTTCGCCGACGAAGACGTCGCCGTTGGAGAACGCGGACACAAAGACTCCCTTGTCCATATGGCCCGGAGGTGCGGGTGGGGGTGGGCGGCCGGGTCGATCGCTGTGCGGGTGAGCGCGCTGTGGGAGTGATCTCCCGGCCATCGTTCGACAATGTCGACCGTCATGCGGAAGCTTCCTCCCCAGGTCGCCTCCACGTCAAGGCAGGGTTACGCAGCTGTGACCCTTGTCCCCGCCCGTCCCCAGAAGTTACCGAGCGGAGCGCCCCGAAACGGGGCAAAACGCCAAGGCGCGGACAGGCCGACCGCCCGTCCGCGCCTCAGCGTGACGAAATGAATGCGTCCCTCAGAACCGGCCTGCGCCCAGGTCGCGCGAGATCGCGCGCGCCGCACTGCGCACCGAGGCCACCAGCGAGGGCTTCACGAAGCCGTCCTCGCAGACCCGTTCGACCGGCCCGCTGATGCAGACCGCACCCACCGGATTACGCCGTCGGTCCTGGATCAGCGCGCCGATCGAGGCCACGCCCTCCCAGGTCTCCTCGATCGAGTCCGCCCAGCCGCGTTCGCGGATCAGCGCGCACTCGGCGTCCACGTCAGCCGCCTCGGTGAGCGTGCGCACGGTGTACGACTCGTACGGCCCGTCGCCCAACTCCCCCCGCGCGACAGGGTCGTAGGCCACCAGCACCTTGCCCAGCGCGGTGCTGTGCAGCGGCTGCATCGAGCCGACCTCCAGCACTTGCCGGGTGTCGTCCGGCCGGAACACGTGGTGCACGATCAGCACGCCCTGCTGGTGCAGCACCCCCAGGTAGACCGTCTCCCCGGCCGCCCGGGCCAGGTCGTCGGCCCACACCAGGGCCCGCGCCCGCAGCTCGTGCACGTCCAGGTAGCTCTGCCCCAGCCGCAGCAGCTCGGCGCCCAGCTGGTACTTGCCGCTCTCCGGGTCCTGCTCGACGAACCCCTCCTGCTGCAGCGTGCGCAGGATGCCGTGCGCCGTCCCCTTGGCCAGGTCCAGCGCCGTCGCGACCTCGGACAGGCCCAGGCGGCGCTCACCGCCGGCCAGCAGTCGCATGATCGCGGCGGCCCGGGAAAGCGACTGGATCGGGCCGGGCATGAGAACCTCCGCGCTGACAGGCGGTCGACAATGTCGACCACAGTGGTGACGGCACGAGTCTGCCAGGCCGTACTGACTCCGTGCACCTTCCCCCTCGGTAACCCGCCCTCGGCCGGGTGTTAACCTTCCGCGCCGCTCGACGGCCCCCGGCGCACCGCCACCTCCGCCGCGAGCGCCGCGATCCCGTCCGGTCCGACCCGGCAGCAGCCGCCCACCAACCGGGCCCCGTCCGCGAGCCAGCCGCCCACCCGGGCCGAGCGGAAGGTCGCCTCGCCGCGCCAGCCCCGGCACTCGGCGTCCCACTGCTCCCCGCTGTTGGGGTAGACGACCACCGGCTTCCCGGTCACGTCGGCCGCCACCGCCACCGCCCGGTCCGCGTCCCGCGGCGTGCAGCAGTTGACGCCCACCGCCAGCACCTCGTCCACCTCCGCCGCGAGCGCGAACGCCTCCGCCAGCGGCTGCCCGGCCCGGGTCCGGTCGCCCTCGACGCTGTACGACAGCCAGGCCGGCACCCCCAGCCCGCGCACCAGCTCCAGCAGCGCCCGCGCCTCGTCCGCGTCCGGCACCGTCTCCAGCGCCAGCACGTCCGGCCGAGCCGCCGCCAGCACCTCCAGCCGGGGCCGGTGGAAGGCCACCAGCTCGGCGACGCCCAGCCCGTAGCGGCCCCGGTACTCGGAACCGTCCGCCAGCACCGCCCCGTACGGGCCCACCGACGCCGCCACGAAGCGTCGCCGCCCGCCCGGCTCGGCCCGCGCCGCCTCCCGGGCCAGCTCCACGCTGCTCGCCAGCAGCCGGGCCGCCTCCGCCCGGCCGATGCCGCGGTGCGCGAAGCCCTCGAAGCTCGCCTGGTAGCTCGCCGTGATGGCGACGTCCGCGCCGGCCTCGAAGTACGCCCGGTGCGCCGCCACCACCGCCGCCGGTTCGTCCGCCAGCAGCCGCGCCGACCACAGCTCGTCCGAGAGGTCGTGCCCCTCCGCCGCCAGCTGGTTCGACATCCCGCCGTCCAGCACCAACGGACCGGCGGCCAGGGCCGCGGCGAAGTCCGGCGGGGGAGCAGTGGGCATGTCGGTCTCCTCTGGCGCGGTCGTTGCTGGTCACAGCCTAGAAGGCGGACGCCCCGGCCGACCGGGAAAACCATTTGCCGCCGGGGAACGCAAATCGCTACGTTGTGCTCATTCCGAGAACGACACGACCGATCAGCGAAGCGAGCACGGAGAGGGCAGGGCGATGGCAGCGGACGACCGGCCCGGCAGCGGGCCCGCGGCCGAGCAGGAATGGCTCGCCGCGTACGACCCGCGCGCCTACGCCCCCATCGCCGTCACCGTCGACGTCGTCGCCCTGACCCTGCGCGACGGCCTCCTGCACGTCCTGCTCGTCGAGCGCGGCGCCCCGCCCCACCAGGGCTGCTGGGCGCTGCCCGGCGGCTTCCTGCGGGCCGGCGAGGAGGGCCTGGACGAGGCCGCGGCCCGCGAACTCGCGGAGGAGACGGGCCTGCAGGGCGCCGCCGACGCCGAGGCCAGGCTCTGCCGGCTCCACCTGGAGCAGCTCGGCACCTACGGCGCGCCCGAGCGGGACCCGCGGATGCACGTCGTCTCCGTCGCCTACCTCGCCTTCGCACCGGACCTCCCCGACCCCCGGGCCGGGACGGACGCCGCGGCCGCCGCCTGGCACCCCGTCCGCGACCTGGACCTCCGGCCCGGCGGCCGGTCCCGAGCCGCCGGCGCGCCCGCCGACACCCACGGGGGTGGCGTCGACGGGCGCGCCGGCACCACTGCGCTCACGCTGGCTTTCGACCACGCCCGGATCCTCGCAGACGGGCTCGACCGGGTCCGCGCCAAACTCGAATACAGCCCGCTGGCCACGGCCTTCCTGCCCCACGACTTCACCATCCCCGACCTCCGTGCCGTCTACGAGGCGGTCTGGGACGAGAAGCTGCACCCCGGCAACTTCCACCGCAAGGTCCTCTCCGTCCCCGGCTTCGTCGAGAGCACCGGCAGCACCACCCAGCGCGGCGGCGCCCGCGGCGGCCCCCGCGCCCGCACCTACCACGCCGGCGGCGCCGCACTGCTGCACCCCGCCCTGCTCCGCCCCACCCGCGAGGACCAGCCCGGCGACGGGCCATCCGGCGAGAGCCCGACCGGCGAGAACCCGACCGGGGCGATCCCACCGCACTGATTCACCGGACACCCCGGGATCCCCGTCGGCCACCGGGCTACCATCCGGCCATGACCACCGACGAAGCGACCCAGACCGTCCACCGGCCGTTCTCCCACTGCCACTTCTGCGGCACGCCCTACCCGCCCGACACCCGCGCCTGGCCCCGCACCTGCCCCGGCTGCGCCGAGATCAGCTACCGCAACCCGCTGCCGGTCGCGGTCACCGTCCTCCCCGTCACCCGCCCCGACGCCGACCCGGCCCTCGTCGTCATCCGCCGCACCATCGAACCCGGCTACGGCGAACTCGCCTTCCCCGGCGGCTACATGGACTACGGCGAGAGCTGGCAGCAGGCCTGCGTCCGCGAACTGCACGAGGAGACCGGCATCGCGGCCGACCCCGCCGAGGTCACCCTGATCCACACCGCCTCCGACCCCAACGGACGCTTCGTGATGCTCTGCGGCCTGCTCCCCGCCCGCCCGCTCGCCGAGCTCCCGCCCTCGCGCCCCACCGACGAGACCGAAGGCTGGCTGCTCGCCACCGCCGACACGCCGCTGGTCTGGGACTTCCACAACGGCATCCTGCGCCGCTGGTTCAGCGGGGAGTTCACCTCCCGCTGACCACCCGACCGCCCGCCGGCCGACCCTGGCGCGACGGCCGCTCACATGGCATGGTCTGCACCGACAGCCCAACCGGACGGGTCTGCCACAAGCCCTCCCGTCCCCACCCACCGGCCGGGAGACCACCACCGTGAGCACCCCACCCCAGGACCAGCCGCTCTGGCGCCCCGCCCCCGCTCGCGCCGCCGCCACCAGCCTGGTGGCCTTCCAGGCCTGGGCCGCCGAACACCACGGCGCCCCGGCCGCCCCGCTCGCCCCCGCCGCCGACGACCGGCAGGCCGCCGAGCGCTACGCCGACCTGCACGCCTGGTCCACCGAGGACCTCGACCGGTTCTGGGCAGCGGTCACCCAGTGGTTCGACGTCCGCTTCACCCAGGCCCCCGAGGCCGTCCTCGCCGACCCGGCCATGCCCGGCGCCCGCTGGTTCCCCGGCGCCCGCCTCAACTACGCCGAGCACGCCCTGCGCGCCGCCGAGCCCGGCCCCGACGGAGCGGAGGGGCCCAACGCCGACCGCCCCGCGATCCTCCACCTCGACGAGACCACCGACCAGCCCGTCGTCCTCACCTGGGCCGAACTCCGCCGCCAGGTCGGCTCCCTCGCCGCCGCCCTGCGCGCCCGCGGCATCGGCCCCGGCGACCGCGTCGGCGCCTACCTGCCCAACATCCCGCAGGCCGCCGTCGCCCTCCTCGCCACCGCCGCCGTCGGCGCGATCTGGACCAGCTGCGCCCCCGACTTCGGCGCCCGCAGCGTCCTCGACCGCCTCCAGCAGATCGAGCCCGCCGTCCTCTTCGCCGTCGACGGCTACCACTACGGCGGCAAGGACCACGACCGCACCGAGGTCGTCGCCGAACTGCGCCGCGAACTCCCGAGCCTGCGCACTGTCGTCCACGTCCCGCTGCTCGGCGGCCCCGCCCCCGAGGGCGCGCTGACCTGGGACGACCTGGTCGCCGACGACGTGGAGCCGGTCTTCGAGCCGGTCCCCTTCGACCACCCGCTCTGGGTCCTCTACTCCTCCGGCACCACCGGCCTGCCCAAGGCCATCGTCCAGAGCCAGGGCGGCATCCTGCTCGAACACCTCAAGCAGGCCGGCCTCCACCTCGACCTCGGCCCCCAGGACCGCTTCCTCTGGTACACCTCGACCGGCTGGATGATGTGGAACTTCCTGCTGGCCGGCCTCCTCGTCGGGTCCACGATCGTCACCTACGACGGCAGCCCCGGCCACCCCGACACCGGCGCCCTCTGGTCCGTCGCCGCCCGCACCGGCGCGACCGTCCTCGGCACCTCCGCCGCCTACGTGATCGCCAGCCGCAAGGCCGAACTCCACCCCGGCCGCGACCTCGACCTCTCCGCCGTGCGCTGCATCGGCACCACCGGCTCCCCGCTCCCGCCCGACGGCTTCCGCTGGATCTACGACGAGGTCAAGGCGGACGTCTGGCTCGCCTCCGTCAGCGGCGGCACCGACGTCTGCTCCTGCTTCGTCGGCGGCGTCCCCACCCTCCCGGTGTACCTCGGCGAGATCCAGGCCCCCTGCCTCGGCGCCGCCGTCGAGTCCTGGGACGTCCAGGGCAAGCCGCTCACCGACGCGGTCGGCGAACTCGTGGTCACCAAGCCCATCCCCTCCATGCCCACCGGCTTCTGGAACGACCCCGAGGGCACCCGCTACCACGACAGCTACTTCGACACCTACCCCGGCGTCTGGCGCCACGGCGACTGGATCACCGTCACCTCCCGGGGCACCGTCGTCATCCACGGCCGCTCCGACTCCACCCTCAACCGCCAGGGCGTCCGGATGGGCTCCTCGGACATCTACGAGGTGGTCGAGCGCCTCCCCGAGATCGCCGAGTCCCTGGTCATCGGCCTGGAGGAGCCCGACGGCGGCTACTGGATGCCGCTGTTCGTCGTCCTCGCCCCCGGCGCCGAGCTGACCGACGACCTCATCGGCCGCATCCGCACCTCGCTGCGCACCGAACTCTCCCCGCGCCACGTCCCCGACGAGGTCATCACCGTCCGCGGCCTCCCGCACACCCTCACCGGCAAGCGGATCGAGGTCCCGGTCAAGCGCATCCTCTCCGGCACCCCGCTGGAGCAGGCCGTCAACCCCGGCTCCGTCGACAACATCGAGCACCTGCGCTACTTCGAGCAGCTCCGCCTCGACCGCCAGGCCTGACCCCGACGCACACGAGGAAGGGGCGCCCCCACCGCCGTGGTGGGAGCGCCCCTTCCTCGTTCGTCCTGCCGCCGCGACCTACTCGCCGGACAGCACCTGCTGCGCCGCGGCCCGTGCCTCCTCGGCGCTGTCCGCGGCCCGGGCCGCCTCGGCCGCCCGCCGGCACTGCGCCAGCGTGTACTTGGCCAGCGCGGTCCGCACGTACGGGATCGACGCCGAGCCCATCGAGAGGCTGGTGACGCCGAGGCCGGTCAGCACCACGGCCAGCAGCGGGTCGGAGGCCGCCTCGCCGCAGACGCCGCAGCTCTTGCCGCTCACCCGCGCGGCCTCGGCGGCCGCGGCGATCAGGTCCAGGAGCGCCGGCTGCCACGGGTCCTGCAGCCGCGCCAGCGCACCGACCTGGCGGTCGGCCGCGAAGGTGTACTGCGCCAGGTCGTTGGTCCCCAGGGACAGGAACTCGACCTCCTGCAGGATCGCCCGGGCCCGCAGCGCGGCCGACGGGATCTCCACCATCGCGCCGAACTTGGCCTGCAGCCCGGCCTCGCGGCACGCGGTCGCGAAGTCCCTGGCGTCCTTGCGGTCGGCCACCATCGGGGCCATCACCTCAAGGTGCACCGGCAGACCCTCGGCAGCCGTGGCCAGCGCCCGCAGCTGGGTGCGCAGCACCTCGGGGTGCTCCAGGAGGGTCCGCAGACCGCGCACGCCGAGCGCCGGGTTCGGCTCGTCCGCCGGGGTCAGGAAGTCCAGCGGCTTGTCCGCGCCCGCGTCGAGCACCCGGACCACGACCCGGCCCTCGGGGAAGGCCTCCAGCACCTTGCGGTACGCCTCGACCTGCTTCTCCTCGCCGGGCGCCTTCGCCGAGTCGTCCAGGAACAGGAACTCGGTACGGAACAGGCCGACGCCCTCGGCACCGTTCTCCAGCGCGGCCGGCACGTCCGCCGGGCCGCCCACGTTGGCCAGCAGCGGGACGCGGTGCCCGTCGGAGGTCTGCCCCGGGCCGGAGGAGGCGGCCAGCGCGGCCTTGCGCTCGGCGGCGATCGCCCGCAGCTCGTCCTGCTTCTCCTGCGACGGCTCCAGCAGCACGTCACCGGAGCTGCCGTCCACCGCGACGACGGTGCCTTCGGCGACATCGGTCGCCCCGGGCAGCGCCACGACGGCCGGCACGCCCATCGCCCGCGCCAGGATGGCGCTGTGGCTGGTCGGCCCGCCCTCCTCGGTCACGAACCCGAGCACCAGCATCGGGTCCAGCAGCGCGGTGTCGGCCGGCGCGAGGTCCCGCGCGAACAGCACGTACGGCTCGTCGCTGTCCGGCACACCCGGCATCGGCACGCCGAGCAGCCGGGCCACGATCCGGTTCCGCACGTCGTCCAGGTCGGCGACCCGACCGGCCAGGTACTCCCCGGCGGAGGCGAGCAGCGCACGGTAGGCGGCGAACGCGTCGTAGACACCACGCTCGGCACTGCTGCCGACGGCGATCCGGCGGGACACGTCGGCCATCAGCTCCGGGTCCTGCGCCATCAGCGCCTGGGCCTCCAGAACGGCCTGCGCCTCGCCGCCCGCCAGGTTGCCGCGCGCGATCAGGTCGGCGGCGACCGCGTCCACGGCGGCCTGGGCACGCGCCTGCTCCCGCGGGGCGTCCTCGGTCGGGATCCGGGTGGCCGGGGGCTCCAGCACCGCCGTTCCCATGTGCCGCACCTGGCCGATCGCGACCCCGTGGCTGACACCCACGCCGCGCAGTGTCTTCTCCATCTACCTGTCTCCGCTGAGAGGAGCGGCCCCGCCGGGAACCGCTGAGTGCCGGGCCGCCCCGTCACTTCCTGCGGGGCGGGTGTGTGTCCGTGGTCGAGAGGTCAGCTCCAGCTGAACAGGGCGTCGCCGGACGCGGCCTCGCCGTCCTCCCGGAGGCCGCCGAGCGAGTCCGGAGCGGCCTCCAGCGCGACGATCGGCGAGATCGGCGACTTGCCGGCGGCCTCCACGGCGGCCGGGTCCCACTTGATGACGGCCTGGCCGCGGGTCACCGTGTCGCCCTTGTTGACGAGCAGTTCGAAGCCCTCGCCGTTGAGCTGGACGGTGTCGATCCCGAGGTGGGTCAGCACCCCGTGGCCCTCGGCGTCCACGACGACGAAGGCGTGCGGGTGCATGGAGACCACGACCCCGTCCACCGGAGCGACCGCCTCGGTGGGCCGACGGACCGGGTCGATCGCGGTACCGGGACCGACCATCGCGCCCGAGAACACCGGGTCGGGCACGCCGGCGAGCCCGACGACCCGACCGGTCAGCGGCGACGTCACAGTGGTCATGGTTGTGCCTCCCAAGTGCGCAGTACAGCGAGCGGCCGCGAGGAGCGGCACGACGATCAGCTGAAGACTAAATCATGTCAACTTCGGACATCTGTCGACATTCCAGGGCGAACAACCCGCCCTCCGCCCACCTACCGGCCGGCGTCCCATCGGCCCGCGAGTGGTCTAGTCCTCTCGGTCGATGCGCCGCACTCTACAGGCATCTTGGCGAATCGGGACCATTGCTGTATATGCTCGCGAGAGCAACAAATCATGCCGCCACCCGGGTGACACCGGGCGCGCCTTGATTCGCGCTCCGGACACCGACCCGCTATGGTTGGTCGAGTCGCCGCAACTCGGCGGTTAACTCCAGATTTCAGATGTGAAAAGCCCCGGTAAACGGAGCGGAAAACATCTGGTAAGCTGGAAACACGAAAGAACGAAGCCCGGAGGGTCCGCTGGAAGGCGGTCCGAAGGAAGCGTCCGTTCCTTGAGAACTCAACAGCGTGCCAAA
>NZ_JBVJYK010000029.1:75444-93621 GCF_055600605.1 Kitasatospora sp. NPDC038210 | reverse complement strand
TGAACGTCCTGTGGGCGATGCTGCGTGACAAGAGGGAGTTCACCTCCGTCCCACCCGTCACGCAGACGGCTTGACACGGTCATTGAGATTCTCCTGGCTCATCGATCGGGCGGTCGGTGCGGCGTCGGGCATGGCCCGCAGTGAGTGCACGGCGGAGAACAGCAGCGGCAGCCCGGCGAGGACGCTGCCCGCACCGGCGAGCCAGAGGGCGCCGCGCAGTCCGAGCGGGCCGACCAGTGCGCCTCCGAGGAAGGTCCCGACGGGGATGACGCCCCAGACCACGAACCGCAGCGTCGCCGTCATGCGCCCGCGCATCGGGGCCGGGGTGACGGACTGCCGCAGGCTGATCTGGTTGATGTTGAAGACGGAGCCGCACAGCCCGGCCAGGGCCATCGCGACCGCCAGGACGGGCATCGCGGTGCCCGGGGTGGCCAGCGGCAGCAGCAGGATGGTGCCGCCCAGCCCGAAGGCGGCCCAGGTGAGCGACGGCCCGACACCGAGGCGCCGCACCACCCGGCCGTTGGCGAGCGAGCCGAGCAGTACGCCTGCGTTCGCGATCGCGAGCGCGGTGCCCAGCCCGGCCGGCGAGAGCCGCAGGTCACGGACCGCGTAGAGCACCAGGATCGCCTGGACCATTCCGAACAGGCCGAAGAGGTTGGCGATTCCCGCGCTCAGCGCTATCGGGCGCAGCAGCCGATGCCGGAACACGTAGCCGAGGCCGTCCTTGACCTCCGCCACCAGTCCCCGCCGGACCGCATCGCGGATCGGGCGCTCCTCCACCCGCACCAGCAGGAGCAGGGCCGCCGACCCGGCGTAGCCGAGCGCGTTGGCGAGCACGGCGAGCGGCGCGGTCAGCAGCTGGACGAGGAATCCGCCGGCGCCGGGGCCGGCCAGCTGACCGGCGGTCTCGGACAGCTGCAGTTTGGTGTTGGCCTCGACGAGCTGCTCCTCGCCGACCAGGGTCGGCAGGAAGGACTGTGCCGCCAGGTCGAAGAAGACCGTCATGACCCCGACCGCGAAGGCGACCGGATACAGCATCCACAGGTGCAGAACCCCGCAGAGCGCGGCCGCCGGCACGGTCAGCAGGACCGCGCAGCGGACCAGGTCTGCTGCGATCATGACGGGCCGTCGGCGCGTCCGGTCCACCCATGCCCCGGCCGGCAGGCCGACCACGAGGAACGGCAGGTACTGCACGGCGGCCAGCAGTCCCACCTGGAACGGGGTGGCTCTCAATGCCGTCACGGCCGCCAGGGGCAGCGCGAGTTCGGAGATCTGGGCGCCGAGCACGCTGACCGTCTGGGCTGCCCACAGCCGTCGGAAGCCCTGGTGGCGCAACAGTCCCGGCGGAGGGGCCGGTTGCGTCATCGGGCGGCCGCCCGTTCACGTGTGCTCTTCGGCCGGAGGTCGCTCCACAGGCCGTCGATCAGGGCGAGGCAGTCCGCTTTGCTGCCCCGTCCGCCCGTCCGCTCCCACCCGGCGGGCAGCGCCCGCCCGGCCGGCCAGACGGAGTACTGCTCCTCGGTGTTGCGGACCACCTCGTAGGTCCGGTCGTCGTCGTCCTCGAACATGGCTGTCCCTCGGGTCGGTGTGTCGCATGACGGTTCAGGCCGGTTGCCGGGCGGCGTCGATCACCCGGGCCAGTCGGCGCGGAGCGGGGGCGGTGAAGACCTGCTTGACGGTGATGTGCACGCCGAAGGCCGCGCGGACGGCAGAGGCGAGTTGAACGGCGATCAGCGAGTCCCCGCCCAGGTCGAAGAAGTCGTCCTGCGCCGCCACGTGCTCCAGCCCGAGCAGTTGACCGAAGATCCGGGCGAGCTGTGTTTCGGTGTCGCCGTCCTGTGCGGGCTTCGGGACGGTCGGCGAGGGCCGGGCGGTGACGGTCGCCGTGGGCCGGGCGCTGACGGTCGGCGTGGGGTTGTCGGCAGGGAGCGGTGAGTACCGCTGCGGGCTGAACGGGTAGGTCGGCAGCGGAGTCCGGCCCGGCCGGGGGCCTTCGTGCAGCCGCGGCCAGTCGAGCTCGACGCCGGCCGCCCACAGCTGTCCGGCGGCGGCCAACGAGGTCCGCAGGGCGGACTGCTCGCCGGCAGGGTGCGGCAGGCTCGGCAGCGCCAGGTGGCCCTCAGTGCGGGCCGGGTGTCGGCGGGCCAGTGTCGTCAGGGTCAGGCCGGGGCCGACTTCGAGCAGGATCCGGCCGGGCTCGGCGAGCAGGGTGGCGAGGGTGTCGCCGAAGCGCACCGCCCGGCGCATGTGGGCGGTCCAGAACTCGACGCCCGGAACGCGGTCCGTGCGGACCCACTCCCCGGTGGTGTCCCCGACCCAGGGGATCGAAGGCGCCTTGAGGTCGAGTTCGGCGACCACGGAGGCGAACCGGTCGAGGATCGGCTCCACCAGAGCGCTGTGTCCGGCGGCGGCAATGCGCAGCAGGCGCGCGTCGACACCGTCCTCCGTCAGCCGGGCGAACACCGCGTCGACCGCCCCCCGCGGCCCGGACACGACGCACTGGTTGGGTCCGTTGACGGCCGCAAGCTCCAGGCCGTCGCGGAGGAGTACGGTGACGTCGCGCTCGGCCAGCGGCACGGCCAGCATCGCCCCGACGGGCAGGCTCTGAAGCAGCCTGCCGCGCTCGGCGACCAGCCGCAGCGCGTCGGGCAGGCAGAGCACACCGGCCACGCACGCGGCGGCGAAGGCACCGAGGCTGTGTCCGGCGACAGCCGCCGGCCGTACCCCTCGCTGCTCCCACATCCGGGCGAGCGCGTACTCCACCACGAAGACGGCCGGCTGGGCCACGCTCATGTCGCGCAGCGACACTTCGGCCGCCGCGAGCTGCTGCTCGCCGGCCGGGTACAGGACCGCCCGCAGGTCCAGGCCGAGCGTGGGCGCGAGCTGCGCGCAGCACGCGTCGACCTCGGCACGGAAGACCGGGTCGTTCTCGTACAGTTCGCGGCCCATGCCGACGTGCTGTCCGCCCTGACCGGGGAAGACGAACGCCACCGGCCGGCCGCCGCCCACGGGCGGGTGGTCGAAGGTGCCGGCCCCGGTCAGTGCTTCGATCGCCTCGGTGTGGTCGGCGGCCACGGCGAACCGGCGGTGCGCGAAGGCGCGGCGGCCGGTCTGCAGCGTCCAGGCCGTGTCGGCCAGGTCCCGGCCGGGGTCGGCGGCGCCGGCGGCCTGCCGTTGCAGGTGCTCGGCGAGCCTGGCGGCGGCGCGGTCCAGTTCGGGGGCGGTCCGGGCGGACAGCACCAGCAGACGGCTCGCGGGCGCGGCGGGCGGGCGAGGTCGCGCGGGCGGCTCCTCCAGGATCGCGTGCGCGTTGGTGCCTCCGATCCCGAACGAGCTGACCCCGGCCCGGCGGGGACCGTCGGGGCACCACCGGTACGGTTCGGTGTTCACCACGAACGGGCCGTCCGCGAAGGGGATCTCGGGGTTGGGTGCGGTGTAGTGCAGGCTCGGCGGGATCAGGCCGTGCTGGACGGCCAGCACCGCCTTGATGAAGCCCGCCACCCCGGCGGCCGCGTCGGTGTGGCCGATGTTGGTCTTCACCGATCCGATCCGGCAGAACCCGCGCCGGTCGGTGCCGCGCCGGAAGGCCCGGGTCAGCGCCGCCAGTTCGATCGGGTCCCCCAGCGGCGTCCCGGTCCCGTGCGCCTCGACGTAGCCGATGCTGTCCGGCTCGACGTCGGCCACCAGGTGGGCCGCGCGGATGACCTCGGCCTGGCCGGCCACTCCCGGAGCGGTGAAGCCCACCTTGTCCGTGCCGTCGTTGTTCACCGCGGTGCCGCGCAGGACGGCACGGATGTGGTCGCCGTCCTGAAGTGCGTCGGCGAGCCGTTTGAGGACCACGATGCCGACACCGTTGCCCGCAACGGTCCCGCGGGCCCGGGCGTCGAAGGCCCGGCAGCGGCCGTCGGGCGAGATGACACCGCCCTCGGCGTACTCGGGCAGGCGCGCCGGGACGTTGACACTGGCCCCGCCGGCCAGAGCCAGGTCGCACTCGCCGGACAGCAGCGCCTGCGCGGCGAGATGAACGGCGACCAAGGAGGTGGAGCAGGCGGTCTGCACCGTCACCGCCGGCCCGGTGAGACCGAGCCGGTGGGCTGCCCGCGACGTGAGGAAGTCGATGCCGGTCGCCAGCCGCAGCTGCCACTCGCTGACCGGGCCGAGCCGGTCGCGGTGGGCCGTCAGCGTCTCCAGGTAGCCGGTCTGGCTACTGCCCGCGTACACGCCGACCGGCCCGGCACAGGACCGGGCGTCGTACCCGGCGTCCTCCAGCGCCTCCCAGGCGCAGGTCAGGAACAGCCGCTGCTGCGGGTCGAGGATCAGCGCCTCGCGCGGCGAGTAGCCGAAGAACGCCGCGTCGAACTCGTCCGCGTCCTCCAGTACTCCGAGCGCGGGAACGTACTCGGGATTGGACGGGTCGCCGGGGAAGCGGGTGACCGTTTCTGCGCCCTTGACCAGGTTGTCCCAGAACTCCCCGAGGTCACGCGCTCCGGGATACCGCCCGGCCATCCCGACGACGGCGAGGAAGGGGCTGTCCGGGCCCACCGGCTGTGCCGCCTGCGTCATCGGGCACCCCCGGCGCTCCGGCGTGCGGCACGGCGCTGCTGGAGCCGGGCGTACCCGCTGCGGCGCTCATCGGCACGCTCGTCACCGAGCGCGCCGACGGCCGGCCCGGAGCCGTCGCGCAGATGGGCGGCGAGCCTGCGGATGGTCGGATGGGCGAAGAGCGCGACGCCGGGAACCCGGCGTCCCAGTGCCCTGCTGAGCTTGCGCTGCACCTGGACGAGCAGCAGCGAGTGCCCGCCGATCTCGAAGAAGCCGTCGTCCGGCCCCACCTGGCCGACCCGCAGCACCTCACGCCACACGGCCGCTATCTGCTCCTCCAGGCCGGTCAGCGCCACCGCCTGCGGCGCGCCGGACGTGGCGCGGCCGGACGCGGTGGTGTCGGGCGCGGTGTCGCCGGCGGTCGGCATCGGCACCGGGAGCGCCCTGTGGTCGATCTTGCCGTTCGCGGTCAGCGGCAGCTCGTCGAGCACCACGTAGGAGGCCGGGACCATCGCGGCCGGCAGACTCGTGGCCAGATGGGCGCGCAACTGCGACGACTCGACCTCGGCGGCGACCACGTAGGCGACCAGCCGCTTGCCGTCCGCCTCGTCGTCCACCGCCCGCACGTGCGCCTGACGCACCGCCGGGTGCGTGCACAGGGCCGCACTGATCTCCGCCGGTTCGACCCGCCGGCCGCGGATCTTCACCTGGTCGTCGGCCCGACCGACGAAGGCCAGGGCACCGTCGGCGCGCAGCACCACGAGGTCGCCGGTGCGGTAGAGCCGCCCGCCCGGCGTCTCGCCGAACGGGTCCGGCACGAAACGGTCGGCGGTCAGCCCCGGCTCCCCCAGGTACCCGCGAGCCAGCACCGCCCCACCCACGTACAGCTCGCCCCGGGTGCCCGCCGCAACCGGCTCCAGACCGGCGTCGAGCACGTACGCCCGCGCCCCGGCCAGCGGCCGCCCGATCGGCAGCACCTCCCCGTCGGGCATCGGCTCCCCGGTGAACGCCTGGAGCGTGACGGTGATGGTGGTCTCCGTCAGACCGTAGGCGTTGACCACGGGCACCGGGGTGTGCCCTCGCCAGCCGGCCAGCGTACGGGTGTGCCCGGTGTCGCTGCCCACCACCAGGAGCCGCAGGGCCTCGGGCACCTCCCGCGGTTCGGCGTCGAGATCGCGGACCCACTGGTCCCAGTACGGCGTCGGCAGGTTGGCCACCGTGACCCGCTCACGGCACAGGTGCTCCTCCAGCTCCGCGGGCGACGGCACCGGATCGGGCGCCACCACCACCCGGGCGCCGGCCAGCAGAGTCGGGAACACCTCCTCGCCGAACACGTCGAACCCCGGAGCGGCGAACTGCAGCACCCGATCGGCTGCGGTCAGGTCGAAGGCCGCGCCGACGGCAACCGCGTGGTTGGCCAGCGACCCGTGGGTGACGGCCACCGGCTTGGGGCGCCCGGTCGAACCCGAAGTGAAGATCACATAGGCGAGGTCGCCGGGGGCAACCTCCACCGCCGGGTTCTGCGCGGAGCGCCCGGCCGGCCCGCCGGCAGCCGGGTCGACCACCTGGACCCCGTCACAGTCCTCGGCCCCCTCACAGCCCTCGGGCCCGATCAGCAGGGCGACACCGGCGGCCTCCAGCTGGTACCTGCGGCGCTCGGCCGGCAGCGCAGGGTCGAGCGGCAGGTAGGCGGCACCGGACTTCAGCACGGCCAGCACCGCCGTCACCAGTTCACGCCCGCGCGGCAGGTTCACCGCGACCACGCTCTCGGCGCCCGCACCACGCTCCACCAGCACTCCGGCCAAGCGGTTGGCGGCAGCGTCAAGCCCCGCATACGTCACGCACCCGTCGCGGTCGACGACAGCCACCGCATCAGGACTGGTCCCTACCCGCTCCTCGAACAGCTGCGGTACGCAGACCACGGCACGCAGACCGCCCGGTGAGAGTGCGGTAGCGGCTCGGCTCTCATCCTCTTGACTCAGTTCGGGCCTCACGAGGCCAACTCCTCTCCAAAACGGCGCGCGTAGCAGTCCACCGGACACCGGACGGGCGCAGGCCCCGGCCGTGCGGTCCGCCCGAAGCGCACTCGCCCCGACCGGGCGGGGATCCAGGAAACTCACGGGGAGACCGGTCGGGGTCATTTGCGGGCCGTCGACGTCACGGCAGCTGTGGACAGCTGCTGTCGGGCTTTCAAACGATCAGCGAGGTTGCTGCGAGAAGTGTGGGAAGCGCCGGTAGACATCCGATGGACGAGCACGCCGAACGCTCCCACCAGTACCGAGGCCGGAGTCCATGACCCGGGTGCAGAGCAGGCGTCTCGGCTCTCGGCGGGGGCGGCGGGCCGGTCTGCTTGCCGGGAATCGGATCGCCATCGACGGGGTTGGTGGGGGATGAACCGTTATTGGAGGGCCATGAGAGCGATTCAGGTGTACGAAGTGGGCGGTCCCGAGGTGCTGCAGGAGGCCGAGCTGGAGCAGCCGCGGCCGGGTCCGGGCGAGGCGATCGTGGAGGTCGCCGCATCCGGGGTCAACTTCCTCGACGTCTACCACCGCGAAGGCCGGTACAGCCTCCCGCTGCCCTTCACCCCGGGCACTGAGGGCGCCGGCACGGTCGTCGAAGTCGGACCCGGCGTCGCTGACGTGGCAGTCGGGGACCGGGTCGGTTGGGTGGAGATTCCCGGCACATATGCCGAGCGGGCCGTCGTGGACTCCTCCCGGCTGGTGCCGCTGCCCGACGATATCGGCTTCGAGACGGCCGCCGCCGTGCTCCTCCAAGGCATGACCGCGCACTACCTCGTCAAGGACGCCTACCCGGTTCAGGGGGGCGACACGGTGCTCGTGCATGCGGCTGCCGGTGGCATGGGGCTGCTATTGACCCAGCTCATCACCCATCTCGGCGGCAGGGTGATCGGCACGACGTCGACCACGGCGAAAGCCGAGCTGGCGAAGCGTGCCGGGGCCGCTGAGGTGATCCTTTCCTCCGCAGTCGACGATCTCGCAGCCGAGGTGAGGCGGCTCAACGGCGGTCAGGGACTGCCGGTTGTCTTCGACGGCGTCGGCGCGCACACCTTCGATGCGAGCCTCGCCAGCCTGCGAACCCGCGGCCATCTCGTGCTCTTCGGCGCGGCGAGTGGTGCCGTGCCTCCGTTTGATCCGATTCGGCTCGCCCACGGCGGTTCGCTGACCCTGATCCG
Source organism: Kitasatospora sp. NPDC038210 (assembly GCF_055600605.1). Classification (NCBI taxonomy): domain Bacteria; kingdom Bacillati; phylum Actinomycetota; class Actinomycetes; order Kitasatosporales; family Streptomycetaceae; genus Kitasatospora; species Kitasatospora sp. NPDC038210. The sequence goes on along the minus strand of NZ_JBVJYK010000029.1, from coordinate 85,886 downwards.
GCCCAGCCTCGGGCACTTCATCGCCGATCGGTCCGAACTGCTCCGACGGGCCGCCGATGTGTTCGAGTGGGTGCGCTCCAAGGCGCTTGAGGTCACCGTAACGGGCCGCTACGCGTTGTCCGAGGCCGCCCGGGCCCACAGCGATCTGGAGGCTCGGCGTACCACCGGCAAACTGCTCGTCATACCCGATGCGGCCGCCGTTGGACGCCGCGAGGAGACGCAGAGCTGATCGCGGGTGACGAGGTCGGGGATCTTGAAGACTGAGATGTCGAGGGCATGGCCGACCGTCATCGCCGAGATCCCCGACAGCGTCAGGCACTCAGCAGGCCGAGATCAGGTTCTGGCGGGTTCCTGGCGCACCTGGGTCACACCCCTTCAAGATCCCTCAGTCGAGACCTGGCTCACCCGTCCACAACCTCCCGGGACAGAACACCCAGCCCACCGGGGGCCTCCGTCCTGACCTGAAAGCCTGTCACACCTTCACGGTGCTGAGGCTGGCCGGCGACCTCCTGGCCCACGGTCGGGCAGCGGGGCGTACCCGGGGTCCGGCAACGGAGTGGGGGACCGAGGTGGGACGGGGCTGTTCCCGGCCCCGGCCGCCGGTCAGCCTCCGCAACGTCCGGTCAGAAGTCCAGCACCTCGCGGTCGAGCGGGTACTGCGCACGGTGGGGGCCCTCGTACGGCGAGGGCGTGATCGGCAGGACACCGGTCGGTTGCAGGCCCAGGTTGTCGTCCCAGATCCGGGGTTCGACCTGTCCGAGGACGCGGAAGCTCCGGAAGGTGAACGGCGGGCTGTCGGTCGGGAAGAACTCGGCCGTGGTCATGACCTGGAAGTGCAGGTGGGGCGTGGTGGAGTTGCCGCTGTTGCCGATCAGTCCGAGGACCTGGCCGGGTTCGACGCAGTCGCCCTCCCGGACGTCGAGCGTGCCGGCTTCGAGGTGGGCGTAGAGCAGGTAGCGGCCCGGTGCGACTTCCAGGGTGATGTGGTTGCCGACGGTGTCCTCGATCGGCGGGACGGGCGGCGTGACGGGCGGCGGGTTGTCCGGGATCCCGTCCTGGACCTCCACCACTCTGCCGCCGGCCGCGGCCACGACCGGCTGGCGGTAGCTCAGGTAGCTGGTGAGCCGGGCGGGGTCGCCCTCCCAGGCCTGGCCCTGCTCGCCGAGCCGGTACCAGTCGATCGCGAAGCGCTGCGGCACGTCGAAGCGGCCGTTGATCGGGGCGAGTCCTCGCCGGTGGTGGGTGTTGCCGCAGCAGGACTCGCTGGCGTACCAGGTGCCGGGGCGGACGGGCGCGTTCAGGTTCAACGGCGCGGTGCGGGAGGTCGGGGTGGCCTGCACCGTCTCCTCGAACGCGGACGGGCCGGAGGGGGTCAGGACGGCACCCGAGAGGTGGTGTTCGAGGACCTCGGGCACCGGCTGACCGCGGTCGAGGGTCAGGTCGAGCCAGATGATCCACTGCTGGGAGCCCTGGATGACGGTCGGCGTGGGCCCCGGCGGCGCCGGGGTGTACGCGTCCGCACCGGGCAGGGGGTCGCCCACCGGATTGGCGGCGTCGGCCAGCGGCTGCCCGCTCAGCGAGCCGATGACCCGGTGGGTGCGGGCGTCCTGGACGTCGACCCGGTCGAGCCGCAGCGGGGTGCTGCTGGACAGTGCGCTCGTGGTGAGCAGTTCGTACGAGAGGTGCGTCCTGCCGTCCGTGGCGTCGAACGGCGTCGGCTCGGTCATCACCGCGGCCGTCAGCGGCGTGAACTGGGTGCCGGGTGCCAGGGCGGCCGCGCCGGTCCCGAATCCCGGTCCCGCGGCGGCCACCAGTACGGCGGACGCGAACACGGCGGCGGCGCGTCCGCGACGTCGAGGGCTGCGGACGGTGCGGTTGCGAGGGTCGCGCTCTGCCATTGTGCTCTTTCGTCCGTCAGGCCCGGGGCCGTGAACGACGCCGGTACGCCCCGCACCGCGGCGCAGGCTCATGTAACCGGGCGGCCCGCCGCTTCGGCCGGAGGCCGCCGAAGTCGGCTGCCGAACTACACCCGTCCAGCCGCATCGACAGCCCGACAGGCTGCCGGGGGACGGTGCCGAAGGCCCCGTGATGTCCGAGGCCGTGTACGGTGTCCGTCCGCCCGGCAGGCCGGTCGCTCTGCGGCGTGCTGTCAGTGCTGGTGGACGTGTTCCGTCGTCGTCATGAGCGGGCCTCCGTCGGCAGCGCCTGTTCGAAGCGCAGGTACCGGTCCACCGACCGGGCCAGGACCTCGTTGCCGTCGCTCGTGACGACGCGGTCCCACCACGCCCCGTAGATCCGCTCGAAGCGGTAGCCGGCGAGCAGTTCGCCGGCAGCGCGCACGGCGTCGGGGCGCTCCGGGATGTGGTTGGCGTAGCTGTACATGATCGTGACCCAGCGGCGGTCCGGGCAGACGTTGACCACGTCGCCGGTGAACAGCGCGCCCTCCCCCGTGTTCCGGTGCATGACCGTGCTGCCCGGGAAGTGGATTCCGGGGTTGATCAGCGTCAGTTCGTCGGTCAGCCGGTGGGTCCGGCCGTTCCAGAAGTGCAGGGCGGGGTCGGGGCGGCCGACCCACTGCCGGTCGGCCTCGTGCAGGTACACGGGTGCGTCGAAGGCGTGGGCCCACTCGACGACGGCGGAGTAGAAGTGCGGGTGGCTGACGACGATCGCGTCGATCCCGCCGGCCTTCTCCACCTCGCGGATCACCGCGTCGTCGAGGTAGGGCACGCAGTCCCACAGCACGTTGCCGCCGGCCGTGCGCACGAGCAGGGCCCGCTGGCCGATGGCGAAGGAGGGGGTGCAGCCGATGCCGAGCACGTCGGGGCCCTGCTCCTCGAAGCGTCCCTCGTGGCCCTCGGCGCGCAGTTCGGCGAGGCTGGTCCACTGCTGGCCGTCGGCCCCGACGTACTGGCGTTCGTCCAGGCAGACCGGGCAGTCGGGGCGGGTGGCGGCGTACTGGGTGCCGCAGGTGCGGCAGATGGGCAGGGTGGAGCCGGTGAGGTCAGCCACGGTCGCCTCCCGTCAGCTCGGCCGGCGCGGCCAGCTCGGTCAGGACGTACGGTCGGCTGGGCCGCCAGCCCAGCTCGGTGACGGCGCGGCGCCCGGACACGACCTGGTTCAGCGCCAGGGCCTCGGCGAACGGGGCGCCCACGACGTCGGCCGCCTGGTCCTGCGGCCAGGTCTCGGCCCGGCCGGTGCCCCCCGCGGCGATGTCGGTGGCGGCGGCGAGCGCGGCGACCGGCACGGCCTCGTGGGCCACGCCGTGCAGCACGCTGCCCGGCTCGGCCTTGGTCAGGGCCAGCACGAACAACTCGGCGAGGTCGTCCACGTGCACCATCGGCCAGCGGGTGGCCGGCGAGCCGACGTACCGGCCGGTGCCGTGCTCCTTCGCCCAGCCGGTCATCAGGCCGGGTATGCCGCCGCCGTGGCCGTACACGATGCCGGGCCGCAGCACCACGGCGCGCACGTCCCCGGCGGCGGTCGCCAGGACGCGCTGCTCGATGCGCGGGCGGTAGCCGACGATGGCGATCGCGTCCGTGGCGGCGTCCTCGTCGACCGCGGTGTCCCCGGTGGCGCCGAGCACCCACACACCGCTGGTGTACACGAACGCCCGCCCGGTGCCGCGCAACCGCTCGGTCAGCGCGTCCACGGCCGCCGCGTCCGCCGTCTCGTCGCCGGTCGGCGTGGCGAGGTTCAGCACGGCATCGATGTCATCGGTGACGGCGGCCCGCAGCGAGGCCGGGTCGCCCAGATCACCCACGCGCGACGCCGCGTCGGGGCCGAGCCGCCCGGCGTCCTTGACGAAGTGGACCACCTGGTGGCCGTCCGCCGTCAGCCGCCGTGTCACGGCGGACCCGACGTAGCCGGTGGAACCCAGTACGAGTACCTTCACGTTTCTTCCTTTCGAATGATCGACAGAGGTGCGCCAGCAGGGGGTTACGAGGGATCGACGGTGTTCCGCAGCAGTTCCGCGGCCACCGTCGCGCCGTCGGTGCGGATCGCGGCGGCCAGGTCCCTCGCCCGTGCGCGGGTGCCGGGGGTCAGGGCCTCGCCGAGCGCGGCGGACAGGGAGTCGAAGGTCAGCGTCGGACCCTCGTGCAGCACGCCGATACCCAGCTCGGCCACCCGGCCGGCCCAGTACGGCTGGTCCGCCATCTGGGGCACCACGACCTGGGGTGCACCGGCCCGGGCGGCCGTCGTCGTGGTACCGGCGCCGCCGTGGTGCACCACGGCGGCGACCCGGCCGAACAACGCCTGGTGGTTGACCTCGCCGACCGGGAAGCAGTCGCCGTCCTCGTCGGTCGACGCCAGGTCGGCCCAGCCGCGGGAGAGGAGGATGCGGTGTCCCCGGGCGCGGACCGCCTCGACGGCCGCGCGGGCGACCTCCGGCGCGTCACGCACGGGCATGCTGCCGAAGCCCACGTAGACGGGTGGTCCACCGGCGTCCAGGAAGGCCTCCAGCTCGGCCGGGAGGGGCCGTTCGTCCGGCCGGATCCATGCCCCGGTCTGCACCACGTCGAGGTCCGCCGACTGTGGCCACGGGCTGAGCAGCGGGTCGGCCGCCAGCCACGGACGGTCGGTGAGGACGTGGTCGCGGACGTCGTCCACCGGCGGCAGGCCGATGGCCGCCCGGTGGGTGTCGATCGCCTCGCCGAACAGCGCGTTCAGGTGTTCCGCGTTCTGGTCCCAGAGCACCCGGTTGTCGGTCTCGTCCGGCGGGAGCGGCCGGCCCGGCCACGCGAGCGGCGGGTGGTGCGGCGACGGCAGATAGCTCGGGAAGAAGGCGACGAACAGGTAGGGGATGCCCAGTTCCTCGGCCGCCGCGCGGGCAGCGGCGGCTGCCGGGATCAGACCGGTCGCCACCACTGCGTCGCATCCCTCGGCTGCCGCCGCGACGGATTCGTACGTGGCGGCGACCATCCGGGCCGCGCGCTCGGACAGGCTCTCCGCCGGGGGCTTCGCCGTGCCGGTCACCGCCTCGGTCGCCGTCTCGCGCAGCGACCGGCCGAGCGGCACCAGGGGGATGCCGACGCCGTCCGACAGCTCCGCGAAGTCCGGTGGGGCGCACACTCGTACCTCGGCGCCGAGGTCGCGCAGGGCGGTGCCGAGTCCGAGCATCGGCTCGACGTCGCCGCGCGAACCGTACGCCACCAACAACACACGCATGTCCTGACTCCCGATGGTGTCCGTGGATTCGGCCTCGCCCGGCCGGCTGCCGTCCGAGGTCTTGCTGTAGCCGAGGGCCTCGACGATCAGGCCGTCCCGGACGAGGGTGAGCGTCACGCCGCGGACCGTGTCGGCCGGGCCGTCGCCGAAGCGGCACCGCCAGCGGACGGTCGCCCGCTCACCGGTGATGACGACGGCCTCCGGCTCGTACTGCCTGGTTCGGTTCTCGGCGAGTGCCCGGCACAACTGCAGGCACGCGGCGCGGCCTTCGTAGCGGGCCCCGTCGGGGGCGGGCTGTTTCGTCTCCATCACGCAGTCGTCGGCGAGCAGGTCGACGAGCAGCGAGACGTCGTGGTGGATGAAGGCGCGGTTGAAGCGGTGGACGACGTCGGCCGTGGTGCGGAACGACATGCTGCCTCTTCCCGGGCCGTCAGGCCGGACCGGTGATCGCGTGTTCCGCGGCGCGGCTGACGTGTTCCCACGCCGCCCAGGTGTCCGCCCTGGTACGGGCGATGTCGAAGGCGAGGTCGTAGACCATGCTTCCCAGGAGGAGGCGCAGCGGCGGCTCGTCGCTGTCGACCAGCTCGATGAGCGCGGCCGCGGCGAGCTTCGGATCGCTGTCGACCGAGCCCTCGGCGAACTGCTCGGCCAGCTTCTCCCGGAGCGGCGCGTACGCCTCCAGGGGGCTGGTGCTGTGCATCGCGGTGTAGAGGTCGGTCCAGTAGCCGCCGGGCTGGAGGATGCTCACCTTGGCCCCGAAGGAGGCGGCCTCCGCGGCGAGGGCTTCGCTGAGGCCTTCCAGGGCGAACTTGCTGGCGCTGTACAGGCCGGTGCTGGGGAAGCCGCCCAGGGCGGCGATGCTGGAGACCTGCACGAGGTGACCGGAGCGCTGTTCGCGCAGCACGGGCATGACGGCCTGGCTCACCCAGAGCGCGCCGAAGAAGTTGACGTCCAGCTGGGCGCGCGCCTCGGCTTCGGTGAACTCCTCGACCATGCCCATCGAGAGCATTCCGGCGTTGTTGACGACGATGTCGAGCCGTCCGAAGTGGCCGACCGCCTCGGCGACGGCGGCGAACACGGCGTCCCGGTCGGTCACGTCCAGCGTGAGGGGCAGGACCCGGCCGGGGTGGGCGCTCGCGAGCTCGTCCAGCGCGGTCGTGGTGCGGGCGGCGACCACGATGCGGTCGCCGGCCGTCAGGGCCGCCTCGGCGAAGGCGCGGCCGAGACCGCGGCTGGCGCCGGTGATGAACCAGACGCGGCTGGTGGGTCGGGCGGGGGTGTGCATGGCGGTGCTCCTGTCTTCGGGAGATCGTGAGGGTGTGGGTGGCCGGGCGGACGCGGCACGCTGTTCAGGCGCGCGGGGCGGACGCGGCACGCTGTTCGGGCACGCCGGGCGGACGCGGCACGCTGTTCGGGCACGCCGGGCGGACGCGGCACGCTGTTCGGGCACGCCGGGCGGACGCGGCACGCTGTTCAGGCGCGCCGGGCGCTCCGGACGGCGAGAACGGTGAGGAGGGCGAAGAGGGCCCCGGCCGTCAGGACAGCGCTCGTGCCGAGGCCGGTGGCGACGGCTCCGCCGAGCAGGGCACCGAGGGCGATGGCCAGGTTGTAGACGGAGGTGTTCAGGGCGGTGGCCGCCTCGGCCGAGTCGGGTGCCGCCTTGAGGATCCACGTCTGGACGCCGACGGGCACGCCGCCGAAGGCCAGCCCCCAGCCCAGCAGCAGCAGGGTCCCGCCGACCGGGGTGCGGCCGGCGAGGGGAAAAACCGCGAGAACCGCGGTGAGCAGGACGCTGAGGGTGACGATGGTCGCGCGGACGTTCCGCTCCGCGGCCGCGCCGGCGAGGAAGTTGCCCAGGATGCCGGCGACGCCGAAGCCGAGCAGGAGCGGGCCGATCGCGCCCTGGCCGATCCCCGAGACGGTCCGCAGGATCGGGCTGACGAAGGTGAAGGCGGCGAAGTGGCCGCCGACCAGGAGGAACGTGGCGATGACGCCGGCGCGCACCACGGGGTGGCGGAACTGCTGCGGCAGGGTGCGCAGTCGGACGACCTGTCGGGCGGGCATCGAAGGCAGCAGGAAGAGCAGGCCCACCAGCACGAGGAGGCCCAGTGCGCCCGCGACCACGAACGCGGTGCGCCAGTCCGCGAGGCCGCCGATCAGCGTCCCGGCCGGTACGCCCAGGACGTTGGCCGCCGTGGCGCCGCCGAAGACCACCGACATGGCCCGGGGGACGAACCGGTCCGGCACCAGCCGCACGGCGAGTCCGGCGGCGAGCGACCAGAAGCCGCCGATGCTGATCCCGATGAGGAAGCGCGCGCCCAGCAGGACGGTGAAGTCGGGTGCCACGGCCGACAGTCCGTTGGCCAGGACCATCAGGGTGATCAGGCCGATCAGCGCGACGCGCCGGTCGAGCCGTCCGATCGCCACCGGGAGCAGCGGCGCCGTGACGGAGGCGACCAGGCCGGGGACGGTCACCATCAGGCCCGCGGTGCCCTCGGAGACGTGGAGGTCTCCCCCTACGAGGGGAAGCAGCCCCACCGGCAGCGACTCGACGGTCACCAGCGCGAAGGTCCCGACCGCCATGGTGACGACGGCGAGCCAGCTCGTGAGAGGCACCCGGTCGCCGCCCGACGTGGCGGGTGGCTTCTCGGCGTCGACGATGGTCATGGCACTCCGGTCCGGTAGGGGTTGGGTTCTGCTGACGATCCTTCAGTCGATCGGCGAACCCATCAACGTCCAAGATCAGTAAGATCCGATAAATCGTGCTTATGACGGGGGGTTCGGCAGCATGGAGATGCGCGAGATCGAGATATTCCTGACCTTGGCGGAGGAGCTGCACTTCGGCAGAGCAGCCGCCCGGCTGCACCTCACCCAGGCGCGGGTCAGCCAGGTGATCGCCCGTCAGGAGCGGCAGATCGGGGGTCTGCTGTTCGACCGCTCCAACCGCCGCCAGGTCCGTCTGACCCCCCTCGGCCGGCAGCTGTGCGCCGATCTGCGGCCGGTCCACACGCACCTGCGGGACAGCCTCGAACGTGCCCGGTTGGCCGCCCGCGGCAAGTCCGCACGTCTGCGGGTCGGCATGATGCCCTTCAACGTGCCCGACCTGCACCACTACTGGGAGGGGTTCCGCTCCCGCCACCCCGAGTGGGAGCTGCAGATCCGCAGGGCGCCGTACGTCGAACCGTTCGAGCGGCTCCGCGACGGCGACATGGACGTCTTCGTCACCTGGCTACCGGTGGACGAGCCCGATCTCGCCACTGGCCCGGTCCTCTTCCACGACCCTCGTGTGCTGGCTGTCGCCGCGGACCACGAACTCGCCGGACGAAGCCAGATCTCGGTCGAGGCGCTGGGGGACTTCGGCCATGCCATGCCCCCCGCGATGCCCGACTTCTGGGAGGACGGCTACCTCTCGTTCTACACGCCGCGGGGCAAGGAGATCGAACGCATCGAGTCGGCCACCAACGCCGATGAGCTGATCCATCTCGTTATCACCGGCGAGATCGTCCACCCCTTCCCGTCCCACGTCACCCGCTACTGGTCCATGTCCCATGTGCAGTTCGTCCCCATTCCCGAGATGGGGACGATCCCCTACGGCCTGGTGTGGCGCCGCGACACCGAGAACGAGCTCATCCGGGCCCTCGCCCGGACCGTCCGCGACATCGGCGCGCTGCACTTCTGAGCGCATCCGAGCGCCTGTGAGGGCAGGCCGACGCCGGCTGCCGGTGCTCCGGCAGCGGTCCGGCGTGGTGCCACGGACAGGATCCGCAGGACAACACCGCGGGTGCCGGCGCCCCCCTGGGGAGCCGGCACCCGGGGTCGGCGGCGTCAGTAGACGAGGATGTCCCAGTGGCTGCCCTCGTTGCAGTAGAGGTTGCCCGAGGCGGCCTTCCACTGCGGGTAGCCGTCGCCGCGGTAGCCGATGTAGGTGAAGCTGTTCTGGATGTAGCCGTCGATGCAGGAGCTGCGGGAGATGTCGACCTTGTAGCCGTTGTAGTGGCTGTAGGTGCCGGAGGCGTGGCCCACCTCGGTCCCGCCCGTGATGTTGATGGCGCAGCCGCTGGCCTGCTTGAGGGTGATGACGGCGCTCACCGTGCCCGAGTTGATCTGCTCGAACGAGGTGCAGGTGGAGTTGGACCTGGTGGTGCAGCCACCGCTGGAGCTCCAGGTGATGCCGGCGTTCCTGAACTGGGCGGCGGCCGTCGCCTGCGACAGCTTGGTGCCGCTGGCGCCGGCCGTGGGCGCCGAGAGGGCGAGGCCGGCCAGGGCCAGGGCGACGACGGTGGCGGCGGTGCGTGGCTTCATCTGCATCTCCCGGTGAGTTGGTGTTCCTCCGACTCGACCTCCGCCCTCCTGCCGCGCCCCGGTGGGCGGGCGGGAGGGCGGGAGGTCCGGTGCCGGGCCCACGGAACCGGCCCGGACGAAAGGGTCGTACGCAGTGCTGTGACGCGGCCGTGCTTGTGACGCGACCGCGCTTGTGACGCGACCGTGCTCGTGAAGCGGCTGTGCTGTGAAACGGCAGTGCTCCGGCCGTGCTGTGACTCGGACGTGCTCCGGCGCGGGGCCGGCCGATCCGTCCGGCGCCACCGCCCTCGGTTCCCGGGGAACGGGGGCGGGCTTCGAGCGCCGGCATCGCACCAGGATGGCCCACCGCTGTCTATGCGAGTAGACCCCGGTCTGTGAATTTCGCGTGACGGGGAGCGGCCGTCGATGCATCATGACGGAATCCGTCGGCCGGGGCTTCGCCATTGACATGTCTCATAGCGGTTTCTGAAGCCGCCAGGCCACTGCCGCAGTTGTGAGCGGGCCCAAGCCACGCGGTAAGTGGTCATTTATGATCTTCTTTCGGAAATATTGAACTGTCAGCAACCAATAGCGGACATATGTAAGCGCCCGGAGTCCTGATGCGCTGGGGTGGAGCAGCACCGCCGGTACGGCAAGGCAAGGGAGCAGGCGTGGGCGACGTGGTGGGCCGGAGACCGGGCGAGGACACGGCTACGGGCCAGGGAACGGGCTGCCGAGGTGTCACGACGGCTGCCGGGACGGCGGTCGGGACGGTGGTCGGGACGGTGGAGGAACGCTTCCGTTCCTTGTTGGAGGCGGCGCCGGACGCGATGGTGATCACCGACGACGCGGGGACCATCACCCTGGTCAACGCCCAGACGGAGGCCCTGTTCGGATATCCGCGCAAGGAACTGCTCGGACGCTCCGTGGAGTTGCTGGTCCCTACGCGCTTCCGGGACCAGCACCACCGCCACCGCGACGAGTACGCCGCGAAC
>NZ_JBVJYK010000029.1:0-75348 GCF_055600605.1 Kitasatospora sp. NPDC038210 | reverse complement strand
CCGTCGAGATCAGCCTCAGCCCCCTGGAGACCGCGGACGGCCTGCTCTTCTCCGCCGCCGTACGCGACGTCAGCGACCGCAAGGCCGCCGAAGCCCGCTTCCGTGCACTGCTGGAAGCCGCGCCGGACGCGATGGTGATCACCGACGACGCGGGGACCATCACCCTGGTCAACGCCCAGACGGAGGCCCTGTTCGGGTACCCGCGCAAGGAACTGCTCGGACGCTCCGTGGAGTTGCTGGTCCCTACGCGCTTCCGGGACCAGCACCACCGCCACCGCGACGAGTACGCCGCGAACCGGCAGGTCCGCCCGATGGGCGCAGGACTGGAACTGCACGGCCTGCGCAAGGACGGCACCGAGTTCCCCGTCGAGATCAGCCTCAGCCCCCTGGAGACCGCGGACGGCCTGCTCTTCTCCGCCGCCGTACGCGACGTCAGCGACCGCAAGGCCGCCGAAGCCCGCATCAACGAGCTCGCCGCGCTGGTCGAGTCCTCCCAGGACGCCATCCTCGCCAAGACCCTCGACGGCCGCATCACCTACTGGAACGCCGCCGCCCACTCCCTGTACGGCTACACGGCTGCCGAGGCGCTCGGCCGCCATGTGGCCATGCTGGCCACGCCCGAGCACCGGGAGGAGATCACGGCGCTGCTGAAGCGTCTGGGGGACGGCGAGAAGGTCGAGCACTTCGAGACGCTGCGGGTCACCCGCAGTGGCCGGCTGATCGACGTGGACGTGACCCTGTGGCCCACCCGGACCGCCGACGGCACGGTGACCGGCGCCTGCGCCATCGTCCGCGACATCAGCGACCGGAAACGGGCGGAGGCGGAACTCACCGCCCTGTACGAACAGCAACGGCACATCGCCCTCACCCTGCAGCGCAGCCTGATGGGCACCCCGCCCGCCATCCCGGGCCTGGCCACCGCCAGCCGCTACCTGCCCGCCACCCAGGGCGCCGGGGTCGGCGGCGACTGGTTCGACCTCATCCCCCTGGGTGCCGGCCGCGTCGGCGTCCTGATCGGCGACGTCATGGGCCGCGGGCTGGAGGCGGCCGCCGTCATGGGGCAACTGCGCTCCGCCGCCCACGCGCTGGCCAAGACCGGCATGGAGCCCCGCCAGCTGATGCAGGCCCTGGACGCGGCCGTCACCGACCTGGAGCTGCCCGACCAGCTGGTCACCTGCTGCTACCTCGTCATCGCCCCGGACACCGGCGAGGTGACGATCTGCTCGGCCGGGCACCTGCCCGTCCTCCTCGCCGCCCCCCACGAGACCATCCGGGCGCTCCCGGCCCCGGTGAGCGCCCCGCTGGGCGTCGGCGGCATTCCCCACCAGCAGGCCTGTCTGGCCGTACCGCCCGGCGCCACCCTGCTGCTCTACACTGACGGCCTGGTCGAGATCCCCGGCGGCGACATCGAGGCCCAGATCACCGAGCTGGTCGCGACCGTCGGCCGTGCCTTCACCGGCAACGGCGGACTGGAGGCCGTCGCCGACCGCGTCCTGTCCGCCGTGCTGCCCGACACCGACGGCCACTACGACGACGTCACCCTCCTCCTGCTGCAGCTGCCCGCCGCCCCGCTGGCCACCGCCACCACCGACCTGCCCACCGTTCCGTCCTCCGTCGGCGAGGCCCGCGTCTTCCTCACCAAGACGCTCACCACGTGGGGCTGCGCCGAACGGACCGACGACGCCTGCCTGCTGCTGTCCGAGATCCTCACCAACTCCGTCCAGCACGGCCAGGGGCCGATCGAACTGCTGCTGCGCCGCACCAGCACCGAACTCACCGTCGAGATCGGCGACCGCAGCTCCCAGCTGCCCCACCCCCGCCTCGCCACCAGCGACGAGGAGTCCGGCCGGGGGCTCATCATCGTCGACGCCCTGGCCGACGGCTGGGGCGTCCGCCCCAGCGGCAGCGGCAAGACCATCTGGTTCACCCTCCAGCTCTGAGCAGCCCTCCGGAGGTGCGCGCGCGACCGCCGCGCGGCCCTCGCCGTGGGTCCGTGACCGTCGCGCGGCCATGGGCATGGGGTCCGTGACCGCCGCGCGGCCGTAGCAGCAGGTCTGCGGCCGCCTGCCGCATCGCGCCATCCTGTTCGTGTAGCGATCGTCACAAGGGGTGCGTCAACACCGCAGGCCTTGCGGCGCGGTGGCCGCCCGGGCGAAGGATCTTCGGTTTCCGCACACGGGACTCCCCCCGAACCGAAGCTCTGACTTCTGTAGAAGATGCAACATCTTTCACACGACCGGCTTGAAACGATCACTTTCCACCCCCAGACCGATCACACATCCGAGCTGTTCGCTCACGACTGGTAGGAATGATTCCGAGCGGGCCGATCGCCACCGGACCGTCCTGACCGGCGCCGACGACGCGTCCGGCAGTCGACGCTGCCGACCGGTACGCCAAAACGGGGGCACTGAAAGTTCTTCACATTTTCCACCTGGGGGGCACAGCCATGTCCGAAGACACCACCACCGAGATCACCCGCCGGCGGATGCTGCAAGGCGCCGTCGTCGCGACGGCCGTCGCCGCCGGCGCGGTCACCCTGGGCCTCACCGGCCCCGCCGTCGCACCCGCCAACGGCGCCGACACGGAGGGCGGCGACAGCTTCGACGAGGTCTTCCGCGGCCGCCGCATCCAGGGCATGCCGATGTCCGGCGACGGCCACCACGCGATGAGCGGCTACATGGTGCTGATCGACGGCCGCGAACTGCACATGATGCGCAACGCGGACGGCACCTGGATCAGCGTCATCAACCACTACCAGACCTTCACCACGCCGCGGGCGCTGGTCCGGGCCGCCGTCGACTCCCTGAACGGCGCCGACCTGGCCCCGCTCGCCGCCTGACTCCCGACCGCCATCCGGCCTCCGCACAGACCACCCTCGAAGGAAGAACCATGGCAGTCCGCAAGAGCCAGTCGACCCTGACGCCCGCCGAGAAGCGCGCCTTCGTCAACGCCGTCCTGGAACTCAAGCGCCGAGGTGCGTACGACGCGTTCGTCAGCACCCACAACGACTTCATCATGAGCGACACCGACACCACCGAGCGCACCGGCCACCGCTCGCCCTCCTTCCTGCCCTGGCACCGCAGCTTCCTGCTGCGCTTCGAGCGCGCCCTGCAGGAGATCGACGCCACCGTCACGCTCCCGTACTGGGACTGGACCACCGACCGCACCCCGAACTCCTCACTCTGGGGAGCGGACTTCCTCGGCGGTGACGGCACCGGCACCGGTGGCCGGGTGACCACCGGCCCGTTCGCGCAGGGCTCCGGCAACTGGACGCTCACCGTCCGACCCGACAGCCGCAACTACCTGATCCGCCGGCTGGGCCAGGGCGGCCAGGACCTGCCGACCCGGGCCGACGTGGACGCCGTGCTGGCGATCGCCACGTACGACGCCGCGCCGTTCAACAGCGCCAGCGCGGGCTTCCGCAACAGCCTGGAGGGCTGGGCGGGCGTCAACGTGCACAACCGGGTGCACGTCTGGGTCGGCGGCACCATGAGCACCGGCATGTCGCCCAACGACCCGGTGTTCTGGATGCACCACTGCATGATCGACCGCCTGTGGGCCGCCTGGCAGAGCCGCCACCCGGGCCAGGGCTACCAGCCGGTCCGCAGCACCAGGAACGTGGTCGCCCTGAACGACACCATGAAGCCGTGGAAGGACGTCACCCCGGCCGACCTGCTGGACCACACCAAGTTCTACACGTACGACAACGCGTACTGATCCGACCGGTACGGCGCCGGGGGCCGGAGCAGTGCACAATGCTCCGGCCCCCGGCGCCGCGCAGCGCCGTCCCGGTCTCCCCGTCCACCCGGGCGGGCCGAGTCGGCCGCCGGGCTGTCAGGTGCTCCGATCCCGCCGTCGACGGCGGCCCGGGCGGCTCACGAGTTCGTGCGGACGACGATGATGCGGATGCCGCCTCCCGGGGCTCCGGTGTTTCCCGCGATGTCGGTGGCGGTGGCGGTGACGCGGTAGATGCCGAGGCCGGAGGGCGGCCGCACCCGCCAGGTGCAGTCGTGGCGTGCGGTGCCGGTGCAGGCAAGGTCCGCCCGCTGGACCAGCGTCGGTCCGGGTACCTGCGAGGTGAAGGTGAGGTCGACGTGGTCGACGCCCGAGCCCGCGTCGGCGGCGGTGCCGGTGAGGTACTGGTCGTCGTGGGGTCCGCCGGCGGGGTCGGCGACGAAGATCGTTTCGGGCGCGGTGGTGAACGTGGAGACGGGTGCGGTCCTGTCGAGCCTGACGGTGAGGGTCCTGTCCGGCTCGATGTTGCCGGCCTGGTCGGTGGCGTGGAAGGTGACGACGGTTTCGCCTTCCTGATCGATCTTCAGGGTGACGGTGTCGCCGGGGACGGTGGTGAGTGGCGTCGTCCGGGCACCCGTCGTGCTGTAGGTGACGCCTGCCACGCCGCTGAGGTCGTCGGTGGCGGTGAGGGTGACGGTGCCGTCCGCGTTGATCCAGCCGGCCGGGTTGGGGGCCGGGCTGACGGTGGCCGTGGTGACCGGTGGTGTCCGGTCGATGCGGACCGGCAGGGTCCTGGTGGCCTCGATGTTCTGCGCCCGGTCGATGGAGCGGTACGACAGCACGTGGCGGCCCTGGGTGTCGAAGAGGATCGGGCCCGCATAGCCCGCCCAGCCGTTCCCGTCGATGTCGTACTCGGTCCTGGCCACGCCGCTGAGGTCGTCGGTCGCGGCGAGAGCGACGGTGACGCCGGTGGTGTTCCACCCGGCGTCGTTCGGCAACGGCTCGGCGGTGGCGTCGGTGACCGGGGCCGTGGTGTCCGGCGGCATGATCCGGCGGGCCACGTTGTCGTCGAACTCCCGGACCGCCTCCGGCTCCGGGAGCGGCGGCATACCGGGCCGGCCAATCATTCCGCCGGTCAGCTTCAGATGCGCCCAGTCGTCGTATCCGGCGAGCGGGGTCAGCCGGCCGTCGCCGTCGATGTCGGCGGGGACGAGCTGTTGGTCGACGTTGCCGTCGCAGTTCCAGTCGACCCAGTTGCTGCTGGTCAAGGTGGTGACGAACTTCCCGACCGCTGCGCAGTACCGGCGGATGCCGTAGGACACGGTTCCGGTCGCGGGAACGGTGTTCTCGTCCAGCCGGTTCTCGTCGAGGGTGGTCGCCACGTGCGAGTAGTCGATGTACGTGGCGGGCCCGCTCGTCAGCCCCGCCATGTACGAGTAGTTCATCACGCTGAAGTACTGCGGCTTGAAGTTGACCCCGTCCCCTCCGCCGTGATCCAGGCTCAGATTGTGGCCGAGTTCGTGCATGAGGGCGCCGGCTTGATCGTCCTCGGTGCCGACCTGGTGCACCTGGTTGCCGAGAGCGAGGACGAGATCGCTGGTGCCGCGGGGAGCGTAGCCGCTCCAACTGCTGCCGGGGGCGAGCAGGTGAGCGGCGAGCGCGTAGTGGAACACCGGCGAACGGCCGGCGCTGACGAAGCCACCGGGGGCCTTCTTGATCTTGTAGAAGTCGTCCCACGCGTACTTGCACGCGTCGTTGTCCGGGTCCAGGTCGGTCGGATTCGGGCAGTCTCCGGTGAAGTCACCGAGGTTGGTGACCTCGGCGACCTGCCGGGCCCGGCTCAGCGCGCCCCAGGTCCGGCCGGTGGCGAAGTCCAGGATGCTGTCCGGGCCGGCGTCGACGTGCAGGTTGATGCCGGGTCCGGAGGCTCCTCGTCGCTGGTAGGGCGCGTTGGCGAAGGCGTCGACCACCTTCCGGATCGCCTGGGAGGACAGCTGGTGGCTGTGGACGTTCCCGGGAGTGCCGTCCGCCATCCAGTCGACGTGGACGAAGATGTCGGGCCGGTTCACGTCGGCACCCATGCCGGGCAGGTCGAGGTGCTTCGTCGGGCTGCCGTCCCCCGGCTCGATGTCGACGCCGTGGAGCTTCCAGTCGTCGGGGATGCCGTCGCACATCCGTGAGTTGCAGTCGAAGGCGTAGTTGACGGTGGCGCGGTCCCCGTCCCCGCCGCCACGGGAGATCACGTAACCGTTCGGGACGGTCTCGTCGTAGCTCTGCCCGCCGATGGTGGAGTTGTCCCAGTGCACGCGGAGGTCGGGGCCCTTGTCGTTGTCGATCCGGTAGAAGGCCGATCCCTCGGTGCCCGTTCCGGCGCCGCAGGACGCCGACTTCCAGAGGACCACCTGACCCGGCTCGATCCGGTCCGGTGGCTCGGTGTCCCAGCACCCGTGCTGGAGGTAGTGGTCGGTCAGCACCAGTGGCAGGTCGCTGTTGTTGGTCAGGACCACCGAGGTGCTGCGGAAGTCCGACATGATGACGGCGGAGGCCGGCGCCGTGCGGAAGCCCGTGACCGTCCCCGTCAGTACCAGGCCGAGGACGGCCAGCGTCCGGCCCGATCGCGCTCGCCAGGAGTGTGGGCGCCTGCCCCGACCGAACCTCATGAGTCCCGTGCCTCCGTGTTCCTGCCGCCGTATCCGTTCCGCCCCACACGGTCACCTTCCGGCCGGCACCGGCCCCGGGCACTCGGACGGAGACCGAACGGGGACGGCACGGGCGTTCGGTCCGGATCGGTTCACGCGAGCGGCGCTCGGTCACGCGCGTCCCTCGTCGGAAGCTCATAACCTGCTGTGCCGAGCACGGTACGTGCGACGTCTTCCAGGGATCCGATCAGCGGGTTGGGGTCGTCAGCGCGCGTGACGAGCACGACCTCGCAGGGATCGATGTCGACGACGGGCACCATGACGAGGTCCTCGCGCGCAGCGGCGCGTCGGTCGCCGGCGGGGAAGATCGCGACACAGTGGCCGGTGGCGATGAGTTCCAGCTTGTCCTCGTAGCTGTCGTCGTTCGCGGGCGCGGGTGGTGCCGGGCGGTCGCCGACCGGCCTGGGCGTGCTCCAGAGAACCGGGGTGCTGACGCAGGCCACCAGTTCCTCGTCCGACAGAGCCCGCAGGCTGACGGGTTTCCCGTCCGCCAGGTGATGACTCGCCGGCATGACGAGCACCCGCGACTCCTCGTGGAGCCTGGTCACCCGGAAACCGTCCGTGGGAAAGGGAAGGGGTCCGTGGGCGACGAGGGCGTCGAGCCGCCCCTCGGCGAGCGCGTCCGCGTCCCGCCAGTCGAGGTGCCGGGTGCGCACCCGGCCGTCGGGGTGCCGGCGGCGCAGTTCCTGCACACAGGCGGTGATGACCAGCCCTTCGGCGTAGCCGACCGTGATGCCGGGGGGCTGGACGGCGGCCCTGGCCGCGTCGGCGGCGTACTCGGCTTCCTGGAGCAGTGTCCGGGCCCGGGGAAGGTAGGCCCGCCCGGCTTCGGTGAGGCAGCTGCCCTGCGGCGAGCGGTCGAAGAGCCGGACACCGAGCTGAGCTTCCAACCGCTGGATCTGACGGCTCAACGACGGCTGCGCCACGTGCAGCTTGGTGGCGGCCCGGCCGAAGTTGCCGTACTCCGCCACGACCGTGAAGTAGCGCACGAGCCGCAGATCGACGTCCATTCGCCCAGGGTACGTCGCGTGCCGCCATGCGCCCGGAGCATGACGGCATGCGGAACAGGTCTTGGACACGGTGTGCGGGTGGACATTTGGCTGGAGGGCATGACCACTTATGACGGCAAGAAGATCGTGATCACGGGCGGAAGCAACGGCATCGGCCTGGCCGCGGCCCGGTTGTTCGCGGACGGTGGGGCGCACGTCCTGATCACCGGCCGCACCGGGTCCTCCCTGGACGCCGCCTTGGAGCAGTTGGGGGAGAAGGCGATCGCCGTCCGTAGCGACGCCGCGTCCCTGAAGGACATCGAGGCCCTGGCCGCCACGGTCCGGGAGCGGTTCGGCGCGGTGGACGCGCTGTTCGTCAACGCCGGCGTCACCGCGTCCGCACCGTTCGACTCGACGACGGAGGAGATGTACGACGAGCTGTTCGGCATCAACGCCAAGGGCCCGTACTTCACCGTGCAGGCGTTGGCGCCGATGATGCGCGAGGGAAGCGGCGTGGTCCTCACCACGTCGGTGGTGAACGTCCTGGGCCTCGACGCGCTCAGTGTCTACTCGGCGAGCAAGGCAGCCCTGCGGTCGATGACCCGCACCCTGGCCCGCGAGCTGCTTCCGCGCCAGGTGCGCGTCAACGCCGTGAGCCCCGGCCCGATCGACTCGGGCATCCTGGACCGCTCCTCGCTGCCCGCCGACGTCGTCGAGGCGACGAAGGACGGCTTCCGGAGCACCATCCCGATGCAGCGGCTGGGGACTCCCGAGGAAGTGGCCGCCGCGGTCGCGTACCTGGCGTTCGGCGCGACCTTCTCGACCGGAACGGAGTTCCCCGTCGACGGCGGGGCTTCGCAGCTCTAGGTGTACTGACCGCACAGGTCCGCCGGGGTGTCAGGGCGCAGTGGCGAGAGGGCGCCCGCCCCGGCGGGCGCCCCGGCGGGCGCCCCGTCTCCCGGTGTTCGTGGCTTGACGACCGGGGCTGCGGGTCCGTGCCGGGGCCGGGTTCAGGGTCGGCCGGTGGTGGATGCGCGGAGGTTCAGGGCCCAGTCGTGGCGGCGTACGACGCCGGGCTGTGCCGTGCCGGCCAGCAGGTCGCTCAGCAGGGCCGCGCACGCGCGCCCGTATTCCGCGGCCCGGAGGTCGACCGCGGTGACCGGGGGGCTCGAACCGCGCGCTGCCGCGCCGTCGACGCAGACGGCAACCAGCAGGTCGGTCCCCGGCTGCAGGCCCGCGTGGGCCGCGGCCGCGAGGACGCCGGGCACCGCGCCGTCGGGGGCGCACACCACCGCGTCCAGGCCCGGGACGGTGGCGATCAGGTCCGCGGTGGCCGCCTCGGCCTCGGCCGGTGTGGCCGCGAACGGTACCGTCCGCACGACCACCTCGACGCCTTCGCGCCGGCTCCAGTCGCCGGCCGCGGCCCGCAGGGCCGCCGCCCAGTCGGAGCCGGGCCCGGGAACCAGCAGGGCCGGGCGGCGGGCTCCCCGCTCGGCGAGGTGGTCCAGCAACGCGGCCAGCGAGGCGGCGTTGTCGCACACCACGGCACCGCTCGGCGCGACTCCCCCGCCGAGGTAGCGCTCGCCGGTGACCACCGGCACACCCGCGTCCAGCAGGTCCGGGACGGACGGGTCGTCGACCTCGGGGTCGATCACCAGCAGGCCGTCCACCCGGGCGGCCAGTCCCCCGCCGGATGCCGTGCCGGGCGCCAGCAGGACGAGGTCCAGGCCGTCCTCCCTGGCCCGTTCGACCGCGCCGAACGCCAGGTTCATGTAGTAGTCCAGGCGGGTCGCGGTGCGCGGCAGGTGGAGGCCGATCGCGCCGGTGCTGGAGCGGCGCAGGCTGCGCGCCGCGGTGTTCGGCCGGTAGCCGAGTTCCCGGGCCACGTCGAGGATGCGTTCGCGCGTGGCGCCGGACACCCGGCCGGAGCCGCCGAGCGCGTTGGAGGCGGTGCTCTTGGACACCCCGGCCGCCCGGGCCACATCGATCAGGGTCACGGGGCGGCTGGTCACAGCCCGGAAGTCTAGACGCAGCCCTGCACCGATCTCCTGCTCCGGTCCGCCGCTCCCTTGCTGGAACGTTCCAGCACTGCGTAAGGTGCCCGTACTGGAGCGTGCTGGAACGTTCCAGCACACGGCTGCCGTCCTCGTTGCAGGGCGGCTCGCGTCCCGTCCCGCCCCCGCCCCGACCGACCAGGAGACACCGCATGACGCGCGGATTCGATGTTGTGGAGACCGGTATCGCCGAGCTGCGTGCGGCGCTGGAGAAGGGCGAGACCACCGCGGTCGGCCTGCTCGACGCCTACCTCGCGCGGATCGACGCCTACGACCGGCCCGGCACCCCCACCGCGCTCAACGCGATGGTCGTGATGAACCCGGACGCCCGCGCCGAGGCGGAGGCCTCCGACGCCCGCCGTGCGCGCGGCGAGACGCTCGGCCCGCTCGACGGCATCCCGTACACCGCGAAGGACAGCTACCTCGCGAAGGGGCTGACCGCGGCGGCCGGCTCGCCCGCGTTCGAGCACCTCGTCGCCCAGCGCGACGCCTTCGCCATCGAGCGGCTGCGCGCAGGCGGGGCCGTCCTCATCGGCCTGACCAACATGCCCCCGATGGCCAACGGCGGCATGCAGCGCGGCGTGTACGGCCGCGCGGAGAGCCCGTACAGCGCCGACTGGCTCACCAGCGCCTACGGCTCCGGCTCCTCCAACGGCTCGGGCACCGCGACGGCGGCGTCCTTCGGCGCCTTCGGCCTCGGCGAGGAGACCTGGTCCTCGGGCCGGGCGCCCGCGTCGAACAACGCCCTGTGCGCCTACACGCCCAGCCGCGGCGTCATCTCGGTGCGCGGCAACTGGCCGCTGGTGCCGACCATGGACGTCGTCGTCCCGCACACCCGCACCATGGCCGACCTGTTCGAGCTGCTCGACGTCATCGTGGCCGACGACCCGGAGACGCGCGGTGACCTCTGGCGCGCGCAGCCGTGGGTGCCGCTGCCCGCGGCGTCCCGGGTGCGCCCCGCCTCCTACCCGTCGCTCGCGCCCGCCGACGCACCGGCCGCACGCGCCTCCCTCGCCGGCAAGCGTGTCGGCGTCCCGCGGATGTACATCAACGCCGACCCCGAGGCCGGAACGAACCCCGAGGGCGGCATCGGCGGCCAGACCGGCCGGCCGATCGACACCCGCCCCTCGGTGATCGCCCTGTGGGAAGCCGCCCGCCGCGACCTGGAGGCGGCCGGCGCCGAGGTCGTCGAGGTCGACTTCCCCGTCGTGTCGAACTACGAGTCCGACCGCCCCGGCGCGCCCTCGCTGTTCACCCGCGGCCTGGTCGGCCGCGACTTCCTCACCGTCGAGATCGAGGACCTGTCGGCCTGGGCGTGGGACGACTTCCTGAGCGCCAACGGCGACCCGCAGCTCGCCGGCCTGGCCGAGGTCGACGGTGCCCGCATCTTCCCGAAGCAGGAGGGCGAGCTCCCGGACCGCTACGCCGGCTTCGACGACTCGATCGGCGACTACCCGCGCTTCGTGCGCGAGCGCCCGTACGCGTCCTTCACCGACATGCCGCACCTCGAAGAGGGGCTGCGCGGGCTGGAGGAGACGCGCCGGGTCGACCTGGAGGAGTGGATGGACGGACTGCGCCTGGACGCGGTGGTGTTCCCCTCCGTCGCCGACGTCGGTCCGGCCGACATGGACGTGATCGAGGCCTCCGCCGAGCTCGGCTGGCGCAACGGCGTGTGGGTCGCGAACGGCAACCTGGTGCCCCGTCACCTCGGCATCCCGACCGTGACCGTGCCCATGGGCACCATGACCGACACCGGCATGCCCGTCGGGCTGACCTTCGCGGGCCGCGCCTACGACGACAACGCCCTGCTGACCCTCGCCGCGGCCTTCGAGGCGACGGGCAGCCGGCGGACGGTTCCGCCGCGCACGCCGCGACTGTCCGCGCAGTGACGCGCCGGCGTCGCGGCACCGCCCCCGGCGGTGCCGCGACGCCGTCCCGGAGCGTCGGTCCTCCACGCCGTCGTACCGCGCGAGGAACTCGACCACTTCCCGGCCTGCGGGGTCAGCTGCGGCAGACGGGTGGACAGCGCGGTGCGCACGGCGTCGGCGGGTGCGGTGCGGCCGGTGGCCGCGGCCTCGACGTACGGGTCGAGGCGCCGGACGAGCACGGGCAGGCACGCCAGGGCGACGGCGACGCCCTGCGGGTCCAGGTGGCCGCCGTCGTCGAGCCCGGCGCGGGCCGGCCCGTGGGCGGCGTGGCCGTCGTCGGAGTCGGGGTCGTGTCGCGCGTCGCCCACGGGGCGGGCGTGACCGTGGGGCCGGGCGTCCGGATGGCCCGGACGAGCCCGTGGCCGTTCGCAGCGGTAGCGGTGGTCGCCGTGTGCGCGGCGTGCGCGGCGATTGCTGCGGGGAAGGATGTGGTGTTCATGCCACCCTCCGTGTGCCGTCGACGATGGTGCCGGTCGCGAGCAGGGACGGCCGCGGGGCGCCGGAAGGCCCGGCAGAGGCCTCGGTGGGACGGTCGACCCGGTGGCCGACCGGCCGTCCTGCCCTTCACGTTAGCGGCGGGGCAGCGGCAGACCGTGGCACCCGGGGCGGAACCTCCCGGTCGCACCGGTACCCCGGTACTACGGCTCACCGGGCCGCCGGGCCGGGCGCAGCACGGCCCCGTTCGGTGAGTCGGACCGCTGACGGCCGTGGCCGACGAGCCGGGCGGGGTCCCGCGGGCGCGAGCCGCGGGGGCGGGTGCGCTCCGCGGGACGTTCGCAATCCGTAAGGTCCGGGGTCCCGGGTTCGGGCACGGTCCGTTCCTACAGTGACGGGGAGGTTGTTCCCGAGAAGAGAGGTGGACCGGGATGACGGTCGACCAGGACGTCCCGCCGAGCGCCGAGCTGGGTGTGATCGGTGGCTCCGGGCTCTACGCGCTGCTGGACGACGTGACCGAGGTGCGGATCGACACGCCGTACGGCGAACCGAGCGACGCGCTGTTCCTGGGCGAGGTGGCCGGCCGCCGGGTCGCCTTCCTGCCCCGGCACGGGCGCGGCCACCGACTCCCCCCGCACCGGATCAACTACCGGGCCAACCTGTGGGCGCTGCACGCGCTGGGGGTGCGGCAGGTGGTGGCGCCGTGCGCGGTGGGCGGGCTGCGCCCGGAGTACGGGCCGGGCACCCTGCTGGTGCCCGACCAGTTCGTCGACCGGACCTCAGGGCGGGTGCAGACCTTCTACGACGGCCTGCCGCTCCCGGACGGCACGGTGCCCGAGGTGGTGCACGTGTCGATGGCCGACCCGTACTGCCCGGCCGGGCGCCGGGCGGCGATGGACGCCGCCCGGGAGGCCGCCTGGCAGCCGGTGGACGGCGGGACCCTGGTGGTGATCGAGGGTCCGCGCTTCTCCACCCGCGCCGAGTCCCGCTGGTTCACCGCCAACGGCTGGTCGGCGGTCGGCATGACGGGCCACCCGGAGGCCGTGCTCGCCCGTGAACTCGGCCTCTGCTACAGCTCGGTGGCCCTGGTCACCGACCTCGACGCCGGTGTGGAGAGCGGCGAGGGCGTCACCCACGGCGAGGTGCTGGAGGCGTTCGCCCGCAACGTCGACCGGCTGCGCACCGTGCTGTTCAAGGCGCTGGAGCGGCTGCCGCTCCTGCGCGAGTGCGCCTGCCCGCACGCGCTGGACGGTCTCACGACCGGTCTCCCCGGGGTTCCCGGCGCCTGACGGCCCGATCCCGGCGTCCGAGGGCCGGGCCCCGGCGTCGCCACCGCCCGGCGAACGCGACCAGCAGCGCGACGCCGGCGGTGGCGGCCAGCACCAGCAGCCAGTTGCGCAGGTAGGGCAGCGGCAGCACCGACGGGTTGCCGTGGTCCTCGTCGGCCCGCAGGACGGCCGGCAGGCCGACGGCGGTGACGGCCGCCGCGACGAAGAGCCAGCCGCGCAGCACGGGACCGCGGACCGCGAACGCGCCCAGCAGGCACAGCAGCGGCACCCACAGCCCGTCGTGGACCACCAGCCCGCCGACCGCCCAGACCAGGACGTCCGACGGGTCGGTGATGTACGGGTCACCGAGCAGCCCGGACAGGCCGTAACCGATCACGGCGAGGCCGGCCGCCAGCAGCAGAGCACGGACGATGCGGAGAGCACGGGGAGCACGGACGCCGGTGGTCACGCGATCACCTCGACGCGTGCGACCCACTTGGTCTGCAGGACGCCGGGCCGGTTCGGCGCGATCACCCGCGCGGGGAACCCGTGGTCCGCCGCCAGGACTTCGCCGTTGACACGCAGGGCGAGCAGACTGAGCGGGTCGTCCACGTACGTCGCGGGCATCTCCATCACCCGGTACGGTCCCGAGGCCTCCAGCGACGTGACCCGCACCGCCGAGCCGGACGGGGCTCCGGCGCGTCGCACCAGGTCGGCCAGCCGGACCCCGGTCCACCGGGCCGACGCGCTCCAGCCCTCCACACAGGCGATCGGCAACTCCACCGAGTGCTGCGGGAGTTCGCCGAGCTCCGCAAGGGTCAGCTCGTACGGCTGCGGCCCGTCCACCCGCAGCCGCCAGTCGGCGGGCACCGTCACCGTGCCGGCCTGGGCGGCGGTGCGGTTCACCGGCAGGCCCTGGGGGCCGATGTCGGGGCGGCGCGGGGCCAGCAGGTCCAGGGACCGCAGCCAGGGCACGCTCTGCCCGGCGGTCACCAGGGTGACGGCACCGACGGCGGCGGTGGTCGCCGCGAGGAACGCGCGGCGCTGCGCCAGGGCCGGAGCGGACCGGCGCCACCAGTGCGCGGCGATGAGCGGTGCCTTGACGGCCAGGTGGACCAGCAGTCCGCCGGTGGCCAGCCAGCCGAGCCAGAAGTGGGTCTGCCGGAACGGGAACGGCCACGGGTACCACTGCAGGGTGTTCAGCAGGCCGGTGAACAGTTCCAGCAGGACGGCCGCCACCAGCAGGGCGATGCCGAGCCGTTCCAGGGCGTGCAGCACGCTGCGCGCCGGCGGCCACTCGAACAGCCGCGGGTAGACCGCCCACAGCTTCGCGCCGGCCAACGGGATCGCGGCCAGGCCGCTGATCACGTGCAGGCCCTGGGTGACCCGGTAGCCGTTCACCGGCCGTGCGGGCAGGTGCGGTGCGAGCCAGCCGGGCGGGTCCTGGAGCAGATGGCTGGTCAGACCGGTCAGGAAGCAGACCAGGAGGGCCACCCCCAGCCAGCGGCCGACGACGACCACGGTCCGCGGTTCGTGCAGCGGTGAGGTGAACGCCCCCTCGCGCAGCGGCCCGCGCCGCAGGAACGCGGGGGGCGCGGGCAGCGGAGGGTCGTAGCGGCGGCGGGGGGCCGGAGTGCCGGAGTCGGCGGGTTCGGTTTCCACCCGTCCATCGAAGCGCCCCGGGACCACCGACAGGTGCTCCGACGTGCTTACGGAATCCGAACGTCGCGGGCGCCACCGGGGGTTGGGAGGCGGGCCGGTGGGAGGGTGGGCGACGTGATCTCCCGTACCGTCCTGCGCTGTCTCCTCGCCCTTGCCGCCCTGGTCACCGCCCTGGCGCTGACCGTCGCCCGCAGCGGCGCCCTCCCGCTCCCCGGCTGGTACCTCCTCGACGTCGCCCTGTTCGCCGCCGCCGTGCTGCTGCTGCGCGAGGTGCCCGGCGACCGGGTCGTGCCGCTGGTCCTGGCCGGTGGCGTCGCCGTGGCCGCCGTCGGACTGCTGGCGCCGCCGCGGACCAGCGACGACGCCTACCGCTACGTCTGGGACGGCCGGGTCCAGGCCGCCGGGATCTCGCCCTACGCCCACACCCCGGACGATCCGGCGCTGACGCGGCTGCGCGATCCGGGGCTCTTCCCGGTGGGGGACGGGTGCACGGGCTGGGACGAGCGGCGCACGGCGGCCGGGGACTGCACCCGGATCAACCGGCCGGCCGTGCACACCGTCTACCCGCCGGTGGCGCAGGCGTGGTTCGCCGCGGTGCACCCGTTCGGCGGCGGGGTGCGCGGGGTGCAGGTCGGCGGTGCGGTGCTGGCGGTGGCGACCACCGGGCTCCTGCTGCGGGTGCGGCGGGAGAAGTGGCGGGCCGCGCTGTGGGGGTGGTTCCCCGGCGTGACGGTGTGGGCGGTCAACGACGCGCACGTGGACACGCTCGGCGTGCTGCTCACGGTCGCCGGGCTCGGCTGCGCGGCGCGCGGGCGGGCGCTCGGTGCGGGCCGGCGGACGCTCCGCGGGGACGGGCTGACGCTCGATGCGCACGGGCGGGCACTCCGCGCGGGGCTGCTGCTGGGCGGCGCCGTCGCCGCCAAGCTGCTGCCGGCCCTGGCCCTGCCGGGGGCGCTGTCGGGTCTGCTGGCCCGGCGTCCGACCCGCAACGACGTCCTGCTCGTCGGATCCGCGCTCGGAGCCTTCGCCCTGTCCTACCTCCCCTACGTGGTGGCCTCGGGCACCTCCGTCCTGGGCTACCTGCCGGGCTACCTGCGGGAGGAGGGCTACGAACAGGGACACATCGACCGGTTCGGACTGCTCCGGCTGCTGCTGCCCGACCCCCTCCTGCCGTGGGCGGCGGCCCTGGTCCTCACGGCGGTGGTGGTCCTGGTCCTGCGCCGGGGAGACCCGCACCGGCCGTGGGCCGGCGCGCTCCTGGTGACGGGCACGGCGCTGCTGCTCGTCGCCCCCTCCTACCCCTGGTACGGGCTGCTGGTGGTCGCACTGGTCGCACTCGACGGCCGTTGGGAGTGGCTGGCCGTCCCGGCCGCCGGGCAGGCGCTCTACCTGACGGGAGGCCAGACGGCGCAGCAGCTCTCCTACGGGGCGGCCCTGTGCGTCGTCCTCCTGGTCCCGCTGCTGCGGCAGCGCCACGCCGGACGGGCATCCGTGGCGGTGGGCGCCGAGAAGTGACGGAAGTCTGACGAACCGGCGCCGGCCCTGTCCGTGCCGCCCCCCGGCTGGTCGAATCGGTGGCGTGAACGAACAGATCGAAGAGGGCCGGGGGACACCCGTCGGCCGCAGGGTGGTGCTGGGGCTGCTCGGGCTCGGCGCGGCCGGAGTCGCGGCCGGTCCGTACCTCCAGCGGGCGCAGGAGGCCGTGGCCGGCAAGGACCCGACGGGCCTCACCGGCCTGCTGCCCGGCGGCGGTGGCTTCCGGTACTACTCCGTGGTCGCCTCGGTGCCGACCCGGGGCCCGGACACGTACACCCTGACGGTGGACGGCCTGGTGGACCGCCCCGGCAGCTACCGCCTGGCCGACCTCCAGGCGATGCCGCAGCGCCGGATCGTGCGGGACGTCCAGTGTGTGACCGGGTGGCGGGTGCCGGACACCCCGTTCGAGGGCGTGCCGCTGGCCCACCTGCTCGACGCCGCCGGGGTCAGGGCGGGCGCCGGCGCGGTGCGGTTCAGCTGCTTCGACGGCGAGTACACCGAGAGCCTCACCCTGGAACAGGCCCGGCGTGACGACGTGGTGGTCGCGCTCAAGCTCCAGGACGCCCCGATCACGCACGCCCACGGCGGGCCGGTGCGGCTGTACGTGGCGCCGATGTACTTCTACAAGTCGGCCAAGTGGCTGTCCGGGATCACCGTGACCCGCACCGTGGAGCCGGGCTACTGGGAGCAGAACGGCTACGACATCGATGCCTGGGTCGGCCGCTCGAACGGACGTGACGATGCACCGACCGCCTGACCGCGTGCTCCGCTTCAGCCGCGCCGAGCGCTGGGTGCACCGCGCCACCTCCGCCCTGATGCTGATCTGCCTGGCCACCGCCGCCTGCCTCTACCTCGCGCCGCTGGCCGAGCTGGTCGGGCGCCGGCGGCTCGTCGTCACCGTGCACGTGTGGTGCGGCCTGGCACTGCCGGTGCCCCTCCTGCTCGGGCTGGCCTTCCGGGCGGTCCGGGCGGACGTGTCGAGGCTGAGCCGTTTCCATCCGGTGGACCGGGCCTGGCTGCGCGCCGTGCGGAGGCGTGACCGGCACCGTCCGGCGGGGAAGTTCAACGCCGGGCAGAAGCTCTACGCGCAGTGGACGCTCGGTGCGATGCTGGTGCTCCTCGGAACGGGCCTGGCGATGTGGCTCACCCACCTGGCACCGGCGACGTGGCGGACGGGCGCGACCTTCGTCCACGACTGGCTCGCCGCGGCCGTCGCCGTGGTCACCGTCGGGCACGTCCGGATGGCCCTGCGGGACCCGGAGTCCCGGCGCGGGATGCGGACCGGGCTGGTCGACCGGAGCTGGGCCGAGCGGGAGCACCCCCAGTGGCCGCACGAGGAGCCCGCGGCGGTGCGGGAGGAGCCGTCGGCGGTGACGCAGGCGGCGCGGGCGGCGCAGCGCCGGCAGGCGGTGCGGGAAGACCAGGCGGCGCAGGAGAAGCACGCCGTGCAGGACTAGCACCGGCGGCACACCCCGTCAGCGGGGGCGGACCGCCTTCCGGAAGGCGAGGAAGTGGCGTCCGTGGGAGGTCCAGCGCTCGGTCTCGACGAGCCCCGCCCGGTCGGCGCGCCGGGCGGTGGCCGTCGCACCGCAGCGGGCCCAGTCGAAGGGCGGTCCGACCCGTCCGTCCGCGCCTTCGACCCGGACGGTGGCGCGTTCGTCGACCTCCCCCGGCTCCACCTCGACCAGCAACACGCCGTCCGGGGCGAGCAGTTCGGCGCTCCGGGCGAGCAGCCGCCCGGGGTCGCCGCCGATGCCCAGGTTGCCGTCGGCGAGCAGCGCACCACCCCACCGGCCCTCGGCGGGCAGCCGGTCGAAGACCGACCGGCGCAGGGCGGGCCCGCCGAGGCTGCGGGTCCGGGCCACCGCCGCTCCGGTGACGTCGACGCCCAGTGCCGGTACGCCCAGGCCGAGCAGGGCAGCGACGAGGCGTCCGGGGCCGCAGCCGAGGTCCACCACCGGCGCGGTCAGCCGGGTGCAGCGCACCAGCAGCCCGTGGTCCGCCCCGGCGGCGGGTGCGCACCAGCGTGCGACGTCCAGCGGGATCCGGCGGCCGTCCTGGCGCCGGAGCCACAGCGGGCCCCGGCCGACGCGGACGGCCTCGGCGAACGGGTCGTCCACCCACGCCTCGGTGGCGACGGTCACCCGGTCACCTCCTGCGTGGTCGCGATCGACCGGAGGCAGGCCGCGAACCTGCTCTCCGGGGCCTCGGCGGCGACGTGCCGCGCGTCCTCGATGGTGTCCACGTCGGTGACCAGCGGGAGTCGGCCGACCGTCAGGTTCTCCGCCGCCAGCCGGTCGAGCAGGGTCCGTCCGGTGTCCGGCGTGGACATCGGCACGCCCGGCAGCAGCCGCCCGGCCAGCCGCTCGGTGGGCTTCGCCAGCCCGAGCGCCCAGAACCCGCCGTCGTCGGCCGGCCCGTACCAGGCGTCGACGCCCGTACGCCGGGCGGGTGACAGGGCCTCGGCGAGGAGCGCGGCGTCCAGCTGCGGGGTGTCCATGCCCACCAGCAGGGCGGGCGCCTCCGGGGCGGTCCGCGCGGCGTGCGCGAAGGCGGCCGCGAGCCGGACGTCCAGCCCACCGTCCGACTGCGGCACGACGTCCCAGCCGGGCGGCAGCCAGGGGCCGACGTCACCGTCCAGGACGAGCAGCCGCCGTCCGGCCGGCATCCGGGAGAGGGCGGTGAGGGTGTCCGTGAGTGCGGCCTCGGCCAGCGCCGCCGCCTGCTCGGGCGTGCACGGCGGGGTGAGCCGCGTCTTGACGCGCCCCGGGACCGGCGACTTGGCGATCACCAGGAGGGTCGGCGGCAGCGCGGCCAGGACGGCCCGCATGTCGCGGACGGCCTGCCGGGTGCCGCGCACGGTACCGGTGACCTTGGAACGACCCGTGCGCGGCAGGTAGTCGACGGGCGTCTCGGTGATCCGCATCCCGGCCGCCGACGCGGCGAGCACCATCTCCAGGGGGTAGCCGGAGCGGCGGTCGCCCAGGCCCAGCGCCAGCAGCCGGTCACGGCGGGCGGCCCGCATCGGGCCGAGGTCGTGCAGCGGTGCTCCCGTCCTCGCCCGCAGCCGGCGGGCCAGCGCGGCATTGGCCAGGCGGGCGTGCAGCGGCCACGCCCCGCGGGCCGCGGGGCGGCGCCGGCCGAGCACCAGGTCCGCCGAGCCCGCGAGGACGGGCGCGGCGACGCGCGGCAGCTGGGCGGGATCCAGCGAGCCGTCGCAGTCCATGAAGCAGACCAGCTCGGCGGTCGCGGCCAGCAGCCCGGCGTGGCAGGCGGCTCCGAAGCCGCGCCGCGGCTCCTCGACGACCGTCGCGCCCAGCGAGCGCGCCAGGTCGGCCGAGCCGTCACGGGAGCCGTTGTCGACGACGATCGCGCGCCAGCCCGCGGGCAGCCGGCCCAGCACCCAGGGCAGGGCCCCGGCCTCGTCGAGGCACGGCAGGACCACGTCGACGGGCGGCGACGAGGGAGAAGGAGGGGAGGGAGTCGGAGAGATCACGTCGGCCACGCTAAGCGCGGGCGGGCCCGTGGCAGCCGAACCGCGCCCTTACGAAAGTCCTACGTCGTCCCGCCGTCCCGTCGTCCCCCGTCCCGCCGTCCCCCGTCCCGTCGTCCGCAGGGGCGGCGTGCCGCAGGCGCCGCGATCTTACGGAACACGAACGTCGACCCCGGCGGGGCACCCCGCCCCGGTCGCGGCTCGTATCCTCGGCGAGGTGAACGACAGCCCCGCCTCCGCCGCGTCACCGGACCCGGCCCGCATCCTGGTGATCGACGACGACCTCACGGTCGGCGAGGTCGTCGCCGGCTACCTCACCCGGGCCGGCCACATGGTCGACCGGGCCTGCGACGGCCGCCAGGGCCTGGACCTGGCCCGCGCCCACCGCCCCGACCTCCTGGTCCTGGACCTCATGCTCCCCGGGATCGACGGACTGGAGATCCTGCGCAGGCTGCGCGCCTCCGAGGACGGCGCCGACCTCCCGGTCGTCCTGCTCACCGCCAAGGGCGACGAGGCCGACCGCATCCTCGGCCTGGAACTGGGCGCGGACGACTACGTCACCAAGCCCTTCAGCCCGCGCGAACTCGTCCTGCGCGTCCAGTCCGTCCTGCGCCGCTCGCGCGCCGCCGCGCCGACGGCGTCGGCCCTCGTACCGCTGGCGTCCGGGGACGTCACCCTGGACCCGCAGGCCCGCCGGGCGCACCGGGGAGGGAACGAACTCCTCCTCACGCTGCGGGAGTTCGACCTGCTCGCGTTCTTCCTCCGGCACCCCCGGGCGGTCTTCTCCCGCCAGGAGCTGATGCAGCGGGTCTGGGGCTGGGACTTCGGCGACCTGTCCACCGTCACCGTCCACGTGCGCCGGCTGCGCGAGAAGATCGAGGACGACCCTGCCGCACCGACGCTGATCACCACGGTCTGGGGCGTCGGCTACCGCTACGACCCCGTGACGGACGAGAAGGACGGCCCCGCGTGAAGGACCTGCTGCTGATCGGCCTGTTCGCGGGGCTCGGCGCCGCCGGCGCCGGCCTGCTCGGCTGGGTCGCCGTACGGCTGCTGCGCCGCCGCTCGATGGCCCTCTCGCTCTTCTGCGTCGCCGCCGTCACCGTGCTCGCCGTCACCTCCGGGACGTTCGCCGTCGCCCAGGCGATGTTCCTGTCCGGACACGACCTCGGCGTGGTGATCACGGTCCTCGGCATGGCGTCCGTGGTCTCGCTGCTCACGGCCGCCCTGCTCGGACGCCAGGTCGTGGCCGGCAGCCGCGCCCTGACCGAGGCCGCCCGCACCGTCGGGAGCGACGCCGGATTCACCGCCCCCGCGCATCCCCTCGGGCTCGAACTGGCCCAGCTGAGCGAGGAGCTCGCCGCCACCAGTGCCCGGCTCGCCGAGTCACGTGCCCGGGAGCAGGCGCTGGACGCCTCGCGGCGCGAGCTGATCGCCTGGATCTCCCACGACCTGCGGACGCCGCTCGCCGGGCTGCGCGCGATGGCCGAGGCCCTGGAGGACGGGGTGGTCGACGAGCCGGAGCACTACCTCGGGCGGATCCGTACCGAGGTGGAGCGGCTCACCGGGATGGTCGACGACCTGTTCGAGCTCTCCCGCATCCAGGCCGGCGCGCTGTCCCTCTCGGTGTCCCGGGTGTCCGTCTACGACCTGGTCGACGACGCGCTGGCCGGCGCCCATCCGCTGGCCCGCCAGCGCGGCGTCCGCCTGGAAGGCGGTCAGGTCGCCGCCGAACCGGTCGAGGTGGACAGCCGCGAGATCACCCGGGTCCTGGGCAACCTCCTCGTCAATGCGATCCGGTCGACGCCCGCGGACGGCGTCGTCGCCGTCTCGGCCCGCCGGGAGGTCGACGAGGTGGTCCTCTCGGTCACCGACGGCTGCGGGGGCATCCCGGAGCAGGACCTCCACCGCGTGTTCGAGACCGGCTGGCGCGGCAGCACCGCCCGGACGCCGCGGCGCGATCCCGGTGAGGGCGGGGACAGCGGTGCCGGCCTCGGGCTGGCCATCGTCCGCGGCATCGTCGAGGCTCACGCCGGCCGCGCCGGGGTGCGCAACGTCGCCGGGGGCTGCTGCTTCGAGATCGCGCTCCCGGCGGCTCGCGGGTAGCGGGGGCACGCGAGGGGCCGGGCACCTGCCCGGCCCCTCGCGTGCTCCGGGCCCCCTCGCGTGCTCCGGGCCCCCTCGCGTGCTCCGGGCCCGGTCCCCCGGCCCCTCCGGTCCCTCAGGCGCGCAGCGGTGCGGCGGCGAACTCGGCCATCCCCGCCCCGAACGGCACCCGGGCCCGCCAGCCCAGCTCGTCCCGGAGCCGGGAGGAGTCGGCGGTGATGTGCCGGACGTCTCCGAGCCGGTACTGCCCGGTCACCACCGGGGCCGGCCCACCGTAGGCGTCGGCCAGCGCCCGGGCCATCTCGCCGACCGTGCGCACCTCCCCGCTGCCGACGTTGTACGCCCGGGCCCGGCCCGGGAGGCGGCCGCGGACGTCCTCCAGGGCGGCCAGGTTCGCCGCCGCGACGTCGTCGACGTGCACGAAGTCCCGGCGCTGGCCGCCGTCCTCGAACACCCGGGGAGCCTCGCCGCGGGCGAGGCGCGAGCGGAACAGCGATGCCACTCCGGCGTACGGGGTGTCGCGCGGCATGCCCGGGCCGTAGACGTTGTGGTAACGCAGCGTCAGGACCGACCCGTCGCACGCGCGGGCCCAGGCGGCGGCCAGGTGCTCCTGGGCCAGCTTGGTCGCGGCGTACACGTTGCGGGGGTCGCCCGGTGCGGCCTCGTCCACCAGTCCCGGCCGGAGCGGGGCCCCGCACACCGGGCAGGGCGGTTCGAACCGGCCGGCATCGAGGTCGTCCGGGCGCCGCGGTCCGGGCGCCACGCACCCGTGCTCCGGACACGTGTACCGGCCCTCGCCGTAGACCACCATCGATCCGGCCAGGACCAGGCTCCGCACCCCCGTGCGGGCCATCGCGGACAGCAGCACGGCCGTACCGAGGTCGTTGCAGCCGACGTACTCGGGCGCGTCGTCGAGGTCGAGCCCGAGGCCGACCATGGCCGCCTGGTGGCAGACCGCGTCCACCCCGGCCAGCGCCCCTTGCACCGCCGACGCGTCCCGGACGTCGCCGTGCCGGAACTCGACGCCGCCCGGCAGCTCGGGCACCGCCCCCGACGGGTGGACCGCGGGCAGGAGCGCGTCCAGCACGCGGACCTCGTGGCCCGCCGTGACCAGGGCACGCACGACGGCCGAACCGATGAACCCGGCGCCGCCGGTGACCAGAATCCTCATGCCTCGGGACGCTACCCGCCGGGCCGCACCGCGGACCGCCGCGACGGCAGGGTGTCAGCGATCCGTAAGACGGACGCCCCGCTCCGGTGGGGTCGGCCCGGGGAACCGGGGCTCGGGGAACCAGGGCCCGGGCCACCGAGTCCTCACGGAGGACGGCAGTTCGGGTTCGACGTCGAAAGGGGGCGGGGATGCGGGACAGGCGGCCGACCGACCGGGAGCTGCGGCAGATCTTCCGCGCGGAACTGGAGCGCGTGCTCGCGGGCGGGGGCCCGCGCTCCTGCTCCGGACTGGACAACGACACGGACAAGGCGCTCTGGGCGATCGCCTCGGCGGAGCCCGCCGACCGCGAGGCGCTGGCGCCGGCCGCCTACCGGGCCTTCGCCGGTCAGCTCGACGGCAGCAACGCGGCGCGCTGGAGGGAGGACCTGCGGCGCAGGTTCGAGGAGCGCGCGCAGCGGCGGCAGGCTCCCGGAGGAGCGTCCTGAGCGCTCGCGGGGGCGCTCAGGGGAGCGCTCCCGTGAGCGCTCAGGCGCGGTGCCGGTCCGGGGGGGCGGCCTGGCCCTCGGGACGCCCTCTCAGACGGTGACCCGGGGTCGTTCCGCACCCAGGTGGTCCACCGCGGTCCGGTCGGCGTGCCGGGCGAGCAGCTTCCGCAACTCCTCGGCCGCGGCCGTGAGGAGCCGGCCGTCGCGGGTGGCGTGGAGGGTTTCGAGGACGAAGGCGACGTGGGTGGAGTCCTCGGTGACACGGGTGCGGTGGGCGTCGCGGTGGTTCCAGTGCCGGGTCAGGATGCCGGTGGTGTCCGCGTAGACGATCTCACCGGGCCTGGGGTGCTCGACGGTGTCGGGCTCGCCGAGCGGCGTGAAGGTCTCGCTGCCGTCCGCGGGGCGGATGGCGACCTCGCCGGTGACGTGGTCCAGGTCGAAGGCGCCGGCCGGCAGCCCGTGGCGGACGGAGACGGCGTTGTAGGAGTCGACGGCCGGGTTGACCCGCGGCAGGGCGCCCTTCTTGGCGAGGCGCCGGCCCAGCGCGTCGACGCTCGGGCGGACGCGGCGCGGGTTCGTACCGAAGGAGCGGTAGGCGGTGTGCCAGGCCTCGATGCGGGGGTCGGTCTCGTCGGCGGGCTGCCAGGCCCCTTCGGCGAGCTCCCGCTCCAGCTCTGCCACGGCGGCGGCGGTGCCGGTCCACTCCTCACGACCGCGCAGGCCGGTGGCGGTGACCACGGCGGTGAGGGTCTCGGGGAAGGCGCCGACGACGGCGGGATCGAGGCGGAACGTGACCACGAACTTCTCTGCTTCCTGGTGATCGGTGGGGCGGGCTCGGTCATGGCTTCCGGAGGGCGGGTGCCCGGAGGGCGGGTGCACTGTCGCGCACGGCTCGCGCCGCTTCACGCACGGCTCGCGCCGCTACCGCAGGGCACGCGCCGCTTCCGCCGCGACGGCCGCGGCGACGGCTGCCAGTGCGGGCGAGTCGAGGCGCCACTGCTGCCAGTAGAGCGGGACCTCGACCGTACGGCGTGGGAGGAAGCGGACCAGCGCGCCGCTGCGCAGTCGGGGCTCGGCCTGGCTGCGCGGGACGAGGCCCCAGCCGAGGCCAGCCGCGACGGCATCGGCGAAGCCCTCACTGGACGGGACGTAGTGCCGCCGGAAGCTCGCACCCCGACCGCCCGTCAGATCGCGGGCGAAGGTGTCCTGCAGCTCGTCACGGCGGTCGAAGCAGACCACCGGGGCGTCAGGGAGCAGCAGGGCCGCGTCGCCGTCGAGCCAGCGGGCGACGAACTCCGGCGCGGCCACCGGCAGGAAGACCATGGCACCGAGCCGCTGCACCGAGCAGCCCGCCACCGGCTGGGGCGTGGAGGTGACCGCGGCCATCACCTCGCCGGCACGCAGCATGGCGGTGGTGTGCGCCTCGTCCTCGCGGCGCAGGTCGACGTGGATGCGCGCGTCCTGCGCGAGGGAGGCCAGTGCGGGCACGAACCAGGTTGCCAGTGAGTCTGCGTTGACCGCGATCGGCAGCCAGGAGGCACCCGAGGGCCCGGCGTCCTCGGTGCCCCCGGGCATCCCGAGTTCATCGAGCGCGTCGCCTTCCAACCGGTCGAGCTGACGGGCGTAGCGCACCACGACCTGTCCCGACTCGGTCGCCTTGACCGGCCGCGAGCGGGTCAGCAGGACCCGCCCGGTGCGCTGCTCCAGCGCCTTGATCCGCTGGCTCACCGCCGAGGGTGTCACGTGCAGGGCCGCCGCGGCGGCGTCGAAGGTGCCCTCGTCGACGACCGCGAGCAGGGTCCGGACCAGGTCGTGGGGCAGCTCAGCCTTCATGACAGCTAAGGATACGTAAAAATGTTTAGCTGGCCTTGTGATGTGCCGATTGCCTACGGTGTCGGCCATGGGAAGCACGTTCACCGCCACGGCCGCAGGCTTCGGGGCCGGTCTGTCACTCATCGTCGCCATCGGGGGGCAGAACGCCTTCGTCCTGCGCCAGGGCGTCCGCCGGGAGGCGGTCCTGCCGGTGGTCGCGATCTGCGCGGCCTCCGACGCCGTACTGATCGCCTGCGGCGTCGGCGGGCTCGGCGCGCTGATCACGGCGTGGCCGGCGGCACTGACGGCGGTGCGCGCGGTCGGCGCGGTCTTCCTGCTCTGCTACGCGGTGATCGCCGCGCGCCGCGCCTTCCGGGCCTCCGGCCTGGAGGCCGGCGGGCCGACCGTCCACTCCGGGCGCCGCGCCGTGCTCACCTGCCTCGCGATGACCTGGCTCAACCCGCACGTCTACCTCGACACGGTGCTCCTGCTCGGCGCCATCGCCGCCACCCACGGCACACTGCGCTGGGAGTTCGCGCTCGGCGCCGCACTGGCCAGCGTGTGCTGGTTCACCGCGCTGGGCTTCGGCGCCCGTCTGCTCACCGGCTTCTTCCGCCGTGCCTCGTCGTGGCGCGTCCTGGACGCCCTCGTCGCGACGACGATGCTGTTCACCGGCCTGTCGCTGGCCGCGGGCGCCTGATGGCACCACCGCTGCGCGCGCGTCGCACGCGGTCAGGTGCGCGCGGTCGGTCGCACGCCGCGCGTAGGGTCGCACGCGTTCAGCGGGCGGGCGCCAGGAGCCGGCGCAGCCTCGCCGGGGTGTGGCCCAGGTACTGGCGCATGGTCCGGGTCAGATGGGCCTGGTCGGCGTAGCCGAGCTCGGCGGCGAGGGTGCCGAGGCCGTTCTCGCCGGCCTCCAGGCGGTCGAGCGCCCGGCCGATGCGGACACGGTGGCGGTAGCGGGTCACCGAGACGCCGAGCTCGCGCGGGAACGCCCGGCTCAGGCGGTACGGCGAGACACCGAGCAACTCGGCCAGCGGGAGAAGCGCGTTCGAGGCCGGGTGTCCTTCGACGATCGCCTCGCGGGCGGCCGCCACCAGGCGCCGATCGTGTTCGGGCGATGCGCGGCCGAGCGGGGTCGGTCCGGCCGCGGTACGGCCGATGGCCGTCGAGAGCAGGGTCAGCAGCTCCTCGGTGAGCGCGTAGTCGACGTCGCCCGAGCGGGCGGTGGCGATGAGGCGCCGGTGGGCCAGGTCGAGCCGCGGGTCGACGTAGAGCGCCTGCCCGGCCCGTCCGGCTCCGGCACCCGCGCCCGTACCGGCACCGGCACCGGCACCGGCACCGGCACCGGCCAGGGAGCGCCACAGCTCCGGCGTGACGCTGATCGCGGTGCAGTGGTCGCCGCCGTCGGGGTGGGCGAAGCTCTCCTCCTCGCCCGGCACGCCCACATAGGCCACCGTCGCGTCGAGGTCGGCGGCGACGCCGGCGGCTCTCCGGCGGAACCGGCCGCGGCGCACCAGCACCAAGCGGTAGTCATTGCGGACTTCCGGCGCCGACCACCGGGTGTGGTCGGCGCGGCAGGCCACCGCGCTGATGCCGAAGTCGGGCCGGGTGGCGAGGGGAACGGCTGTGAGCACGTCGCCGACGCTACCCGGCGGGTCTGACACCCCCCGCAAGGATGTTCAAGACCGGGACCGGCCGTCACGGGCACGCTGACGGAGTGCGAGGGGCCGGGCCGCAGGGCCAGGACCGCACGTGCCCCGTCCAGTTCGGATACCCAGGAGTCATCGGCATGCCCGTTCTCAAGCAGCTCAACACGATCGTCATCGACTGCGCCGATCCGGCCGCGCTCGCCGCGTTCTACCGGAAGGCCACCGGGTGGGAGATCACCCACAGCGACCAGGACTTCGCCTCGCTGGGCGACGGCACCCCGGTCCGGCTCGCCTTCGTCCGGGTCGACGGCTACCGGGCGCCGGGCTGGCCCGGCGGCGCCGCACACGTGCACCTCGACTTCGCCGTCGCCGACGTACACCGCGCGGCCGAGGAACTGCTCGGCTTCGGGGCATCCCGGCCGGAGTTCCAGCCGGGTGAGGACGAGTGGATCGTCCTCACGGACCCCGAGGGCCATCCGTTCTGCCTCACCCCCGTCACCGGCGACGCGTGAGCGCGTACGGAGAGGAGAGCGGGTTCTGATCCCGTCCGCCCTCGTCCAGGCCCGACCGCCTGCGCCCTGCGCCTGCGGTCGCGCGTCGGGCTCGCGTGCCGGACCCCGGCCGCGAGCCCGCGCCGGGCTGGGGCGGGGCGGATGTCAGGGACGGGTACTACCGTCCCGGGCATGGGCTTCACCAGTATCTGGGCGATCAGCAGCCACCCGGACGCCTTCATCGCCGACCTCGCACCCCGGCTGCTGCCCGCGATGGAGGCGGACCGCTCCGAGCCCCACGTCCAACGGCGATGGGAGCGGTGGCAGCAGGCACCGCTGCCCGACCACCGTACGTGGTACGGCAGTTCGGGGCACCCGGCGGCGGATGACGCTGCCGTCGGGTCGTTCCTGGACCTCACCGTCCCGGGGCGTCACGTCGACGACCTGTGCTCCGGCACCGTCGATCCGGACTTCTCCGCCATCGAGAACGTGTGGACGGACCGTTCGGACGAGAACATCTTCGTCTCGGTCAATTCCAAGGACTACGCGGTCCAGTCGTTCTTCCATGCCATCGGCCCGGCCCGCGCCGCGCTGCTGCCGGGCTGGTGCGGCAACTTCCTCCTCACCTCGGCCGAGGTCCGCCGGACCCTGCCCGACGTGGAGCGCGCCCTCACCTTGACCGACACGGAACGCGCCGCTGCGGACGCCCGGAACTGGCTGGGCTACCACCCCGGCAAGGAGTGCGTCCTGGACGGCCCGCTGCGGCTGTGGCGCAGCGCCGCCGCGAGCGCTCTCGGCCTGTGCGGGCTGGCCGTTCACATCTCCTGACCTGCCCCTGGCGTCGGCAGGTAGGCCGCTCTGGCGGTTCGACTTCGTCAGTTGCCGCCCAGCAGGTCGCGCAGTCCCTCCTCGAAGTCCGGGAGCGCGTACTGCTCCGTGCCGCGGCCCGGCACTTCGAGCTTCTTCAGCTGCCCGCTGACGACGTGGGACACCAGGGGTGCGGGCAGCGCCTCCGGCCAGAGGCCGGTCCGCTTCCCTTCGGAGAGCACCCGGCGGAACGCCCCGGTGGATCCCCGGAGGCTCCGACCGTTCGCCTTCAACTCGTCCGCGGCACACTCGCCGTCGCCTTCGACGACCTGGAGCAGGATCTGCTGCGCACGGGGCGGCAGGCGCTCGTAGTACGAACGGGCCCGTTCCGGAGTCCAGCGCTCGTCGGCCACGGCGGTCACGACGGCGACCGGCATGGCGGCCAGGGCGAGCAGCTTCTCCAGCGCCTCGGGGGTCGGATTCTCCACGGTGATCGTGATCTTCATGGCGGACACAGTGGCAGCTCGAAGCGTTGAGCACAAATAACCTCGCAAACACGCTGCAGACAAGAAGCGGCCGGCGCGGCGTCAGGATCGGTCGTCCTCGAACAGCGGGTCGAGCGGCTCGCCGTCGTACCCGACGACGAGGCAGGTCGCCGCGACCGGCCCCCGGGACAGCTCGGCGAGCCGGGCGAGGGCCGCCGCCTCGGAGGGCAGCGCGGCGGGATCGAGACCGAGCACCCGGGCCGCGCGCTCGCGCCGCCGGTCGAGGTCGGGCACGTCCTCCCGGTAGTCGTCGGCGACAGCGCGGAGCCCCTCGGCCGTCCGCCCGGGGGCATCCCGCCACCACGGTGCCACGAGGCACAGCTCCACCAACTCCCGCAGCCCGACGGCGAGCGGTCCGGCCACGCCGTCGAGGCTCACGAACACCACCGGGCGTTCCTCACCACCCTCGCCGACGAAGCAGAAGGCGTCCCCCGTGCCCGCCTGCGCGAACTGCTCCAGCCGGGCCCCGGAGGCGAGACGGACTCCGTCCTCCAGTTCGTGGTCTGCCGGGTTCGCCGCGTCAAGGTCCGCAACCCCGGCGAAGAACGCGATGACCTCCTCATCGGCGGCCAGGAGAGGCAGCAGTGCCCCGGAGTGCGCCGAGCCCCCGCCGGTACCGCCGCCTGTGGTCGTGGATCCGTCCATCCGGCCACCGTAACCGAGGGCACCGGCAACGCCACCGGCGGCCGTAGCGGCAACGGCAGAGGCATCGGCAGCGGCCTCGTCAGCGGCCTCGTCAGCGGCCTCGTCAGCGATCATTGCGGCGGCCTGCCTCCGGATCGCCTCGCCCGGGAGCGGCGGGCTCCCCCGTCGGGGGGCGAACGCCGCCCGCGCCCGGGGCGAGAGATCGGTGCGGGCTGACGGCCGGTGGCGGCCCGTCACCCGGGTCACTCGCCGGGGACGATGACGACCTTGCCGGTGACCGTGCGGGACTCGGCGAGTTCCAGGGCGGCGGCCGCGTCGGCGAGGGGGATGCGGGCGGCGATCTGCGGGGCGAGGACGCCGTCGGCGAGCAGGCGGAGCACCTGGGTGAGGTCCTCGCTGAGACGGCGGCGGAAGGTGGCGGGGCGGCGCCGGCCGGCCCAGATGTTGAAGAAGTGCGCGCTCCTGCCGTTGGGCAGGTAGTTCCAGAGGAGGAGCCGCGCGAAGACCTTCAGGACGGGCAGTCGCGAGTTGCCCGTCTCGTCCTTGGTCGCGGCGGTGCCGTAGGACACGAGCGTTCCGCCGCGGCGCAGGAGCTGCCAGGACTGCACCAGGTCGGGGCCGCCGACGTGGTCGAACACCGCGTCGACGCCCTGCGGCGCGAGCCGGCGGATCCGGGCGTACATGTCCGGGTCGCGGTAGTCGACCGGGGTGGCGCCGAGGGCGCGGACGGCGTCGTGGTGGCGCGCGGAGGCGGTGCCGATCACGGTGATGCCGGCGTGCCGGGCCAGTTGGACGAGGGTGGAGCCGACGCCGCCGTTGGCGCCCAGGACGACGACGGTGCCGCCGGGGCGGACGGCGGCGAGGCGGTGCAGCATCTGCCAGGCCGTGATGCCGTTGACGACCACGGTCTCCGCCGCGTCCGCGGCCACGCCGTCCGGGACCGGCACCAGGTCCGCGGCCTCGATCAGCAGGTGGCTGGCCCAGGAGCCGGTCTTGGTGACCGCGGCGAACCGGCGGCCGGTCAGCGCCGGGTCCACTCCGGGGCCGGTGGCGGTGACCGTGCCGACGACGTCGTAGCCGGGCACGAAGGGGAAGGGCGGCTGGTCGTAGTACTTGCCGCGGCGCATCTGCTGTTCGGCGAACGAGACGCCGGTCGCGTCCATCCGCAGGACGACCTGGCCGGTGGCGGGAGCTGGCAGCGGGCGGGTGCGGACCTGCAGACCGTTCGGCTCGACCACACCGGGCAGGACGACCTCGGTCGCGACGGTGGTGGAGGTGGAAGTGGTGCCGGTCATGGCGGGCTCCTCGGGGCGGGACGGGCTGTCGGCCGTTGTGCCTACAGCCGTAAAGTTACACACGTAAGGCTACGGTTGCAAGACTTCCCGCCCGTAAGCTTCACGGCGTAAGGTGACAGGCGTGAACGAAACCAGCACAACGGAAGCGGCCGCACCCAAACCGGCCCGTGCGCGCAACCGCCGCGGCGAGGGCGGGCGCCTGCGCGAAGAGATCATCACGGCCGCGGTCGCGCTCCTCGACGAGAACGGCGACGAGCGCGCCATCACCCTGCGGTCGGTCGCCCGGCGGGTCGGGATCGCCGCCCCGTCCATCTACCCGCACTTCCCCGACCAGCCGGCCATCCTCCTGGCCGTGGTGCAACGCGAGTTCGCCGAACTGGAGCGCCATCTGCGCGCCGCCGCCCAGGACACCGAGGGCGACCCCCGACAACGGCTGCGCGCGCTCTGCGACGCCTACCTGGACTACGCCCGGACGAACCCCGGGCGGTACCGGACCATGTTCGGTGGCCTCTGGACACCGACCCTCGGCGAGAGCTCCATCACCGAGGCGGACCTGACCGCGCTCGGCGCGGAAGCGCTGGAGGTCTTCGCCACGGCCATCGGCGACTGCGTCGCCGCAGGTCAGGCCACCAGTACCGACCTGTCCAGCGACGCGGTCGCGCTGTGGCTGGGCCTGCACGGCCTCGCCCACCAGCGCGCGGTCACCCGCGCCTTCCCCTGGCCGGCGGACATCGCCGACCGGCTCGTCTCCGGCCTCGCGCACCTGAAGGACGGGTAGCGCGGCACCCCGGCGCGCGCGGGGTGGGGGCGTGTCGCGCGGCCACCCCGCACGCACCGCCGAGCCGCCCGCTCCGCCGTACCGCAGGCACCGCCGCCCCCGTGACCTCGGCGTCCAAGGCCGCGGGGGCGACCTGCGCACCCGTCAGAAGCGCAGGTCCATCCGCTGCTCCACCGTGTCGAGGCCGAACTTGTGGACGGAACGGGAGACGGTGAGCTCGAAGCCGGCCTTCGCGTAGAGGTGGTGGGCGGCGTCGAGGCCGGCGACGGTCCAGAGCAGCACGCCCCGGTACGCACGGGCGCGGGCCTCGTCGAGGGCCGTCTCCAGCAGCCGCCGACCCAGGCCCAGTCCCCGGGCGTCCGGGTCGAGGAGCACCCACCGCAGCTGACCCCACCCCGGGCGCTCCTCCGACCGGACGAGGCCGGTGGCGCCGACCACCCGGCCGTCGAGCTCGGCCACCCACAGCCGGCCGGGCGCCGCGCCGCCCTCACGGACCCGGGCGAGGACCAACTCGGCCATCCCGGCGGCGACATAGGCCTCCATGGTCTCGTCCATGCCGTACTCGCGGGTGTACAGGACGCCGTGCAGGGCTGCGACGGCACCGAGGTCGCCGGGCCGGACGGCCTCGCGGATGGTCGCGGCTGCGTCGGCACTCGCGCAGACAGGTTCGGTGACGGGTCCGGTGACGGGTCCGGTGACGGGTCCGGCAGCGGGTGCAGTGGCGCGTCCGGTGGCGGCCATGGCGGCATCCCCTCTCACTGAAACACTCGTTTCAGTGGAACGATAGACCACGTGTCCGCCCCCGCCAATGCGAGCTCCCACCCGTCGCCGCGCCCCTCGCAGCGCCCGTCGCCGCGTCGCGAGGAGATCCTCGCCGCGACCGTCCGCTACGTCGCCGACCACAACGTGTCCGACCTCTCCCTGCGCCCGCTGGCCGCCGAGATCGGCTCCAGCCCCCGCGTGCTGCTGTACCTGTTCGGATCGAAGGAGCAGCTGATCCGGGAGGTGCTCGCGGTCGGACGGGCCGAGCAGCTGGCGCTGTTGGAGCGCTCCGAGGTCGAGGGCGGCAGCGCCCGCGCGACCCTCGAACTGCTCTGGGAGTGGCTGACGAAGCCCGAGCACCGGGGCGCTCTGCGGCTGTTCTTCGAGGGCTACGTCCGCGCCTTCGGCCACGACGGTCCCTGGCGGGGCTTCGGCACCACGTCGCTGGACGAGTGGCTGCCACCCCTCGGACGCGTCCTGGCGGGCACCGGCGCCGATCCCACCGTGGTGCTCGCCGTCCTCCGCGGCCTGCTGCTGGACCTCCTCGCCGACGGAGACCGCGACGGCAGCGGGCACGGCGGAGGCAGTGACGGCAACGGCTCCCACGCCGAGCGCGTCCACGCCGCCTGGCGCGCCTACCTCGACGCCACCCTCCCCTGGGGACCCTGAGAACCGATCCGCACACCCGCCGAACGCACCTCCGGCCGGGCCCGTGCCGGGCACGGGCCCGGCCGGAGGCCCCGAGGGCGTCAGCCGTGCACAAGGCAGTGCTTCAGCTCGTCGAGCTCGTAGAAGTAACTGCCCTTGGCGACCGGCTCGCAGGACGACGCGAAGGCCGTCTCCTTCTCGTTGTAGAGCATGCGCACCAGGTAGGTGGCCGGCCGCCCCTCGGAGGGCGTGTTCGCGAACAGGTCCCACTGGATGTTCGCGGCCATCGGCGAGACCTCCGCTCCGCGCCACGGGTTGTTCCCGTACGCGTACGGCTGCCCGGGTTCGGCTGGTTCGGTGCTGCCGGGCAGTCCCATCAGGGCCGCGAGCGGCTCGATCTCCTCGGCGTGGGTGAAGCGCAGCACCGCGCCGTTGCCGTTGGTGCCGTCGGCCTTGGCCTCGGCCCGGGCGAGGAGGTCGTCGAGGAGGACCCCGGCCATCCGGTAGGTGATCGTGCGTCCGCTGAACGCGGGGCCCTTCTGGTAGAACTCCTCGGCGTCGTCGAGGTAGGCGAGCCATTGGGCGTCGCGGCGGGCCAGGAACGGGGTGAGGTCCACGTCCGGCGCCTCGACGTTCAGGTCGGGCGCCGCGCTGTAGAGCTGGTACAGCGAACGGGCGAAG
Organism: Kitasatospora sp. NPDC038210; assembly: GCF_055600605.1. Classification (NCBI taxonomy): domain Bacteria; kingdom Bacillati; phylum Actinomycetota; class Actinomycetes; order Kitasatosporales; family Streptomycetaceae; genus Kitasatospora; species Kitasatospora sp. NPDC038210. The sequence continues at coordinate 41,671 of NZ_JBVJYK010000029.1, read as the reverse complement.
GCGACCTGCTCCGCGCCGGACAGCGCAGCGGCGAAGTCCTCCCGGAACAGGCGCGCCACGACCCGGTGCGCCGTTTCGGCGGTGCGCGGGTCACCGTCGACCCCGGCGAGGACCTCGGCCAGCTGCGGATCACTCTTCACGTACGCCTGGTAGTCGGCGTTCTGCGGCTGCTTGTGGAAGTACAGCAGGTCCTTGTCGGTGACCGGCGCCTTGATCAGGCCCGCCAGCGCCGGGTCACCGGAGGCCAGCGCGCCGGTGAACGCACCGGCGCTCGCCACCGTCCGCGGCACCCCCGACGTCTCCACCACGATGGGCTCGTGCCGGGCGGCGACGTCCGCGAACAGGCTCGGCAGCCGCTGCTCCAGGCGCAGCGCGGTCTGCCGGTGCTCCTCCGCTCCGCGGGCGGAGAGGTTGCCGTAGCCGAGCGCGGCGGCCGCGGTCAGCAGTGACTGCACCTGCGGGCCCAGCTGCGCACCGAGGCCGGTGAGGGCGCCCCGGTCCTGCGCCTTGCGCAGGACGGCGAGCACGGCGTCGCCGTCGCCGCTGTCCGTCATGGCGCGGGAGCCGTGGCGGGCGACGTTCTCGGTGAAGACCGGCACGAAGCCCTTCGGTGCCTTCTGGTAGTGGCCGGGCCTGCCCTGCGGGGCGTACGGGGTCTTGGTCCCGTAGACGTCGCGCCCGGCGTGCGACGGACCGGACCGATCCCGCGCGGAGGCGGTGCCGGCGGTGAACAGCACGCCGGCGGCGAGGCAGACGGCCATGGTGGCGGACAGGGGGGCGGTGCGCTTCACGGCGGCCCTTCGGGTCGGGGCGGGCTACCTGTCGGTAGCTGTGGTCTGCCGCAAGGTGGCATGGCCACGGAAAGCCCTGCCGACGCCGCGTCATGGCCCCGGTGAAGGACGGCTGAACGCTCACCACCGGACCCCCGGACCGGTGCGCGGCCGCCGGGTCACCTCGGGGCGCGTGCGTGCGGTGCGCCGGAACCGGTCGGTCCCGGCGCACCGCATCGCCCTCATCCCGTCTGGCGATCGGTCACGACCGGTCAGCGGTCGGCAACCGGTCAGCGGTCGTTGGACAGCTGTTCGACGCCCGGTCGACGCCTGGTCAGAGGTCCGCTTCCCGCCGCGATTCGGCGACCGCGAGGCCGGCGATGGCCGTGAGCATCAGCACCGTGCCGACGACCGTGGCCGCGGTGAGCCGCTCGCCGAGGAGCAGGACGGCGAGCACAGCCGCGCCGACCGGCTCGATGAGCATCACCACCGACGCCGTAGCGGCCCGGACGGCACCCGCCCCCGCGAAGTACAGCGGGTAGGCGACCGCCGTCGTCACGGTGGCGACGTAGAGCATCAGCAGCACGACCTGGCCCGGGTGGGCGGTGTGCGGCACGAGGCCCTCGGCCGAGGCGAAGGGCAGCAGGACCGCCGCGCCGACGGCGAAGGACCCCACCGTGAGGGTGTACGGGTCCTCGCCGTCGCCGTACCGTCCGGTCCACCGGCCGAGGACGTTGGAGACGGTGAACCCGGCGGCGGACAGCAGGGCCATCCCCACGCCGACGGGGTGGACGACGGCGGCCCCGTTGCCCAGCACCAGGACGGCGAGGCCGGTCAGCGCGCCGGCGACCGCGAGCAGCCCGGCGGGCCCGATGCGCTCGCCCAGGAACAGGCGCCCGGCAGCCGCCGTGAGCACCGGGGCGGCCCCGAGCGTGACGATGGTGCCGACCGCGAGCCCGGTGTCCTGCACGGCGGCGAAGTAGGCGGTCTGAAAGACCGCCAGGCCGACGCCGGTGCCCGTGAACAGCAGCACACGGCGGCCCTTGGGCCACGGCGTCCGGCGCGCTTCGCGGGCGGGCCGCACGGCGCGGGCCGGCCGGAGGGCCCGGGCCGGCCGCACGGCGCGGGCCGCCAGCAGCAGCGCCACGCCGGTCAGGAACCGCCAGAACGAGACGGCCACGGGTCCGAAGTCACTGGACCGGTAGACGATGTCCACGGCGGCGCCGGTGGTGCCCCAGGTGAGGCCGGCGAACGCCAGGCAGGCGAGGCCGCGGCGCACGGAGCGTGACGCCGTCGTGGTGGCAGGGGTCGGTGCCACAGCAGTTTTCGACACGGAGGAATCTCCAGACGGAGCAGATGGTCGTGGTCTCGCGTCTGCGGGGCACGACCGATCAGCGCGTACCGGCCCACGGCCGACCTACGCGCCGGTGTCGACGGCGACCCGCCTCAGAGGGCGGGCGGCGAGAGAACTGCTGCGAAAGACATGCTCCCCACCGTACGCCACCCGGGCGGAGCCCCCTTGGCGACCTCGGGCGCTGTACCCTTCCCGTCGAGAAGTCACGGGGGGCGAGGGGCGCCGATGGAGCACGCGGCCGAGCACGGGACCGAGTACGGGGCCGAACACGGAACCGAGCACAGGACGGAGCACGCGACGGCGCCCGACGGGGTCCGGATCGCCTACCAGGTCCGAGGCGTGGGGGCGCCGCTCGTCCTGCTGGCCGGCCAGGCGAACAACCACCACTGGTGGGACGGGGTGCGCGACGACTTCCACGCCGCCCGCAGCACCGTCACCCTCGACTACCGCGGTACGGGCGCGAGCGACAAGCCCGACCGGCCCTACAGCACCGAGGGCTTCGCGCAGGACGTGATCGCCGTGCTCGACGCACTCGGCGTCGACCGGGCCGACGTCTACGGCACGTCCATGGGCGGGCGCGTGGCCCAGCAGCTCGCCGCCCGCCACCCCGAACGGGTGGGCGCCCTGGTGCTCGGCTGCACCTCCCCCGGAGGCCCGCACGGCGTCGCGCGCGACAACGACGTGCGCAGGTCACTGGCGCAACCCGAACCGGCGGCCGCCCGGCAGGCCCTCCTGGAACTCATGTACACCCCGGACTGGCTCGCGGACCATCCGGGCCCCCACCGGACGCTCGGTGACCCGGGCATGCCCGCCCACGCCGGGCGCCACCACCTGGCGGCCGGCAACCGGCACGACGCGTGGGACCTCCTGCCGGGCATCGGCGCACCCACCCTCGTCGTGCACGGAACCGACGACCGGCTCAACCCCACGGCCAACGCGCCCGTGCTCGCCGACCGGATCCCCGGTGCCCGACTGCACCTGATCTCCGGCGCACGGCACGCCTACTTCGAGGAGTTCCGCGCCCTCGCGAGCCCGCTCGTCCTGGACTTCCTCACCACCGCGCGGCCGGTCTGAGACCCGGTCCGGCCGGAGCGAGGACGACGCAGACCACGAGGACCACGTCGCCGACCTCCTGGTCCGGGCCCGGCAACAGGATCCGGCCGCGTTCAGCGACGAGGACGGTTGGTGGTCCCGGGTGTTCGAGGAGGTCGAGCTGGGCGTGCTGGGCCCCGAATGACGGGGCCGCCGATCCTCACCTGTTGAGCCACCGACTCCTGAGCCGCAGTCGGATCGGGGCCACGGTGACACCGCTGGCGGGGACGTGAGCGCGCTCGTCACCGCCCGGACGGGTCGGGGCAGGCGTCGCCGTCAGGGCCGGGCGCCTCGCTCGGCGGCGTCGAACGCGGGGGCGAGCGGGGCCAGTGCGGCCCGGAGCTGGTCGGCCAGTGAGCCGGTGGGGACGACCAACCCTCCGGTGCCAAGACTCCCGGCGGCCTCCGCCGCCTCTGCGGTCCCGGCGGTCCCGGCGGTCCCGGCCGGCCGGAGCCAGCCTTCCAGCGCGATGCGTACCGCCGCGGCCACGCTCGCCGCGAGGACGCGGGCCGTGTGCACTCCCGTGTCGCCGAGGCGTTCGGCGATCACCGCCGTGAGCGGGGCCTCGATGCCGGTGGTGGTGTCGAGGAACGCTTCGCGCAGCGCGGTCCGGGCGGTGATCAGCAGCAGCCCCCGGGGTTCGTGCTCGCCGGTGGTCGTGTACTGCTCGACCACGGCTTCGGTGACGGCGTCGGCCAGGCGCACTCCTGCGGGTCGGGCGGCGACCGCCGACGCGATCCTCACCTCGCGGTCCGCGGTGACGGCGGAGACGATCGCCTGCTCGCGGCTGGCGAAGTAGTTGTTGTAGGTGCGCGGTGAGACCCCGGCGGCCTCGGCGATGTCCTCGACCCGCACCTGGTCCGGTCCGCGCTCCACGGCCAGGCGCAGGGCCGCTTCGCGCAGCGCCGCGCGCGTGGCCTGCTTCTTCCGCTCCCGCAGCCCTGCCGGCGGTGGTGGTGGTGTCGTCACGGGTGCCAGCATCCCACACTGATTGCGCGCACGCACTCATGCGCACACGCAATCTTGCGCGTGCGCAACTTTTCTGCCAGCCTCGACCCGACCGACGCCCCAGCCGACACCCGGCCGGGGCCACCGACGGAGAGGACGACACCGTGCGGGCACGAGGAATGACCTACGACACCGGATTCGTCGTTCACGGCCGGACATCCCGCGAGCACTTCGACCCCGCCGTGGTCCGGCGCGAGCTAGCGATCATCCGCGACGACCTGCACTGCAACGCGGTCCAGATCATCGGCGGCGACCCGGACCGACTGGAGTCGGCCGCCCGTGCCGCCGCGGAACTCGGCCTGGAGGTCTGGTTCTCGCCCTATCCGCTGGAACTGGAGCCGGAACGGATCCTCGCGCTCTTCGGCGACTGCGCGGAGCGCGCGGAACGGCTCCGACAGCAGGGAGCCACGGTCGTGTTCGTCGCAGGGGTCGAGCTGAGCGTGATGAACCGCGGGTTCCTACCCGGTGGGAGCCCCGGGGAACGGGTCGAGCAGCTGATGGGCCGGCCCGAGCGGCGGGCCGACGCGATGCGCGAGCTCGGCGTGCGCCTCAACGCGTTCCTCCGCGAGGCCGCGGCCACGGTCCGCGAGCGCTTCGCGGGCAGGCTCACCTACGCCTCCATCCAGTTCGAGCACGTCGACTGGGCCCCCTTCGACATCGCGACGTTCGAGCTGCTCCGCTCCGCCGAAGTCGCCGACCGGTTCCGGGAGGCGGTGCGCACCCTGGTGCAGGGGCCGAAGCCGCTCGCCATCACCGGGTTCGGCACCGCGGCCTACCGCGGCGCGGGGGACCGCGGCGGGCGGGTACTGGAGGTGGTCGAGCACGACCCGGAGACCAAGGCACCCACCCGACTGAACGGCGTCTACGAGCGCGACGAGGCCGGTCAGGCGGCCTACCTGAGCGAACTGCTGGAGATCTTCGAGACCGAGGGCGTGGACAGCGCGTTCGTCTTCCTCTTCGCCCTGCCCGGTTACCCGCACCGCCCGGACGGCGATCCCAGGGACGACCTGGACCGGGCCGGCCTCGGCATCGTCAAACTCCTCGAAGGACACCGGGGGCAGACCTATCCCGACATGGCGTGGGAACCCAAGGCCGCCTTCGCAGCAGTGGCGCAGCGGTACCGGAGGTGACGCCCCGGCCGTGGACCGCGACCTGAGGCACTGTCACTCACCGAGGGCCGGCCGGACGCGGCCGCCGCCGCTCGCGGGCGGTGTCCCCGGCGCCGGGGACACCGCCCGCGCGACGCGGACGCCGGAGGTCGTCACAGGCCGACGCCCCCGGTGACGTCGATCCTGGCGCCGGTGATCCAGCGGGCGTCATCGGAGGCGAGGAAGGCGACGGCGTCGGCGATGTCCGGCACCCGGCCGATCCGGCCGAGCGCGGTCAGGCCGATGTTGCGCTCCACGTTCGCCGGGTCGGCCAGCACCTCGGCGGTCATGTCGGTGCTGGTGAATCCGACAGCAACGGAGTTCACCGTGATCCCGCGCGGGCCGAGGTGCTTGGCCAGAGTTCGACTGAACACGTCGAGCGCGCCCTTGGTGAGCGGGTACGCGATCCCGTGGGCGGAGGCGAGACGGGTGGAGACCGACGAGATCGTGATGATCCGGCCGCCGTCGCGCAGCCGCGGCAGCAGCCGCTGGGTGAGGAAGAACGGTGCCTTGATGTTGACCGCGACCATCCGGTCGAACTCCTCCGGGGTGAGGACCTCGATCGGTCGCCCCATGAGATTGAGTGCCGCGTTGTGCACGAGGACGTCGATCGTCGATTCCCCGTGCGCGCGCAGTCCGGCCTCCAGCCCGGTCACGAGGGTGTCCACGTCGCCGGGAACGCCCAGCTCGGCGCCCACGACGAACGCCCGGCCTCCGACGGCGGCGATGCTCGCGACGGTCTCCTCGGCCGCCGATGCGTTGCTGCCGTAGTGCACGGCGACCAGGGCGCCGTCCCGGGCCAGGCGTTGGGCGATGCCGCGTCCGATGCCCCGGCTGCTGCCGGTGACCAGTGCGGTCTTCCCGCTGAGGTCTCCCATGTCCGCTCCTCGATCGTGGCCGGTGACGCCCTCCCGACAGAATAGTAAGGTGAGGCTCACCTAACTAGGCTGGGTCGGGTGACATCAGGCCAGACCCACTGGCCGACAGGACGGGGCCGAACGCACCAGGGCCGTTGGCGGAGGCGTACTCGTCCGCGACGGTGAACACGCTGGCGCAGCGCGGGCATTCGGCCCTGCCGAAGAGGTGGGCGATCCCGTCGGCGAGTTGCGACTCCCCGTCGCGGAGGGCGGTCTCGTACATCCACCGCCCGACGCCCGAGAGCTCCTCGCGGAGCGCCGGCCGCAGGTCGCGCCGGTCCACGTCCCCCAGGTTCCAGTCCCGGATCGCCGAGTAGCGACCGTGGTTCCCGATCGCGACGGTCACCCCCACGGCACAGTGCGGACATGCCACGTCGTAGAAGTCATCGGTGAAGTCGGCCAGGTCGGCGCTCCAGTGGTACTGCTGCTCGGCCGCGAGCAGGGCGCGGTAGCTCGCGAGGTAGTCGGCCGGCCGTGACCGCAGATGTCGGTCCAGCAGTTCGCGGAACTCGGCGATCGCATCGGCGCACTCCGCCAACAGGTCGTCGCAGCCGTGGTGTCCTGCGACGCGGCGCAGGACGGTCCCGGCCAGGGCGCGCGCACGGGCGCTTCCGGAGGCGAGGCGCACCAGGCGCGGGAAGGCGGCGAAGCTCGCGGGGAAGAGGAGGTCGTCTTCGAGGCACAGGCGGAAGCCCAACTCCTGCCACGCCTCGGCGTCGTCCTCACGCTCCAGCCGTTCCAGCAGCCCGGGGACCCGGTCGACCTCGCCGTCGCAGTCGTACATCCCCGCCCAGTTCACGAAGTGGCCATGCGGAGGATCCGATCGTCCGGGAAGGGCCCGGGCCGACACCCGGCGCTCATCGATTTTCCGCGGAAAATCGATGCCCACCGCTCACGGTGCCACTGCCTCGTCCAGGGACCGCTCGGCCACCCACCGCCAGAAGAAGTCCACGCTCACTCCCCCGCACTCCGCCCCGTTCCGCACCGGTGTGCCCTCGGCACCCGTCGTACCGAGAGGCTAGACGCGACCACTGACAATCCGGTCCCGCGCCCGAGCCGGGGCCCCACCCGTCGTCACCCCGTACCGTTCATCGACGCTGCGGCCACCCCTCCCGGTTGCAGGACGACTCGACGCCCGGGCAGCGCTCGCGCCCTGCCCGCCGGCCACGGCCGGCCACACCGGCCCCTCCCGGACAGCGACCGAGTCCGCGAGCGCGGACGGCTCCCGGTTCCGAGCACCCACGGTCAGCGCCACCACGCCCAGCCTGACGCCCATCTGCAGAGGTCCTCACGTCGTCGGGTCGGTGGACCCTCGCCCAGCGGCATCCGCCGGAACAACGACCGGGGGCAGGGAAGGTCACGCGTGTCCCGGAGGATTCTTCGGTCGCTGCACCGGGCGGCAGCGACGGACCCGCGACGAGCAGGCCCCAGCCGGCTCGGTCGCTGGTCCGTCGCTGCGCTTCTCAATCCGCGGCCAGAGTCGCTTCGGTCGCTGTCCGCGTCAGATGTGCGGTGCCTCGGCGGCAAGAGGCCTGGTGGGAGGGCCGTTCCCCGCGCTTCCAGCACCGGGCGGCGGCGGAGCGACCGAAGCTACGGAAGCGATCGAAGCGACCGAAGCGACTCAACGAAGGAACTCGTTCTGAAGCAGGGGGCAGCCCACCAAGAGGGCCCACGGGGGCGGCCGAGCCGTTTCCCAGCAGACGCGAGCGACCGAAGCGACTCAAGCGACCGAACTTCAGACCTTCCGGCGCTTCCGCACGGTCCTGGCGGGGGCGACACGCCGAGCGACCGGGCGCGAGAGACTCGGTAGCTTCGGTCGCTGAGCTTCAGTCGCTGGGTAAAACCCCAGGTCAGAGGCGCTACACTCACCCCAACAGCGACCGAAGCGACTCAAGCTTGGGTATATGAAGACATTCCCGTGTGCGTGTGCGCGTTATAGACCCGGGCTACAGTCGCTTCAGTCGCTGTTGGGCTTGGAAAACGGCTTTGACCTGCGGAAACGTCAGCGGACCAAAAACAGCGACCGAAGCGACTCGGTCGCTCCCCCGAGGTTGGGTAGCTGAGTTTCCCCGCATGGGCCGCCACTCCGGGTGCGTACGTGCTCGCTCGGATAGTCTGTGTGAGCTATCTTCTGGACTTCAGTCGCTTCAGTCGCTGATCCGGCGCTCACCAGTGCCCTGACCTGGCTTTTTGCCTTCAGCGACCGAACGAGCGACTCAAATCCGGGCAGCTACCGAGCGACTGGAGCTGCTGAAGCAGCTACTGAACCAAGGGGGAGGGACCAGCGTGACGGCGCCGCAGGCCGTGGGGAGCGACCGAACGGGCCGCCAGCCTGATGCGCTGGCTGTTGCCCGCTGGTGCGCAGCTCAGGGCTGGCCGGTCCATCCGCTTGCGCCCGGGCGCAAGACCCCGCCCGCCAACTGTCAGAGCTGCCAGGAGTCCCCGCACTCCCCCAGCGACTGTGCCTGTCCCCGCTTCGGTCGCTGGTGCCACGGCTTCCACGCCGCCACCGTCGACCAGGACGTCATCACCGCCTGGTGGCGGACCAACCCGGACTTCGGTACCGGTGTCGCCTGCGGCCCCTCGGGCCTGGTCGTCGTCGATGTCGACAGCCACCCCGGCACCGTCCCCGCCCGGGACCGGATCCTTCCCGGCATCCCCATCCACGAGCACGTCGACCTCGACGGCTTGGAGAACGGCTACCACACGCTCGCCCTGCTCGCCGCTCTCCGCAGCTCCCCCGATCCCGCAGAGGACACTTCCACACTGCGCGTCCGTACGCCCTCCGGCGGCCTGCACATCTGGTACCTGGACGACGAGCACCGGGGCTTCACCTGCTCCACCGGCTCCTCCACCGGACGGGCCCTGGCATGGCAGGTCGACATCAGAGCTCACGGCGGCTACATCGTCGCCCCCGGCACCACCACGGGCGCGGGCACCTACACCCCCCTGCCCGGCGCGATGACCCCCGCACCCCTCCCCCGGTGGCTCGCCGAGGAACTCGTCCGCACCGGGCACCTCAAGGAGAGGCCGGAGACCCGTCCGGTCGCGCCGGCCCCCGTGCCCGACCGTGCCCGTCAGGCCGTCGTGGCCGCGGGCGGCGGGAAGCGCGGAGCCGAACGCGTCCTCGACACCGTCCTGCAGGAGGTGACCGACTGTGCCACCACGCCCGAGGGCGCCGGTTTCACCGGCAAGCTCAACCGCGCCGCCTACACCGTCGGAGGCCTCGTCTCCGCCGGACACCTGACCCACACCGCCGCCGAGCAGCTGCTCCTCGATGCCGCTCGCACCGCCCGTCCCACCCAGGACCGGCACAGCTCCGCCGTCATCCGTTCCGGCCTCGCCGCCGGCGCCCGGCAGCCCCTGCACATCGGGAAGGCCCGCGGATGACCGACAGCACCCGCAAGAGGACGGTCTTCGACCCCGTGGCCGCAGCCCAGCAGATCCTGGCGTACCCGCCGGTCCCCGGTCCCTCGCAGGCCCCCTGGCACGGCGCCGCCGTCCAGGACAGCCTGCTCGACGACCCCGCCGAGACCGCCCAGCCACCGGTGCCGCCGGGGCAGTCCGACCAGTCCGAGCAGTCCGAGCTGCCCTTCCACGGGGCCCCCGCGCGGACCGCAGCGGCGCCGCAGGCCGCCCAGGCCGCCCGAACGGCCAAGGCCGCTGCGGGCCCGCAGGCGAGCCCGCACGGCCTGCTGCCCGACTCCCTCTCCGACCGCGGCAACGCCAAGCTCTTCGTCCACCTCTACGGACGCGACTACCGCCACGTCCCCGGCATCGGCTGGTACCGCTGGTCCACCCACCGCTGGCAGCTCGACGAGGACGACACCGTCCTGTGGGCCGCCGGGGAGATGGCCGAGAGCATCTCCACCCACGACCCGCGCGGTCTCTACACCAACACCGACCTGCGTCGGCACCGCCGCCGCGCCCTGTCGACCTCCGGCATGAACGCCATGCTCGCCCAGGCGAAGTCCGCCCCCGGCATGGTCCTCAACGCCGCCCTCCTGGACGCCGACGCCTACGCCCTGTGCACCCCCGGCGGGGTCGTCGACCTGCGCACCGGCGCCATCGTCCCGCCCGACCCCAAGGTGCACCACCACTCCCGGTCCACCACCCTCGCCCCCGCCCGGATGCCCACTCCGCGCTGGAACCGCTTCCTCACCGACACCTTCGGCGACGACAAGGAAGGCCGCCAGACCCGCGACTTCCTGCACCTGCTGCTCGGCTACTCCATCAGCGGCGACGTCGGCGCCCAGGTCATGCCCTTCCTCTACGGGCAGGGCAAGAACGGCAAGTCCGTCCTGCTCGACGTCATGATCCAGCTGCTCGGCGACTACGCGGACGCGGCCCCGCCCGGATTCCTCATGGCCAAGACCTTCGACGGCCACCCCACCGACCTCGCCGAGCTCCACGGCCGCCGCATCATCGTGTGCTCCGAGCTCAAGCCCGGCGACCGCTTCGACGAGGCCCGGGTCAAGCTGCTCACCGGCGGCGACAAGATCAAGGCCCGCCGGATGCGCCAGGACTTCTTCTCCTTCGAGCCCACCCACAAGCTCTGGCTGCTCGGCAACCACCGCCCCGAGGTGGGCACCGGCGGCTTCGCCTTCTGGCGCCGCATGCGCCTGATCCCGTTCGAACGGGTCGTTCCCGAGGAACGCAAGATCGACAACCTGGCGCACGTCCTCGTCGCCGAGGAGGGCCCCGGCATCCTCGCCTGGCTCATCGACGGCGCCCGACGCTACTTCGCCGGCGAGAAGGACCTCGCGGGTCCCCAGCGCGTCCAGGTCGCCACCACCGCGTACGCGGAGACCGAGGACCACGTCGGCCGCTTCCTCAAGGAGGCATGCATCACAGGCGAGGGCATGCGCGCCGAACAATCCCAGCTATTCGGCGCCTACACCCGTTGGTGCGGCTTCGAAGGCGCCAATCCCGTGTCCGGGCGTGCCTTCGCCGCACGAGTCCGGGAGACACTGGGTATGACCTCTCCCAAGGAGATGGTCCTGTCCAACAGCCGTAAGTACTACCCGGGCATCGGCCTGATCACCGACGACACAGAGGAGCAGAACGCGTGAGCGCGCTGATCGACCCGGCCGAGCTCGCCCACGAAACCGACCTCGTCTGGCTGGAGGACACCTCCGACCTCGACTACGTCCGCCAGTCGCTGGACCGCCTCACCACGCGCCGGGGCCGCCCCGCCTACCACCGCGACGGTCGCATGGTCGGCTACGCGATCCTCGGCCCCGACGCCAAGTCCTCGCGGGCCTCCGGCACCTTCCGCCGGCGCGTCTTCTGGCTGCTGCCCCACGACCGCGACCAGGACCCGGACGGCCTGTACTCCACCGGTGCCCCGTCGGAGGCCGTCGACCCGCGCACCGTCGCCCCCGGGGTCAAGGGCTACAAGACCGAGCGCTCCGAGGGCGGCCCGGCCTCGCCGGCCATGCTGGAGCTGGGGATAACGCTTCCGAAGGCCTGAGGCCCGCGGGCGTGACGCCCGGGGCCCGAGGCTCTGAGTCCGAGGCCTGATCGTGGGGCCGACCGCTGCACCCGGTGCGTTCGGCCCGGGTGGCTAGCGGCTCTCGCGCTGCGGCTCCTCCGGGAGGACGGCCTGGCCCGCCAGAAGGCTCTCCAGGAACTGGCTGTGCCGGGCGGGCGTGCTGCTCCGGGCCTCCAGGGGCCGGGTGCGGAGCACCTGGGTCGGCTGCTCGGCCCGCTCGGCCTGCAGAGCCCGTTCGGCCCGCTCGGCCTGCTCGGACCTCATGACGCCGAGGGCGTCCGCGAGGCCGGTCATCGACTGGTGAAGCTCGACCCGGTCGGGGCGCACGGCGTCCGGCGCCGGGGTGTGCGCGTGCGCGGAGGAGCCGGCCTCCGTACTGTCCCGGCCAGCCTTCGCCGTCACCGTCGTGGCCCCGGCCGTCCTGCTGTCCGTGCTGCCCGTGCCCGCGGCTGGTGCCTCGCGCTTCGCCACCCCACGCCTCGTCGCGGTGCGGGCCTCCCCGGTGCGCACTGCGGCCGTGTGCGCTGCCGCGGACTCCCCGCGCAGTCGGCCCACCTCGGCCTCCAGTGCGGCCAGCCGTGCCCGAAGTTCGTCCAGCTCGCCCTGCTCGCCCATCTTCTCCACTGTCCAGAACCCTCCCCGGCCGCCGTTCACGGCCATTGACGTGCGGCTTCAGCCTAGTCAGGCAAGATCACGCCCGCGCCCGTGGGCATCCGACTGCCCGTCAGCGTGCACGACGCCTCCGCAGCCGCGCATCGAAATGCCCATGAGTTCAGGTCGGGCGTCCTGGTGTGGCTCAACTCGGACTGAGCGCGGCGAGCGGCTGCGCTGCCCGCTCCGGGGCAGGGTGACCAGCGCCGGGACGGGGGATCAGCGCCGCAAGGACCAGGGTCACCCCGTCGGCTGCGCCCGGGCTTGGTGCGCGGCGTCGCGCACGTTCTCGTCCTCATCGGCCGTGAGCCGTTCGAGTGCGGCGCGGGCCTCGGGGGCCGGGCGTCCGGACAGGGTCCACGCCAGCCAGTACCGGACGGCGGGATCGGCGTCGCCGGCGCGGGCGACGAGGGCGTCGGTGACTGTCGCCTCGTGAGCCCCCCGGAGCGCGCTGACCGCTGCTCTCCGGACCCCGGGCGCGGCATCGGAGGTGCCGGTGATCAGGATGGCCCGGGCTGTCGAGGGATCGCCGGTGCCGAAGACGGTGCCGAGGGTCGTCATTGCGTGAGCGCGTATCGCAGGGTTCTGGTCGCGGGCCGCGTCGGCGATCAGCCCGAAGTACGTGTCTCCGCCGAAGTCGATGACGGCCAGACTCCAGAGACCCACCATCCGTGTCCCGGGGTCGTCGGAGGCGGCGCACTCCAGTGCCAGCCTGAGCGAGGTCTCGGGCCAGGCCGTGAACAGGTTGAGGACGTCGAGCTGCAGTGTGGCCTCGTCGTCGTTGCGATCGGTCACCATCGCACGTAGCAGGGCGGGCAGGGCGTCCTGGCCGCAGGCACCCGCCAGGGCGTGGGCGATCCGGTCCCGGGCGAAGGAGTCGTCGGCATCGACGTGACGGGCGAGGCGTCGCTCCAGTTCCGGTCGAAGGAACGCGGCAGCCGGTGTGCGCAGCTGCTCCACCAACTGCTCGCACCGACGGCGGGCGTCGTGCCCGCGTTCGGCATCCGCGGCAAGCCGCGCATCCAACTCGCTCAGCGCGCGCTCCAGCGCCGCACGTTCCGTTGCCGTGTTCCCTGTCCCGCCGGTGCCTGTCATGCGCCTCACCCTACGGGCGGGTGGTGATGGCCTTCGGCCCGGATGACGGTGACCGGCCATGGCGGGGACGCTCCCGCGGGAGGAGTGACCTGTGGGGGTGACCTGTGGGGGTGAGCTGTCGGGGCGATCTGTCAGGGCGTCACGCGTGCCCAGTCCGCGAGTAGTGAGAAGTCGTCCGCCGTCATTCCGGTCTTCGGGTCGATGCGGTGGAGGAGCCCCGGGCCGTGGTGGTGGGCCCGGACCCAGCCGCGGTCCGCGTCCGTGATCTGGTCGTCGACCCAGGCGAACGGGCGGCCCCGGGCCCAGGCCACGATCTCCGGTGTCTTCCAGAACACGCCCCCTCCGGGCTGGGGACGCGGATCGGGCCAGGTGATGACCGGCAGGGTGGGAAGCCCCAGGAGGGGGGAGAGGAAGGTGTTGGCCTCCTCCTCCCACGTCGTCGCCCACACCAGGTCGTACGGCAGGGCGGTGAGCGCCGGCCCGTGATCGGGGTTGAGCCAGACCCGCAGTGGCTTCGGCGGCTTGTTCGGAAGGCCCCACTCCCGGAGCCTGCGCCGCTCGGCCGCCTCCCACTGCGGGGTCATCAGCCGGTGCGTCTCGTAGCCCGGGGGCCTCCGGTACGGCTTCGCCGCGGTCGGATTCAGTGGACCGTCGACGTCTATCAGCAGCATCGGCCGCATCAGCTCACCCCCGGATGATCGTCCCCGTACGGTAGCGGTCGAGCGGCGGAGGGCCCAGCGATTTCCCGGCCCCGCCGACTGCCGGCCGGGGCAATGGCCGGTGCCGCGCCGCGTGCGCTCCGGGCTGCGGTTGCTCGGGGCTGCGGTTGCTCGGGGCTGCGGTTGCTCGGGGCTGCGATTCGCCGGACCTCTCCCCCGCTGAGTGGTGCAGATCGGCCGGACGATTTTCCGCGGAAAATTCGGATCCCGCGCTTCTTCGGATCCAACCGAGGGACGGGACAGGCGGAGGCCCGCGGGACTGACAGCCGGGGGAGCACGTCCTGTCCGTGATCGGGAAGGAGCTGCTGCAGCTGCCACCGGATCGCTCGCAGGCACGGGACGCACAGCGTCGCTGATCCAGCGGGGCGGGTGCGTCCGGCGATGTCGATGGGCTCAGGATTTTCCGCGGAAAATTTCGTGGCACGGAGAACGCGGAGAAGACGGAGAGCGCGGACGGTCCGGTGCTACGGGGTCTCCGCGACGTGCCGCCTCACGGTCGGACAACCACCCTCGATGCGGCATCCCGACGGTCCCGGATTTTCCGCAGAAAATTTCCGAGCCGAGGTCGCCGGGTCCCACAGGTCGATGACAGGGCGTTGGTCGCCCCGGTTGTTCCTGTCCTCGCCCCGGGCACAGCGCGGAGGTCAGGACAATGATTGCCCGCCGCGGCCGGTCTTACTGACGCCACGCGGTGAGAACGTCATCGGGCCGATCCAGCCTCGGCGGACGAGAGCAACCTGGGAGGGCAGCGGGGTGACCGGGTCGAGCGCCCTCCCCCGGGACCAGTTCTCGAAGAGGCCCTGGGTGGTGTCGACGGCGGACACCACCATGGTCACCTGAAGGCCCCCGTCGTCCCGGGTGTTCCACAGCGCCGAACCCTCCGGCCGTGCGTCGACACCGATTCGCGCGCACGCCTCCTCGTAGTCCTTGTCCATCCCGGCCGGCATGACCCCGGGCTTCAGCACCGTGGCGCCGACGAGCCTGACCAGGGGACGATCCTCCTCCGTACGGCCGCCGCCTTCGAAGTGGTAGCTGCGCAGGACGCGGGCGAGCGCGTTGACGCTGCGTTGAAGAGACGTCGCATCGTCCGGATCAGGCGCGAACGAGAGCCAGTCCTCGTTGGACGCCTCGACGGTGACACGGTAGGCGAGACGCTCGATCTCCCGAAGGTAGTCCAGTTCGCTGAGCTCAGGTGTGGTCATGCCGCGCTGTCCGGCACCGGGAGACTTCCGTCCGACACGCGTTTCTTCGCCGGCAAGGCCTGGGCCGCTGCCCCTTGCCTGGGTTGTGTGGCCTGGAGGTCGTTTAGGCCGGCGATGCTGAGCATGGCCTGGTGGACGCCGTCGTCCTTGGGCCCGCGGCGCGGGATGAGCAGGCCGGTTCCCGAGTAGCCGCCGTCGGCGAGCGTCGTGGTTGCCGACGGTGGCTGCGGCACGATCTGCATGGCACAGTTCGGCCCGCACGCTGTCGGCTTCCTCACTAGCCTGACGGGATGCATGAGAGTGGACCACCGCTGCTTGCGGACGTCTATCCCCGGCTGGTGTCGTTCGTGGAGGCGGCGCTGATCGCTGAAGGGGAACCCGCCCTGGCCGGGGCCGTCGGGCGGTTGCGCTTTCACGGGTGGTGCGGCTGTCGTCCGACCTGCACCTACCTCCGAACGGCTCCGGCTTCCCGTGCCGACAGCTCATGGCTTCATCTCGACGACGACGACGAGCCTCGCGTCTGGCTTCAGTTCGACCGGGACCACACGTCGTTCGCCGGGATGGAGATCTGCGAGTTCGACTTGGGGCCTGTCCCTGCGCTCGACCCGAACCGCCCTTCCGGGCTGGGGTAGCCCTGCGGCGACGTGACCCGCGATCCGCGCGGAGAATTTTCCGCGGAAAATTTCTGGACCGTCCGGGGACCGGTCTTCGGGCTGTGGATCAGTGGGCAGGTGCTCGGTCGGCGGATCGTCCGTGGTGGGCCAGGCGCGTCGGCAGGATCTTCTGGACAGGCCTCGGTCGGGCCGCATTCCGGTGCGCGCGCACGCCTGCAGGCCGGCGCGCCCCATCGCTCGCACCGGGTCGGCACGGCCGGTTCGCCCCGCTCCCCCGCCGGCGTCGGCGCTTCGAGCGGCCTTTGAATGGTCCCGATTTTCTGCGGAGAATTCTCGGCGCGGCTTGGGGTCGCTCCCCGCGGGCGCTATCACTCCCCCGGCATCCGAAGGCCGGGTCCCAGGAGGAGCGGGCGCGCTTCGCGCGCGTCTCGAACTCGGCAAGTCCGGCAGCCGCCAGGACCCATCGAATTTTCCGCGGAAAATCGACGAGCCCATGAGGGGCGGCGGCAGCCGGTTGCCGCAGCCTCGTGCCCCTGATGCCCACCTTCCTGAAGCCGAGAGGACGGCTCCTGCCGCCGGGGGCGAGCGGACGGATCGCGTCGGACGACGTCGACGCGAGGACACCGCGATCCGCTGCGAGAAGTTCCTGGTCCACCCACCGGCGGCAGTGTGGGCCGCACTGACCGATCCGGTCCTGCACGCCCGATGGTGGGCCGCAGGTGACATCAAGCCGCTGGTGGGTCACCGGTTCACCCTCGACATGGGCCCCTGGGGGGTGCCCAGCCGTGCGAGGTGACCGCCGTGGAACCAGAGCGGCTACTGCGCTACCGCTTCGCCGAAGGATCGCTCGACACGACGATCACCTGGCGGCTTGAGCCGGAGGGCAAGGGCACTCGCCTCTTCCTGGAGCACGCCGGCTTCGATCTTGATTCACCGATGGGCAGGCAGGCGTACCGAGGCATGGGTGAGGGCTGGCCGCACGCCTTGGACCGACTCGACTCGGTCCTGGCCGACGCCTGATCCCGGCATCCGAAGCACGCTCGCGGCCTGATCTTCGCCCGGACCTCGGGGGCATCCGTCGCAGCAGCGGCCCTCATGGTCCACGGCTCTCGGAGGTCACTCCGCGGTGGTTCGGCCGGCGCCGAGTCCACCCGGGCCGGGCAGCTCGCCAGGGGCACGAATTTTCCGCGGAAAATTTCCAGGCCTTGATCCCGGACGATCCGGTGCACGAGTGGCAGGGCGCCTGGGCTCATGAGTCTTGTCCGCCTCGCGTCGGACGGCCGCCGGACTCCGTGCGTCGGCTGCTCGTCGACGGCGCCCGGCGCCTCTGGCGGACGGGATGTCAGTAGCACCGGGGATACTCGGTGGTTGATGTCATCGAATCAGGGGAGGGGCCTCCAGATGCCGATCCGCATTGCCAGCCGTCGCCGTACGACGGCGTCACTGACCGGAGCCTTCCCCGGCGCGGAGATCATCGACGTGACCTCCAAGGCGCCGGAACCGTGGGTGCGGCTGAGCCCCTTCTACCCGCACGGCGGCATCCCGGTTCCCTACAGCGAGGGGTCGACCAGCCAGTCGGTGGAGGGAATCTGGCAGGCCCTCAAGGTCTTCCAGGACTCCGACGTCGACCCCGCGAGGCTCGCGATCACCACGATGAAGGGTCTGAAGCGGACGGTGGGTCGATACGGTCCCGTCCGAGGGCACCGAGCCGGCCTGCACGGCGACCGGCTGCTGCCCTACGAAACGGCTCGCCGCCGGATCTACCTGCCGGCCTATCGGTGGATCCTGGAGCACAGAGTCGCCGACCTGGTCGAGCTGATCAGGAACAAGGAGGACGTCGTCCTCCTCGACTACACCACCAACGGGGACGTCACCGACCCCAGCAGCCCGCTCTCACACGCCGCACTCATCCAGCTGTACGTGGAAGGGCGCTGGCCCAGCGATGACGATGCCGAGGTTCGTGGCGCCGACGGTGCGTGAAGTGGCTTGAGGATTCGGAGGCGGGGGCGGTGCTCATGCGATGTGCAGAACACCGAGCTACCGTGGCCGGGATCCGCTGAGCGCGGTCAACGGCGGCACCGGCCGCGCGTTCGGCGATACTGCCGGGCCGAGGTCGGACGCGGTCGGCTCACCGATTTTCCGCAGAAAATTCCGGGGAGGTCTGCGGACGGTTGGAGCCGGGTGCTGGGGGAGTGCCCCACGGCGACGCCGGCAGTCCGGTACTCCCGTCATGAGAAGCCGGACTTCCGACGGCCGCGAATTTTCCGCGGAAAATTCTGTGGCGCCTCCGGCACGTGGCGACCGACGGCGACGGGCGGCGACGGCGGGCGATGCTCGTCGGCGGGGCAGCGGAATGACTGCGGGGGAGAGGCTCGTCGCGATGTCACGCCGGCTCGGCTGGAGTGAGTCCCGGTCTTTGGACCGACCTGTTCCACCGCTGGCGGGGACCGGATTCGAAGGCCGCCCGGTGTCTCCGAATTTTCCGCGGAAAATTTCGGAGGCCCGGGGCGGGTCCGAGGAGGTGCCGCGCGGAGCCACCCTGGGTCCAGGTGCCGGACCCGGACCGAGTCGTCCTGGTCGGTGAGGAACGCGGGTGCCACCCGGCCGGGCTCTGGCTTCGCCGGTGGGGCGGCCGATCAGCGGCGGCGACAGGACGGTGGTGCGGGCACGCGCGGTACGGCTGCGTTGTCGTTGGCCGTAGCAGTCACGCGAACGACGGCCCCCGGTCGGCGGCCCCCTCCCGCCAGCCCACCCAGCTGGGCGGCGGGCCGGCGACTTCGACCTCTTGGCCCTCCAGCGCGTTGGATCTCATCGTCCACAGACAGGTGGACCATGCGGAAGCACGCCACCTCGGCCTCCACCAGCCAGCGGATCGCAGACCGTTCACGCCGTGACCAGCAGCCGTAGTCCACGACGACGTTGGTGCCGAGCTTGACCGCCTCCAGGGCGAGCCAGAGCATGCGCCCCTCCGGCACGTCGCGCTTCCCGTCCGCCTCAGTCGCTGAGGGCCAGGCGCAGCGCACCGTGCTCCGCGGCGAGCTGCCGAGCCCGGCTGGTCTTTCCGGCTCCTGGCAGGCCGACCATCAGAAACAACCTCGTCATCGCCAGATCGTGGCCGGGAAGCCGAACAGCCGGCGACTGCGTTATCCGCCCGCCCGATCATGGGCCGGGCCACCTCCTCAGCGCCTACGGCTGGCCCGCCGGTCCTTCGGTTCGCCCATCCGTCGCCTGTCAGGGCACCCGCCCCACGGCCGGAAGAACCATGGCCCCGCATGCGGGGCGGCCACGTGATCCGCCGGAACAGGCCCCAGCCGCCGGACAGGGCGAGCAGGCAGTGTTGACTGTCGGTCAGCCGACGAGCAGATCGTCCCGTGGCCGCTCACGGCAGCCCCGAACCAGACCGAGGACCAGGGCACCGCTTCATGACTTCGAACCCGGACGCCCTCCGCGCCCGCGCCGCCGCTGTCTTCGACCTCGATGCCAGGTTGCCTGCGCAGGTCTTCCGGGAACTCGCCGACCCTGCGGTGTTCTGTGAGTTCGATCTGTTGCTCACCCCGGTCGCCTGGCCGGCGCTCGCCGCGCTGGCCAGGCTGCACGGCGACCGGCAGGTCGACCTGCTTGTCGTCGAAGCGGACGGCATGGCCGGGCCGGCACTGTCGCTGTCCGTCGAGGCCACCCCGGACGACTACTGGGCGGAGGTCGGGTTCGATCCGGATCGGGAAGCCCTGGAGTCGATCACCATCGCGGCGCGCACCGTCGCACTCACCGGTCCCTCCGGCCGCTGGGGTTGTTGGGGCGAACGCGACCCGGAGGTTGCCGTCGTCCGAGGCTTCCCGGACGAGATCGCTCGGCAGGACTGGCACGTCGGGTACGGGCCGTGCGTCGACGCAGCCGGCGCGCTGGCGTCCTGGCTGCCGCAGGTCTTCCGCGGCCGACCGGTCCCCGACGCCTATGCCGCCGAGCTGATGGCCAACTACGGTGCACCGCCGCGGAGCAGCTAGGGCGTTTCATTCCGATCATCGGATAGGTGATCGACGCGATCGCGTGGAAGTTCCAGACCGAAGTCGATGCCGAGGGCGACCTCGGCTGGGTCGTCTCGGCGACTCCACGATCGTGCGCGCCCTCCAGAACGCGGCCCGGGGCCCGTCAAAGGGGATCCCGGCCGGCGAACCCGACCACCACGCCATCGGACGCTCTCGCGGCGGGTTGACGACGAAGACCCACCTCGCCGCGGGCGGCCGGCCGCGGACCCGGCCCGCCGTGGTCCTGGAGGACCGGACCCGGGGAGCATCTTGGCGATCATGTGAGCCAGGTGACGGCTTGCTCGGTAGTGGTCGGGGTCCTGTCGTAGCGGGTTGCGGTGCCACGCCGGCCGCAGGTAGGCGCGGAAGGCTCGGGAGTTATGGCTCCTGCCCGCGATGACGCGCTCGGGTCGGGTGCGTGCCGACCCGGGGCCGGCACACACTCGGACGAGAGCGATCACCGTTTCGGCTTGGGTGCAGTCGTTGCGGGTGCCGGTCAGGCGGACAGCAGGCAGGAACCTCTCATCTCCGTCCGGCACGGAGTTGGTTGACGCATGCATGAAGACTTTTGGTCCCGAGGTGGGCTTTGGAGCCCGAGAGCGGCCGATGTCGTCCGCGAAGGCGCGTTTTCGCGCCGAACGGTGCTTTGCGGTGGGCGCGTTGAACATAAAAGACTTAGTAAACGCTTATTAGACATGAAGTGTGTCCGGACCCTCTCCGCGTCGCGTCGGGGCGTGTGCTCCGCTCGGAAGGGCGGAGGGCGGTCGAAGCTCCCCGGAGGACCGACAGTGCGCCGAGTCCGGTCGGCCTCGCGTGAGCGAGGACAGCTCCGGCACCCCCGCTCACCGGAGGCCACAGAACTCCGCCGCACGAATGTGCGATCAGCCAGCACAATGGGGCCGAACCGCGAGAGTGGACGAGAGGACCCGGACATCCATGCTGAACCCGCTCGCTGCGCCGGACGCAGTGGAAGCCGCAGCGGAACCCCTGCTCGACCTGCTCCAGGACTGCGATCACGAGCCGTTCATCGAAATGCTTCACGTCGTCCCCGTGAGCGGGACGGCACCCGGTCATGACCGGATGCAGAGTCTCGCTCAGGCCGTCTACGACGCCGGGGGCTGGGGCAGCGGATACCAGGTGCCGGCACCGATACGCCCGTTCGCGTCACCCGGGGCCTGGCGGGACATTCTCCGTCGACAGGTGACCGAGGGGCTCATGCAGCCCGCCCAGAGATGGCCGGCAGCCAACCTGCGCACGCCCGATGAGATCCAGCGGGCCGGCGAACTCGCCGATGGTGTCGCCGACCTCATCGAGGCACACCTGGGTCCCGTCCGAAGCTCCGGTGATGTCGGAGGCCCGCACGCGTACTACCTCTGGTGGCGCAACCTGCTGTTGGTCAGCGACGGGTGGGCCACGATCCTGCACCTCGCACTCAGCGACTGACCCGACCGCCTCTCCGCCAGCGGCAACCCGCCGGCGTCCTGGGGTCGCGCCCGGGAGCGCGGGGTGAGGTGTTCGAATGCCGCAGTCCTCCCGGCCCCCTTGCGGGGCTGACGTGCTTGCCTGGCCCCCGACCCTTGGGATCGGCGACCGAAGGGCCTCTGAGGAGCTCTCAGGGGCTCTCAGGGGCTATGGAGGGCTCTGGGGGCTGTGGGGAACGGGGCTGCTTCGGGGGAAGGCCAGGGAGGGTCAGCTGGCGCGGTCGACGCGACGCGGGGGTGGCGGTCGGTACGGACCGCCCGGACAGCACCTTCGGCGACGTCAAGGCGGACGTCCTCGCCCACTTCGTCCCCGGCTTCGAGCGCGGCGACGTCGTCGAGGTCATCCAGGGCTCCGCCTGGCCGGAGTGACACCTGTTGCTGCCCGGGCGCCGGGAGGTGTGAGCCGGATCACCGTTGAGGTTGACCCTGGGGCGGGGTGGAGGCTCGGGGCAGCGGCCCGGCGGGGAGTCGGGCACCACTGCTGTGAAGGAGCGACATGTCCACCACCTCGTCCGAGCAGGGGCAGGACCGTCCGGAGTTGCGCGAGGCGATCGAGGAGATCGTCCGGTCCGGCTTCCTCGGAGTGCAGTTGCGGGTGAACGACGAGCGGGGCGAGTGGGTCGGCAGTGCCGGGGTGCGGGAGCCGGACGGGGGCGCGCAGGCGTCGGCGGACGGGCACTTCCGGATCGGCAGTGTCACCAAGAGCTTCGTGGCGACCGTCGTGCTGATGCTGGTCGCGGAGGGCAGGGTCGCACTGGACGCGCCGGTCGACGGCTACCTGCCCGCGTTCGGGCTGGACCGTCGGATCACGGTGCGGATGCTGCTGCAGCACACCAGCGGGGTCTTCAGCCACACCGGCGAGCTCAGCGAGGACGGGACGGTCGTGCCGGGCGTGCCGTGGCGGGGCAGGGAGTGGGTGGACGGCCGGTTCCGCACCTACCGGCCGGAAGAGCTGGTGCGGCTGTCGCTGTCCAGGCCGGCCCGGTTCGCGCCGGGGACGGGCTGGAGCTACTCCAACACCAACTACGTGCTGGCGCGGCTGGTGATCGAGGCGGTCACCGGGCGGCCGTTCGCGGAGGAGCTGCGGCGGCTGGTCGTGAGCCCGCTGGGGCTGACCGGCACCGTGGCGCCGGGCACCTCGCCGGAGGTGCCCGAGCCCCACAACCACGGCTACTACCGCTACGAGCACGCCGGGCGGGAGCGGACGGTGGACATCACCCGGCACGATCCGTCCTGGGTCGGGGCCGGCGGGGACATGATCTCGACCACCCGGGACCTGCACACGTACGTCTCCGCGCTGATGGGCGGCCGGCTCCTGCAGGCCGACCTGCTGGCCGAGATGCGCACCCCGGAGCCGACGATCGGCTACGGCCTGGGGCTGTTCACGCAGGACATGGGCCCGGGCGTCGGCACCGTCCACCACCACAACGGCGCCACCATCGGCTCGGCGGCGCTGATGTACGCCACCCCCGACGGCCGCACGACCCTGACCGCCGGGCTGAACTACGTGGACGACGCCGACCTGTCCCTCGCCCCGGCGTTCCGGGACGCCCAACAGCGGCTCGTCGGCGAGGTGTTCCGCGGCAGGCGGGCCGACCCGGCACAGCCGACGGGCTGAACTCCCGTACGGGGCACGGATGTCCGTACGAGGCATGGAAGCCCGTACGCTTCGAGGGGACCGTTCTGCCCTCGCGCTCGGCCCTTCGGCCGTGCGCCGAGGCCCCGACCGTCGCAGGCGAACCGCGGCCGCGCCGTGCAGGGCCGGCGCGGCCCCTCCACCACGAACCCGAGGCAGGTCGAGCAGATGGTGAACGGCGTCACGATCGGACAGGCGGCGGCCTTCGTCGGCGTCACGGTGAAGACACTGCGGCACTACCACCAGAACGGGCTGGTCGCCGAACCGCCCCGGGACACCTCCGGCTACCGGCGGTACGGGTCTGCCGAGTTGCTGCGGCTGGTGCAGGTCCGCACGCTGGCGGCCGCCGGGGTGCCGCTGGCCGAGATCGGGCCCCTGCTCGACGCGGACGGCGACACCGGGGAGTTCGCCGCCGCCCTCGCCGACGTCGGGCGGCGGCTGACCGAGCGGATCGAGGAGCTGAGCGCGCGCCGCGACACGCTGTACCGGCTCGCCGAGGGCGACCGGGCCCTGCTGCCCGAACGCGCCTGCGCGCTGCTGGACCGGATGCCCGGCCTCGGCTTCGGCCCCGACTACGTGGACGCGCAGCGCGAGGCGCTGGTCCTGGCCCGGGCGATGGTGCCGGAGGGCTTCGACGGCTTCCTGTCCCGGCTCGAACACCGCCTCGACGACCCCGGGTACGTGGAACTGGTCAAACGCGGTTGCGAGGCCGAGGGCTGGGAGCCGGACGACCCCAGGATCGAGGAACTCGCCACCGCCATGGCCGACCACTACCTCGCCAACCCCGCACTGCTGGGCGACCCGGCCGACCGGCGGGCCTGGCGCGGGGCCGGCGCCCAGTACCGGCTGATCAACGACCACCGCGGCGACCGGGCACCGGTGTCGGCCCGGCTGACCGCCCTCACCGAGGCCCGGCTCCGCGCCGCGGGCGTACCCGCTCCCCACCGGTGACGACCGGAGGCGGGACGCCCACACTGCGGAGGGGGCGTCAGCCGTTCCGGTCGGGGGTGGAGGCGGAGCCGCAGGGTGCCTGCCAGGGGGAAAGCGCGGGGTGGACTAGTCTTTGGAGTCAGCTGCAGAGGCATGGGCGTGGAGGTCTGGGTGTGTTCGTGACGACCGGGCAGGCCGGGTCGGTGCTGGGGTGTTCCATTCCGACGGTGAAGAAGCTGATGGCCACCGGAGTGGTCCCCGGCGTGCGCGGAACGGGGCGGCAGGTGTTCCCGCTGGCCGCGCTGCAGGCCCTGCAGGACCGGCCGGTCGCGGACCTCGGCGGGCTCGGTACGGCGGAGGTGGCCGTGTTGCGGTCGGACGCGCTCAGGAGGGTGGACGAGCCGGGCCGGGAGTGGGTCGGCTTCGGGACGGCGCTGGGCGACGCGCAGCTGCTGGCCTCGCTGTCCGGCTGGTGGCGGTGCGATCCGGCCCGGGTCGCAGCCGGTGGGGTGCTGCCGGTGACGGTGACCGGGTTCGTCGTGGCGGTGCTGACCGGCCTGACGCCGTGGGAGTCCGACGGCGCCGCCGGCACCGCGGCCCGCTTCCGGTTCCCGGCGGCCCGTCTGGCCGGTCGCCTGACCGACCTCACCGCCCCGGCCAACGCCGTCGGCCCCGCCGACCCGCAGGACGCCCGCTTGGCCGATCTGCTGCTGGGCACCCGCCTGCCGTCGGTGTCCGGCGGGCCGATCGCCTACGTTCCCACCGCTCCGGTCGCTGCCGCGGTTGCTGCCGCGGTCGTCGCCGCGGAAGGGGAGTGACCCGCTGATGGACCGCAAGACGTACACCGCCGAGCTCGCCGGACTGCGGGAGCTGCGCGCGGAGATCACCGCCGCGGAGAAGGCGGTCGCGGCCGCCCGGAAGGCACTGGACAAGCTCGCCGCCCAGCGCGCGCGCCGGGTCACCGGGCTCGCGGGGTTCGAGGGCGCGAAGGCCGACGCCATCGCCAAGGCCGCCGGCCTGACGCTCGGCGACGTGGTGCGGCTCGCCCCGGTGCTGGACCCGACCCCGTCCGCCGTCCGCGCCGCCCCGGAGCCCGAGCAGGTTGTCGTCGCAGAGCCCGAGCAGGCCGTCGTCGTGGCCGAGCCGCATACGGAGCAGCCGCAGCCGCAGCCGGAGCAACAGCCGCAGCCGCAGCCGGAAGCAGAGCCCGCGGTGGCCCCGGCGCTGACCCGCCCGGCGGCCTCCGCTGTCGAGCCCCCCGCGGCCGCGAGCCCCGCCGTTGCTGCACCCGCGACAGCGCCTGCCACACCACCCGCCCCCACCTCCGCGACTACGTCGGGAGAATCCGCAGCCTCGGTCGCTCCGGTCGCTCCGGTCGCTGCCGTCCCGCCCGCGGTGCCCGAGGTCGGGCCGCGCGAGCTGCCCACCGTCCCCGAGGGCCCCGCGGGGGACCGGTTCGAGGCCGTGACCACCGGGCTGCTGTCCAAGCGACCGAACTTCGTCCAGCAGGCCCGCGCCACGGTGTTCCTGGACGCCGCGACCGGCGACCTCGCGGTGCGCGACCGGGTCGTGCGCCTCGACCTCGGCGCCCGTACGCCCGGTGAGATCCTGGACGCCGTGCTGGCCGCCGCCCCCGGCACCGAGCGGGTCTACATCACCGCCGGCGCCCCCTGGCACGACGGCGCCGAGCGGTACAGCACGCTGAAGGACGCCGTCGCCGCCTGGCTGAACACCCCCTCCGAGCGCTGGACCACCGCCGTCGGCGCCGGCCGCGACCGGCTCGCCGGGCACTTCGTGCACCAGCGCCAGCCCGTCGGCCGGTACGCCCCCGCCACCGCGCCCGACGGCGACAGCACCGAGATCCGGTCGGTGGGGGAGTGGTTCGACCCCGACGGCGCCGACGTGGTGACGGTGCGCGAGGCGTTCAAGCTGCTGTGGCAGGCACTGCGCCGGCACTGGGACGACGTCGTCCTGATGGGCTCGCCGAGCCAGACCGGACGGGACCTGTGGTCGCGCACCGTCCCGGTCAAGGGCCGGTTCGCCGGCGGTTTCCCGGTGCTGTCCGAGGAGCTGCGCGGCCTGCTGCACGCGACCGCCGGCCAGGGTCGCACCGAGCTGATCCTGCCGCCGCGCGTCCCGGCCGAGCTGCCCGCGCTCGTCGAGTACGACCGCACCTTCGCCTACGCCAGGCACCTGTGGAAGTCCCCGGTCGGCACCCCGCAGCGGATCACCGCGCGGGCCTTCGCCGCGATGACCGAGGCCGAGCAGACCAAGGCCCTGATGTCCTGCTCGCACTGGAACGTCCGCGTCACCGTCCCGGCCGGGTGGGAGCACGTCGGCCTGCTCCCGGCCCCCGTCACCGGCGACCGCGCCTGGATCTACCCGTCGGAGCCGGGTGCCACCTTCACGACCTGGGCGGGTGGGGCGGAGGTCCACCTCGCGCTCGCCAACCACCTCGGGCCGTGGCGGATCGAGGTCCTGGGCGGCCTGGTGTGGGAGGACGGCAAGCCGCTGGACGACTGGGGCAAGCGGCTGAAGGCCGCCTGGGCGGACCTGACCGGCCTGTCGAGGGCGCACGCCGACGAGCGGCAGCGCACCGCCGCCTACCTCGCCTCCCGCGCCGTCCGCGCCGTCCTGCTGTTCGGCCTCGGCGGCTTCGCGCAGCGCCCCCGCCTGGTGTCCGGCACCACACCGGTCGGCGAGACGCTGCCCGCCGGGGTGGAGATCCTCGGTCAGGACGGCGCCGTGGTGACGTGGCAGCGGCAGGCCGGGTTCTCCCGGGACCCGTACGCCCACCCCGAGTGGGCCGCCTTCGTGTGGTCGGGGGCGCGGGCCGCCCTGCTGGACATGAAGTACCGGCAGGGCAAGGAGGTCGTCGGCGTCGCCGGCGCCCTGCACGCCAGGCCCGGCACGGTCGTGTACTTCGGCACCGACGGCATCGCGCTGACGGAGCGCCAGCCGTGGCCGTACCGGGGCGAGCCGGGCGACTACCTGCTCAAGGGCCACCTGAGCGGCCCCGTCCCGCACCCGACCGGTCAGGAGCAGTACCTCCAGCTGCGCGCCCGGGGCCGCGCCGAACTCGCCGCCGCCCGCGCCGTCGAACCCGCCGCCGGAGGTGACCGGTGAGCCCGGCCGACCCGCAACACCCCAACGAGGCCGCCCGCCTGACCCAGGAGCTCGTCGACCAGGGGTTCACCAAACGGCAGGTCGCCAGGATGCTCGGCCGCGACGCCTCGCTGGTGTCGCAGTTCTTCACCAAGGGCAAGGGCGCGGCGTTCGTCGACGCCCTGCGCCAGGTCGTACGGGCGGTGCGCGGGGGCGAGCGCGACACCGAGGCGCTCACCGGGATCGCGCAGGAGAACGTCGAGCGCCGTCGCACCAGGACCGGGCAGCGGGCCCGCGTCCGGGGCAAGGACGTGGTCGGCGAGGAGGGCGGGTCGATGGCCGGCCGCGCCGGGCGGCAGGCCATCCGCTCCGGAGCCTCCCACCTCGCCCCCGTCGTCCACGCCACCGGCCGGGCCGGCGGCCGCCTCGCCTTCACCGTACGGATGCGCGCCGACCAGTTCACCATGTCGGCCGGCTCGACCGAGGACTCGGCGGGCCTGCGCCGCGGCTTCGTTCCCCGCGCCGACGGCACCGAGGAACGCACGTACGGTTCCGCGAGCACCGGCGGGTTCGACGCCGCCGAGTGGTCCCGGCGGGTCGCCGCCCACCACGGGGACGTCACCGAGGCGATGCGGGCCTGGCTGGTCGAGACCGGCCGAGCCGTCGAGGACGCCGAGATCGGCTACCTGGAGGTCCGCGCCTGGGTGCCCGCGTAGCAGCCCGCCCGGTCGCCCGGGTGTGACTGAGCGCTTCAGGCGGCCGGTGAGCGTTCGGCGTCGACGCATCCGGCGAACGGGCGCCCGTGCTCGGCGGGGTGGGCGTGGCCTTCCGGGACCACGGCGACGTGGAGCGGACCGTGCGGACGTTCCTGCGCGCCGAGGAACTGGGCGACGGGTACGCGATGGAGTACCGGGCCCGGATCCTGGCCGACCGGGGGCAGCACGAGGAGGCTGCCGCGCTGCGCGTACGGGCGGCGACGGCCGAGCGCATGCTCCGAGGTCACAGGAGCGGCGGCGAGCCGGCTCCGGCCCCGACGGAGTGGCGGCACCGGCGGAGCCGTTGTCCGCCCCTATCGTTGCCGCACCGACCGCCGACGCGGCGGTACGCGGTGGCCTCGGCTGCGTGGGCGTTCCCCGGTCCGCCCGCGTCGAGCCCCCGCCCCACCGGGCGGTCGTCGGTCCCGTCGTGACGGATTTTGTCCGGGTGGGTGAACGGCCATGGGAGGAAAGGCCGTTCACGGCAGCCCCGCACTGTCGACCAACGGTGCGGACGAACGTCTGCGTGAACAGGAGCGTGAAGCACGGTGCTGGTGTTCCCGATCCGTGACTACCTGACCGAGCCCGGCGAACTCGTCGAGTTCCGGGCGTCCGCACCGGCGTCGGCGCTGGCGGGCGGCGGCGGGCCCGCCCATCCCGTCGGTGCCTGCGACGTCCAGGCCACCCATGTGCGGCGCTACCTCACGGCACCCGAGGAAGGGCACGGCTGGCTGGCGACCTTCTTCGACCTGCCGGGGCGGGTGGACGTCGGCGCGCTCGCCCGGGCATGGCAGGCGTGGCTGCGCCGGCACGACGCGTTGCGGACCTGGTTCACCGCCGACGGCGCCGGCCTGACGCGCCGTCTGCTGCCCCCTCAGGCGGTGACGGTGCGTCCGGTCGGCCTCGGCGTCCGCGCGAGCGGGGAAGCCGTCCGGACGTGGATGCATGAACGGTTCGCCGAGGCGATCAACCCGGTGACGTGGCCCGGCTTCGTGGCCGGCGCCGTGGTGCGCGACGAGAAGTCCACGCTGTTCTTCGCCGTCGACCACGCCCACACCGACGGCTGCTCGCTGGCACGGGTGTTCTCCGAGATCCGCGCCCTCTACACCGCCGAGACCGGCGGGGCGCCCGCCAGGCTGCCCGAGACCGGCAGCCACCTCGACTACTGCGTGGCCGAGGCCCGGCGCAACGCCGCGCTGGACCCGGCCCACCCCGCGGCCGCCCGGTGGGTCGACTTCCTGGGCCGGGGGCTGCCCGCCTCCTTCGCCCTGCCCCTGGGCGTCGACCCCGGAGGCAGGCACCCGTCCGTGTACGAGACCGTCGACCTCTTCGACCTCCCGCAGGCGGAGGTGTTCGCCGGGGCCTGCCGCCGCGGGGGAAGCAGCTTCGCCGCCGGGGCCGTCGGCGCGCTCGCCCTCGCCGAGCACGAACTCGCCGGTACCTCGCACTACCGGCGGCTGATGGTCGCCCACACGCGCGGCGAGCGGCGCTGGCACGCGGCGCAGGGCTGGTTCGTCAACCTGGTGCCCGTGGAGTTCCCGGTCCCGCGGGGCCGGTCGTTCACTGCCACCGCCAGGGCCGCCCACGACGCGCTCGGCCGCGCCCACGCCATGGCCGAGGTGTCACCCGCCCGCGTGCTCGAACTGCACCCGGCCGCGGCCCTCGCCCTCGGGAACACGGTGCCGCCGGTGCTCTCCTACGTCGACCTGCGGCACACCCCCGGCTCCCGGGACTGGACCGCCGCCCGGTTCGGCGTCCTCGGCTCCGGGGCGCCGGTCAGCGGCGTGTCCGTCTGGCTGTGGCGGCTGTGGCAGGGGCTGCGCCTGACCGTCGCCTACCCCGACAACCCGGTCGCGCGAGACAGCGTCCACCGCTACGTCCGGCACCTGCGCCGGATCCTGGACGCCGCCGTCGGCGAGCCGCAGGGCGCTGCCGCGCACGGGCTGCAGGGCGCTGCCGCGTACGGGCCGCAGGACACCGCGGAGTACGGGCCGCAGGACGTGCCGCCACCGGCCGTGGGGGTTCCCCGGGCGGCCCCGATGGAGTCGGCCCCGGCCCCGGTCGGCGGGGTGTGAGCGTGCACGTCCTCACGGTCGACGACTACCGGCCACCCCCGGGCCGGCTGGTCGTCCTGGCGCCGACGGCCGCGACGGTGGCCGCGGCGGCGGGTGCCCGGGCGACCGGCGAACCGCCGGGTGCCAACGAGCGGTTCCACCTCGCCTCCGCGCTGCACCGTCCGCAGGCCCGCAACTGGCTGGCGTGCGCCTTCGACCTGCCGTTCCGGGCCGATCCCGCCGTGCTGGCCGCCGGGTTCACCCGCTTCGCCCGCCGCCACCCGACCCTGCGCAGCGGACTGCGGACGGGCCCCGACGACCGGGTGGAACGGTTCGCCGTCCCCACGGACTCCCTCGCCTTCACCGTCGCCGAGGTGGGCGCCGGCGAGGAGCAGGACCACTTGGACCACCACGGCGTACGGGAGCGGCTCACCGTGCTCCTCGACCGGGTCTGCCGCCCGCTGGCCTGGCCCTCGTACGCCTGCGCGGCCGTCCTGCGCGAGGCGAGCACGACGGTCGTGTGCGGGTTCGACCACTGCCACGCCGACGCCCACTCACTGGCGATCGCCGCCGAGGAGCTCACCGAGATCCTCGACGCGCTGACCCGGGGCCGCACGCCCCGCCTCGCCCCGACGGCCGGACAGGCGAGCGGCCACCGCACCGTCCACCCGCCGGACCCCGGCGGCCGCACCGTCCACCCGCCGGACCCCGGCGGCCGCACCGTCCACCCGCCGGACCCCGGCGGCCCCGACCGCGCCCGCGCCCGCGCGCTGGACGTCTGGGAGGAGTTCCTCGCCGAGGGCGACGGCGCCCTGCCGAGCTTCCCCCTGCCGCTCGGCACGGACCCCGGCGGGAGCGCGTCGCCCCAGCGCAGCGACCACCGTCGCCTCCTGGACGCAGCCGGGACGGCGGCGCTCGAACACCGCTGTCGGCAGGCCGACGGCACCCTGTTCACCGGCCTGCTCGCCGCCACCGCGCTGGCGGTCCGCGCCGCGGGCGCGCCCGCGCCCCTACGGCTGCTGGTGCCCCTGCACACCCGCCACCGACCGCAGACGGCCCGCTCGATCGGCTGGTTCACCACCGTCGCGCCGCTGACCCTCGACCTCGGCGGCGTCGGCACCCTCACCGCCGCGCTCCCCGCCGCCCGGGCGGCGTTCCGCCGCTCCCGGGAGACGGCCGGGCTGCCGCTGGGCGAGACGGTCGCCGCGCTCGGCGACCGGCTGCGGCCCACCGGCGGGGACGTCTTCATGCTCTCCCACCTGGACTACCGCACGGTCAGCACCACAGGCGAGCCCCCGCGGGCGCGCAACCCGCACCACCTCAGCCGCGCCAGCGTCACCGACACCGTCCAGCTCTGGTTCTCCCGCACCCGCGACGGCCTGTTCCTGCGCACGCGCCACCCCGACACCGGCACCGCCGGCCGCACCGTCGGCCGCTTCCTCGACGGCATCCACCGCCACCTCACCGGCGCCGCCACCGGGCTGCCGGTCCCCGGTCCGATGCTCCCCGGTCCGCCGCTCCTTGGTCTGCCGCTCCCGGCGGGCGGCCCCGACGGCGTCAGGGCGGATGCACAGGGCCCGCCGTCGTCGAACCCACGCCTGCGGGGACGCTCCCCGACGCGCCGTCCCCGCCCCCGC
The DNA here is from genome assembly GCF_055600605.1 of Kitasatospora sp. NPDC038210. NCBI lineage: Bacteria > Bacillati > Actinomycetota > Actinomycetes > Kitasatosporales > Streptomycetaceae > Kitasatospora > Kitasatospora sp. NPDC038210. Next base: position 9,987 of record NZ_JBVJYK010000029.1, on the reverse strand, counting down.
CGCCCTGCGGGCGGACGACGGGGGTCCGAAGGCGGGCCCTAGGATCGTCGGTATGGGACTTCGACCCGTTCTGGTGAACATCAAGGCCGTTGACGACGCCGCCGTCGGCCGGTTCTGGGCGGAGGCGCTCGGCTGGAGCGTCTCCAGTGCGCAGCCCGGCGAGACCAACGTCGGCCGCGTCGGCATCGACTGGCGGGACCCGGAGCGGATCTGCGTCGACGTGGTCGCCGTCCCGGAGCCCAAGACGGCGGTGAAGAACCGGGTGCACCTCGACCTCGCCAGCACGTCCGCGGCCCACCAGGCGGAGCTGGTGGCCCGGCTGCGGGCGCTCGGGGCGACGCCCGTCGACGTGGGCCAGGGCGAGGTGCCGTGGACGGTGCTCGCCGATCCGGAGGGCAACGAGTTCTGCGTGCTGGAGCCCCGCGAGGTGTACCGGGACACCGGGCCGATCGCCGCGGTGGTGGTCGACTGCGCGGATCCGCGGGCCATGGCGCGGTTCTGGGGCGAGGCGCTGGAGTGGACCCTGCACGAGGTGACCGACGACAGTGCGGTGTTCCGCTCCGCCAAGGGGGTCGGCCCGTACCTGGAGTTCATCCGCACGCCCGACGTGAAGACCGTGCCGGACCGCGTCCACGTCGACCTGCTGCGCTACCCCGCCGACGATCACGAGGCGGAGTCGGCCCGGCTGAGGGCGCTCGGCGCCGACGACCTCGACATCGGCCAGGGCGACGTCCCGTGGCGGTGCCTGACCGATCCGGAGGGCCACGAGTTCTGCATCCTCGCCCGGTCGTCGTCGTCCTGAGGGACCCCGCCCGGGCCGTCACAGAGCAACATCAGAGGAACAGGAGAGACCCGCGCCGTGGACACCCTGACGACCGCCGCCGCCACCGGGACCACCGTCCCGGGGCAGGCGCCCGGTGCCCCGGCGGTGAACCCGGTGCCCCTGCACTGGTTCCAGAAGGAGGCCACCTCCGCCGCCGTGAAGGCCGTGAAGGCTGGCGGCCGCGCGACGGTGGTGGCGGCGACCGGCTCCGGCAAGACGCTGATCGCGGCCGCGTGCGCGCGTCGACTGGCGGCCCGGGGACGGGTGCTGGTGCTGGTGCCGACGATCGAGCTGCTGGAGCAGACGGCCGAGGCGTGGTCGCTGCGGGGCGGGCGGCGGGGACTGGCGGTGGCGGCCTGCTCGCGGGAGGAGGCGCTGGAGAGCGCGGAGGCGGGCGGCCGGGTCAGGGCGGAGGTGTCCACGCAGGCCGCGCGGATCGCGGACCTGGTCGCCTCGGCGGGCCCGGGGGAGCCGGTCACCGTGTACGCGACGTACGCCTCGCTGGAGCGGATCGTCCAGGCCCACCGGCAGTTCGGGCTCGGGGCCTGGGACCTGGTGGTCGTCGACGAGGCGCACCGTACGGCCGGCTCCGAGGGCAAGGCGTGGGCGGCCGTCCACGACGACGAGCAGGTCCCCGCGGTCCGCCAGCTGTACTGCACCGCCACGCCGCGGATCGCCGACGACCGGACGGCGACGGCGGGCCTGGACGACGTCACCGGCGAGACCCTGCCCGCGCTCTGCTCGATGGACGACGAGCGGATCTACGGCCCGACCGTCTACACCTGGACCCTCGGGCAGGGCATCGAGCACGGCTTCCTCGCCGACTACCGGGTGCTGGTGCCGGTGGTCACGGACGAGGACCTGCGCGACCTGCTCAACCTGCCCGCCGTCGCCGACCTGCGCTCGCAGCGCACCAACGAGGAACTGCTGCGCCTGGCCCTGCAGATCGCGGTGCTGCGCGCGGTCGCCGACCTCCAGCTGCGCCGCGTGATCACCTTCCACTCCCGGGTGGCTGCGGCCCGCGAATTCGCCGGCACCCTGGCGGGGGCGGCAGAGCTGCTCGACGACGCGGACCGGCCGGAGCGGATCTGGGCGAAGGCGGTGGCCGGCACCGACCGGCTGCGGGAACGCCGGGCCGCGTTCGAGGAGTTCAAGGCACACACCGGCGAACGGCTCGGCGAGGAGGGCGAGGAGTGCGGCATCCTCGCGAACTCCCGGCTGCTGTCGGAGGGCATCGACATCGCCGCGGTGGACGCGGTCTGCTTCGCCGACCCGAAGTCGAGCGTCATCGACATCGTCCAGGCGGTGGGCCGGGCGCTGCGCCAGTCCTACCGGCAGGGCAAGGTGTCATGGGTGGTCATCCCGGTCTACCTGCCGACGCCGGCGGCCGGAGACGACACGGCGGCCGCGGACCCGGCCGAGGTCCGCGACGCGGGGGAGGCGGTGAAGGCGGAGGCCGACGCCGAGATCGAGGCGAGTTCCTTCCGGACGATCTGGCGGGTCCTGCGGGCGCTGGCGGCGCACGACGCCCGGGTGGTGGGCCGGATCACCGAGCTGCGCGCCCACCGCGCCCAGCCGCAGCACACCGCAGTCGCAGCCGCCGTCACCGGCCCCGAGGAGGCCGTCGAGGGGGCGGCCGTTGAGAGGGACGGCGCTGAGAGGGACGGCGCTGAGAGGGACGGCGCTGAGAGGGACGGCGTTGAGGGGGAGGCCGCCGCGGCGGAGCAGCGGCCCGTGCCGCCGCCGCAGTCGCCGGTCGAGTGGCTGCGGATCGACGCCCGGCACCACGCCGACACGATCCTGCGGGCCGTGAAGCTCCGGGTGTTCAACCCGCGGGCCGCCGAGTGGCAGCGCATGTACGCGGTGGCGGCGGTCTTCCACCTGGAGCACGGCCACCTCGACCCCACCGACCGGACCTCCCACGGGGGGCTGGTCTCCTGGCTCGCCCGGCAGCGCCACCTGCGCGGCCAGGGCCTGCTCGACCCCGCCCGGGTGTCCGAACTGGACGCGCTCGGCATGATCTGGTCGAAGCACGCGGGCGCCTGGGAACGCGGCTACGCGTACGCGAGGGCCTTCCAGCACCGGCACGGCCACCTGGCGATCCCGGCGACCGCCAAGCTGGACGGCTACGCGGTGGGCGCGTGGATGCGCCGCCAGCGCCGGGCCGAGAACCTGGCCGGGGAGCAGGGGGCGAAGCTCGACGCGCTGGACGGGCTGTGGCGGCTGGAGCCGGACTGGAACCGCTCGTACCGGCGCCTGCTCGCCTACCTGGAGGGCGGCGGCACCCTCACCGGGCCCGTCAACCGCACCGGCGGCCCGGCCGATCCGGCGTTCCGCCCCGGCACCTGGCTGCGCAAGCAGGACCGGGCCCGGACGGAGGGCAGGCTGACCGCCCGGCAGTCCGCACTGCTGGACGCCCTCCCGCAGGGCGCGCTCCCGCACGGCGCCGTCCGGCACGGGGCCCTTCAGGGGGACGCCGGCGGCTCCGTGGGCGGCTGACCGGTCGTCGGCCGGTCCGCCAGCAGGGCCAACAGGCTGCGGCGGGCGGTGTCGACGTGTTCGGCGGCCAGCCGGTCGAGCTCCCGCTCGTCACCGCCCGCCCGCAGCAGCCGGGCGAGTTCGCGGTGCTCGTCGACGACCAGTGCGCGGTACCCGCCCTGGGCGAGCGAGACCCGCTGCAGCTGGAAGAGGAACACCTGGGACCGCACGGCTTGCCAGGCCGCGGTGAGGCGGCCGTTCCCGGCGGCCTCGTAGATCCGGTCGTGGAAGGCCATGTCGAGGGCGAGCAGGCGCGGGACCCCGGCGCCGGCGGCCAGTTCGGCGGCCATCTCGTCGACGAGCCGGTCGAGTCGGTCGAGCTGGGCCGGCGTCGCGCGGCGCATCGCGGTGACGGCGGCCAGCCGGTCGAGCGCGGCGCGGACGCGGTAGACCTCCTCGACGTCGACGGCGGTCGCCGCGACGACGGTGGTCGGCCGGTGCCAGCCGGTGCGGATCAGCCCTTCGCGCTGCAACTGCGCGAGCCCTTCGCGCACGGCCCCGCGGCTCACGCCCAGCGTTCCGGCGAGCTCGACCTCGCGCAGCGGGGAGCCGGGCGGGTAGTGCCCGTCGAGGATCGCGTCGCGGACCCGGTCGGCGACCTCGTCGGCGAGTCCGCGCCGGACCGCCTTCCGCAGGGGTTCATCGTTCATGTCCGAATGTTGACATTGAGTGGGTGCCGGGATCAAGGTGGGGAACCATGACTCGTCCCGCCTTTCATCTCGCCATCCCCGTCGACGACTTGGCCCGCGCCCGCGCGTTCTACGGCAGTGTGCTCGGCCTCCCCGAGGGCCGCTCGACCGACGGCTGGGTCGACTGGGACCTCCACGGCCACCAGCTGGTGACGCACCTCGTCGCCGGCCACCGCCCCGAGCCCGCCGGGCACGGCACCGTGGACGGCCGCCCGGTCCCCGTACCGCACTTCGGGCTGGTGCTGGACGTCGACGCGTTCCAGGTCCTCGCCCGGCGACTGACCGACGCCGGAACCGCGTTCGTCGTCGAGCCGTCCCTGCGCTTCGCCGGGCAGCCCGCCGAACAGTGGACGATGTTCCTCCTCGACCCGGCCGGGAACGCCCTGGAGTTCAAGGCCTTCCGCGACGAGACCCGGATGTTCGCCCGATGAGGGGCGTCCTGGTGACCGGCGCCTCCCGGGGCATCGGCCGAGCGGTGGCGCAGGCGTTCGCCGCGCGAGGCGACCGCGTCGCCGTGCACTACGCGACGGACCGGCAGCAGGCCGAGCAGACCCTGGCCGCGCTGCCCGGCGAGGGGCACGTCCTGGTCGACGGCGACCTCGGCGACCCGTCCGCGGCCGAGCGCATCGCCGAGCACGCGGAAGCGGCGCTCGGCGGGGTCGACGTCCTGGTCAACAACGCCGCCGTGGCCACCTCGGCGGCGAACGCCCACCCGGTGGCCGAGGTGTCGTACGAGGACTGGCAGCGCGTCTGGCGGCAGATGGTCGACGTCAACCTGCTCGGCGCCGCGAACCTCGGCTACTGCGTGGCCCGCCACATGATCGCCCGCGGCGCACCCGGCCGGATCGTGCACATCGGCTCGCGGGGGGCCTTCCGCGGTGAGCCGGACCACCCCGCGTACGGCGCGAGCAAGGCCGCGCTGCACGCCCTCGGCCAGTCCCTGGCCGTCGCCCTGGCCCCGCACGGCATCTCGGTGACCTCGGTCGCCCCCGGGTTCACCGCCACCGACCGGGTCGCCGACCGCCTGGCCGGCCCGTCCGGGCAGGCCCTGCGCGCCCAGAGCCCGTTCGGCCGGGTCGGCACCCCGGAGGAGGTCGCCGCGGCCGTGCTCTACCTGGCCTCGCCCGAGGCCACCTGGGCCTCCGGCACCATCCTCGACCTCAACGGGGCGTCCCACCTGCGCCTGTGAAGCCCCGGCGGGCCGGTGTGTCGTCGGGCTGCTGGAGGCCTGGTGGAGGCCGCTGCAGGGCCGGTGCGGGGCCGCTGCAGGGCCGGTGCGGGGCCGCGGTGGGGCCGGTGTCGCCGGGCCGCCGCAGCCGTCGCCGTGCCCGAGCGGATCGAGGCCGTCGGTGAGCTCCCCGGCCCCCGCTCCGGCACGATCAGGCGCCGTCCGCTGTGCGGCATCGCAGCAGGCCGCGAAGCCGGTGACACCACTGCGCCGGCCGATGCCACCGCGAAGTCGTCCCTCCTGGCCGCGCCGGCCGTTATACCGGACGGTGCCTGACGGCGGCCGGCCCCCGTGCCGCCGATCGTGCCGCCGCGCGGACCCCGGTCCGGGCGGCGGCACGGGCGCCCGCCGCATACCGAACTGCCGGGGAGGAAAGACCAGTTGTCCCACAGCCCCGCGCGCGTCGCCGCGCAGACCACCACCGCGCTCGCCCTGCTCACCTGCCTCCTGATGATCCGTCAGGACAACCCGGCGGCGCCGCGGACGCAAGCACCGCCACCCGCCACGACCGTCGGCCCCGAGCAGCCCGCCGGCCACGGCGGAGCCCTGCTGCGCGAACCGGACGACCGGACCGGGAGCCCGTCCGAGCAACCGGCCGCCCGACTGCGGGCCGCACCTCCGGAGGCCGGGCCCCGGCAGCCGAGCGGATTCGGCACCCTGACCTCCTGGCCGGCGTCGCTGCGCATGGCGGCGGCCGGGGTCGACGCCTCCCGCGCGGCCGAGGGCGCCGCGGTGGTCGCCATACCGGAGAGCGGAGAGGACGGCCAGGAATGGCTCGTCCGGCCCGCCCCCGACGGCGAGGTGACCGTCCGCTCCCCGCTGGCGAGCACGGACGACGACGCGGGCGGGCCCCTCCTGCTCACCGCCGACCCGGACGGCTCGGTCTACCTCTCCCGGGAACGGCCCGACGACGGGCAGCAGGACGCCGGCCAGGCGTGGCGCGTCGAGGACGACCACGCGCCCCTGCGGCCCCCGGAGCCGGGCCCGTCCGACGGGCGGACCTCCCTCCGGCTGCGGCTCCACGCCCACCGGGGCGGCTGCCTCGTCGAGCAGGGCTACGGCGAGCGGCTCGTCGTCGGCAGCTGCGACGACCCCCGCGCCTGGTGGACCGCCGAGGGGCTGACGGGCTGACGGGCAGACGGGCAGACGGGCCGACGGGCGACGGGCCGACGGGCGGCGCCGGCCCGGGCAGGTCCTGCGGCCGGTGGAGAGCGTGGTCAGGGCGGTCCTCCTGCCCCTCGGGATTCGCCGCCGCCCGTACAGCGCCCTTCCGGGCCGCCCGCGTCACCGCGGCCCTCGGGGGGCGCGCTCCGCCCGTCCTGCCGTTCGTGTTCGTGCACGGCCGGCGCCCGGACCGGGAACGCCACCAGGCCGACCAGCGACACGCCCCCCAGCACCGCAAACGCCCACGGCGGCCCGGCCTGGACGAGCACTCCGAGGACCCCGAAGGCGACACCGGTGGCCAGGACGAAGTCGATCGACACCGAGCCGCGGTCACGGTCCGCGGCCGTCATCGCCTCGTCCACGGTGTGCCCCAGGGCCGCCAGTTCGGCGACGCGTTTGCGCACGCGCAGGGCGTGGACGCGCGCGGTCGCCGGGCGGCAGCCCAGCTGCTCGGCGATCTCGGTGAAGTCCCAGCCCATGACGTACCGGAGGTAGGCCACCTGTTGCTGCCGCTGCTGCGGCATCCGCCGGATGAAGGCGGTGACCTCCCGCGCGGCGGCGAAGTCCTCGGGGTCGGCCGCCGGCGCGGCCGTGCTCCAGCGGACCGCCCCCTGCTCGGCGTGCTGCGCCGGTTCCCCGTGCGCCCGGCGTACTGCTGCCGGGACGCATCGGGCGACGCGGCGCCGGGCCACCGTGTAGAGCCAGGCCCAGGGGATCCTGACGGTCGCCCAGACGCGCAGCGCCTCCTCGAAGGTGTCCTGGACGACGGCCTCGACGTCGGCGTCCCGCTCGGACAGGCCCAGCTCGGCGGCCTGTCGGCGCGCTGCCCGCAGGAGCCGGCCGTGGTACAGCCGGTACGCCTCCTCGAACGGCATCGTTGGCTCCCCGCTCACCGGGCCCCGCCCGGCGCCGGCCTGTCCGACGGCTGCCCGTCCGACGGCTGCCCGTTCGACGGCTGCCCGTCCGACGCAGGCCGGTCCGACGCAGGCCGGTCCGGCGCCCGTTCGGCGTGGGCCGGGCGGGCGAGGGCGTCGGCGGGTTCCGGCACCGCGGGTACGGGGCGGAGGAGCAGCAGGGTCCAGGGATCCGTCATGCGGTGTGCCTTCCGGGTCGGGCCGCCCTCGGCGGGCTCCCGGTCCGGGTGCCTGGGCGGCTGCCCGGAAGTGGCGTTCGCAGGCCCGGGCGTTTACCGTCCGGGCCGCGATGTCCCATCGGAGGCCGATCCGGGCGGAGGTCCGGCGCAGGCCCCCGCAGGCCCCCGCAGGCCCCCGCAGGCCCGCACGGAACACCCCCTCAGAACTGGATGTCGGGGGTCTGGAGGACGATGCGCAGGCTCTCGGCCGCGCGATCCACCTCGACCTCGTAGCGGAGCCAGACGTTCTGCAGGTTCTCGTCCGATCCGTCGGTCACCATCACCCACAGCAGCAGGCCCCAGGCCACCGCCGGGTCGTGGCCGTCCACCTGGCCCCCGAAGCCGACCGGGACGGCGACACCGATCCGGGACGGCGGGTCCTGGCTGAAGTCCGGCGGGGCGAAGTCGGACGCGTCGTTGCCGGCCAGGACGACCGGGGTGTCGATGACCTTGAGCCAGTGGATCTCGACGCCCTCGACGATCCGTTCGAGCGCGACGGCCAGCCACTGGCGGACGGCCGTCTCCGGGTCGGTCAGCCAGCCCAGCGGCCCGTCGGGGTCGGTCGCACGGGTGAGGTCGTCCTGGGGCGGGCCGAAGTGCTCGTTCTCGACGGGCCCGCCGATGACGTTGCCGTCGCGGTCCACCTCCCACCAGCGCCGGATCGACTCGGGCGGCGCCCAGGTCTCCGTGGAGTACTCGCCGTCGACCTCGTAGATCCAGGAACCGCCCTGCCCGACCGGCTCCGGCGGCAGGCCCGGCAGCGCGTCCCGACGCCCGCCCGGCGGTGCCTCCTGCGATGCGTCCTGCGGTGCGTCCTGCGGTGCGTTCTGCGCTGCCTCCCGCGGTGGCGCGTCCTGCGGTTCCTCCCGCGGCGGCGCGTCCTGGTGCGTGTCCTGCGGTGCGGTTGCCCGGTCCCGGTTCTTGCGGCTGAAGATCCCCATCCCTGACCCTTCCCCCCTCGACGCGTTCCCCCTGGCTTCCGGCGATTCTGCCCCAGGATCCGCTCCGCGGAGCGGAGTTCCCGGAATTCGCTTCCCGGGGGCCCCGCGGCGCGTCGTGAAAAGCACCTCGAAGAGTCGGATCCATTCGCCCGGCGGTCTTCGGATGACCGGGCGAACTCCCAGGTCAGGGCCGACTGTCAGTGCCTCGCCGTAGTGTGTAACCAACGTCGGAGGGGCGCGCTGGAAGGCGCCGGAAATGGCGTCGAAAAGCGTGTTGGAAAAGGGGAGAAGCATGTCCGCGAAGAGGATCAAGCACAAGGTCAACCACGTTTCGCTCGTGGTCGACAAGTCCGGCTCGATGCGCCAGCACGAGGCACAGCTCATCCGCGTGGTGGACGAATTCGTGAAGGGGCTTCAGGAGGAGTCCGACCGGCTCGGCCACGAGACCCGGATCAGCCTCTACGCGTTCGACCACCAGGTGCACAACCTGGTCTGGGACATGGACGTCAAGCACCTGCCGTCCCTGCGGGGCCTCTACAAGGTCGACAACGGCGCGACGGCGCTGATCGAGGCGGCCGTGAAGTCGGTCGACGACCTGAAGAACATCTGGGAGGGCTACGGCGAGCACTCCTTCCTCCAGGTCGTCGTGACGGACGGCGAGGAGAACGCGTCCGGCTACTCGGAGGTCGGCTCGATGCACACCCGCACGGGCGGGGAGGGCAAGGTCGTCCTGAAGACCTGGATGGGCCGCATCAAGGGCGCGATGGACGACCTCCCCGACCACTGGACGTCGGCGATCCTCGTCCCGAACTCCCTGGCCAAGCGAACCGCGCAGGAGTACGGCTTCCCCGCGGGCAACATCGCGATCTGGGACGCGGACTCCACCAAGGGCGTCGAGGAGGCCATCGGCACCGTGAAGACGGCCGCCACCAGCTTCCTGCGCGGCCGCGAGAAGGGCGTGCGCGGCACCCGGAACCTCTTCACCATGGGTCAGGACCTCAGCAGCGCCGACGTGACGGCCAGCCTCGACGCCCTGGACGCCGGCAAGTACATCCTGGTCCCGGTCGACGAGGCCATGCCGATCCGCGACTTCGTCACCGGTTCCGGGCACACCTACAAGACCGGCTGCGCCTACTACGAGCTGTCCAAGCGCGAGAAGATCCAGGGCCGCAAGCAGCTCGCCGTCGCCGAGAAGGACCCGGTCACCGGCCGCATGACGGGCAAGGTGTTCTCCGGTCCGGCGGCCCGCGCACTCCTCGGCCTGCCGGCCTCGGAGGTCGTGGTGAAGCCCGGCGACAACCCCTCGTACACCGTGTTCGTCCAGTCGACGTCCGTCAACCGCAAGCTGGTCCCGGGCACCAAGCTGCTGGTCATGCTCTAGTGAGCTGGTTCGGAGATGCGTGAGCAGTAGCGGCAGATCCGGTCGATGATCTGGTCGGCGGTCCTGGTCCACTTGAACGGTTTGGCGTTCT
>NZ_JBVJYK010000028.1:0-100841 GCF_055600605.1 Kitasatospora sp. NPDC038210 | reverse complement strand
CCAGCGGACCCTCCGGGCTTCGTTCTTTCGTGTTTCCAGCTTATCAGATGTTTTCCGCTCCGTTTCCGGGGCTTCGTTCATCCGACTCGCCGGTGCCTTCTGGGGTTTGACGCCCCGTCCGACGTTTCAAACTCTAGCCGATCCCTGCCCCGAAAGGCGAATCGACCGCAATCCGATAAAACGAGCACGCCGAATAAGAACCGAGCCGCGACGCAGAAATGCGAACGCAACCCAGCCCGAACCTGGGAAGTGGTGTTTCAGAGGATTGGCCGCCCCGGGACCGTCCGCGCAGACGCGTGTCCGGTGCTCCCTGCCGAGCAGCTCGAAGAACTCTACGCGCTTCTGGGGCCGGATGCAAACGGCAGGCAAAAGCGCGCCGGCCTGGCCCCGGGGAGAGGGGTCCGGCCGGCGCGCCGCGCGGGACGGGCTCAGTTGTTGGTGGGGAAGCCGAGGTTGATGCCGCCGTGCGACGGGTCCAGCCAGCGCTGGGTCACGGCCTTGCCGCGGGTGAAGAACTGCACGCCGTCCGGGCCGTACGCGTGGGCGTCGCCGAACAGGGAGGCCTTCCAGCCGCCGAAGGAGTAGTAGGCGACGGGCACCGGGATCGGCACGTTGATGCCGACCATGCCGACCTCAACCTCGAACTGGAAGCGCCGGGCCGCGCCGCCGTCGTTGGTGAAGAGGGCGGTGCCGTTGCCGTACGGGTTGGCGTTGATCAGCGCCAGGCCCTCGTCGTAGGAGGAGACGCGCACGACCGAGAGGACCGGGCCGAAGATCTCGTCGTTGTAGACGGACATGCCGGGCTTCACGTGGTCGAACAGCGTCGGGCCGAGCCAGAAGCCGTCGGCGGTCGGGGTGCCGTCCTTGTCCTCGGCGGTGACCGGGTGCTTGCGGCCGTCCACCGCGAGGTCGGCGCCGTCGGCGACACCGGACTCCACGTAGGAGGTGACCTTGTCGCGGTGCTGGCCGGTGACCAGCGGGCCCATCTCGGAGTCGCCGTTGCAGCCCGGGCCGACCTTGAGGGTGGCGACCCGCTGCTTGATCTTCTCGACCAGCTCGTCGCCGATCGGGTCGACCGCGACCAGCACGGACACCGCCATGCAGCGCTCGCCGGCCGCGCCGAAGCCGGCGTTGACGGCGGCGTCGGCGGCCAGGTCCAGGTCGGCGTCGGGCAGGACCAGCATGTGGTTCTTGGCACCGCCCAGGGCCTGCACGCGCTTGCCGTAGCGGGTGCCGGTCTCGTAGACGTAGCGGGCGATCGGGGTGGAGCCGACGAAGCTGACGGACTTGATGTCCGGGTGCTCCAGCAGGCGGTCGACGGCCACCTTGTCGCCGTGCACGACGTTGAAGACGCCGTCCGGCAGGCCGGCTTCCTTCCACAGCCCGGCGAGGAAGTTGGCGGCGGACGGGTCCTTCTCCGAGGGCTTCACCACGACGGTGTTGCCCGCCGCGATGGCGATCGGGAAGAACCACATCGGCACCATCGCCGGGAAGTTGAACGGCGAGATGACGGCGACCGGGCCGAGCGGCTGGCGGATCGAGTACACGTCGATGCCGGTGGAGGCCTGCTCGGTGAAGCCGCCCTTGATGAGCTGCGGGATGCCGCAGGCGTACTCCACGACCTCCAGGCCGCGGGCGATCTCGCCCAGGGCGTCGGAGTGCACCTTGCCGTGCTCCGACACGATGATCGAGGCCAGCTCGTCGCGGCGGGCGTTCAGCAGCTCGCGGAAGGCGAAGAGCACCGTCGACCGCTTGGCGACCGAGGCGGTGCGCCACTCGGCGAAGGCCGAGGCGGCGGCGGCCACGGCCTGGTCCACCTCGGCGATCCCGGCGAAGTCGACCTGGCCGGCGACCTGGCCGGTGGCCGGGTCGAAGATGTCACCGCGGCGGGGCGCCGCACCGGCGGTGGCGACCGGCTTGCCGCCGATCCAGTGAATGATGTGCTTGCTCAAGGTCCGTCTGCCTCCGAAGTCCCGGGCGGCATCCTGCCGCCGGTCCGGTGTGGCGCCGCCCGTGAATGGGCCGGGCGACGGGATTCACGGGGCTACCGCGCTCGCCTTCCAGTCTGGTCCCCGTCCCGGCCCTGCTCAACGAACAGGCTGACGGGGATCTCGGATTCAGCCTTACAGGTCGTCGGCCGCTACTCCGAACGTGCTCCGCCCACGCCCGGGGGGTCTCCGCAGGCCAGGGTGCCCGCACGCCAGCGCGCCCGCAGGCCACGGCGCCCGCAGGCCCGGGGCCGCCCCGGGCCGGAGCCACCGCTCCCCCGCCCCGCGCCGCATCCTCCGGGACGCGTCTAGGACTCCTCCTCCGAGGACGGATCCCCCGGGTACGGGTCCTCCAGGTACGGATCGTGCAGCCCGTCCGCCGCCTCCTGGGTCTCCAGCAGGTCCAGCCGCAGGTCCTGCGCCCATGCCAGCGCCCAGCGCTTCAGTCCGGCCACGGCCCTGGCCGGGACGCCCCGGGCGCGGAACCGCCCGTCCGCCGCCTCGGCGAGCGTCTCCAGCCGGTCGGCGAGCGCGGCGGGCTGGAAGTCCGGGTCCAGTTCCCCTGCCAGCGCGAGCAGTTCGCCCTCCCGGTAGCAGCGGGTCAGCGCGTGGACGTCGACCAGGTCGCGCGGCATGCCCCGGTCCACGAGCAGCGCGGTGGTCAGCGCCGCCGCGTCCTCCAGGGCCACGACCGGCAGCACCGCAGGCGGCTCGTCCGGCCCGGGTGCGCCCAGGTCGAGCCGGACCGACCGGTGACCGACCGGTTCCTTGCGCAGTTCCACGGTGTGCGTCCGGCCGCCCAGCGCCAGCCGGACGGTGAGCTGCTCCAGCCGCGGGGTGCCCGGACGCTCGGCCACCCCGCCACCTGCCGCGCGGTACGCCCCGGCGAGCGCTTCGGCCACCTCGGGCAGGTCGGCACCGCCGGTCACCAGGGTGAGCCCGTCCTGTGCGCAGGCCGCGACGCCGTGGGCGCGCAGCGCGTGTCCGCCGGCCAGGGCGAGGCCGTGCCGGTCACAGACCGGCGCGGCGAGCCCGGCCAGGCGCAGCTGGGCCGGGCCCGGTCGGAGGGACGCGTCTACGGCGTGCGGAGCGGTGGTCACGCCTCCAGTCTGACGCGACCGCCCGCGCCGTGCGCCACCGTCGCGCCGCACGCCACCGTCGACCCGCTCACCACCGTTGCCCGCGCGCCACCGTCGCCCCGTGCACCACCGCCGGCCCGCTCACCACCCGCCGAGACCCGCCGCGGCCTCGTGCAGGCCGAGCTCCAGCAGCACGGGGTCGGTGAGCCGCCCGGAGCCGTCAGGCGGAACGAGCCAGCGCACGCCCCGACTGCTGCGCCCGGGGTGCGGGACGACGATCCAGGTGCCCTCCCCCGCGCTGCGCACGCCCGTGCCGATCCAGCGGGCGGCGGTGCCGACCGGCACCAGGAAGCCGAGGTGCTCCTCGCCGGAGTCGGTGAGGACGGGGCCGCAGAGGACGGTGCCCAGGATCTCCAGTGCCCGGCGTCCGAGCCGTCCGGGGACGGAGAGGACGTCCCAGCGCCGGCCGGCCGGCAGCAGCACCAGGCCCAGCCCGGTGCGTTCCCACCGCTCCAGGAAGGCCTCCGGGTCCGGTGCCACCTGTACGAGCCAGTGCAGTCCGGTGTTCTCCATGTCTGTCCCCGCTTCTCGCTTCTCGCCGTTCGTACAGTTCGGGCGGCGGGAATGACCGGGACCCGCCGTCACCAGGGAGAGGCGGACGGCGGGTCCCTCTTACACGGGTCCTGAGCACTCGGGTGGTGGACGTTCACCCGGTTGGATGCACCAGGTCAGCTGTCGAAGCCCAGCCCCAGCCGGTCGAGCGTGCGCAGCCAGAGGTTGCGGTGGCCGCCGTTGCGGTCGGCCCGCTCCAGCGACCGGGTGGTGATCTCGATCCCGGCCCAGCGCACCGGTTCGGGCGGGAACGGCAGCGGCTTGCTGCGGACCATCTCCAGCGAGGTGCGCTCGGTGCGCTCGCCCGCGAGCAGGTCGAGCATCACCTCGGCGCCGAAGCGGGTCGCGCCGACGCCGAGCCCGGTGTAGCCGACCGCGTACGCGACCTTGCCCCGGTACGCGGTGTCGAAGAACGCCGAGAACCGGCTGCAGGTGTCGATCGCGCCGCCCCAGGCGTTGGTGAAGCGCAGCCCCTCCAGCTGCGGGAAGCAGCGGAAGAAGTGGCCGGCCAGGGTGCGGAAGGTCTCCGGCCGCTGGTCGTACTCGTGCCGGACGTGCCCGCCGTAGTGGTAGACCGCGTCGTAGCCGCCCCAGAGGATGCGGTTGTCGGCGGAGAGCCGGAAGTAGTGGAACTTGTTGGCGCTGTCCCCGAGCCCCTGCCGCCCGCGCCAGCCGATCGAGGCGAGCTGCTCGTCGGTGAGCGGCTCGGTCATCAGCGCGTAGTCGTACACCGGGACGACGTACGGGCGGACCCGCTTGAGCAGGGAAGGGAACACGTTGGTGCCGAGGGCGACCCTGCGGGCGAAGACCCGGCCGTACGGGGTGCGGGCGGCCATGCCGCTGCCGTGCTCCCGCAGGTCGGTGGCCCGGGTGTGCTCGAAGATCCGCACGCCCTGGCTCAGGCAGGCGTCCTTGAGGCCCCAGGCGAGCTTGGCGGGGTGGACCATGGCCACGCCATCCTTGTCCCAGAGGCCGCCGAGGAAGGTCGGCGAGTTCACCTCGGCGCGCAGCTGGTCGGCGTCCAGGACGGTGATGTCGAGGCCGTAGCGGGCGACCGCCTCGGCGACCTCATGGAGTTCCTCGACCTGGTGGGGCTGGGTGGCCACGTCGATCTCGCCGGTGCGCTCCCACTCGGCGTCGATGCCGTAGCGCTTGAGGGTGGCCTCGATGCCGTCGAGGTTGGCGGCACCGAGGCGTTCCAGCTGGGCGAGTTCGGACGGCCAGCGTTCCAGGCCGTTGCCGAAGCCGTGGGTGAGGCTGGCCGCGCAGAATCCGCCGTTGCGCCCGGACGCGGCCCACCCGACCTCGCTGCCCTCGACGAGCACGACGTCCAGGGAGGGGTCGCGCTCCTTCGCGATCAGGGCGGTCCACAGGCCGGAGTAGCCGCCGCCGACGACCAGCAGGTCGCAGGTGGTGTCGCCGACCAGGGCGGGCAGCGCCGTCGGCCGGCCCGGGTCCTCCAGCCAGAAGGGGGTGGGCCTTGCGTCACTGAGTGCGCGGGCGGAGTCCATGCATTATCAGCCACTTTCTACGGATAGATGACAGTACGAGCCACCGCTGACCGACCGTACGTCAGGCGGTGGCCTTCCTCCGGTTGCCGAGCCACTGGCCGGCGACGGTCAGCACGACCGCGGCGAGGAACATCGCGGTGCCGATGACGTTCACCTGCACCGGGATGCCGCGCTGCGAGGCGCCCCAGACGAACATCGGGAAGGTGACCGTGGTCGGGCCCGAGTTGAACTGGGTGATGATGAAGTCGTCGAAGGAGAGCGCGAAGCTGAGCAGCGCTCCCGCCGCGATGCCCGGCGCCGCCAGCGGCAGGGTGACCCTCAGGAAGGTCTGGACGGGGGTCGCGTAGAGGTCCTGCGCGGCCTGTTCGAGCCTCGGGTCCATGCTCATCACGCGCGCCTTGACCGCCGTCACCACGAAGCTGAGGCAGAACATGATGTGCGCGATGAGGATGGTGGTGAAGCCGAACGGGATGCGCATGTTGAGGAAGAGCGTCCCGAGCGAGGCGGCCATGACCACCTCGGGCATGGCCATCGGCAGGAAGATCATCGCGGTGGTGGCCGAGCGGCCGCGGAAGCGGTAGCGGGCCAGCGCGAAGGCGACCATGGTGCCGAGCACGGTGGCGCCGATGGTGGCGAACACCGCGATCTGCAGGCTGAGCGAGAGCGACTGGCACATGTCGGCCACGCCGCAGGGGTTGGTCCAGGCGTCGGTGGAGAACTCGTTCCACTCGTAGTTGAACTTGCCCACCGGCTTGTTGAACGAGAAGGCGAGCACGACCAGGTTGGGCAGCACCAGGTAGGCGAGGGCCAGCAGGCCGGCCAGCACCACCAGGTGGGCGCGGACCCACTTCAGAATCCGGGACATCAGACCAGTTCCTCCGTCCCGGCCTTGCGCATGTAGACCGTCACCATGCCCAGGATCAGGGCCATCAGGATGAAGCTCAGCGCGGCGGCCGTGGGGTAGTCGAGCACGTTCAGGAACTGCTTCTGGATGCCGTTGCCGACCATCTGCTCGCTCGGCGAGCCCAGCAGCTGGGCGTTGATGTAGTCGCCGGACGCCGGGATGAAGGTCAGCAGGGTGCCCGCGACCACGCCCGGCAGCGAGATCGGGAAGGTGACCTTGCGGAAGGTGGTGAACGGCCGGGCGTAGAGGTCGCCCGCCGCCTCGTGCAGGCGCGGGTCGATCCGCTCCAGCGAGGTGTACAGCGGCAGGATCATGAACGGCAGGAAGTTGTAGGTGAGGCCGCAGACCACCGCGAGCGGCGTGGCCAGCACCCGGTCGCCGGAGGTGAGGCCGACCAGGTTGGTGAGGTCCAGGACGTGCAGCGCGTTCAGCGCGCCGACCACCGGGCCGCCGTCGGACAGGATGGTCTTCCAGGCCAGCGTGCGGATCAGGAAGCTGGTGAAGAACGGCGCGATGACCAGGATGAGGATGACGTTGCGCCAGCGCTTGCTCGCCTTGAAGGCGATCGTGTACGCGAGCGGGTAGCCGACGGCCAGGCAGAGCACGGTGGCGACGGCCGCGTACGAGAACGAGCGGACGAAGTGCCACTTGTACTCGACCAGGGCGTCCCAGTACGTCGAGAAGTGCCAGGTGACCTTGAAGCCCTCTTCGAGCGAGCCCGTCTGCAGCGAGGTCGACCCCTGGTAGACCATCGGGACGGCGAAGAAGACGACCAGCCAGGCGATGCCCGGCAGCAGCAGCCAGTACGGGGTGAGCTTGCGCCTGGGCTTGCGCTCCGCCACCAGCGGGACGACTTGGGGCGGCGCGGCCGGGGTGGTGGTGGTCATGCGGCCTCCTCCGCCGTGCCCGCGTCGATCGCCTGCGAGGCGTCCAGGGCGAAGGAGTGCGCCGGGTTCCAGTGCAGCCGGACGGCGGCGCCGGGGACGATCCGGGCGTCGCGCTCCATGTTCTGCTCGAAGACGGTGACCTCCTGGCCGCCGTCGGTGCGCACCACGTACTGAGTGGAGACGCCGATGAAGCTGGAGTCGAGCACCGTGCCGGCCAGCTTGTTGCGGCCGTCGGCGACCTCCTCGGAGGCGTGCGTGATGGTGATCTTCTCCGGGCGCACGCCGAGATGGACGCGCTTGGCGTCGGTGGCGCAGCGCGCCCTGGGCACGGTGAGGCGGGCGCCGGCCGCGCTCAGCAGCAGGTCGCCGCCCTCGCTGCCGGTGACCTCGGCGGGCAGCAGGTTGGACTGGCCGAGGAAGTTGGCCACGAAGGTGGTGGCGGGGTTCTCGTACAGCTCGGCGGGCGCGCCCAGCTGCTCGACCCGGCCGCCGTTCATCACCGCGATGGTGTCGGCCATGGTCATGGCCTCCTCCTGGTCGTGGGTGACGTGCACGAAGGTGATGCCGACCTCGGTCTGGATCCGCTTGAGCTCCAGCTGCATCTGCCGGCGGAGCTTGAGGTCGAGCGCGCCGAGCGGCTCGTCCAGGAGCAGCACCTGCGGGTGGTTGATCAGCGCGCGGGCGACGGCGACGCGCTGCTGCTGGCCGCCGGAGAGCTGGTGCGGCTTGCGCCGGGCGTACTGGCCGAGCTCGACCAGCTCCAGCATGTCGTCGACCTGCTTCTTGACGTCCTTCTTGCCGCGTCGGCGCAGGCCGAAGGCGACGTTCTCGAAGATGTCCAGGTGCGGGAAGAGGGCGTAGCTCTGGAAGACGGTGTTCACCGGCCGCTTGTACGGGGGCAGGGCGGTGACGTCCTGGCCGCCGATCAGCACGGTGCCGCTGGTGGGCTCCTCCAGGCCGGCGATCATGCGCAGGGTGGTGGTCTTGCCGCAGCCGGAGGCGCCGAGCAGGGCGAAGAAGGAGCCCTGGGGGACGGTCAGGTCGAGCGGGTGGACGGCGGTGAAGGCGCCGTAGGTCTTGCCGATGCCGGTGAGCCGGACGTCGCCGCCGGCGGCCGAGTCTCGCTGCTGGTCTGTCATGGGTGGTGTCTTCCTGGGTCTCTCTGCCGGGAGGGGGGTCAGGCGCCGATGAGCTTGGAGAACTTCTGCTCGAAGTCGCTCTCCTCGCTCTCGGTGAGCGTGCGGAACACGTGCGCCTTGGCCGCCATCTCGGGGGTGGGTACGACCAGCGGGTTGGCCGCGGAGTCCGGGGCGAGGGTGGCGAGCTCGTCCTGCATCCCGGTGACGGCGGAGACGAAGCCGATGCCCGCGACCAGCTGCGCCGCGATCTTCGGCTGATAGTAGAAGTCGATCAGCTTTTCCGCGTTCGCCTTGTGCTGCGCCTTGGCCGGAACCAGCATGTTGTCGGTCGAGGAGAGGAAGCCCTTCTCCGGGATGACGAACTCGATGTCCGGGTTGTCGGCGCGCAGTTGGATCAGGTCGCCGCCCCAGGCGATGCAGGCCGCGATGTCGCCGGAGGAGAGTTCCTGGCCGTAGTCGTTGCCGGTGAAGCGGCGGATCTGCTTGCTGTCGACGGCCTTCTGCAGCCGGGCGATCGCGCCGTCGAAGTCGTCGGCGGTGAACTTCGCGGAGTCCTTGCCCTGGTCCAGCAGCACCATCCCGATGCTGTCGCGCATCTCGGAGAGGAAGGTGACCCGGCCCTTGAGCTCGGGGTCGTCCAGCAGTTGGGAGACGCTGGTGACCTCCTTCCCCTTGGTCGCCTTCTTGTTGTACGCGACGACGGTCTGGATGCCGGCCCACGGGTAGGAGTAGAGCCGGCCCGGATCCCAGTCGGGAGCTCGGAAGCGCGACTCGACGGTGGTGATCGCGGTGGTCACGTTCGCCGGGTTGAGCTTCTGCACCCAGCCGAGCCGGATCAGCCGGGCGGCCATCCAGTCGGTGAGCACCATCAGGTCGCGGCCGGTGTCCTGCCCGGAGGCGAGCTGCGGCTTGATCTTGCCGAAGAACTCGACGTTGTCGTTGACGTCCTCGTTGTACCTGACCTTGATCCCGGTGGCCTGGGTGAAGGCCTCCAGGGTGCCGTGCTTCTCCTTGTCGTTCTCGTCGGTGTCGACGTACAGCGGCCAGTTGGAGAAGGCGACCTCCTTCTCCGTGTCCGAGAGGTCCTTGGCGGCGTTCGCGGTGGAGTCTCCGGTCGCCCGGGGGGCCGCCGGGATGCCGCACGCGGCCAGGGTGCCGGCTCCGGCGGTGAGGGCGGCGGCGCGCAGCAGGGTGCGGCGGCCGAGTGCGGCCCGGCCGCTGGTCAGGCTGCGCTCCCAGGCCCTGCGGACCGGTTCGGGCAGACCGTCGGTGAGCTCGTTGAACGCCATGGAACGGGCCTCCTGGGGGAGAGAGGGGCGTGGGGGGAAGCGCCCTTGTCCGGGGGTTATCTGTCTCCGAAGACGGTGCGGTGCCAGTCCTTGCGGGCCACCGCGGTGGTGTCGAACATGACGTGCTTGACCTGCGTGTACTCGTCCAGCGAGTACTGGGACATGTCCTTGCCGTAGCCGGACGCCTTGTAGCCGCCGTGCGGCATCTCGCTGATGATCGGGATGTGGTCGTTGACCCAGACGCACCCGGCCGCGATCTCCCGGGTGGCGCGCAGCGAGCGGTGCACGTTGCTCGTCCAGGCGGAGGCGGCCAGGCCGTAGGGGGTGTCGTTGGCCAGCCGCAGGCCCTCGTCGTCGCCGTCGAAGGGCAGCACGACCAGCACCGGGCCGAAGACCTCGCCCTGGACGACCTCGCTGTCCTGGGCCGCGCCGGTGATCAGGGTGGGCGGGTAGTACGCGCCCCGGGTGAGGTCGCTGCCGTCGTGGCCCTTCTCGGGCACGCGGCCGCCGGTGACCACGGTGGCGTAGCCGCGGGCGCGCTCCACGAAGCCGGCCACCCGGTCCCGGTGGGCGTACGAGACCAGCGGGCCGAGGTCGGTCCGCGGGTTCAGCGGGTCGCCGATCCGGATCGCCGCGAACAGCTCGGCCACCCCGGCCACGAAGGCGTCGTACAGCGGGCGCTGGACGTACGCGCGGGTGGCGGCGGTGCAGTCCTGGCCGCCGTTGATCAGCGAGGCGGCGACGGCACCGTGCACGGCGGCATCGAGGTCGGCGTCGTCGAAGACCACGAACGGGGCCTTGCCGCCGAGCTCCAGGTGGGTGCGCTTGACGCTCGCGGTGGCGAGCTCGGCGACCCGCTTGCCGACCCCGGTGGAGCCGGTGAAGGAGACCATCGCGACGTCCGGGTGCCCGACCAGGTGCTCGCCGGCGGTGCGCCCGGCGCCGGTGACCACGTTGACCACGCCGTCCGGGATGCCCGCCGCCGTGCAGGCCCCGGCGAACATCAGCGAGGTCAGCGGGGTCAGCTCGGCCGGCTTGAGCACGATGGTGTTGCCCGCGGCGATCGCCGGGAGGATCTTCCAGGCGGCCATCTGCAGCGGGTAGTTCCACGGCGAGATCGAGCCGACCACGCCGATCGCCTCGCGCCGCACGTACGAGGTGTGGTCGCCGGAGTACTCGCCGGCCGCCTTGCCCTCCAGGTTGCGGGCGGCACCGGCGAAGAACGCGGCGTTGTCGATGGTGCCGGGAACGTCGAACTCGGTGGCCAGCTTGACCGGCTTGCCGGTCTGCGCGGTCTCCACCCGGGCGAGGTCGCCGCAGGCGTCGGTCAGCACGGCGGCCAGCCGGGTGAGCGCCTCGGAGCGCGCGCCGGGGGTGGCGGAGGACCAGCCGGGCAGCGCGGCCTTCGCGGCGGCGACGGCCGCGTCGACGTCGTCGGTGCCGGCCAGCGCGACCTGCTCGACCACGCTGCCGTCGGCGGGGTTGACGACCTGGAAGGGCTCGCCGCTCCCCCGGGCCGGGCGGCCCGCGATGTACTGCGCGCCCGCGCCGAAGTCGGTCAGGTCCATCTGGTTCCTCCAAGTGCCGGTGGTACGACTGAGCGACGGAGCGCCGCCTCCGCGGTGGGGGTCTGCGGGGGCGGGAGTCCGTCCTGTCGATCATCGGGGTTGCGCGATCCTGGCAGTCCGGACACGTCCGGACAAGGGATTCCACGGTTGCGTTCCGGTCACTGCGACGGATTCCGCCGTGGGGTCGGTTTTCCGCCACAGCCGACCCGCTGACCATGCCCGGTGCCGCCGGGGCGTGACAAGGGTCACTGCGACAATCTCGGCACGAAGGGCCTTACAGGGTGCAAGGGTCCGGGCAGGGCGACAGGTCGTCTCGGGGATGGATGATTCACCTGACACTCTGACCGCCCCCGCCGACGCCCGCCCCACTCCAGCCCCCGCCCTGCACATGGAGGCCCGCGATGCTCCCCACCGTCGCCCGCGTACTCGACCTGGAGGTGATGCGGCGCGGCCTGCCCCAGGTCGTGGCCGGCGCCGACCACCTGGAGCGCCCGGTCCGCTGGGTCCACGTGAGCGAACTGCCCGACGTCGCCGGGATGCTCCGGGGCGGCGAGCTGGTGCTGACCACCGGCATCGCACTGCCCGAGGACCGCGAGGGCCTGGCCCGCTACGTCCGCGAGCTGGACGAGGTCGGGGTGGCCGGCCTGGTCGTCGAGTACGGGCGGCGTTACTTCGACGCCCTCCCCCGCGCCCTGGTGAACGCCGCCGAGCAGCGCGGACTGCCGCTGATCACGCTCCGCCGCGAGCTGCGCTTCGTCGCCGTCACCGAGGCCGTGCACGCCCTGGTGGTCAACGCCCAGCTGGAGCAGCTGCGCATCTCCGAGTCCGTCCACCAGGTGTTCAACGAGCTGGTGGTGGAGGGCGCCGAGCCGCCCGAGGTGATCCGGCAGGTCGCCCGGATGGCGGGCGGGCCGGTCGTCCTGGAGAACCTCGCCCACCAGGTGCTCGCCCACGACGCCGCCGGACGCCCGGAGGCCGAGGTGCTGGAGGACTGGGAGCGCCGCTCGCGCGGGGTCCGTCCGCCCGGCCGCACCGGCCACGACCCGCGCAGCGGCTGGCTGGTCACCACCGTCGGCGCCCGCGGCCAGGACTGGGGCCGGCTGGTGCTGGTGCAGGAACCCGGCCCGCTGCCCGAGGGCGAGGCCCACCCGCACAGCATGCTGCTGGAGCGCGGCGCCTCCGCGCTGGCGCTCAACCGGCTGGTGGTCCGCGACCGGGAGAGCCTGGAGCGGCAGACCCACCGCACCCTGCTCTCCGGCATCCTCACCCACGCGCTGACCGTCTCCGAAGCGGCGCTGCGCGCCCAGGCGCTCGGCGTCCCGCTGGAGGGCCGGCGGCTGGTCGGCGTGGTGCTGCGGCAGCGCCGCGGGCCGATCCCGGCCGCGCTGGAGGCGCAGGCCCGGCTGCGCGACTTCACCGAGCTGGCCGCGGGCGCGGTCCGGTCCTGCCGGCTCTCCGCGCTGGTCGGCGCACTGGACGACGAGGCCGTCGGCCTGCTGATCTCGCTCGGCGCCCAGCAGGACGAGCACGCCGCGCTGGACTCCTTCTCGGCCGCGCTGCGCCGGATGTCGGCCGAGGCCGGCCGCGAGGGCACCGACCCGGCGGGCCCGGTGGTCGCGGTCGGCTCCTCCGTCGGCTCGGTCCGCGACGCCCGGCGCACCCTGCTGGAAGCCACCCAGGTCGCCGACGCCGCCCTGCACGACGTGCCCGGCGGCGGCCGCACCTCCTCCTACTACCGGCTCCCGGACGTCCGGCTGCGCGGCCTGCTCCACCTGCTGCGCGACGACGCCCGGCTGCAGACCTACGTGGAGCGGGAACTGGGGCCGCTGCTGGCCCACGACGCCGAACACAACGGCCAGTTGGTCCAGATGCTGCGGATCTACCTGGAGCAGGGCCGGAACAAGTCGGCCGCGGCGGACGCCGCGCACCTGTCCCGGCCGTCCTTCTACGACCGGCTGCACAAGGTCGAGCGGATCCTCGGCGTCGACCTCGACCAGGTCGAGTCCTGCCTCTCCCTGCACGTCGCGCTGCTCGCCCTGGACGCCGTGCGGCGCTAGCGCCCCGCCCCTCGCACCCGGTGGTGCGGCCTCACACCCCGGTGATGCGCCCCCAGACCTTGTGCAGCGCGGGCCGCTCGGCCGAGGCGACGTCGCGCATGGTGCGCAGCCGGGCGCGCATCTCCTCGGTCGGGAAGACCAGCGGGTTCTCGGCGAGTTCGGCCTTCTCCTTGTCGCCGCTGGCCGCCAGCACCTCGCGGGCGGCCGGCACCGGGCAGATGTACTGGACGAACGCGGCGAGCTCGGCGGCCACTTCGGGCCGGTAGTAGTGGTCGACCAGCAGTTCGGCGTTGCGCTTGTGGGTGGCGCGGTTGGGGATCATCAGGCTCTCCGCCCACAGCTCGCCGCCCTCCTCCGGCACCACGAACTCGATGTCCGGGTTCTCGGCGGTGAGTTGGACCGCGTCGCCGGAGTAGGCCTGGCAGGCGAGCGCCGCTCCGGAGGCGAGGTCGCTGGTGTAGTCGTTGCCGGTGAAGCGGCGGATGTGGCTGCTGTCGACCATCCTCTGCACCAGGTCCATCGCCTTGTTCGCGTCGTCGTCGTCGAACGCCGAGATGTCCGCGCCCTGGGAGAGCATCAGCAGCCCGAGCGCCTCGTCCAGCCCGGCGAACAGCGTGACCCGGCCCTTGAGGTCGGGCGCCCACAGGTCCGCGGTGGACTTGATCTCCCGGCCGAGCGCCTTGCGGTTGTAGGCGATGCCGGTGATCCCGGACTGCCACGGCACGCTGCGCCGGCGCCCGGGGTCGAAGGCCGGGTTCGCGAGCTGCGGGTCGAGGTTGGCGGTGACGTTGGGCAGGTTCGCCCGGTCCATGGCCTGCACCCAGCCCAGCGAGACGTACCGCCCGGCCATCCAGTCACTGACCACCATGAGGTCCCGGCCGGGGTCGGCGCCCTGGGTGAGCACCGGGCTGATCTTGCCGAAGAACTCGTCGTTGTCGTTGATGTCCTCGGTGTAGGTGACCTCGATCCCGGTCCTCTCGGTGAAGGCCTCCAGGGTCGGCCGCCCGCCCTGGTCGTCGGTGTCGATGTACTGCGTCCAGTTGGAGAAGGCGAGCCGCCGGTCGCTGTCCGACCGGTCCGGCGCGGAGCGGCGTTCCTCGGCGACGTACGCGGACGGGATCCCGCAGCCGGTCAGCGTGCCGGCACCGAGCAGCGCGACCCCGCCGAGCACGGAACGTCGGCGCACTGGACGGGAGTCGGACGAGCGGCGGGTCAGGGTGGTGCTGGGCATGAGCGGCCTTCCGGAGCGTGGGACGGCCCCGGCACGCACACGGGTGCCGGGGCCGTCCTGGTAGGAACGTCAGACAGTGTGCGCGTCGGTGAGCGACAGCACCTCGTCCAGCACCGCGAGGCCGGTCTTGGCCTCCTCCTCGGTGACGGTGCAAGGCGGGACGACGTGGAAGCGGTTCATGTTGACGAACGGCCAGAGCCCGCGCTGCTTGCAGGCGGCGGCCAGCTCGGCCATCGGCGCGTTCGCGGCGCCCGCGGCGTTGTAGGGCACCAGCGGCTCGCGGGTCTCCCGGTCCTTCACGAGGTCGAGCGCCCAGAACACGCCGAGGCCGCGGACCTCGCCGATCGACGGGTGCCGCTCGGCCAGCTCGCGCAGACCGGGGCCGAGCACGTTCTCGCCGATGTGCTTGGCGTTCTCGACGATGCCCTCCTCCGCCATCGTGTTGATGGTCGCCACCGCGGAGGCGCAGGCCAGCGGGTGGCCGGAGTAGGTGAGCCCGCCGGGGAACGCCCGCTCGGCGAAGGTGGCCGCGATCTCGGCGCTGATCGCCACGCCGCCGAGCGGCACGTAGCCGGAGTTGACGCCCTTGGCGAAGGTGAGCAGGTCCGGGGTGACGCCCCAGTGGTCGGCGGCGAACCACTCGCCGGTGCGGCCGAAGCCCGCCATCACCTCGTCGAGGATGAACACGATGCCGTGGCGGTCGCAGATCTCCCGCACCCCGGCCAGGTAGCCCGGCGGCGGGACGAGGATGCCCGCGGTGCCGACCACGGTCTCCAGGATGACCGCCGCGACGGTGCCCGGCCCCTCGAACGCGATCACCTCCTCCAGGTGCCGCAGCGCGCGCTCGCACTCCTGCGCCTCGTTCTCGGCGTGGAAGTTGGAGCGGTAGGCGTACGGGCCCCAGAAGTGCACCACGCCGGAGACGCCGGTCTCGTTGGCCCATCGCCGCGGGTCGCCGGTGAGGGCGATCGCGTTGGCGGTGGCGCCGTGGTACGAGCGGTAGGTGGAGAGCACCTTCTGCCGGCCGGTGTGCAGCCGGGCCAGCCGGATCGCGTTCTCGTTGGCCTCGGCGCCGCCGTTGGTGAAGAAGACCTTGTCCAGGTCGCCCGGGGTGCGCTCGGCGATCAGCCGGGCGGCCTCGCTGCGCGACTCGACCGCGAAGCCGGGTGCGATGGTGCAGAGCTTCGCCGCCTGCTCCTGGATCGCGGCGACCACCTTCGGGTGCTGGTGGCCGATGTTGGTGTTCACCAGCTGGGAGGAGAAGTCGAGGTAGCGGTTGCCGTCGTAGTCCCAGAAGTACGAGCCCTCGGCGCCGGCCACCGCGAGGGGGTCGATCAGCGCCTGGGCGGACCACGAGTGGAAGACGTGCGCGCGGTCGGCGGCCTTGACGGCCTGGCCGGCGGCTGAGTCAGCGGTGGGGATGCTCATGCTTGGTAAGGCTAGGGCCGACCACCGGCGAAGTGCAGTTCCATCTTGTCAGCCGGTCGCGCGATCGGTCGACAGGGTGCAAAGACACCGGGCCCGGGGCGGAAAGCCCCGGGCCCGTTGTCATTTCGACCGTTGATCGCTACATCAGATGGCGGTCATACCGCCCCGACGGTCACGACCCGCTAGATCGCGGTCATGACGTGCTTCACGCGGGTGTAGTCCTCGAAGCCGTAGGACGACAGGTCCTTGCCGTAGCCGGACTTCTTGAAACCGCCGTGCGGCATCTCGGCGACCAGCGGGATGTGGGTGTTGATCCAGACGCAGCCGAAGTCCAGGCGGCGCGACATCCGCATGGCGCGGGCGTGGTCCTTGGTCCACACCGAGGAGGCCAGCGCGTACTCGACGCCGTTGGCGTACTCGACGGCCTGGTCCTCGTCGGTGAACTTCTGCACGGTGATGACCGGGCCGAAGACCTCGTTCTGGACGATCTCGTCGTCCTGGTTCAGGCCGGAGACGACGGTCGGGGCGTAGAAGTAGCCCTTGTCGCCGACCCGGTGGCCACCGGCCTCGACCTTGGCGTGGGCCGGCAGCCGCTCGATGAAGCCGGTGACCTGCTGCAGCTGGTTGGCGTTGTTCAGCGGGCCGTACAGCACGTCCTCGTCGTCCACGCCACCGGTCTTGGTCTCGGCCGCGGCCTTGGCCAGCGCCTCGACGAAGGCGTCGTGGATCGACTCGTGCACCAGCACGCGGGTGGCGGCGGTGCAGTCCTGGCCGGCGTTGAAGTAGCCCGCCACGGAGATGCCCTCGACGGCCTCGGCGATGTCGGCGTCCTCGAAGACCACGACCGGGGCCTTGCCGCCCAGCTCCAGGTGGACGCGCTTGACGTCCTTGGAGGCCGACTCGGCGACCTGGATGCCGGCCCGGACGGAGCCGGTGATGGAGGCCATCGCCGGGGTCTTGTGCTCGACCATGAGCTTGCCGGTCTCGCGGTCGCCGCAGATGACGTTGAAGACGCCGGCCGGCAGGTCCAGCTCCTTGAGGATGCCGCCGATGATCTCGGCCAGCAGCACGGTGGAGGCCGGGGTGGTGTCCGAGGGCTTCAGGACGACGGCGTTGCCCGCGGCGAGGGCCGGGGCGAACTTCCAGACGGCCATCATCATCGGGTAGTTCCACGGTGCGACCTGGGCGCAGACGCCGACCGGCTCGCGGCGGACGATCGAGGTCATCCCGTCCATGTACTCACCGGCGGCCTTGCCCTCCAGCAGGCGGGCGGCGCCGGCGAAGAAGCGGATCTGGTCCACCATCGGGCCGATCTCCTCGGAGAGGGTCAGCGCGCGGGGCTTGCCGGTGTTGCGCACCTCGGCGTCGACGATCTCGTCGGCCCGGGCCTCGACGGCGTCGGCGATCTTGAGCAGCAGCTTCTGCCGGGTGCTCGGGGTGGCATCGCGCCAGATCGGGAACGCGGCGGCGGCGGAGGCCATGGCGGCGTCCACGTCCGCGGCGCCGGACAGCGGCGACGTCGCGTACACCTCGCCGGTGGTCGGGTCCACGATGTCGAGCGTGCGGCCGTCAGCCGCGTCGACGAACTCACCGTTGATGTAGTTGCGCAGCGTGCGAAGGTCGCTCACGGATCTCTCCTCGGTCTGGGCCTGCGGCTTTGCAGATTCCGGCGCCATGGTACGTCGGCGGATCCGACGTACGAAGGGTGCCGAGTGGCCGGCCCCGAAAGGGCGCGGTCCACTGGTGGCGGTACGCGCGGCACCTCGCAGGGCCGCGCGCGTACCGTGCCAGGGTAGCCGCACGACTGCCGTTATCGACAGGTGGAACGCGCGGGAGCGATGAAATCCGTATGCGTTTTCCAAGATCACAACGAAATCAGCAGTTTCCACGCTTGCGAACGCGGGCCCGATCGGGCACAGTGGCCGCGTGGCCAACCGCGACCGGAACGCCAGCGTTCCCCTCGACGCCGCCTCCAAGGCGATCATCGAGCAGCTCCAGGAGGACGGGCGACGCCCGTACGCCGCCATCGGCAAGGCCGTCGGCCTGTCCGAGGCGGCCGTGCGGCAGCGCGTCCAGAAGCTGCTCGACCAGGGCGTGATGCAGATCGTCGCCGTCACGGACCCGCTCACCGTCGGCTTCACCCGCCAGGCGATGGTCGGGATCCGGGTCGAGGGTGACATCGAGCCCGTCGCCGACGCGCTGGCCGCCCTCGACGAGGTCGACTACGTGGTCTGCACCGCAGGCTCGTTCGACCTCCTGGCCGAACTGGTCTGCGAGGACGACGAGCACCTGCTCGAAATGATCAACAAGCGCATCCGCGCGCTTCCCGGCGTGCGGAGCACCGAGAGCTTCGTTTACCTGAAGCTCCGGAAACAGACCTACACCTGGGGCACCCGATGACAGCCGACCCGGCGCAGAAGGACCTTTCCAAGACCGCCTACGACCACCTGTGGATGCACTTCACCCGCATGTCGTCGTACGAGAACTCCCCCGTGCCGACGATCGTCAAGGGCGAGGGCACCTACATCTGGGACGACAAGGGCCGGAAGTACATCGACGGCCTGGCCGGCCTGTTCGTCGTGCAGGCCGGTCACGGCCGCACCGAGCTCGCCGAGGTCGCCGCCAAGCAGGCCAAGGAACTCGCGTTCTTCCCGATCTGGAGCTACGCGCACCCCAAGGCCGTCGAGCTGGCCGAGCGCCTGGCCAACTACGCCCCGGGCGACCTGAACAAGGTCTTCTTCTCCACCGGCGGCGGCGAGGCCGTCGAGACCGCCTGGAAGCTCGCCAAGCAGTACTTCAAGCTGATCGGCAAGCCGACCAAGTACAAGGTCATCTCCCGCGCCATCGCCTACCACGGCACCCCGCAGGGCGCGCTGTCGATCACCGGCCTGCCGGGCCTGAAGGCCCCGTTCGAGCCGCTGGTGCCGGGCACCCACAAGGCCCCGAACACCAACATCTACCGCGCCCCGCAGTACCTGGAGGGCCCCGACGGCACCGTCGACCCCGAGGCCTACGGCCGCTGGTGCGCCGACCAGGTCGAGGAGGCCATCCTCTTCGAGGGCCCCGAGACCGTCGCCGCCGTCTTCGTCGAGCCGGTGCAGAACGCCGGTGGCTGCTTCCCGCCGCCGCCCGGCTACTTCCAGCGCCTGCGCGAGATCTGCGACCGCCACGACGTGCTGCTGGTCTCGGACGAGGTCATCTGCGCCTTCGGCCGTCTCGGCACCATGTTCGGCGCCGACAAGTTCGGCTACGTGCCGGACATGATCACCTGCGCCAAGGGCATGACCTCGGGCTACTCCCCGATCGGCGCCACGATCATCTCGGACCGCATCGCCGAGCCGTTCTACAAGGGTGACAACACCTTCCTGCACGGCTACACCTTCGCCGGCCACCCGGTCTCCTCGGCCGTGGCGCTCGCCAACCTCGACATCTTCGAGCGCGAGGGCCTCAACCAGCACGTGCTCGACAACGAGTCGCGCTTCCTGGGCACCCTCAGCAAGCTGCGCGACCTGCCGATCGTCGGCGACGTCCGCGGCAACGGCTACTTCTACGGCATCGAGCTCGTGAAGGACAAGGTCACCAAGGAGACCTTCAACGACGAGGAGACCGAGCGCGTGCTCTACGGCTTCCTCTCGAAGGCCCTCTTCGACAACGGCCTGTACTGCCGCGCCGACGACCGTGGCGACCCGGTCGTCCAGCTGGCCCCGCCGCTGATCTCCGACCAGTCGACCTTCGACGAGATCGAGCAGATCCTGCGGACCAGCCTCACCGACGCGTGGGCGAAGCTCTGATCCCCTGAGCCCTCTTCCCCACCCTCCGCCGAAGGGCGGTCCCGCTCCCCGCGGGGCCGCCCTTCGGCGTTCCGCGCTCACCGGCTTCGCGCTCGTGGGCGTTCCGCACCCTCCGCGTTCCGCAAACTTCGGCGTTCCGCAACCGGAACATCACAGTCGTACGACCAAACATGCCTGAATGCGGGTGATTTGCCCGTGATGGACCAGTGCGCCGCAACCGCGGCCCGCCCCTGTCGTTCTAATCTGACGACTGTCATATCCCTGCGGCCACCCAGGATGGAACCTGATGTCAGCGGCACCGCCTGACAACGACGTGCTGTGGGCCCGAGGGATCGTCAAGTCCCATCACGGCACCCCCGCCCTGCGCGGTATCTCGATCGGCGTCCGCGAGGGCGAGGTGCTCGCCGTCACCGGCCCGCGCGGCTCCGGGAAGAGCACCCTGCTGGGCTGCCTCTCCGCCCAACTCCCGGTCGACGAGGGCGAGGTCTGGTTCAACAGCGCCCCCGTGCACACCCTCGCCCGGTCCGGCCGCGAACGGCTGCGCCGCGACCGCTTCGGCTTCGTCGGCTCCGAACCGCACCTGGTCCCCGAGCTGACCGCCCGGGAGAACGTCGCCCTGCCACTGCTGCTCGCCGGAGCCGGCAACAAGGCCGCCTACACCGCCGCCGACGAGTGGCTGGAGCGCCTCGACGTCGGCGACTTCGCCGGGCAGCGCCCCGAGCGGCTGGTCCAGAGTCAGCGCCAGCGGGTCGCCGTCGCCCGCGCCCTGGCCCCGCTGCCGCCCGTGGTCTTCGCCGACGACCCCACCGCCCCGCTGCACCGCGAGGCCGCCGACCAGGTCATGCGGATACTGACCAGCGCGTCCCGCTCGCACCAGCTCACCCTCGTCCTCGCCACCCACGACCCCGAGCTCGTCCGGTTCGCGGACCGCTCCGTCGCCCTCGTCGACGGACGGCTCACCGCCCCCGCCACCCCCGTCCCGCGCGGCGCCGCCGCGTCCGGTGCCTCCGGAGCGACCGCCGTCACGGCAACCCGCCACTGACGACGCCGAGCCGCTGAAAGAGTCGACGTGTTCTATCTCCGTCTGGCCCGGGGCTACCGGGTGCCCGACCTGGGCCGCTGGCTGCTCACCGCGCTGGCCGCCGCCGTGGTCGCAGCCTTCCTGCTGCGCTCCCTCGGCCGCGCGATGAGCGCCCCGCTCGGCGGCGCCGACCCGCTGGTCCGGCTGCTCTGGTGCCTGCCCCCGCTGGCCGCCGTCGCGTGGTTCGCGGCCGTCGCCGCCCGCGCCGTGCCCGCCCGGCGCCCCGAGCGGATCGCCGGCCTCACCGCCGCCGGGGCCGGCTCCCGCCGGATCCGCACCCTGATCGCCGGCGAGGTCGCCCTCGCCTGCACCCTCGGCAGCGTGCTCACCCTGCTGGTCTTCCTGGTGCTGCGCAACGACATCGCCGGGCCCTCGCTCGCCCCCGACCTCGGCATGGGCGTGCCGCTGCCGGCCGCCGCGCCGGTCACCCTGCTCGCCCTGGTCCCGGTCACCGCCGGGATCGCCGCCGCCTGCGCGGTGCCCGTCACCGAGAACCTGCCCGGCGGACGCACCCGCCGCCGCAGCGGGTTCGGCGCCTGGCGGATCGCCCTGCCGATCGGGCTGGTCGTGATCGGCGCCGCGCTCGAACTCATCGCCCTGCGCCCCGGCGCCGCCGCCGACGGCCGCCCGGTCCACCTGCCCGCCGGGCTCGGCAGCACCAGCACCGCCGCCCTCGGCGGCTGGGCGGCGAGCGCGCTCGGCCTCGCCCTGCTCACCGGACCGCTGCTGGCCTGGGCCGGACGGCTGCTGGCCGTCGGCCGGCCCACCCCACTGCGACTGCTCGCCGGACGCGGGCTCACCGCCCAGGCCCCGCGCCTCGGCGCGCCGCTGGCCGTCCTCGCCCTCACCGTCGCGCTGGTGCTCACCACCGTCCGCTACTGGATCGGCACCCCCGACAGCGCCGACGCACTGCCGGCCGTCGAGGCCTGCCTGGTGCTCGGCTGCGCGGCCGCCGCGGTGGTCTCCCGGCTGGCCGAGGTCCGCACCGACCGCCGCGACGTCACCGAAGCGCTGCTGCGCCTCGGCACCTCACCCCGGCTGCTGTTCGGCGCGGTCGCGCTGCGCACCCTGGCGGCCGGCACCACGCTGCTGCTGACCGGCGGCGCGACCGCCGCCCTGGCGGCCGCCGGACTGCGGTAGGGCCCGCCCTCGAACCCGCCGCCGTACGGGCGGGGGTCGGGGACGGGCCCTTGAGCGGTCGGTCCTGCCGGACTAGCCGGCCGCGGCGAGCTGGCCGCAGGCGCCGTCGATCTCCTGGCCGCGGGTGTCGCGGACGGTCGTCGGCACGCCGTGCGACTGCAGCCGCCGGACGAACTCGCGCTCGTCCTCGGGCCGGGAGGCGGTCCACTTGGAGCCCGGGGTCGGGTTCAGCGGGATCAGATTGACGTGCACCCGGTGGTTCTTGATCAGCCGGCCGAGCAGGTCGGCCCGCCAGGCCTGGTCGTTGATGTCCTTGATCAGCGCGTACTCGATGGAGATCCGGCGGCCGGACTTCTCCGCGTAGTTCCAGGCCGCGTCCAGCACCTCGGCGACCTTCCACCGGGTGTTCACCGGCACCAGCTCGTCGCGCAGCTCGTCGTCCGGGGCGTGCAGCGACAGCGCCAGGCGGCAGCTGAGGCCCTCGTCGGCGAAGCGGTGCATCGCCGGGACGAGCCCGACGGTGGAGACGGTGATGCCGCGCTGGGACAGGCCGAAGCCGTCCGGCGCCGGGTCGGTCAGCCGGCGGATCGCGGCCAGCACCCGGTTGTAGTTCGCCAGCGGCTCGCCCATGCCCATGAAGACGACGTTGGACAGCCGCGCCTCGCCGCCCGGGATCTCGCCGGTCTTCAGCGAGCGCATCCCGGCGGCGATCTGCTCGACGATCTCGGCGGTGGAGAGGTTGCGGGTCAGCCCGGCCTGGCCGGTGGCGCAGAACGGACAGTTCATGCCGCAGCCGGCCTGGGAGCTGATGCACATGGTGACCCGGTCCGGGTAGCGCATCAGCACGGACTCCACCAGCGTGCCGTCGAACAGCTTCCACAGCGTCTTGCGGGTCGCGTCGTCGTCGCACGAGACGTGCCGCACCACCGACATCAGCTCGGGCAGCAGGCTCCCGGTGAGCTTCTCCCGGCTGGCGGCAGGGATGTCCGTCCAGCCCGCCGGGTCGTTCGACATCCGGCCGAAGTAGTGGTTGGACAGCTGCTTCGCGCGGAACGGCTGCTCGCCCAGCTCGGCGACGGCCTCCTTGCGCTCGGCGGGGCTCAGGTCGGCGAGGTGTCGCGGGGGCTTGGCGCCGCGCGGCGCGACAAAGGTGAGTTCTCCGGGCTTAGGCATGGTTGTTCCAGTGTCGCAGACGCGCGAGGGCCCCGGACGCCGGGCGTCCGGGGCCCTCGCGGGCACTGCGCGGATCAGGTGCCGACGAAGGCGGCCAGGAGCAGCCAGACCACCGGCGCGGTCGGCAGGAGCGAGTCCAGCCGGTCCATGATGCCGCCGTGGCCGGGCAGCAGCGTGCCCATGTCCTTGATCCCGAGGTCGCGCTTGATCATCGACTCGCCCAGGTCTCCCAGGGTCGCGGTGACCGCCGCGCAGCCGCCCAGGATCAGGCCCTGCCACCAGCTGCCGCCGTCGATGATCAGCTGCATCAGCAGCGCGCCGGCCAGCATCGACAGGCCGATGCCGCCGGCCAGGCCCTCGCGGGTCTTGCCGGGGCTGATCGTCGGGGCCAGCTTGGTCCGGCCGAACTTGTAGCCGACGGCGTAGGCGCCGGTGTCGCTGCAGATCGTGACGATCAGGAAGAGCACGATCCGCTGGGGGCCGTCGTCGGCCGCCAGCATCATCGCCACGAAGGTGGCCAGGAACGGCACGTAGAAGGCGGTGAACACCCCTGCCGTTATGTCCCGCAGGTAGTTCTCGGGCGGCTCGGCCATCCGCCAGACCATCACTGCCAGCCCGGTCAGTGCGAGCGAGGCCGCGGCCCACTGGATCCCGGACCAGTAGCCGGTGGCGACCATGGCGATGCCGCCCGCGACCAGCGGGATCAGCGGCGCCTTGATCTCCTTGCGCTCGGCGAGCCGGCTGGTCAGCTCCCAGACGCCGACCGCGACGGCGGCCATCACGACGACCAGGAACAGCGCCTTCACCACGAACAGCGAGGCGACGATCACCGCGCCGAGGCCGACCCCGACGCCTATGGCGGCCTGGAGGTTACGGCCTCCGCGCTGCTTGCGCGGCTGCGGCTGCGGGTCGGGCTGGGCGGCCACGGGTGTCTCCTGCCCTGGGTGGGACGACGGCACGAAGTGGGGCTGCCCGGCCGCCGGGTGGCTGGGCGGCGGCGCGGGATGCACCGGAGCCCCCGGGTACGGCGGGGTGCCGTGGCCGGGGGCTGGGGCGGCGTCGTCGGATATCGCGCGCAGCACGACCGTCTCCGTCACGCCGGACGGCGGGGTCCCGGGCTGCTCGTCCCGGAAGAGCGGGCCGCTCAGCCGGCCGGCCTCCCGGGCCGGGCCCTCGGCGGGGTCGACCGGACCACCTGCGTCGGGCCGACCCGCAGCCGGACCGCGACCGGGCGGACGGTGGCCGGACGGGCCGTGGCCGGGCGGACGGTAGCCGGACGGACGGTGGCCGGACGGGCCGTGGCCGGGCGGACCGCCGAGGCCCGGCACGCCCGGGAGCGGGCCGGGGTCGGCCGGTACGGGAGGCATGACCTGAGTCTCCTCCGCGTCACCGCCCCAGTACACCGGAGGCTGCTGCGAGTGATCCGAACGGAGGCCCTGGTCCGCCGGGACGGCACCCGGCCCGCCCGGGGACATGCCGTGGCCGCCCGGGTGGTCGGGGTGGTGTCCCCGGACCGGCGCCGAGGGCTGCTCGCCGTACCCCGGCGCCGGGTGGGCCGGGGTACGGGGTGCCTGCGGCTGCGGCGCCGGGCGGTAGGGCTGGAACTGCTGGTCGGACGGGCCCCAGTAGCCGGGGGCGTCAGGGGCGTCGTTCATCAGACCTCAAGCAGCTCGGATTCCTTGTGCTTCAGCAGCTCGTCGATCTGGGCCACGTACCGGGCCGTGGTGTCGTCGAGCTCCTTCTCGGAACGGCGGCCGTCGTCCTCGCCGACCTCGCCGTCCTTGACCAGCTTGTCGATGGCGTCCTTGGCCTTGCGGCGCACCGAACGGATCGAGACCTTGGCGTCCTCGCCCTTGGTGCGGGCGATCTTGATGAACTCCCGGCGGCGCTCCTCGGTGAGCTCCGGCAGCACCACGCGGATGATCGAACCGTCGTTGGACGGGTTGACACCCAGGTCGGAGTCGCGGATCGCCTGCTCGATGGCCTTCAGCGCGGTCTTGTCGAACGGCGAGACGACCGCCATCCGCGGCTCCGGCACCGAGAACGAGGCCAGCTGGTTGATCGGCGTCTTGGCGCCGTAGTACTCGGCGACGATCTTGGCGAACATCGCCGGGTGCGCACGGCCGGTGCGGATGGCCGCGAAGTCGTCCTTCGCGTGGGCGACGGCCTTCTCCATCTTCTCCTCGGCTTCGAGGAGGGTCTCTTCGATCACTGTGGTCTCCCTGTCCGGTTCATCTGCGGTTGTTCCGACCGGTGTCGGAGCGGCGGCCGGTCGCGGCTCCCGCACCGTCCCGTACGGCTGGTTGCTGCTCAGGCCCGGACAGAATCCTGGCTGATGAGTGTGCCGATCTTCTCACTCTTCACCGCACGCGCGATATTGCCCTCCGCCAGCAGTTCGAAGACCAGCATCGGGAGGTTGTTGTCCTTGCACAGCGTGATCGCGGTGAGGTCGGCGACCTTGAGGTCGCGCGCGATGACCTCGGAGTACTCCAGCGCGTCGAACTTGACCGCGTCCGGGTTGGTCCGCGGGTCGGAGTCGTAGACGCCGTCCACGCCGTTCTTGCCCATCAGCAGGACGTCGGCGTGGATCTCCAGCGCGCGCTGGACGGCCGTGGTGTCGGTGGAGAAGTAGGGCATGCCCATACCCGCGCCGAAGATCACCACGCGGCCCTTCTCCAGGTGCCGGACGGCGCGCAGCGGCAGGTACGGCTCGGCGACCTGGCCCATGGTGATGGCGGTCTGGACCCGGGTCTCGATGCCCTCCTTGACCAGGAAGTCCTGCAGCGCCAGGCAGTTCATGACGGTGCCGAGCATGCCCATGTAGTCGGACCGGGCCCGGTCCATGCCGCGGACCTGCAGCTCGGCGCCCCGGAAGAAGTTGCCGCCGCCGATGACCACCGCGACCTCGGTACCGGCGCGGACGACCGTGGCGATCTCCCGGGCGATCGCGTGCACGACGTCCGGGTCGACGCCGAGCCCGCCACCACCGGCGAAGGCTTCACCGGACAGCTTGAGCAGCACCCGGCGGCTCGTGCCGGCCTTGGGGTCCTGCGCGGTCTCCTGCGTCTCCTGCATGGACTTCTCCTTTTTGCACCTACTGGTCACAGGCGCGGGTGTGCGGATGCCCCGCCTGCGCGTACACGCGAGGAGGCCACTGCCGCGGGAACCGGTTCGGTGTCCTGCACGGCAATGGCCTCCTCGTCGTTCATGGTGCCGACGCGAGCCCGCCCGTGGGCGGATGGCGCTGGGTGAGCCCGTTCGGCGTCCCGCCCTGGTCAACGGGCGGGGGCGATTCCCAGCCTAAGGGGGCCGGGAACCCGGTGGAACGTGGCTCAGGCGCCGACGCGGAAGCGGGCGAAGCGCTTGAGGGCGACGCCGTTCTCCTCAAGGACCTTGGCGACGGTCTTCTTGCTGTCCTTCGCGAAGGCCTGCTCCAGGACGGAGTTCTCCTTGACGAAGCCGGTGACGCGGCCCTCGACGATCTTCGGCAGGGCGGCCTCCGGCTTGCCCTCCTCGCGAGCGGTGGCCTCGGCGACGCGGCGCTCGTTCTCCAGCGCGTCGGCCGGGATCTCCTCGCGGGACAGGTACTTCGGCGCGAAGGCGGCGATGTGCTGCGCGACGTCCTTGGCGACCTCGGCGTTCTCCTTGTCCAGCTCGACCAGGACGCCGACGGCCGGCGGAAGGTCGGGGCTGGTCTTGTGCAGGTAGACCGCGACGAAGCCGTCACCGTCGAACTGGGCGAAGCGACGGAAGACGATCTTCTCGCCCAGGGTCGCGTTGGCCTCGTCCACGAACTGCTGGACGGTCTTGCCGGCCTCGATCTCGGAAGCCAGGGCGGCGTCCAGGTCGGCCGGGGCCGTCTTGGCGACGTGGGCGGCGATCGCGTCGGCGACCTGGACGAAGTTGTCACCCTTGGCGACGAAGTCGGTCTCGCAGTTGAGCTCGACCAGGACGCCGGACTTCTTGTCCTCGGCGATCAGCGCGGCGACGGCGCCGTTGGAGGCGTCACGGCCCTCGCGCTTGGCAACGCCCTTCTGGCCCTTGATGCGAAGGAGCTCGACGGCCTTCTCGACGTTGCCCTCGGCCTCGTCCAGGGCCTTCTTGCAGTCCATCATGCCGGCGCCGGTGAGCTCACGGAGCTTCTTGACGTCCGCGGCGGTGAAGTTCGCCATGGTGTGAATCTCTTCTCGCGTCTCGCGTGTCTGCGTGGAGTGGCGCCGGGACCGATGGTTCGGCCCCGGCGCGGGAGAGAGGGGCACCTGCCGGCGTCGTACCGGCGGGTGCCCCTCACCCTTGGTACGTCAGGCCTGCTCGGCCGGAGCCTCGGCGGCCGGAGCCTCGGCGGCGGCGGGGGCCTCCTCGGCCTTCTTCTCGCCCTCGATGAGGTCCTTCTCCCAGTCGGCCAGCGGCTGGTCGGCGCCCGGCTCGGCCTTGGCGTCGCCCTTGGCGACACCGGCGCGGGACTTCAGGCCCTCGGCCACGGCGTCGGCGATCACGCGGGTCAGCAGGGTGACGGAGCGGATGGCGTCGTCGTTGCCCGGGATCTTGTAGTCGACCTCGTCCGGGTCACAGTTGGTGTCGAGGATGGCGACGACCGGGATGTTGAGCTTCCGGGCCTCGCCGACCGCGATGTGCTCCTTCTTGGTGTCCACGATCCAGACGGCGCTGGGAACGCGCTGCATGTCGCGGATACCGCCGAGGGTCTTCTCCAGCTTGTCGTGCTCGCGCTGGAGGACCAGGAGCTCCTTCTTGGTGAGGCCGGAGCCGGCCACGTCCGAGAAGTCCAGCTCGCCGAGCTCCTTCAGGCGCTGCAGGCGCTTGTAGACGGTCGAGAAGTTGGTCAGCATGCCGCCGAGCCAGCGCTGGTTCACGTAGGGCATGCCCACGCGGGTGGCCTGCTCGGCGATGGCCTCCTGGGCCTGCTTCTTCGTGCCGACGAAGAGGACGCTGCCGCCGTGGGCAACGGTCTCCTTGATGAACTCGAAGGCGCGGTCGATGTAGTTCAGCGACTGCAGGAGGTCGATGATGTAGATGCCGTTGCGCTCGGTGATGATGAAGCGCTTCATCTTCGGGTTCCAGCGGCGGGTCTGGTGACCGAAGTGGACGCCGCTCTCCAGCAGCTCCCGCATCGTGACGACGGCCATTGCCGTGCTCCTCAGGTGTTACGGCCCGGCGGCGGCAGCTGGTCTCAGCGATCGCCCGCAGCCGGGTCAGTCTCGGTTTGTCCGTGGCGGCCAGGTGACAGCCACGCCTGACGCCCCGAACGTGCCGAGCCGCTCCGACCCGCTCGGCCGGAGGCCGATCGGGCTCGGCGGACCGAGCGGCACTCGCACCTGGCGGGGCTGCGGAAGAACCGCGTCCGACCGCCGGTGGCGGGGCGTGCGAAGTCGACCCGGCGGACCGGGTCGCGTGTGAAGTGTACGGGAAGCGCCGAGCGGCGGGCGACTTCACGAGCGGCCGGAGGCCCGCCGAGCACTGGGAAGAGCCTGGGAGCGGCTGGGCCGGGCGGTATCGGCGGTGGCGGTGACGACGGTGCTGTGGCGGTGGCGGCGGAGGGCGCAGCCGTGGTGGTGGCGGTCCCGGCAGCGGTGGTGGCAGCTGCTGCGTGGGCGGCTGAGTCGGCGGCGCGGGGACGAGTCCGCCCGCCGGTCGACCGCCTGCCCGCGGCCCGTCGCGGATATGCCGCCTGTACACCGGATGGCGGGGTTCGTACACCCGTTTGGGGGACGTCGGCCGGTCGCGGGAGCGTTTTGTCCACAGGAATCCGGATTCGGGTGGCGCCGGGCGCGGCCGGGCGGCGAGCCTTCGCGCATGACTGCTCGTGGGTGGTGCGTCGGGGTTCGGCGACTGGTCGCCGTGGGGGTGGTACTGGGGGTGGTGGGCGTGCTCGGGACACCGGCGGCGGGTGCGGGCCCCGCTGTGGGGCTCTCGGCCGACGGCTCCGGGAGCGGCTCGGTCGGGGGCTCCGGAGGTGACTCGGCTGACGGCGGCTCCGGTCCGCGCGGGACGCGGGCGTGGCCGCTGGGCGGGCCCGGGGCGCTCCTGGGGCGCTTCGATCCACCCGCGAAACCCTGGGCCGCCGGACACCGCGGGGTGGACCTCGCCGCCGAGAACGGGGCGGAGGTACGGGCGGCGGCGGCCGGGGTGGTCACGTTCTCCGGACTGGTGGCGGGCCGTCCCGTGGTCACGGTCACCCACCCGGGCTCGGGCACTCCCCCGCTCCGGACCACCTACCTGCCGGTCACCGGCGTCCTCCCGACCGGCACCGCGGTGGCCGCCGGAGAGGTGATCGGTCGGCTCGCCCCGGACGGGCGGCACTGTGCCGCGCGTGCGTGCCTGCACTGGGGACTGCTACGCGGCGGGCGCTACCTGGACCCGCTGGCCCTGTTCGGTGCGGGCGCGGCACGGCTCCTGCCGCTGCGCCCGGGGCCTCCGCAGGACGAACGGCCGGTCACGCCCGGCTGAGGCCGTGCAGCGCGAGGGCGACGGCGGTGTCCGCGATCTCCTCGGGGCTCTCGGTCAGGCAACCGGTGCGCGCGGTGGCCGCCTGCTCGGCTCGGCGGACGGCCGACTCCACGACCCCCTGCAGCAGTGCCGCGGCGAGCCGGGGCCGCTCGTGGCCCAGGTCCTCCAGCGCGCGGACGACCAGGCCGGCCAGCCGGCCGTGGGCCGCCCGGATCCGCTCGCGCGCGGCCTCGTCGAGCTCCAGCGCCGAGATCGCCACGACCGCGCGGTGACGCGGGTCGGCCGCCAGCGCCAGCTGGCCCCGGACGTACGCCTCGATCCGCCCGGCGGCGGTGTCGCAGCTCTCCATCCCGGCCTCGATCTCGGCCGCCCAGAGCGGGAAGTCCACCTCGCACAGCGCCTCGACCACGGCGGCCCGGGAGCGGAAGTACTCGTAGACCGAGGAGCGCGCCAGCCCGGTGCGCGCAGCGAGCGCGGGGAAGGTCAGGGCCTCCTTGCCGCCCTCGGTGAGCAGGGTGCGGGCAGCGTCGAGGAGGGCTGCCCGCTGCAGCTGGCGATGCTCGGCCACCGTGGCCGCTCGGATCTTCGGCACGCTCCCACTGTACGGAGCCCTACGCGCGGCCGATAAGGCGCCGCGCATGAGGAGCCGGCGCGGGCGCCGCCCCGCAGGCCCGACCCGGGCAGCCGCAGGCGATCCCGGCAGTCCCGGGCAGGCCCGGCGGCCGCGCTGCCGAGTCGGCGCGCGACCGGATCCGCGCGCTAGCGGACGTCCGAGAGCTTGGCGCGCAACTGGAGGACGGACTTGGTGTGGATCTGGCTCACCCGACTCTCCGTCACCCCCAACACCTGCCCGATCTCGGCGAGGGTGAGACCTTCGTAGTAGTAGAGCGTCACCACGGTCTTCTCCCGCTCGGGCAGGGTGTTGACCGCCTGGGCCAGCAACCTGCGAAGCTCGCGATCCTCGGCCACCTCGACCGGGTTGTCCGCGCCATGGTCCTCCAGGGTGTCCACCAGGCTCAGCCGGTCGCCGCCCTCCCCCACCGGGTGGAGCAGCTCGTCCAGCGCGACCACGTTGGCGAGCGACAGCTGGCTGAAGATGGCGTGCAGGTCCTCGATCGCGATGCCCATCTCGGCCGCGACCTCGGGGTCGTGCGGCGTCCGGCGCAGGCGGGCCTCCAGCGTCGCGTACGTCCGCTCGACCGCCTTCGCCTTCTGCCGCACCGAGCGCGGGATCCAGTCCAGGGCGCGCAACTCGTCGATGATCGCGCCGCGGATCCGGCTGATCGCGTAGGTCTCGAACTTGATGGCGCGGTCGATGTCGAACTTCTCGATCGCGTCGATCAGCCCGAAGACCCCGGAGGAGACGAAGTCCGCCTGCTCGACGTTGGAGGGCAGACCGACCCCGACCCGCCCCGCCACGTACTTGACGAGCGGTGAGTAGTGCAGGATCAGCTGCTCGCGCAGCCGCTGGTCGCCGGTCTCCTTGTAGGAGCGCCAGAGTTCTTCGAGTGCGCTGCGACCCCGGGCCGCGGCGTCCCGGCCGGCCTGCCCGGTGTCGCCGGGCGGGTCGGCGGGAGCGCCCACCGGCACGTCGGCGGCACGGACCGCCTCGGCCCCCCGGGTCGCCTCCACGGGCTGGCCTGGCACCACCGTCGGCCGGCCGCCCTGCCGCGACAGGCCTCCCATCGTCCCCGCCGACTTGGAGGGGAACTCGGTCGAGGGGCGCCGCTCGGTCCGCGGCCCTCCCGAGGACCGAGCGCCACCGGTCACTCTGTGTCCGGGAATGTGTGTGGGCATGCGTTGGTCTGCGCCGTTCTGCCGAGTCATGTGCTGATAGGGAAGGCATGTGGAGCGTAGCGTGACCGACTCACTGCAAAGCGCTACCGCCACTCGGTCGTCCCCCGATCCGGTGGCGTTCACTCACCGGATCCGGGCACACGAGCGGAAGGACCGGATCAGCAGGTCAGCCGGGCGGTTCGGACACGCCCTCCCCCGGCGCACGGGTGTTCTCCGCTCCGGCGGTCACCTCCTCCGCACCATGCGCCAGTGCGCGCCGTGTCGCTCGACGTAGCCGAGCGAGCCCAACTCGTAGAGCCGCTGGAGCACTTCGTCCGGCGGGAGCCCGGACTGACGGGCCAGCCGCTCCACCGGTGCGCCCTCCGCCGTCGCCGGCACGGCCTCCAGGACCCTGGCCACCGCGGGCTCCAGCAGGTCTCGCGGCAGCACCGGTCCGCTGCGCCGCGGGGCCAGGTCGTCCCCGATCGCCCCGATCAGCTCGGTGATCTCGGCCGCGTCGGTGACCAGGGTGGCGGCGCCGCTGCGGATCAGGGCGTGCACACCGGCCGAGAGCTCCGAGGTCACCGGGCCTGCGACACCCATGGTGTGGCGGTTGAGGTCGCGCGCGCGTCTCGCCGTGCTCAGGGCTCCGCTGCGGACCGCCGCCTCCACCACCACGGTGCCCCGGGTGAGTGCCGCGATGACCCGGTTGCGGAGGACGAAACGGAAGCGCGTCGGGTGTTCCCCCGGTGGGAGCTCACTGACCAGCAGGCCCTGGACACCGATCCGTCGGATCAGTTCGGCGTTCCCCTTCGGATAGGCCACGTCGGCTCCGCAGGCGAGCACCGCGACGGTCATCCCGCCGACGGCGAGCGCGCCGCGGTGCGCGGCCGCGTCGATCCCGTAGGCGGCGCCGGACACCACCACCCAGCCGCGCTCGGCGAGTTGGGCCGACAGCTCTCCGGCGACATGGGCGCCGTAGGCCGTGCAGGCGCGGGAGCCCACCATCGCGACCGAGCGGAGCGCGAGCAGCCGCAGCGAGCCGGTGCCGGTCGTCCAGAGGCCGATGGGACGTCCGTCCCCCAGGTCGTCGAGTTGGCTGGGCCATTCCGTGTCCCCCGGAATGATGAACCGTCCACCGACGCGCCGTACCCGTTTCAGGTCCGTCTCCGGGTCCGGCCCCGGGAGCCTCGCCTGGTACCCGGTCAGCCGGATGGAGTCGAGCCCGGGGTGGTCGGGCACCGTCCCGTCCCGGATCGCCTGGACCACCTCGACGGCGGGGAGCTGTCCGAGCCAGCGGCCGATCACCGCGTCGCCCGGTTCGCTGAGCCGGCTGAGCACGACGCGGGCGAGGCGCTCGGGTTCGGACGCCGTCGCGGGGACGGCCGGGTCGCCCTCGACCCCGGTCGTGCCGTGGGGGTGCTGCACCGGCTGGTTCATGCCTCGTCCTCCCCGTTCCCGGTCCGCTCGGTGCCCCGCCCCGGCGGTCCGTCCTCCGGCGGACCGCCGCGCTGGGCCGGGATGCCCCCGAGACGGCCGAAGGTCCGTTCGGTCAGTGGTAGCCCGTGCTCCACCCCGGTGCGCAGGACCAGGGCGGTGCGCACGTCCCGCTGGTCCGGCCGGTCGCGGCCGGCGAGGTCGGCGACCGTCCAGGCGACCCGGAGCACCCGGTCCAGGCCCCGGGCGGTCAGCATGCCCCGCTCCAGCTGGCGCGCGACGTCGTTGAGCGCGCCGGGCGCGAGCTGCCAGCGCGTGCGCAGCTCGTGGCCCGGCACCTCCGCGTTCGTCCGCCACGGCGTCTCCGCCAGCCGGGCCGCCGCACGCTCCCGGGCGGCCAGCACCCGGGCGGCGACGGTCTCGGTGTTCTCCGCCGAGGCGTCCCGCTCCATGAGTTCGGCCCGCGTCACCGGAGCGACCTGGACCTGCAGGTCGACCCGGTCCAGCAACGGCCCGGAGAGCCGCCCCTGGTAGCGGCTGACCATCGTGGGGGTGCACTCGCAGCCCTCGCCCCGCCGTGAGTGCCGGCCGCACGGGCAGGGATTGGCGGCCAGGCAGAGGAGGAAGCGGGCCGGGAGCCGGAGCGACCCCGCCGATCGGGCGATCACCACCTGCCCCGACTCCAGCGGCTGCCGCAGCGCGTCGAGCACCCGGACCGGGAACTCCGGCGCCTCGTCCAGGAACAGCACGCCCCGGTGGGCCAGCGAGACGGCTCCCGGCCTCGGCAGCCCGCTGCCGCCGCCGACGATCGCGGGCATCGTGGTGGAGTGGTGCGGGGCGCAGTAGGGCGCGGTGTCGATCAGCGGGCGCCCGACCGGGAGCAGGCCCGCCACCGAGTGCACGGCGGTGACCTCCAGGGCCTCCTTCTGGGTCAGCGGCGGGAGCAGCGCGGGCAGCCGCTCCGCCAGCATGGTCTTGCCCGCGCCCGGCGGACCCTTGAGGTAGAGGTGGTGTCCTCCGGCGGCAGCGATCTCCAGGGCTCGCCGTGCCTCGTACTGGCCGGCCACGTCGGCCATGTCGAGACGGGCCGCCCTGTCGTCGGGCAAGCCCCGCAAGCCGGCGCTGGGCAGCATCAGCCCGGCCATCAACGGATCCGGTCGGCCGCCGATCGGATCGGGCGGCTCCTCCGGCGCCGTCGCCCCGGTGAGGATCGCGACCAGCTGGCGAAGGCTGCGGACACCGATCACCGTCACGCCGGGGACGAGCGAGGCCTCGGGCGCGGTCTGCTCGGCGACCACGACCCGTTCGTATCCGGCGTCGGCCGCGGCCAGCACCGAGGGCAGCACCCCGCGGACCGGCCGCACCCGGCCGTCCAGCCCCAGTTCGCCGATGACCAGGAGTTCGGCGATGGACGACGGGTCGAGCCGCTCGGCGGCGGCCAGCACGGCACAGGCCACCGCGAGGTCGAAGCCGCTGCCGCTCTTGGGCACCGAGGCGGGGCTGAGGCCGACCGTCAGCTTGCGCTGCGGCCAGGCCTCGCCGCTGTTCACCACCGCGGCGCGGACCCGGTCACGGGCCTCGGTGAGCGCCTTGTCGGGCAGGCCGACCAGGGTGAACGCGGCCACCCCGGGCTCCAGATCGGCCTGGACCTCGACGATCACCCCGTCGACGCCGACCAGCGCGACGGAGCAGGTGCGGGCGAAGGCCATCTCAGACCACCCCCCGCAGGTGGTCGACCAGGGCCGCACCCCGCGCCCGGTTGACCACGGCGACCAGGTCGATCCGCACCCCGCCCGGCGGGGCGGGCGGCCAATGCGGATCCGTCGGCGCCACGTCGTCGTCGGCCCCGGCCAGCCGGGCGAAGTGGCCGGGCCAGCGCTCGGCCATCCAGCGCTCGGCCAGACGTCGCAGCCGTGCGGCCTTGGCCTGGTCGATGGCCTCGGAGGGCTGCTGGAACCCCCGCTCGGAGCGGGTCTTCACCTCGCAGACCGCCACGGTGTCGCCGTCGAGGGCGACGATGTCCAGCTCGCCCTCGACGCAGCGCCAGTTGCGGTCGAGGATGCGGAGCCCGGCCTCCGTCAGGCGGCGGGCGGCGACCCGCTCCCCGTAGCGGCCGAGCCCGGTCCGGGTGCTGCGGTCCGACGCTCCCCGCGGCTTCCTCCCGGCTCCGGCCGGGGCCGGTGCGGCCGTGTCCCGTACGGCCGGGGCCAGAACAGCCGCGTCCGGTACGGCCGTCTCCAGCGCGGCCGTGTCCGGTACGGCCTGGTCCTGCGTGACGGTGTGCTGCATGGTGACCACCTCCGCCGAGGAGGCTGCACCACCGCGCACCACGAGGCCCGGAAATCACGTTTCCCTGTGGATAACTCGGGCCTGTGGACAACTTCTGTCACCCGCAGGGGTGAGAAGCCCCGTCCCCGCGAAATTCGG
The DNA here is from genome assembly GCF_055600605.1 of Kitasatospora sp. NPDC038210. Lineage (NCBI taxonomy): Bacteria > Bacillati > Actinomycetota > Actinomycetes > Kitasatosporales > Streptomycetaceae > Kitasatospora > Kitasatospora sp. NPDC038210. The sequence continues at coordinate 65,858 of NZ_JBVJYK010000028.1, read as the reverse complement.
CTGGACAACGCGGGGCGGAGTCGTTCAACGTCAGTTCCCGAAGCCGGACTCGTCCGAGGGCAGCTCCAGATCGCTCTTCGCGAGTTCCTCGATGTTCACGTCCTTGAAGGTCAGCACCCGGACCTTGCGGACGAACCGGGCCGGCCGGTACATGTCCCAGACCCACGCATCCGCCATCGACACCTCGAAGAACACCTCGCCCTGGACCGAGTGCACCTGCAGCTCGTAGTCGTTGGTGAGGTAGAACCGTCGCTCGGTCTCGATCACGTACTTGAACAGGCCGACGACGTCCCGGTACTCCCGGTAGAGCTTGAGCTCCATCTCGGTCTCGTACTTTTCGAGATCTTCGGCACTCATCCAGGCGTCCCCTCATTTGTCACGTCCACCCATTGTGGACCACCGCACCCACGGTCAGAGCCGTACCGGGTCCACCGGCGGGCCCTCGACCAGCAGCCGTTCCAGGAAGTCCGCCAGGCCGGCCGGATAGACCGTCTCGCCGGTCCCCCTCAGTTCCTCGACCGTCCACCAGCGCGCCGCGAGCAGTTGGGCGTGCTCGTCGGCGCCCGTGCCGAACCGGTCAAGGCCCGTCTCCGTGGTCCGGGCCAGGTGGAACCACTGCTCCTGTTCGTAGCGCTGTCCCCGAAAGGAGAACGACACCGTGCCGTACGCCACCAAGGGCCCGAGGTCCACACCCCGCAAGCCGGTCTCCTCCGCGAGCTCCCGCGCGGCGGCCTCGCGCACGTCCTCCCCTGCTTCCAAGCCGCCTCCGGGCGTGAACCACCACGTCTCCCCGGGAACGGCCGGATCGGCGCCCAGGAAGAGGAGGATGCGGTCCAGCCCGTCCAGCAGCAGGATCCGCGCCGCCTTGCGACGCTGTGCCGTCATGGCAGCTCTTCACGCTCCTTCCGTTCGCATCGGTGGCGCTACCGATCCTGCCACCCGGCGCGTCCGTCCGGGGCGATGTTCGGCAGAGCGGCCCGCGCCGCGACGGCCCCGCTCAGGAGCTGCGCCCCCGGCGGAGCCGACGGGCCAGGCCGGCCACCCCGCCCACCGCCGAGGTCACCAGGATCAGTGCCGCACCGGCGACGCTGGCGTAGGCGGCGGGCTCCAGCGGGCCGGGCTGCGACGCCCTCGGCCCCGCGAAACCGTCGAAGGCCGGGGTGCGGTCGAGCAGGCCGGCCCGTCCGAAGGGCTTCAGTGTGGCCTCGACCCTGGCCTCGACGGCGGTGGCCGGGACGGTGCCGCCGTCGACCTCCAGGTGGGTGCGGGAGTCGAGCGAGCCGACGCGGTTGTCGCCGAGCATGAACAGCCGGCCCTGCGGCACCGTCACGCTGAACGACTCGCCTTGCCGGCCCTGCGTCGCGAGGTAGGGCTCGTCCACCGGCTGTCCGTTGACCGTCAGCCGTCGGTTGTCCCCGCTGGTGGCGACGGTGTCCCCGCCGACCGCGACCACGCGCTTGACCATGAGCTCGCCGCCCCAGGCCTCGTCCCGGAAGACCACCACGTCGCCCCGGCCGACGGCCGCGCCCCCGACCTTGCGGGCGAGCACGGTGTCCCCGACCTGCAGCGTCGGGTGCATCGACGCGGTGGGGATGTTGTACGGCCGGTAGTCGATCGCGATGAGGGCGAAGCCGCCGATCATCAGCACCAGCCCGAGCGCCAGCGCGACCCCCTGCAGAACCGAGGCGAGCCGCGGGCGCTCGCGGACGGGCGTGGCCCGGCGGTCGGCCGTCTGCTCCACGACACTGCTCATCGACACCGTCCACCTCTGGCCGACCGGAGAACACTGGCACGCCGGAGGCACCGGCGGGAACGCCGACGGGCCGTGGCACGTCCGAGCAGATTACTCGTCGGTACCACGGCCCGCGCAAGAGTCGGGGACAACCCGGTGGAGCTCAGGACCCCTTCCGGTCCTCCGCCCGGCCCCGCACCCGACGCACCAGCGGCAGCAGGGCGACGGCCCCGACCGCACCGGCTGCGGGGGGCGCCATCGGCGCGGCCGCCGCCAGGCCCTTCTGGTCGAAGGTGGCAGGCACCGGAAGCGTCGACCAGTGGGGGATCGGCCAGGCCACCACGAAGGCGCGCCCGATCACGTTGTCCACCGGGACGGTGCCGCCACCGGGCTGGTCCATGTGGAAGCGGGAGTCCAACGAGTTGGCGCGGTGGTCGCCCATCACCCAGATCCGTCCCTTCGGCACCTTGACCGGCCCGAAGGGGTGGTCACCGCAGGGGGTGTTGCCCGGGTAGATGTACGGCTCGTTGAGAGCGACCCCGTTGACCTTGACCGGTCCTTCGCCCTCGCACTCGACGGTGTCGCCGCCGACCGCGATGACCCGCTTGATCAGGTCCTTCTCGTTGGCGGAGGGCATCAGGCCGACAAAACTGAGCACGTCCTGCACACCGCGGACGAAGGAGTTGCTGCTCTGCTGGGACGGCTCGTCGTTCAGCCAGCCGCCCGGGTCGTGGAAGACCACGACCTCGCCGCGCTCGGGCTCGGCCCCGAACCAGGGGGTCAGCTTGTCCACCAGGACGCGGTCACCGACCTGGAGCGTGTTCTGCATCGACTCCGACGGAATGGAGAACGCCTGGACGAAGAAGGTCTTGATCACCAGCGCGAGGATCAGCGCGATGCCGATCAGGATCGGCAGTTCCTTCCAGAAGGAGCGCGGCTTGCGCGGCGTGGCCGGAGACTCCGACTCCGACCCGTCCGCCGACCCGCTCTCCGAGCGCGAGGGTTCCGGCGACTCCCCGGACCCCGCGCCCTGCTCGTCGGCGGTCTGGGCCGCCGCGTCGTCGACCGCGGCCGAGGGTGCCGAGGGCTCGGCGGACCGGGCCGCCCGACGGCCTGGGCCCTCGGGCTCTCCGGCGCCCGAACGGGCGCCGATCACCAAATCCCCCACAACGTCTCCTCCCTGCTGTGCGGACGCCCGCGCGCCCGCGCTCAGAGTGCCGCACAGCGGGCACCACGCTCGCCACGACCGTGACCGCCCCAGGACTGCCCACTACGGGCTCCCCTGACACCAGCACAGCCTGACGCACGACCGGGACCGCTCCCGGCCGCACCTGCACTTCTCTATCACTCCAAGGCATCCGGCTCGCGGTCCCACACGCGAGGCCCGGCCGGTCGGCGGCCGGCGCGGCTCACTCCGGAGGCCGCCCCCGCCGACGAACGACGAGCGGAAGGATGCCCAACACACCCATAACGAGCGGTGGTTCCACAGGAACCGGCCCAACGCCCACGGATTCCCCGGCAGTTCCACCGGCCTGCGGAACCCGGTCGAGAGAGGAGAGTGAACTCGGCACGTCGAGTTGATGGAAGCGGTCCAGCGGCCAGGCGATCACGAACGCGCGACCGACCACGCCGCTCAGCGGGATCGTGCCCTGGCCCGGGTTGCCCATGTGGAACCGGGAGTCGGCGGAGACGTCCCGGTGGTCGCCCATGACCCACAGTCGGCCCTGCGGCACCTCCACCTTGAAGGGCTGTCGGGACGGCGGGTTGCCGGGCGCGAGGTACGTCTCGTCCAGCGGGTGCCCGTTGACGCTGAGCCGTCCCTGCGCGTCGCAGCACTCGACGGTGTCCCCTCCGACACCGATCACCCGCTTGATCAGGTCCTGCTCGTTGTCGGACGGCAGCAGCCCGACGAAGGTCAGCACCTGCTTGGCCGCACCCAGCACCGGGCCGTCGTCGGAGGGCTTGCGGTCGCTCTCCAGCCAGCCGCCCGGGTCCTTGAACACCACCACGTCGCCGCGCTGCGGCTCACTGCCGAACCAGGGGGTCAGCTTGTCCACCAGCACCCGGTCGCCGACCAAGATGGTCTGCTCCATCGAACCCGAGGGGATCACGAACACCTGGACCAGGAAGGTCTTCATCACCAGTGCCACCAGCAGGGCCACCAGGATGATCATCGGGATCTCGCGCACCAGCGACCGCTTGCGCCGGCTCGCCGCCCGGCGGGCACTGCGACGGCGGTCGGCCCGGCCGCGCACCGGCGGGGTCCCGGTCGGGCGGGCGCCCTCCGGAGCGCCGCCGTCCGGCTCGCGGGCCGGTCGGTCGGCGACCCGACTCCTACCTCTGGTCCCCATGACCACCCGTCCCCGCAGTCGCGGCGAAGGCCGCGGGCCGGTCCAGACCGGTCCAGCGCGAGAACGGGTAGACCACCCAGTCCGCCCGGCCGATCACCTTCTTCTCGGGCACGAAACCGCCCCCGGGCTCGCCCAGGTGGTCGCGGGAGTCACGGGAGGCACTGCGGTGGTCGCCCATCACCCACAGCTCGCCGGCCGGCACCACCACGTCGAAGGCCACGCTCGACGGGTCGTCCCCCGGGGACAGGTAGGAGGTCTCGTCCACCGGCACTCCGTTGACGGTGATCGGCGCGCCCGGCCCTGTACTGGTCACCCGGTCACCGCCGACGCCGATCACGCGCTTGACGTAGATGGTGTCCCCCGCCGGGGCCAGGCCGAGGTCCAGCGCGACCGACCGCGCGTCGGCCCAGAAGCCCTGCGACTTCGCGGACTCCGGCCGGAAGGATCCCGTCCCGTCGAAGACCACGACGTCGCCCCGCCGGGGGTGGCCTCCGAAGGCGTACGCGAGCTGGTTGGCGACCAGCCGGTCACCGGTGCGCAGGGTGTCCTCCATCGACCCGGAGGGCACCGCGAACGGACGCGCGACGAAGGCGTTCACCAGGAGCAGGAACGCCAGGCAGATCCCCGCCAACAGCAGCAGGTCACGCGAACGCGAATGGCCCGGCTCCTCCTCCTGCCCCGCGCCGTCCTCCCGCTCTGCGCCGTCCTCCCGCTCCGCGCGCTCCGGCTCAGCGCCCTTGCCCGGCTCCCCGGCGCCCCCCTGCTCGGAACCGTCCCGGGCGGTGTCGGCGGGGGCGGCGGCGGTCGTACCGGCCCCCGCGTCCTCGGGGACGACGCCCGGAGTTCCGCAGGGAACTCCCACCGGAACTCCGGCGGGAACGACCGCGGACCGCGACAGCGAGTCCGCACCGGTGGGTGCGGGACTGCCGTCGCGGTCCGCGGGTGGTTCGTGCGTGCTCATCGGGGGGTGAGCTTACCTTGCGGTCGTTCGGCCCCCGAGAGCGCTCCGATCCCCCGGCGAGGCCGGGGGCCGGTGGATCAGCGGTCGCGCTTCTCCTTGATCTTCGCGGCCTTGCCGCGGAGGTCACGCAGGTAGTACAGCTTGGCGCGGCGAACCGCACCGCGGGTCACGACCTCGATCTTCTCGACGACCGGGGTGTGCACCGGGAAGGTGCGCTCCACGCCGACGTTGAAGCTGACCTTGCGGACGGTGAAGGTCTCACCGACGCCGGCGCCGTGGCGACGGATGACGACGCCCTGGAAGACCTGGACACGGGAGCGGTTGCCCTCGATGACCCGGACGTGAACCTTCAGGGTGTCACCGGCGCGGAAGGCCGGGATGTCGGAACGCAGCGAGGCCGCGTCGACAGCAGCGAGCTTGTTGCTCATGTTGCTCTCCATCGCAGGCGCCACGGGCCGCCCACGGAAAATCGTCACAATGGGGTCTGCTGCGGGCCGCATCGGCTGACGACGATCCCCCCGTGGCGGGGGCGCCGGTCCACGTGCCCCCTACGGGAGGGGACCAACGACAGACAGCAGCGGCCTATTCTTCCACACCACCGGCCACGGACCGAAATCGGCCGAGCTGCTCGTCCCAGGCCAGGCCGAGGATGCTGAGCGCCTCCCGCTCCTTCTTGTCGAAGGCGCCGTACTGCCAGCGCTCGACCAGGTCGGGGCGGTTCGCCAGGGTGCGGGCGAAGGCCTGCTCGCGCCGCCAGCGGGCGATCCGGCCGTGGTTGCCGCTGAGCAGCACGTCCGGCACGGTCCGGCCGCGCCACTCGGCGGGCTTGGTGTAGACCGGGCCCTCCAGCAGGTCCGCCATCGCACCCGGCGCGAAGGAGTCGTCGCGGTGGGACTCGGCGTTGCCGAGCACCCCGGGCAGCAGCCGGGCGATCGCCTCGACCATCACCAGGACGGCGACCTCGCCGCCGGCCAGGACGTAGTCGCCGATCGAGGCCTCGACCACCGGCATGCGGGTGGCGGCCTCCTCGATCACCCGGCGGTCGATGCCCTCGTAGCGCGCGGGGGTGAAGGCCAGCCAGGGGCGGCCGGCCAGTTCCTGGGCGAGTTCCTGGGTGAACGGGCGCCCGCTCGGGGTCGGGACGACCAGCGTGGGCAGCTCGCCCTCGGGCCCGCCGGCGACCACCGCGTCCAGCGCCTCGCCCCACGGCTCGGGCTTCATCACCATGCCGGGCCCGCCGCCGTACGGGCTGTCGTCCACCGTGCGGTGCACGTCGTGGGTCCACTCGCGCAGGTCGTGGACGTGCACGTCCAGCTGGCCGCGCGCACGGGCCTTGCCGACCAGCGAGATGTCCAGCGGCTCCAGGTACTCGGGGAAGATCGTGACGACGTCGATGCGCATCCCGCTCTGCACGCCATCACCCTGCACGACACCGCCCTGCACCGCACCACTCCGCGCAGCACCGCCGGGCACGGCGTCGCCCTGCACGGCACCGTTCTCCTCGACGGTCACCGCGACTCCTCCGACCCCTCGGCCGAACCCTCAGCCGACTCCTCGGCCGCACCCTCGGCGCGCTCCGCCGAGGACGTACCGGCGACGTCGGCCTGCTCCGGGTCGATCAGCCCGGCCGGCGGGGTGATCACCGCACGCTGGTTCTCCAGGTCGATGGTCGGCACGATCTGGGTGACGAAGGGCACCAGCACCTCCGTGCCGTCGGCCTTCTTCACCGTGAGCAGGTCCTGGTAAGGGAGGTGGACGACCTCGGTCAGCTCGCCGACGAGGGTGCCGTCGAGCAGCACCACGTCCAGGCCGATCAGCTGGTGGTCGTAGTACTCCTCCGGGTCGTCGGGACGCTCCTCCGGGTCGACCTCGGAGATGAGCAGGGTGCCCCGGAGCGCCTCGGCCGCGTTGCGGTCCTTGACGCCGGCGAAGCGCAGCAGCAGCCGGCCGCTGTGCACCCGGCCGGACTCGACGGTCAGCGGCCCGGCCGACGCGGGGTCGGTGAGCACGACGGCACCCGGGCCGAGCCGGAGCTCCGGCTCGTCGGTGCGGACCTCGACGCTGACGTCCCCCCTGATGCCGTGGGCACGGCCGATCTTGCCGACGACGAGCTGCACGGTGATCGTTCTCCTGGAGTTCCTGAGCCGAAACGAACGCCCGACGCAATGCGAAGGGCCGGTGCGCAGGGCTGGTGCGGTGGTGCGATGGGCTGGTGCGGTGGTGCGGTGGTGCGGTGGCGGCCCCGCGGGGCGCTGCCGGGAAACGAGAAAAGGCCGACCGGGACGACATGCGTCCCGGTCGGCCCCAAGCCCTGACGGCTGAACGAGCAGCTGCGTCAGCGGATGTTGTCCACGTCGACCAGGTCGACCCGGACGTTGCGACCGCCGAGGGCGCCGACCACGGTGCGCAGAGCGCGTGCCGTGCGGCCGCCCCGGCCGATCACCTTGCCGAGGTCATCGGGGTGCACTCGCACCTCGATGGTGTTGCCCCGACGCAGGTTGCGCGAACGCACCTGCACCTCGTCGGGGTGCTCGACGATGCCCTTCACCAGGTGGTCGAGGGCGTCCTCGATCACGATCAGGCCTCGGCGGCGGCGTCGGCCTCAGCCTCGGCCTTGTCCGACTTCTTGGCCTTCGGGGTGATGGCGACGCCGGTGGTGGCGTCCTCGAAGCCGGCGACGGCCTTGGCGAACAGGTGCGAGAAGTCCTCGACCTTCGGCTCCGCGACCTTCAGCGGGGCCGGAGCCGGCAGGCCCTTGAACTTCTGCCAGTCGCCGGTCAGCTTCAGGATGGCGAGCACCGGCTCGGTCGGCTGGGCGCCGACGGACAGCCAGTACTGGGCGCGGTCGCTGTCGACCTCGATCTTCGAGGGGTTGTAGGTCGGCTGGTAGATGCCGATCTCCTCGATCGCGCGGCCGTCACGCTTGGTGCGGGCGTCGGCGACGACGATGCGGTAGTGCGGGGAGCGAATCTTGCCGAGACGCTTGAGCTTGATCTTGACTGCCACGGGAGTGGATTCTCCTGGTGTTGACGTGGGTGAGCGGGCGCGCCGTCGCGTGGGGTTGCGGGGCGGACCGTTCAAGGGACACGCCAGCCGTAGGAGAGAGGGGTCCTGCTCGGCTGCCGAGTACTCAGCTGTCCATTCTGCCATACCGGCGCGAACCGCCTGCACACGGGCCGGGAGACGGAACAGGGCTCGACCGGGAGCCCCCGCTCCCGGTCCAGCCCACGAAGTCACCGTCGTTACTGCTCTGCTGTTGTCCCGCCCGTGGCCGCCGATCCGCCCGTGGCCGCTGTTCCGCCCGTGGCCGCCGATCCGCTCGTAGCGCCGGTCACCGCCCTGCCGTCGTACCGATCCGCCGTGCGACCGTCCCGCCGCACGGCGCGTACGCGCTCACGCGCCTGTCGTACCGCCCGCTCCGGCCGGACCGCTGCCCGCACAGCAGCCCCGCCGGGCCGTCGACCACTTACGCGATCTTGAACGGCTGCTGGCACGCGCCGCAGACGATGGACGCCTGCGCGAGCACCGACGGCACGACCCGGACGTTGCGTCCGCAGCCGCAGACCGCCTTGACCCGGACGCCGCCCCCGGAGGAGCCGTGCCGGGCGGCAGGACCGCGGAAGGCACGCGTCGAGCCGTCGCCGGCCACCGCTTCCTGGTGTGCGCCGAGGGCGCGGTCCAGGCGCTCGATGGTCCCGGCGTAGCGCTCCTGGGTCTCCTTGAGCATGGTCACCTGGGAGAAGCCGCTGCTCGCGTGCGGCTCGACCGGGTGCGCCAGGCCCAGCTCGGAAGCGAGCATCAGGAAGCGCCGGTTGTGGTAGCGGCCGGCCCGCGAGGTGTCCCGGATGTCCCGGGCCGCGGCCAGACCGTGGGCAGCCTCGTGGAGGAGCCGCTCGAAACCGAGCCGCGTGCCACAGGCCGAGGAGGATTCGCCGATCAGGGCCTCGGGCGAGGCCAGGTCGGGGAGGTCCTGGTGGTAGGCCTGGATGTCGCTCCAGGCGGCGGCCAGTTCGGCCGCGAGAACGAGGGGCTGTGTCGTGCTCACGCTAGACCAACGATGGAGTGCGAGCCGATGTTCCGCATGTTCCCGTTCTCCGGGAATTCACAGGGAACTCCCAGGAATGCCAGGTCGCGCGCGAATTGCACGCTCCGGATCTGACGCAAGACCAACCCCCTGCCTGTTTCGGTCCGTCGCAGAGTCGGCGGACCTGGTGAATTCCGTCCCGGGGGGCGGGCTGTCGCCCCCAGGACGTACGGCCCGTGGTCCCGCCTGATTGACAGGGCCACGGGCCGTACACCGTACCGCTATTCCGTTAATACCGGGAGTTGACCGGCCAGTAGGGATGTCCACTGTCGGGAGCCCCCCGGAAGAGTTACCGGATTCTTACCCATCCGCATTCCGGGCAAATGTCGTCGCCGAGGGTCATTACCTGCGGGTAACGAACAACCGGCGCACATCCGGCGGACATCCCCGGATCGCGGAAGAGCCGCGAAACGGCCCGGAACGACCTGGAACGGCCCGGAACGGCCCCGGAACGGAGGTGGAGCCGATCTCAGTACGCGCGGGCGACGATCGCGATGTTGCCGTCCTGGTCGTCCGCCTGCGGCACCGAACCGTCGGCCGCGACGATGCAGCGCACCGTGACGCCCTGCTCGGCCAGCTTGGCCTCGCCCTCCGCCCCGAGCTCGGCCCAGGAGATGCGGCCCCAGCCGGTCGCGGCGGCCTCGACGGCCTCGTCGATGTTCTTGACGTCGACCGTGCGGGACTCGCGGCGCTCGCGGGACTGGCGCAGCAGCAGCGCCTGGTCCTCCTCCAGCACGCCCGGGACCAGCTCGGCCAGGGCGTCGATGGAGACCGGCTCCTTGCCGCCCGGGATGCGGCGGGCCAGCATCGCGGTGCCGTTCTCCAGGTCGCGCGGGCCCACCTCGATGCGCAGCGGAACGCCCTTGAGCTCCCAGTCGACGGCGCGGCGGCCGAACGGGGTGTCGGTGCGGTCGTCGACCACGACCCGGACGCCGACGGCCTCCAGTCGGGCGCCGATCTCGCGGACCTTGGCGATGACCGCGTCGTCGCCCTTGATCGCGAGCACGACGGCCTGGACGGCGGCCAGACGCGGGGGCACCCGCAGGCCGTTGTCGTCGCCGTGGGACATGATCAGGCCGCCGACCATGCGGGTCGAGACGCCCCAGGAGGTCTGCCAGACGTGCTCACGCTCGGCACCCTGGAGCTGGTAGGTGGTGTTGAACGCCTTGGCGAAGTTCTGGCCCAGCTCGTGGCTGGTGCCCATCTGCAGCGCCTTGCCGTCACCCATCATGCCTTCGAGGGTGAGGGTGTTGATCGCGCCGGCGAAGCGCTCCTTGGCGGTCTTGCGGCCCAGCACGACGTCGATGCCCAGCACGTTGGTCATGAAGTCGCCGTAGACCTGGGTGTGGATCATCGAGGCGTACTCACGGGCGTCCTCGTACGTGGCGTGGGCGGTGTGGCCCTCCTGCCAGAGGAACTCGGTGGTGCGCAGGAAGACGCGCGGGCGCAGCTCCCAACGGACCACGTTGGCCCACTGGTTGATCAGCAGGGGCAGGTCGCGGTGGCTCTGCACCCACTTCGAGAAGTACTCGTTGATGATCGTCTCGGAGGTGGGCCGGACGACGACCGGCTCCTCCAGCTGCTTGCCGCCGCCGTGGGTGACCACCGCGAGTTCGGGCGCGAAGCCCTCGACGTGCTCCGCTTCCTTGGTCAGGTAGGACTGCGGGATGAACATCGGGAAGTAGGCGTTCTGCGCGCCGGCCTTCTTGATCCGGGCGTCCATCTCCTGCTGCATCCGCTCCCACAGGCCGTAGCCGTACGGTCGGATGACCATGGTGCCGCGCACCGGACCGTTGTCGGCCAGCTCGGCCTTGTTGATGAGGTCCTGGTACCAGCGCGGGAAGTCTTCCGCCTGAGGGGTGAGAACGGGTGCCTTAGCCATGGGGCGAATGGTACGGGGAGCGACCCCCTGACTTCGAATCGGATTCACACCCGCGTCGGTGTCACGCCCGCGGTCGGCGCCGGACCGGCCCGCGGGGCGGGGGGCGCACCACCGCGACACGCGCGCACCACCCTGCACCCCTCTGGACGCCGGGCCCGACCCGCTGTTCGCTGGAGTGGGGCGGGACTTTGGGGGAGCCGTAGCAGCACACCGAAGGACCGGATGGGAGGCCGCGATGGCTTCAGCTCGGACGACCGGCACGACCGTACGACCAACAGGCGCACGCGCGCACCACCCGCAGCCCGGGGCAGCCGGGCCCGCGCGGGCGCGCGACTGGGCGGAGATCCAGGAACGCATGCTGGTGCCGCTCTACGAGGCGGTCTACGACCGGCTGGAGGTCGGCCCGGCGAGCAGCGTGCTGGGCCTGGGCTGCCGGTCCGGACTGGCCCTGTTGCTGGCCGCCGGGCGGGGCGCGCAGGTCGCCGGGCAGGAGCCGCGGGACGAGCTGCGCGAGCTGGCCCGCGACCGCCGGCTGCGGGTGTGCGCCGGGCCCCGGCCGACCGCCGCCGTCGCCCGCTCGGCCCATTCGCTGGTGACGGTTTTCGAGCAGCTGCCCGGCGCCGTCGATCCCCTCCCGGTGGTGGCCGAGGCCGCCCGGCTCACCCTTCCGGGCGGCCACGTGGTGCTCGCCGCCTGGGGCCCGCCGGAGCGCTGCGAGAGCGCCCCGGTGCTGGACGTGGCCCGGCGGATGGCGGGCCGCACCACCTCGCGCGACCCGTTCGAGCTCAGCGCGCCCGGAGCCCTGGAGGACCTGCTCGGCCCGGCCGGCCTGCGCCCGGCCGGCAGCGGCCGGGTGAGCTGCCCGTTCGCCTACGCGGACCTCGACAGCGCGGTCCGCGGCCTGCTCTCCACCGGCCTGTTCGAGGCGGCCGAGGAGTTCTCCGGCGCCTCGCTGGTGGCCAAGGAGCTGGAGGAGGCACTGCAGCCGTACCTGCGCGCCGACGGCTCGGTCCGGATGGAGAACGTGTTCCGCTACCTGGTCGCCGAGCGGCCTCGCTAGGAGACGTGAACCGGGGGCGCCCGCCGCAGTGGCGAGCGCCCCCGGCAGCCGGCGTCACGCCCGGCCGAGCGACTTCCCGTCGGGCCCCTCAGGCCCCTCGGGCCCCTCACGCTTCTCGGACCCAGCAGAGGCCCCCGCAGAGGCCCCCGAAGAGGCCCCGGCGGACCCTCCGGACCCCGCAGAGGCCCCCTCGACCCCCTCGGAGGCCCCGTCCCGCGGCACCCCCGCCGCCCGGTACGCCGCCTCCTCGTCCAACGTCTCCGCCTCCAGCAGCGCCGCCGCCAGTGCGTCCAGCCGGTGCCGCTGCTCGGTCAGCAGCCGGACCGCGTCGTCGTAGCACTCGGAGACGATCCGCCGGGCCTCCTCGTCCACCGCGTCCAGGGTGGTCGGCGCGGCGGAGAGCCCGTACGCGCCCTGCGGGTCCGAGGGCACCGCGGTGAGCCGGCCGACCCGCTCGCTCATCCCCCAGCGCCCGGCCATCCCGCGGGCGATGTTGGTGACCTGTTCCAGGTCGCTCTCCGCACCGGTGGTGATCACCCCGTAGACCACCTGCTCGGCCGCCATGCCGCCGAGCGCACCGATGATCCGGCCTCGCAGGTAGGGCTCGGTGTACGAGTAGCGGTCGTTCTCCGGGGTGGAGAGCGTGACGCCGAGCGCCCGGCCGCGCGGCACGATGGTGATCTTGCGGACCGGGTCCGCGCCGGGCTGGAGCATGCCCAGCAGCGCGTGCCCGCTCTCGTGGTACGCCGTCCGCTCGCGCTCCTCCTGAGGCATCACCAGCGGTCGCACGGCGCCCAGTTGGACCTTCTCCAGGGCCTCCGAGAGGTCCCGCTCGTTGACCGCGTCCTGCTGGCGCTTGACGGCCAGCAGGGCGGCCTCGTTGACCAGGTTGGCGAGCTCCGCGCCGGTCATCCCCGGGGTGGCCTTCGCCAGCTGCCGGAGGTCGGTGCCGCCGGCCAGCGGGACGGTGCGGGTGTGGATGCGCAGGATGGCGGCGCGGCCCTCCCGGTCGGGCGGGCTGACGGTGATCCGCCGGTCGAAGCGTCCGGGGCGCAGCAGCGCCGGGTCGAGCACGTCGGACCGGTTGGTCGCAGCGATCACGATGACGCCCTCGGAGCCGCTGAAGCCGTCCATCTCGGTGAGGATCTGGTTGAGCGTCTGCTCGCGCTCGTCGTGCCCGCCCATGCCGCCGCCCGCGCCGCGCTGGCGTCCGATGGTGTCGATCTCGTCGATGAAGATGATCGCCGGGGCGACCTTGCGGGCCTCGGCGAACAGTTCGCGGACCCGGCTGGCGCCGACGCCGACGATCATCTCGATGAACTCGGAGGCGGAGGCGGAGAAGAACGGCACGTCCGCCTCGCCGGCCACGGCCCGGGCCAGCAGGGTCTTGCCGGTCCCGGGCGGCCCGCTCAGCAGCACGCCGCGCGGCATCTTGGCGCCTAGCTTGCGGTACCGGTCGGGGTTCTTCAAGTAGTCGACGACCTCGGTGAGTTCGGCCTCGACCTCGTCGATGCCGGCCACGTCGGCGAAGGTGGTGCGCTTGCCCTGCTCGGCGGTGACCGGCTTGGGCGGCGTCTTGCGCCCGAGCGGTCCGGCGCCGAGGCCGCCGGCCATCCGGCGGGCGAGCAGCACCCAGATGAAGATCAGCAGCAGCATCGGGGCGAGCGAGAGCAGCAGGTTGGTGAGGAAGCTGCGCTGCTGGACCGGCGAGGTGGCGGTGACCTCGACGCCCTGCTGCTGCAGCGTGGCCCACAGGTTGTCGTTCGCGAAGGAGGGCCGCTGGGTGTCGAACTCGGTGTAGTCGCCCTTGCCGCCGTCCGGCTTGGGCTGAGCGGCCTTGAGGGTGCCCTCGATCGCGTCGCCCTTGGCGTAGATCTTGGTGATGTTGCCCTTGTTCAGCTGGTTGTTGAACTCGGTGTACGAGATCGTGGTGGCGCCCTCGTTGCCGAAGACGGACAGCAGCACGTCGGAGATCAGGAACACCACGAGGGCGGTGAGGACGAGACCGGTCCAGCCGCCGGGCATCCGCCGTCGGGGCGGGGGCGGGGGCGGGGCGCCCTCGGAGCGCCAGGGCTGGTCGGGGGTCTGACGCGGCGGCACGGGTTCGGTCACCCACCGGACGATACGGACAGGTGCTCGGGCGGGCCAACCGCAACGCCGCGCCCGAGCGCCCGCCCGGGGGTGCCCGGAGCCGGCCGCGCAGCCGCCCCGAACCCCTCCCACCAGCCGCTGTGCCGGGCGCCTCCACCAACGGCTCCGCCTGCCCGCCGGCGGCCGCGCCGGGGCGCCCCCACCGGCGCCTAGGCCGCCGCGCCGGGCCACTCCTCGGCGGTCAGCGCGAACCGCTCGTGGTCGCGCCAGTCGCCCTGCAGGAACAGCATCCGCGGCGAGAAGCCCTCGTGCCGGAAGCCCAGCCGCTTGGCCATCGCGACCGAGCGCTCGTTGTCGGGCTGCACGTTGATCTCCAGCCGGTGCAACCCCAGCCCGCCGGCCGACTGCGGCGCGAAGCAGCGGTCCAGGACCAGCCGCATGCCCTCGGTCATCCGCCCGGTGCCGGCGAACGGCAGGTACGCGTCGTAGCCCAGCGCGGCGTTGCAGAACCGGCTCATCACGATGTTGGCGACGTTCACCTTGCCGACCAGCCCGCCGGTCTCCCCGTCGAGGATCAGGAAGGTGCGCAGCCCCGCGCCCTGGCGCTCCAGCAGCTCGGGCAGCCCGTCCGGCTCGACCGGGTTCCACCGGCCGATGTGGTCGGCGGACCGCCGGACCGCGTCGGCGTACACAACCGCGTCTTCTGCCCTCGGGGCCCTGATCGTCACTCGCATGCCCCCATCATCGGACACACGATCGGCCCGCCGCCCGGAAACACCGGACGACGGGCCGACCAGGACCGACCGGGGCCGATCGGGACCGGTCCCGGACGGATCCAGGACCGATCGGGACCTACAGCAGGTCCTTGAACTCCTTGGGCAGCTCGAAGTCGGCCGGGCCCTTGCCCGCGCCGAGGCCGAACGCGCCGCCGTCCGCCGGCTGGCCGGCGCCCGGGCCGAGCGCGCGGCGCTCGGCGGCCGCGGCCTCCTCCTGCGCCCGCTTCAGCGGGTTGCCGCTCTTGCGCTTGCCCTTGGCCTGCGGGGCCTTCTTGCCGGACTTCTTCGAGCCGCCGCCCATGCCCGGGATCCCCGGCATGCCGGGCATGCCCTTGCCGGAGGCCATCGCGGACATCATCTTGCGGGCCTCGAAGAACCGCTCGACCAGGTTCTTCACCTCGCCGACCTGGACGCCCGAGCCCTTGGCGATGCGGGCCCGGCGGGAGCCGTTGATCAGCTCCGGCTCGGCGCGCTCGGTCGGGGTCATCGACTTGATGATGGCGCCGACCCGGTTGACGTCCTTGTCGTCGATGTTGTTGATCTGGTCCCGGATCTGGCCCATGCCGGGCAGCATGCCGAGCAGCTTGGAGATCGAGCCCATCTTCTGGACCTGCTCCAGCTGCGACAGGAAGTCGTCCAGGGTGAACTGCTTCGGGCCGCCGCGCAGCTTGGCGGCGATCTTCTCGGCCTCGGCCTGCGAGAAGGTCTGCTCGGCCTTCTCGATCAGCGAGAGGACGTCGCCCATGCCGAGGATGCGCGAGGCCATCCGGTCCGGGTGGAAGGCGTCGAAGTCGTCGACCTTCTCGCCGTTGGAGGCGAACATGATCTGCCGGCCGGTGACGTGCGCGACCGACAGCGCGGCACCGCCGCGGGCGTCGCCGTCGAGCTTGGAGAGCACGACGCCGGTGAAGTCGACGCCGTCGAGGAAGGCCTGCGCGGTGGTGACCGCGTCCTGGCCGATCATCGCGTCGACGACGAACAGGACCTCGTCCGGGTTCACCGCGGCGCGGATGTCGGCGGCCTGCTGCATCAGCTCGGCGTCGATGCCCAGGCGGCCGGCGGTGTCGACGACGACGACGTCGTACTGCTTCTGCTTGGCGTACTCGATCGAGTCCTTGGCCACCTGCACCGGGTCGCCGACGCCGTTGCCCGGCTGCGGGCCGTAGAAGGCCACACCGGCGCGCTCGGCGACGACCTGGAGCTGGTTGACCGCGTTGGGGCGCTGGAGGTCGCAGGCGACCAGCAGCGGGGTGTGCTTCTGCTGCTTCAGCCAGTGGCCGAGCTTGCCCGCGAGGGTGGTCTTACCAGCACCCTGCAGACCGGCGAGCATGATGACCGTCGGGCCGCTCTTGGCGAACCGCACCCGGCGGGTCTCGCCGCCGAGGATCGCGATGAGCTCCTCGTTGACGATCTTGATGATCTGCTGCGCCGGGTTCAGCGCGCCGGAGACCTCGGCACCGAGGGCGCGGTCCTTGACCTGCTTGATGAAGGCCCGGACGACCGGCAGCGCGACGTCCGCCTCCAGCAGCGCGATGCGGATCTCGCGGGCGGTGGCGTCGATGTCCGCCTCGCTGAGGCGGCCCTTGCCCCGGAGGTTCTTGAACGTCGCTGCGAGGCGATCGGAAAGGGTGTCGAACACGTCGTCGCGGGTCCTCTGCGGCATCGGTATCGGTACGGTCGTCGTCCCCCAGGGTATCCGGCCGCCCCGGGTGAGGTCTCCACCCCCGTTCGCGGACATCGTCGACCCCGGCTCCCGGCGCCCGTCAGCCGAGCGCCGCCCGGACCGCCGCCGCCACCTCCCCGGCCCGCCGGGCGGCCAGCGGACGGCCCTGCGCGTCGGTCAGGTAGAAGGAGTCGACGGCCTCCGCGCCCAGCGTGGAGACGTGCGCTGTGCGCACCCGTACGCCCGCCCCGTCCAGCGCCCGGCCGATCCGGTGCAGCAGCCCGGGGGCGTCGTGCGCGCGGACCTCCAGCACGGTCGCGGTCGCCGAGGCCACCGCGGGCGCCACCGCGACCAGCGGCGGCGGGGTCGGGATGCCCCGGCGGCGCGGGGCGGCGGCGTCCCGCTCGGCGAGGCGCCGCTCGACGTCCAGCGAGCCGTCCAGCGCCCGGCGCAGGTCGGCCCGCAGCCGGGCCGCCTCGGGCAGCTCGCCGAACTCGGCCGCCACCCGCCAGGACAGCAGCAGCACGGGCCCGGCACCGATCGGGTCGAGCTCGCGCAGTCCGGCCGAGCGGACGGTCAGCCGGTGCAGCGCGAGCACCCCGGCGGCGGTGCCGAGCAGCCCGGGGCGGTCGGGGACGGCCAGGGTCAGCTCGACGCCCATCGGCTCGGTGCCCGGGTCCGCCCCCTCGGCCTGGGCGTGCAGCGACAGTGCCGGCTCACCGGTGCGGGCCGCCTCGACCGCGAGCCGCTCCTGCTCGGCGGTGGGCGCCGCCTCCACCGGCGCGGTGCCGGCCCCGGCCAGCCGGTCGGCCGCCCGGGCCACCAGGCCGCCGACCAGCGAGGCCCGCCAGCTGCTCCACGCGGCCGGACCGGTGGCCAGTGCGTCCGCCTCGGTGAGCGCGTGCAGCAGCTCCAGCTCCGGCAGGGTGGTGACCGCCTTGGTGATCGCCTCGACGGTGGCCGGGTCGTCCGGGTCGCGCCGGGTGGCGGTGTCCACCAGGGTCAGGTGGTGGCGGACCAGCACCGCCAGGGTCTCGGTGTCCTCCGGGCCGAAGCCCATCCGGGGGGCGAGGTCGCGGACGATCACCTCGCCGGCCTCGCTGTGGTCCCCGGGCCAGCCCTTGCCGATGTCGTGCAGCAGCGCGGCGACCAGCAGCAGGTCGGGCCGGGCCACCCGGCGGGTCATCGCGGCGGCCTTCACCGCCGTCTCCACCAGGTGCCGGTCCACCGTCCAGCGGTGCACGGCGTTGCGCTGCGGACGGCAGCGCACCCGCTCCCAGTCCGGCAGCAGCCGGGTGACCAGCCCCTCCGCCTCCAGCGCCTCCCACACCGGGACGGCCGCCTCCCCCGCGCCCAGCAGGGTGACCAGCTGCTCGCGCGCCTCGTCCGGCCAGGGCACCGGCAGCGGACGGCACTCCGCGGCGAGCCGGCGCACCGTCGCGTACGAGACGGTCAGCCCGTTCTGCGCGGCGGCGGCCGCGGCGCGCAGCGGCAGCACCGGGTCGGCGGCCGGGCGGGCGCCCTGGGCCAGCACCGCCTCGCCGTCCTGTTCGACCACGCCCTCGGCGAGCGGGCGGCGCTCGACCGCGCCCCGGGCCACCGCGCCCGCGCCGCGGCCGACTCCGGTGAACGGCGCGGCGAACGGGAAGGCGCGCCGCACGGCCCGTCGGCCCCGGCCGCTGCGGGCGGCGAGCACCCGCTCGACCGCCCGCCAGGTGACGTCGCTCGCGTAGGCGATGGTCCGGGCGGCCTCGTAGACCTGGCGCAACAGGGTGTCGGCGTCCAGCACTCCGAGCCGTTCGGCGACCTGGTCCTGGTCCTGCAGGCTCAGCCGCTCGGTGGCCCGGCCGGTGACCAGGTGCAGCGCGTCTCGGACGTCGGCGAGGCGCAGCGCGGCGGCGTCCAGGCCGTCCCGGGGCGCGTCGGCGAGCCAGCTGGCGGCGACGGCGTCGAGCGCGACCACGTCGCGCAGGCCGCCGCGGGCCTCCTTGAGGTCCGGCTCCAGCAGGAAGGACAGCTCGCCGTGCCGTTCGGCCCGCTCGCGGGCCAGCTCGCGCAGCTCGGGCAGGCGGGCGGGGGCGCTCGCGCGCCAGTCGGTGAACACCGCGGCGCGCAGCTCGGCGGTGAGCGCCGGGTCCCCGGCGAGGTGGCGGGCGTCCAGCAGGCCCAGCTGGGCCTTGAGGTCGGCGGCGGCCACCGATCGGGCCTCGGCGACGGTCCGCACCGAGTGGTCCAGTTTGGCGCCCGCGTCCCAGACCGGGTACCAGATCCGCTCGGGCAGCTCGTGGGGGATCGGGCCGTCGTGCAGCAGCAGGACGTCCAGGTCGCTGCGCGGGGAGAGCTCGCCGCGCCCGTACCCGCCGACGGCGACCAGGGCGACGCCGGGCGGGGCTCCGGCGGCGGCGAGCAGCCCGGCCAGCCAGTCGTCGGTGAGCCGGGCGAGCGCCTCGCGGCGGGGGCGGCCGACCGGGCCGGGGTCGGCGAGCAGCGCGGCCCGGGCGGCGGAGTGGTCGGCGGGCTCGGAGGGCCTGGTCTCGGTGGTCATGCGCTGGGTCCCGTCCGTCGTGCGGGTGAGCCGTCCCGCGGTGCGCCGGGCATCCGGTGCGGTGCGGTTCGGCCGAGCGGGGTACGCCGTCGGCGGGCCCGCGGCCCCCGGAGGGATCACGGGCCCGCCGACGGGCGGGGGCTAGAGGGCGTCCGGGCCGCGCTCGCCGGTGCGGACGCGTACGGCGGTGTCGACCGGGATGCTCCAGACCTTGCCGTCGCCGATCTTCCCGGTCCGGGCGGCCTTCACCAGGACGTCGATCAGGTCGTCGGCGTCCTCGTCCTCGACCAGGACCTCGATCCGGACCTTCGGTACCAGGTCCACCGTGTACTCGGCGCCCCGGTACACCTCGGTGTGGCCGCGCTGGCGGCCGTAGCCGCTGGCCTCGGTGACGGTCAGGCCGTGGACCCCGAAGGCCTGCAGGGCGGCCTTCACCTCGTCCAGGCGGTACGGCTTGATCACGGCGGTGATGAGCTTCATCAGGCGTCGACCTCGGTCTTCTCGGCGGCCTTTCCGGCGGCCTTCTCGGTGGGCTTCTCGGCGGACTTCGGTGCTGCCGTCGGCGCGGCGGTCGCGACCGAACCCGACAGGGCGCGGGCCAGGCCCGCCCCGACAGCGCTGAAATCGTAGGCGGACTCGGCGTGTTCGGCCTGGTCGATGCCGGCCACCTCGACCTCCTCGGCGACCCGGAAGCCGACCAGCTTGTCGACCGCCTTGGCCAGCAGCCAGGAGAGGACGAAGGAGTACGCCGCGACCACGGCCACGCCCATCGCCTGCTTGCCGAGCTGGCCCAGCCCGCCGCCGTAGAGCAGGCCCTTGGCGGTCTGGCCGACCCCTCCGGTGGCGAACAGCCCGACCAGCAGCGAGCCGATCGCCCCGCCCACCGCGTGCACGCCCACCACGTCGAGCGAGTCGTCGAAGCCCCAGCGGTACTTCAGCGAGACGGCGGCGGCGCAGACCGCGCCCGCGACCAGACCGATCGCCACCGCGCCGAGCGGGCTGACCGAGCCGCAGGCCGGGGTGATCGCGACCAGTCCGGCCACCGCGCCGGAGGCGGCGCCGAGCGTGGTGAAGGCGCCGTGCTTGAGCTTCTCGAAGACCAGCCAGCCGACCAGCGCCGCGCCGGTGGCGACCTGCGTGTTGACCATCGCCATCGCGGCGACCCCGTTGGCGGCCAGCGCCGAGCCCGCGTTGAAGCCGAACCAGCCGAACCACAGCAGGCCGGAGCCGAGCATCACCAGCGGCAGGCTGTGCGGGCGCATCGGGTCCTTCTTGAAGCCGACCCGCTTGCCCAGCACCAGGCAGAGCGCCAGACCCGCCACACCGGCGTTGATGTGCACGGCCGTGCCGCCGGCGAAGTCGATCACGCCGTTCCGGTCGCCCAGCCAGCCGCCGTGGCCGCCGTCGAAGAAGAACACCCAGTGCGCGACCGGGAAGTAGACGACGGTCACCCAGAGCGCGATGAACAGGCCCCAGGCGGCGAACTTGGCGCGGTCCGCGACGGCGCCGCTGATCAGCGCCGGGGTGATGATCGCGAACATCAGCTGGAAGATCGCGAAGGCGGTGACCGGGATGGTCCCGGTCAGCTCGTTCAGGCCGATGCCGCGCATCCCCAGGAAGTCCAGGTTGCCGATCAGCCCGCCGAAGGAGTCCGGCCCGAAGCTGAGCGAGTACCCGTAGAGGACCCACAGCACTGTGACGATGCCGAGCGAGAGGAAACTCATCGCCAGCATGTTCAGGGTGCTCTTGGCCCTGACCATGCCCCCGTAGAAGAAGGCCAGGCCCGGGGTCATGAGCATGACCAGGGCCGCACTGATGAGCACGAAGGCGGTGTCGCCCGCGCTGAAGCCGTCCGGCATCGGCGTCTCCTCTGCGTCCAAGCCGATCCGCACCCGGGTACCTGTCCCGTGCCACCCGGGGTGTCGGCGATGAAGAGGAGCGTGCCGAAGGCTGGTTTCGGCCAGTGCGGCCGGTTGTTTCGCGACCGTGACGCGTGCGACGCGCGGGTTACGGCTGCGTGAACCGCAGCCCCGGAACCGCCCGGACGGGCTACCGTGCCGCCGCGCGCCCGGCCCCGCACACGCGGGAACCACCGACCGCGACGGCGGCGGCCGCCACGGTCGGTGGAGTCCGGGAAGTGCCAGGGAGGCGCGCCGGTCAGACCACCGAGACGTACTCCGGGATGTCCTGAACGACCCGCTCCTTGAGCCGGCTCACCGCGTCCACGCCCTTGAACCGGGCGGCCGCGGCCTCCGTGGTCTTGCGCACCCGGGAGTTCAGCCGCTCCGAGCGCACCTTGGTCGCGATGTCCACCGCCTGCTCGGCCATCACCGCCGCCTGCTCGGCCTCCTTCTGCAGCAGGTGCACGCTGGCCATGCCGATCAGGTTGAAGGCGTACGAGCGCACGTGGTCGCCGTCCTGGCGGAACAGGTCGACCGCGCGCTCCATCACCGGCGCCGACAGCGAGGCGTACAGCTGGGCGTTGTCGGAGTGGTACGCGAGGTCGCGGAAGGAGTGCGCGTTCTCGGCGTTCAGCTCGGCCGGCGAGAAGAACTTCAGCCAGTCCGGCTCGTCGTCGCCGTCGCGGATGTCGGTGAAGGTGTCCTCGGCCAGCCGGACCGCCCGGGCGCAGCGGTTCACCTCCCCGATGGTGGCGTAGGCGCGCGCCTCCATCGCGTACAGCAGGGACTGCTGGCGCGGGCCGGCGGTGTCACGGCTGCCGTACTGCGCCAGGTGGATCAGCTCCAGGGCGTCCTCGCCCCGGTTGAGGTGGATCATCTGGCGGCTCATGTCGGTGAGGATCAGCGCGCCGAACGGGCGGTCGCCGGCCTCCTTGGCCGCGTGCAGGGCCAGCACGTAGTACTTCTGCGCGCTCGGGTGCATCCCGACGTCGTACGACATCCACCCGGCCAGGTGGGCGAGCTCGGCGGTGAGCCGGAACAGCCGCCGGGTGGTGTCCTCGTTGTACGTCTCCTGGAGCAGGTCGGTGACCTCGTGCAGCTGGCCGACGACGGCCTTGCGGCGCAGTCCGCCGCCGTTCTGGGCGTCCCACTGGCGGAACATGACCGTGGTCTGCTCCAGCAGTTCCAGCTCGGGCTCGGAGAGCCGGCCGGTGAACGCCTCGCCGCCGTTGGCCGCGGTGAGGATCGGGGTGGGGATGCCGGTCGGGCCGGGGGTCAGCCAGCGCTGCATCGGCTCGATCAGCGCGGCGCCGGCGGTCAGCGCCAGCGAGGTGCCGAGGAAGCCCCGGCGGTTGAGCATCAGGTCGCTGCGGGAGTAGTCACTGATCAGCTGGACGGTCTGCGGGCCGCTCCACGGCAGGTCGACGCCGCCGCCCACGGTGGAGACCGGGATCGCGGCGCGCAGGCCGAGGTCCTCGATCGAGACCACCGAGCCGAAGCGCTCGGAGAAGAGCTCGGACATGATCTTGGGGATCGGCTCGCGCGGCTGCTCGCCGTCGAGCCAGCGGCGCACCCGGGAGGTGTCGGTGGACACGTGGTGGGCGCCGATCTGCCGGGCCCGTCGGTTGACCTGACGCGCCAACTCGCCCTTGGACCAACCGCTGCGGGCGAACCACGTGGTCAGCTTCTCATTGGGTTGCTTCTCTGCCATGGGAACGTCCCATCCCGCCCGGCCCCTCGCGGGGCCCCCGATCGTGACCGCCCGACGGTTGCGGGCTCTTGCCAGACGTGCCTGCCGTGCGTGCTGCCTGCCGCGCCCGTGGTGGTGCCGTACCGCGCCCTCGCACTGGCGTGCCATCGTCGCGGACGATCCGTCAGATTCCCAACTCCCGCTCTCCGGCGGCCCGGAGCGGGATCCCGACGGCATCCGCGTGCTGAACGTAATGCCCCGCGAGGTGCCCGCGGGAGCGCCCCTGGCGAAACGCCACCTTTCGCCACCCCCAGGAGTGAACCGAAGTCAGGGGGCACACGCTTCACTAGGTAGTCCCGACGGTCCGGCATATGCGGGCCGCCAAGTCGCCCGGACCATCCCGGGAGACCCGGCAGGACCAGCAATCCACCGCAGCCGCAGGCGAGTTCAGCGCCCACTCCGGGCGGCAACAGTCCCGCGCACACGACGATCCGGCATCCGCGCCGCCCCGACAAGGCGGCGCCCGAGGCGCACCACCGGAACAGGCGCACGCCACGCGCTGCGCGCCGCCACCGCACTACGCACCACACACCTGACAATCGACACACAGTCACCGTCCCGTAACCATCGGCAACGAGAACCTGTTGGGGGAGGCATGGACAACCTGTTCGGCGAACTTCGACTGGGGAGCCTGCGGCTGGCACCGCTGGGCGCGCGCCGCCGCACCAAGGTCACCGCGTCCCAGGCCGCCGCGGAGTACACCGGCCGCTGGGGCTGGGCGGTCGCCACCGGCGACCCGGCCACCGGCATCCCGGGCTCCGGCGCCACCGCCCCGACCCGCTGTCCCTGCGGAGCCGCCCGCTGCGCCGCGCCCGGCCTGCACCCCGTGCCGGGCGGCGAGGGCCGGGCCCGCACCGGACGGGCCGAGGCCTCGGTCCTGTTCCCCACCGGCCGGGCCTTCGACGTGCTGGACGTCCCCGAGCAGGCCGGCCTGCAGGCGCTGGTCCGGCTGGAGCGGATGGGCACCCAGGTCGGCCCGGTGCTGTCCGCCCCCACCGGACGGCTGCAGTTCCTGGTCGCCGCCGGCACCGCCCGCCGCCTGCCCGACCTGCTCTACCGGATGGGCTGGGACGACGCGGCGCTCGACCTCACCTGCCACGGCGAGGGCAGCTACGTCGCCGCCCCGCCGACCGTCCTCGGCGGCCTCGGCCCGGTCCGCTGGCTGCGCCGCCCCACCCGCGACAACGCCGGCTGCCCGCCCGAGGCCCGGCTGCTGCTCGGCACCCTCGCCTACGCGTGCCACCGCGGCCGCGAGCGCACCGCCGAGCCGGCCTGGATCGCCTCCTAGCAGACCCCCGCCCGGACCCGGGCAGCCGGAAGGGCCCGCCCCGAGCGGAGCGGACCCTTCGGAAGAGCGGCCTGCGGGAGGCCGGCGGGGAGCCTCAGTCCCCGATCAGCGCGTCCACGAACGCGCCCGGCTCGAACGGCGCCAGGTCGTCCGCGCCCTCGCCCAGACCGATCAGCTTGACCGGCACGCCCAGCTCGCGCTGGACCGCGACCACGATGCCGCCCTTGGCGGTGCCGTCCAGCTTGGTCAGCACGATGCCGGTGATGTCGACCACCTCGGCGAACACCCGGGCCTGGATCAGGCCGTTCTGGCCGGTGGTGGCGTCCAGCACCAGCAGCACCTCGTCCACCGGGCCGTGCTTCTCGACGACCCGCTTGACCTTGCCCAGCTCGTCCATCAGGCCGGTCTTGGTGTGCAGTCGGCCGGCGGTGTCGATCAGCACGGTGTCCACGCCCTCGGCGATGCCCTCCTTGACCGCGTCGAAGGCGATCGAGGCCGGGTCCCCGCCCTCCGGGCCGCGCACGGTGCGCGCACCGACCCGCTCGCCCCAGGTCTGCAGCTGGTCGGCGGCGGCGGCACGGAAGGTGTCGGCGGCGCCGAGCACCACCGTGCGGCCGTCGGCGACCAGCACACGGGCCAGCTTGCCGGTGGTGGTGGTCTTGCCGACGCCGTTGACGCCGACGACCAGGACCACGGCCGGGCCCTCCTCGTGCTTGGTGGAGCGGACGCCGCGGTCGGCGTCCTTGCCGATCAGCTCGACCAGCTCCTCGCGCAGCAGCCCGCGGAGTTCCTCGGGCGTGCGGGTGCCGAGCACCTTCACCCGGGTGCGCAGCCGCTCGACCAGCTCCTGGGTGGGGGCGACGCCGACGTCGGCGGTGAGCAGGGTGTCCTCGATCTCCTCCCAGGTGTCCTCGTCCAGGTGCTCGCGGGAGAGCAGCGAGAGCAGGCCCTTGCCGAGCGAGTTCTGCGAGCGGGAGAGCCGCGAGCGCAGCCGGACCAGTCGGCCGGCGGTGGGCTCGGGAACCTCGACGGCGGGGGCCGCCTCGGCCTCGGAAGGCTCGACCTCGACGACCTCGACGGCCTCGGGAGCTTCGGGAGCCTCGGCGGCCGGAGGCTCCGCCGGGAGTTCCACCTCCTCGACGGTGCGCCTGGGCTCCTCGGTCGGCGGCGCGGACTCCTCGCCGACCTGGGGCTCCTGCGGGGTGGGCTTCGGCGCCGTGATGACCGGCGCCTGCGACTTCGGGGGCAGCTGCTGGCGTCGTCTGCCGGAAACGACGAGGCCCGCGATCGCACCGATGGCGATCACGGCGATGACTACGGCAAGGATCACGTATTCCATAACGCCAACCAGTATCCGCGACCGGAGCCCGGATGGACCGCAGCCGGACTACGCCGATACGGTCCGAACCGTCCGCGGCCGCCGTTCCCGGTGCTCCTCCCGCAGCCGCTGGCTGATCACCTGCGAGATGCCGTCGCCCTTCATCGTCACGCCGTAGAGCGCGTCGGCGGACTCCATGGTCAGCTTCTGGTGGGTGATCACGATCAGCTGGGAGCTCTCCCGCAGCTCCTCCATGATCCCGATCAGCCGGCGCAGGTTGGTCTCGTCCAGCGCCGCCTCCACCTCGTCCATCACGTAGAACGGGCTGGGCCTGGCCTTGAAGATCGCCACCAGCAGCGCCACCGCGGTCAGCGAGCGCTCGCCGCCGGACAGCAGCGACAGCCGCTTGACCTTCTTGCCCGGCGGGCGGGCCTCCACCTCGACCCCGGTGGCGAGCATGTCGTCCGGGTCGGTCAGCACCAGCCGGCCCTCCCCGCCCGGGAAGAGCCGGGCGAAGACGCCCTCGAACTGGGCGGCCGTGTCGTGGTACGCCGAGGTGAACAACTGCTCGACCCGCTGGTCCACGTCCCGGACGATGTCCAGCAGGTCGCGCCGGCTGCGCCTGAGGTCGTCCAGCTGCTCCCCCAGGAACCGGTGCCGCTCCTCCAGCGCGGCGAACTCCTCCAGCGCCAGCGGGTTGACCTTGCCGAGCTGCTGGTACGCCTTCTCCGCGGCCTTCAGCCGCTTCTCCTGCTCAGCCCGGACGTACGGGTACGGCTCCCCCGGTTCCTGGCCCTCCTCGGGCGTCGCGGGCGGGACGGGCCGGGCCGGTCCGTACGCGGCGAGCAGTTCGCCGCCGTCGATGCCGAACTCCTCCAGCGCCCGGGCCTCCAGCTGCTCGATCCGCAGCCGCTTCTCCGCCCGCAGCACCTCGTCCCGGTGCCCGGCGTCGACCAGCTTGTCGAGCTCCTCCTTGAGGCCGCGGCCGTGCTCGCGGTGCTCCCGCAGCTCCTCCTCGCGCTCGGCGCGCGCCCGTTCGGCGGCCTCCCGCCCGGCGTCCGCGCGGGCCAGCGACACCTCCAGGCAGGCCAGCAGCTGCCGGGCGCCGGTGGCGACGGCGTTCGCCACCCCGGCGTCGTGCTCGGCTCGGCGCCGGCGCTCCGCGGCCCGGTCGCGGGCCTCGCGCTCGGCCCGGGCGGCCCGGTCCAGCTGGTCCGCCCGCCCGGCCAGCGCGCGGACCCGCTCCTCGTGGGTGCGCACGGCCAGCCTGGCCTCCAGCTCGGCCTGCCGGGCGGTGCTCGCCGCCTCCGCCAGCCGCTGCTGCTCGGCGGTGTCCGGCTCGTCCTCCCCCGCGTCCGCCGACTCCTCGGCCGTGGCCAGGCGTTCCGCCAACTCCTCGGCATTGCCCAGCAGATCGGCCAGGCCCTGCTCGGCGCGCGCGGCGGCGGCCGACAGCCGGTCGGCCTCCCCGGCGGCGGCGCGGGCCTGCCCGCCGAGGCGGCCGAGCGCGCCCGCGACCCGGGCCCGCTCCTTCTCCGCCTGCCGCCGCAGCTCGCCGAGCCGTTCCAGCTCGGCGGCCGACTCCCCGCGCCGGTCCGTGAGTTCGGCCAGCAGCTCGGTCGACTCGGCGCAGCGGACGGTGAGTTCCCCGATCGCGCGGGCCGCCTCGTCCACCGCGGCCTGGGTCTCCAGTAGGCTCGGCGCGCCGGCGGAGCCCCCGTGCGCGAAGCCGGCGCCCAGCCGGTCCCCGTCGGCGGTGACGGCGGTGACGACGGGCAGCCCACGGCGCCCGGCAGGCTCTGCGGGCTGCCCGTCGACCAGGCGCAGCGCCGCGTCCAGGTCCGCGACCACCGCCACCCCGGCCAGCAGCTGCCGCACGGCGGCGAGCAACTCCGGCGGACCGTCGACGAGTTCGGCGGCCCAGCGGGCGCCGTCCGGCAACTCTCCTGCCTCGTAGGCCACTTCGTCAGCACCGGCGATCAGCAGCGCGGCCCGCCCGGCGTCGTCGGCGCGCAGCAGCCGCAGCGCCTCGGCGGCGGCGGTCGGCGAGTCCACGGCCACCGCGTCGGCCGCCGCGCCGAGCGCCGCCGCGACCGGCACCTCGTACCCGGCCTCGATCCGCAGCAGCGCCGCGGCCGGGCCGAGCAGCCCGCCCAGCCGCTCCCCCGCCGCCAGCAGCGTGCCGGTGCCGTCCTTGCGGCGCAGCCCCAGCGAGAGCGCCTCGTGCCGTGCGGTGAGCCCGGCCCGCTCGCGCTCGGCGGCGCCGGCCGCCTCCCGGGCGGCGGCGAGTTCCCGTTCGACGGCGGCCAGGCGCTCCCGCGCCTCCCGGTACCCGGCCTCGGTCTGCTCGTCGTCGCCGGCCGCACCGTCCACCTGCTGCTGGAGCTCGTCCAGCTCGCCCTGCGCGGCCTCGGCGCGGAGCAGCGCCTCATCCCTGGCCTCGGCGAGCCGTCCGATCTCGGCCTGGGCCGCGGCGGCCTCGGAGCGGGCGGCGGCGGCCTGCCCCTGCAGCCGGGCCAGGCCCTCCCGCCGGTCGGCGATGGCCCGGGCGGCGTCCCGCAGCCGGCACTCCTCGGCGGCCAGCTCGCGCTCCAGCCCGTCCTTGCACTCGACCGCCTCGGCCAGCGCGTACCGGGCCTCCTCCAGCGCCTCGGCCAGCGCCGCCTCCTCCTCGCGGATCCCGGCGGCCTCCCGCTCCAGCTCCTGCGGGTCGCGTCCGCGCCGCTCCTCGGTCCGTCCCCCGGCGGCGGCGTGCCGGGCCCGCGCCTCGGCCAGCCCGACGGTGCCGCGGGTGCGCTCGGCGAGCGCGGAGAGCCGGTACCAGGTCTGCCGGGCGGCCTCCAGGCTCGGCCCGAGCTGTCGGACCTGGGCGTCCAGGACGTGCTCGCGCTGCACCGCGCGGGCCAGCTCCTGCTCGACGGTGGTCCGGCGCAGCCGCAGCGCCAGCTCGTCCGCGACCTCGGCCTCGACGGCCCGGCGGAGCGTGGACAGGTCGTCGGCGAGCAGTCGCAGCCGGGCGTCGCGCAGCTCGGCCTGGATCCCGGCGGCGCGGCGGGCGATCCGGGCCTGCCGGCCGAGCGGCCCGAGCTGGCGGCGCAGCTCGGCCACCAGGTCCTGGACCCGATCGAGGTTGACCTGCATCGCGTCCAGCTTCCGCAGCGCCTTCTCCTTGCGCTTGCGGTGCTTGAGGACGCCGGCCGCCTCCTCGATGAAGGCGCGCCTGCCCATCGGGTCGGCGTGCAGGACGGAGTCCAGCTGGCCCTGCCCGACGATGACGTGCATCTCGCGGCCGATGCCGGAGTCGGAGAGCAGTTCCTGGATGTCCAGCAGGCGGCAGGTCTCGCCGTTGAGCGCGTACTCGCTGCCGCCGTTGCGGAACATCGTGCGGGTGATGGTCACCTCGGCGTAGTCGATCGGCAGGGCGCCGTCGCCGTTGTCGATGGTGAGGCTGACCTCGGCGCGGCCGAGCGGGGCGCGCCCGCTGGTCCCGGCGAAGATGACGTCCTCCATCTTGCCGCCGCGCAGCGACTTGGCCCCCTGCTCGCCCATCACCCAGGACAGCGCGTCGACCACGTTCGACTTGCCGGAGCCGTTCGGGCCGACCACGCAGGTGATGCCCGGCTCGAAGCGCAGGGTGGTGCTGGAGGCGAAGGACTTGAACCCGCGCAGCGTCAGACTCTTCAGGTGCACGCGGCCGGTCTCCTCATCGCTCGCCGGGGCCCAGCGAGCGACTGTATCCGGAGTCGGACACGACGAAGGGACGCCACATCCGGGCGTCCCTTGCAAGCTGCGTCCCTTTCGGGGCGGCTCAGTGCACAGCGGCGTCGATCTGCGAGGACCGGGCGGGACTCAGGTGAGAGCCGGCTCCCGCTGATCCAGATCGATGCTGTTGAGCAGCGAGTGCTCGTCAGCGACAGCGGTGAGAGCGTCGTTCTCAGCCTGCATCCGAAGGAGCTCGGCTTCAAGGTCCTGGACGCGCTGCTGGAGCCGTCGCATCTCGGAGAGCATTCGCGGGTCGGGGCCGCCGACGTACCCGAGAAGCGCCTTTGCCATGATGAATGGTCCTCCACGCTGAGTGACCGAACCGGAATGGTTCAGGTCTAGGGGGAAGGGGGACGCACGCGCGGCGCGCCGCCGGAAGTGCTGGCTGGGCACTACGGCACAACCACCGTGAGCTGGGCTCACGGGGGCATGCGCCTGCCGGATTGACGCGGTCGTGTGCGCGGGCTTCCAGCGTCTCACCAAAGACGGAAAGGGTCAACACGATCACCGCACGCTACCGCGCCCCTGTCACCTGCCCGGCGGTGTGGTCACGCCTGGGGGGTCTTCGGGAGGGGTCCACCACGTGCTCGTGGATCATCGTTCGATGCGGAGTCAACCACGAGTCTGCCCGGATGGCAACCTCGTGACACCGCCGGTTCCGGATCTTTTCCCGACGGGCCCGGCGGCGGGCCCGCGGGCAGCGGCTCAGCGGATCTCGAAACCCTCGTAACCAGGGCCGACGGCCGTCCAGATCTCGGTCACGCCGCTGACGTTCCCCGGGGTCCCGGGGCCGCGCAGCCGGGCCAGCAACTGCTCGCAGTCGCCCGCGAGACCCTCCGCGACGACCTGCACCCGGCCGTCGCCGAGGTTGCTCGCGTAGCCGGTCAAGCCGATCTCCAGCGCCCGTGCCCTGGTCCACCAGCGGAACCCGACCTGCTGGACCTTCCCCCGGACCCAGGCGGTGACCCGGACCGGTTCCTCACTGTGGGCGTCGCGACCGTGCATGCCCCGACCCTAGCCGCCCGCGTGCCCGGTCACCGCCCGGGCCCGGCCCCCGGAACGCCGACGGCCCCACCGGAGGAACCGACGGGGCCGCGCGGGCCGGGCGCTCGGGCCGGGGCTACCAGTCCCCGCCGCCGCCGAAGTCACCGCCACTGGTGAAGTCGCCGCCGCTGAAGTCGCCCGCGTTGAAGTCGGCCCCGGTGTAGTCGCCGCCCTCGTACTGGTCCTGGTAGCCGTGGCCGCCGTCCGCCATCGGCGACGCGTAGGCCGGGCTGCTCATCATCGAGCCGAGCATGGTGCCGACCAGCAGGCCGGGCAGCAGGCCGCCGCCGAAGCTGCTGTAGTAGCCGCCCGCGTACGGGGCGTACGCCGGGCCGGCGTTCCAGTACGGCTGCGGGCCGTACTCGGTGTCCACGGTGCGGACCGCCGGGTCGAGGCCGGCCGCCACCCGGTCCGCGTCCGCCTGGCAGACCGGGACGGAGCGGGCGGAGCCGCCGGCCGGGGCCCAGTCGACGTCCTTGACGGACGGGCCGTGACGCGGGTCCATGAAGCACGGGGGCCGGCGCTCGGGCAGCGGGCGCCCGCCCCGCCGGGCGCTCAGGGTGGCCAGCGCGAACCGGCCGTCCTCGATCGCCTCGGTGACCTGCTTGACGTCGTCCGGCCGCTTGGCCTCCTCCATCAGGCGCTTGGACTTCTCGTACGCGTCCAGGGCGTGGGTGTAATCGGTGCGCTGGGCGTCGTCGGCGTCCGCCGCGGCCGGGTCGAAGTCGAGCCGGTCCAGCTCCTCGCCGAAGGCGGTGATGTCCTCGTCGACCACCCGGCGCACCTGCTCCAGCTCGGCCCGGGCCTGCTCCTCCTTGCGCTTCTTGGCGCGCCGGAAGAGGAAGAAGACTCCGGCTCCCGCCAGGGCCACCAGCACGACCGGGATGACCACCCAGGCGATCGAGGTGCTGTGGTTGACGCCCTGGCCCTTGGTCTGCGGAGCGGCCTGGTCCACGAAGTCGTTCAGGGTGGCGTCGATGTCGCCGCCGTGGGCGCGGGCGACGGCGCCGGAGATCCGCGGGGCGACGCCGGCGGCCATCGCGCCCTTGTCCGCCTTGGCCAGGAAGCCGTCGCCGCGCCAGACCGCGTACACGCCGTCGATGCCGACCAGAGTGCGGAGGTCGGTGACGACCGTCTCCTTGCCGTAGGCGGGCGAGTCGGGCACGACCGCGACGAAGATCGGCTTGTCGGCCTTGTCGATCTTCTTGGTCAGGGCATCCGCCTGGGCCTGGCTGAAGCGGTCGGTCATCGCCGGGTCGACGTAGACCTTGCCCTTCTTGAGGGCGGCGGAGGCGTCGCTCAGCCCGCCCGCGGCCGAGGCGGCCGGCGCCAGCAGGAGCAGCAGCCCGAGCAGCGCCGCCACCAGGGCAAGCGGCCCGGTGCCCCGGGAACGTCGTGCAAGGGTTCTCATGTCCCCGACGCTACCGTGAGCCGCGTCGGAGCACGCCATACCCTTCGCATACTGGTAGGGACGGGACACCCCGCCGTCCGCCGGGTCAGGTCCCCTTCCCGGGGATGATGTTCCCCCCGGCCGACCCTGACGCGGGCGGGGCGGGGGAACCGCCGCAGGCCCCCGGACGTAGGTCCGGGCGGGCCCGGCCCGGCTCCGGGGCGCCACAGGGGGCGTGCCGACCGTACCGGGCGAACGGGCATAGTGGTCCCGGACCACCGGTCCCATTGCCTTTCCTTTACCCGGCCCGTTCTCGACCCACCTCCCGATCGGAGCACTTGGTGATCATCGGCCTCGTCACCGCCGTGGCGGCATCCGCCTGCTACGGCACCGGCTCGGTCCTGCAGGCCGTCGGATCCCGCCGTTCCGCCCGGGAGGAGGCCGCCAAGGGCGCCACCACCTCGACCACCGAGCACGGCGGACCGAGCCTGTCCTCGACCGCGAAGGCCGCCGTCACCTGGGAGTTCATCCTCGGCACGGTGCTCGACCTGATCGGCTTCGGGCTCGGCGCACTGGCCGCCCGGCTGCTGCCGCTGTTCCTCTCCCAGACCATCATCAGCGCCAACCTGGTGATCACCGCGCTGCTCAGCATCAAGCTGCTGGGCCTGCGGCTCAAGCAGCTGGAGTGGGCCTCGATCGGCGTGCTCTGCTCGGCGCTGGTGCTGCTGGCCGTCTCGGCGGGCCCGGAGGGCGGCCACCACGCGGCGATGTCCTTCCACTGGTGGCTGCTGATCATCACCACCGTGGTGCTGGGCGGCGGCAGCCTGCTGGTGCGCCGGATGGGCGCGAACGGCGCGATCGTCGCCGGTCTGCTCTCCGGTCTCGGCTTCGGCGCCCTGGGCGTCGGCGTGCGCATCCTGAACGGCGTCGACCCGTTCGAGCTCGGCACCCTGCTGTCCGACCCGGCGCTGTACGCGATCCTGGTCGGCGGCCTCGGCGGCATGTACATCCACACCGTGGCCCTGCAGATCGGCTCGGTGAACGGCGCGACGGCCGCACTGGTGGTCGGCGAGACGGTCCTGCCCGGCGCGGTCGGCGTGATCTGGCTCGGCGACTCCTCCAAGGCCGGCCTGGGCTGGCTCGGCGTGGTCGGCTTCCTGCTCGCGGTGGTGTCCGCGGTCGGGGTCGCCTACTTCGGCCAGGACACCCACGGCGCCCCCGACGGGGCGGACGCCGGGCATCCCGAGCTCGCCGGCCGCAAGTAGGCCGGGTCAGCCCCCGCTGCGGGCCCGCGGCACGCGCTGGCAGCGGGGGCAGAAGTAGCTGGAGCGGTTCATCCAGGCCGCCCGCCGGATCGGGGTGCCGCAGCGGCGGCAGGGCTCGTGCTCGCGACCGTAGGCGTCGAGGTCCCGGGAGAAGTAGCCGCTCTCGCCGTTCACGTTGACGTAGAGGCTGTCGAAGCTGGTGCCGCCGACGGCGAGCGCCGCGGTCATCACGTCCCGGGCGCTGGCCAGCAGGACGGCGGCCTGCGGGCGGGTCAGCGTCGGCGTCGGGCGGTCGTAGTGCAGCCTGGAGCGCCACAGGGCCTCGTCGGCGTAGATGTTGCCGACACCGCTGATCAGGGTCTGGTCGAGCAGCGCGCGCTTGACGGTGGTGCGCTTGGCGCGCAGCGCGGCCACGAAGGCCCCGTCGTCGAAGCGCGGGTCGAGCGGGTCGCGGGCGATGTGCGCGATGGAGACGGGCGTGCCCTCCGGGTCGCCCTCCTCGGCCTCCTCGACCGCCAGGCCGCCGAAGGTCCGCTGGTCGACGAAGCGCAGTTCGCGCCCGCCGTCGGCGAAGCGCAGCCGGACGCGCAGGTGCGTCTCGTCCGGCACCGACGGGTCCTGGACGAGCAGCTGGCCGCTCATCCCGAGGTGGCCGATCAGCGAGAAGCCCGTGCCGGTACCCGCCAGGGGCACCCACAGGTACTTGCCGCGCCGCTGCGCGGTGCCGAGGGTGGTGCCGGTCAGCCGGGCCGTGAAGTCGACCGCACCGGCCGGCTGGCGGCGCACCGCGCGCGGGTGCAGCACCTGGACGTCGGCGACGGTCCGCCCGGCGACCCAGGCGGCCAGACCGCGGCGGACGACCTCGACCTCGGGGAGTTCGGGCACGGGAAGGAGCCTCCTGCTTCGATACGGATCCGCAGGAGGAAAGGCTACTTCGCGATCACGCCCCGGCGGGAAGCCGGTCGGCGTACTTCTCCTTGATCGCGCGCCAGGCGCTCTCGGCGGCCTTCTGCTCGGCTTCCTTCTTCGAGCGGCCGACGCCGCTGCCGAAGTCCTCGCCGGCCACCCGGGCCGCGGCGGTGAAGGTCTTCTCGTGGTCCGGACCGGACTCCATGACCACGTACTCGGGAACCCCGATGCCCACCGAGGCGGTGAGCTCCTGCAGGCTGGTCTTCCAGTCCAGGCCGGCGCCCAGCTGAGAGGACTCCTCGATCAGCGGGTCGAACAGGCGGTGGACGAACTCGGTGGCGGCGTCCAGACCCTGGTCCAGGTAGACGGCCCCGATCACGGCCTCGACGGTGTCGGCGAGGATCGACGACTTGTCGCGGCCGCCGGTGCCCTCCTCGCCCTTGCCGAGGCGGATGAACGTGCCGAGGTCCAGACCCCGGCCGACGTCCGCGAGCGCGCGGGAGTTGACCACCGCGGCGCGCAGCTTGGCGAGCGTGCCCTCCGGGACGTCCGGGTGGACGCGGTAGAGGGTGTCGGTCACCACGAGGCCCAGCACCGAGTCGCCGAGGAACTCCAGGCGCTCGTTGGTGGGCAGACCCCCGTTCTCGTACGCGTACGAGCGGTGGGTCAGTGCACGTACCAGAAGGGCGCGCTCAAGCGTGTACCCGAGGCGCCCTTCCAGGACGTCGTATTCGGTCGAAGCCGGCCCGCCGGCCTTGCCGCCGCCCGAAGAACCCTTCGGGGCGGAGGACGCCTTGCGGGTGGAGTTACCGTCCGACATCGATCCGTACACCCCGCCGATCAGACCGAGAGGACCTGGCGACGGTTGTACGTGCCGCAGCTCGGGCACGCGATGTGCGCGAGCTTCGGCTCGTGGCAGCGGTCGCACGCCACGAGGGCCGGGGCAACGGCCTTCCAGTTGGACCGGCGGTGGCGCGTGTTGCTGCGCGACATCTTCCGCTTCGGAACAGCCACGGCTACTTCTCCTGGTTCTCGGCGAGACCCTCACGGGTGTCGCTGGTCTTGATCCCGTCACCCTCGTCGCCGGGGGCGGCGGAGAGTCCCTGCAGAGCCGCCCACCGGGGGTCGACGGCGTCGTGGTGGTGCGTCGGGTCGTCGCTCAGGCGCGCTCCGCATTCGGAGCACAGGCCCAGGCAGTCTTCCTGGCACACCGGCTGCAGCGGCAGTGCGAGCACCACCGCGTCACGCAGCACCGGCTGGAGGTCGAAGAAGTCGCCCTCCAGGCGGTAAGTCTCTTCTTCCGGGTCCTCGTCGAGGTCCTCGGTCCCGGTGGTCCGGGCGCGATGGCGCTCGTCGGACTCCGGGTAGTAGTACAGCTCCTGGAAGTCCACGTCGACGTCGAACTCGACGGGCTCCAGGCACCGGACGCACTCGCCCTCGACGTGGGCGTCGGCGGTGCCGGTGACCAGCACGCCCTCGACCACGGACTCCAGGCGGAGCTCCAGCTCGATCGGGCTCTTCTCCGGAACACCGATCACATCGATGATCCCGAAGCCCTCGGGGGCCTCCAGGGTCCGGGACACCTTGCGCATCGAACCCGGGCGACGACCGAGCTCGTGCGTGTCGAACACGAGGGGGTCGCGGTGGTCGAGGCGGTTCACGGTGTCCTGACTTCCATTGGAAACGATCGAGAGATTCCCCATACAGGTCGACCTTGCGCGGGCAAGCCGACGGCCGGACATGGGGATGCCGGAGTGGTCAGACTACCGGAGTCTCCCGCCAGGCCCAACTTCGGTCCCGTCAGGAGACTCCGCGACGGTCCGCTCAGCGGCCGCCGAGCTCCCGCAACCTGGTCATGTCGATCATGCTGGTGTCGAAGAAGCTGGTCTCGTCCAGGCCCTGCTGCTGCTGCGGCACGGCCGGCGGGGCGGCGGGCGGCTGCGGGTAGTTGTACCCGTCGTACTGCTGCGCGCCGTAGCCCTGCTGCTGGTGCTGGTGCTGGTGCTGCTGGTAGGCGTAGCCGTCCTGCTGCTGGGCCGGGTAGCCCTGCTGCTGGTAGCCGTCCTGCTGCCCGCCCCACTGGGTGTTGTACGGGTCCCCCTGGGCGGCCGGGTCGTAGCCGCCGCCGTACACCTCCGCGTACTGGCCGCCCTGCTGCTGGGCGGCGGCCGCGTACTGGTCGGCGCCGGGGTCCTGCCAGCCCGCCGCGGCCGGGGTCTGCTCGGGCCAGGTCTGCTGCTGCGGGACGTCCTCGCGGTACCAGGCGATGTCCTCGCCGTCGGCGTCCGTGGCGAAGCCGGCCGCCACCGCCTCGGCCCGCTCCTTGGCCTGCTGCGCCTCGTCGGCGGCGGCCAGGTAGGCGCCCAGCTCGTCGATGGGCCGCTTGCCGAGCAGCTTGTCGCGACCCTTGCCGACGGCCTCCAGGGTGGCGCTGAGCACGTTCTCCAGCGTGGCCAGCTTCACATCGACGTACTCGTCGACCTCGGGGCTCGGGCTGATCCGCTGCGGCCGGAACTCCTCACCGTCCGTCTCGCCGTCGTGCTCGGTCTCGAAGACGCCGGAGTCCCCGCGCAGCTTGGTGCGGCCGCGGCCGACCGCGCCGAGCGTCTTGGTCAGCACCACCTCGAAGTTGGCGAGCTTGCTGTCCACGTAGTCGTCGGCCTCGGCCCGCTTGGTGTCGACCTCGGACCGCGCCTCGGCGAGGATCCGGTCGGCCTGGGACTGGGCCTGGCGGACCACCTCGGTGTCCGAGATCAGCGAGCCGCGCTCGGCGTGCGCGCCCTGGATGATCCGCTCGGCCTCGGCCTGGGCGCCGGCCACCACCTGCTCGTGGTCGGCCATCACCGACTGGGCCTGGGCCAGTTCGGCGGGCAGGGCCGCCTTGAGGTCGTTGAGCAGGCCGATCAGCTCGGCCCGGTTCACCACGCAGGAGGCCGACATCGGCATCGAGCGGGCGTTCTCGACCGCCGCCACGATCTCGTCGACCTTGTTCTGCACGTCCACGGGGCTTCGTCTTTCCGTGTGCCGCCGACGGTCCGGCGGAGGCAGGCCCGGCGCGGTGGACCTCACCGCAGGGCAGGACTACAGACTGTACGGCCACCTCGGGGCACGGTCACAACACCCGAGCCGAACCGGCCTCCCGGCCATCGGACAAGACGTGACGAACCGGCAGAAAGGGACGTCCTGTCCCGGGAGGCCGACCGGCCGCCCACCGCTCCGCCTACTGCTCGGCCTTGCGCTCCGCGATCCGCTCGACCAGCCGGCGGTGCACCGTCTCGGGCAGCAGGTGCGAGACGTCGCCGCCGTACGAGGCGACCTCCTTGACCAGCGTCGAGGAGAGGAAGCTGTAGGTCGGCGAGGTCGGCAGGAACAGCGTCTCGACGCCGGTCAGCCCGTGGTTCATCTGGGCCATCTGCAGCTCGTAGTCGAAGTCGCTGACGGCGCGCAGGCCCTTGACGATCGCCGGGATGCCGCGCTCCCGGCAGAAGTCCACCAGCAGGCCGAGGTGCGACTCGACCACGATGTTGCCGTACTTGGCGGTGGTCTCCTCGATGAGCTCGATCCGCTCCTCGATGGTGAACATGCCCTGCTTGTTCCGGTTGATCGCGACCGCGACATGCACCACGTCGTAGAGCTTCGAGGCCCGCTCGATGATGTCCAGGTGACCGTTGGTGATCGGGTCGAACGACCCGGGGCAGACGGCTCGGCGCATGGCGTGTGTGCTCCCTCGTGGGGTGACGGCTCTTGCGGGCCCGCGGCCCGCTACTCCTGCTGGTCGGCCGCGGCGGCGCGACCGTACCAGAGCGTGCCCTCGCCGTAGCGGCGGGAGCGCAGTCCCTCGAAACCCCCGGGCCAGTCGAACTCGCCGCCGCGGGTGCTGCGCTCCACGGTGACGAGTGTGTCCTCCGCCAGCCAGCCCCCGGC
This sequence comes from Kitasatospora sp. NPDC038210, assembly GCF_055600605.1. Taxonomy (NCBI): domain Bacteria; kingdom Bacillati; phylum Actinomycetota; class Actinomycetes; order Kitasatosporales; family Streptomycetaceae; genus Kitasatospora; species Kitasatospora sp. NPDC038210. The sequence continues at coordinate 28,162 of NZ_JBVJYK010000028.1, read as the reverse complement.
CAGGAGTGTGATCAGCATCTCGCGGAGTTCCGCGTCCGTCACGGCGTACGGCGGGTCGAGGAACACCAGGTCGTACGGGCGCTGCGGGGGCGGCCCGGCGATCACCTTCTCCGCCTTCGCGGCGCGCACCTCGGCACCCGGGAGGCCGAGCGTGCGGACGTTCTCCCGGATCACCCGGGCCGCCTGGCTGTCCGCCTCGACCAGCAGGACGTGCTCGGCGCCGCGGGACAGCGCCTCCAGCCCGACCGCGCCCGATCCGCCGAACAGGTCGAGCATCCGGGCCCCGTGCACGGTGCCGCGCAGCGCCTCCAGGGTGGAGAACATCGCCTCGCGGGCCTTGTCGGAGGTCGGTCGGGTGCCCCGGCCGGGCGGTACGGCCAGCCGGCGGCCGCCGGCCGCCCCGGCGATCACGCGGGTCATGGTGGTGGGAGGTCCTTTCGTCGCTGCCCGACCACGCTATCCCGCCCGCCGCACCGGCCCCACACCGAGCGGGTGCGGCCCGGTGGACGGCTCCACCGGGCCGCACCCGCGCACTCGGGTGGTCAGCTCGCCTCGGAACCCACCGACTGGCCCGGGACCGACCCGCCGAGCAGGGCCGGCGAGGCGTAGCGGGACCAGGACAGGCAGCCGTCGGGCGGGCAGAACTCGGGGCGGCGCGGGTCGTGCCCGAGCTCGCGCAGCTTGGTCCGGACGGAGTCGGGCGTCCGGCCGAAGCGGGCGGCGATCCGGGCGACGGTCTCGCCGTCGTGGAAGCGCCGGACCAGCTCCTCCTCGTGCTGCGGCACCCAGGGGGCGCCGTGGCCGGGGTACAGCTCGCGCAGCACGTCGCGGTCGGGGATGGGCTCGGAGACGTCGGCGACGATCGCCAGCGCGCGCAGCGCGCGGTTCAGCGCGATCCGCAGCGAGGCGACGTCCTCGACCGGCAGGCGGAGCTTGCCCGAGGCGAGCGGCGCGGCCGCCGCACCCTCGCGCCAGCCGGTGAGGGTGAGGGTGACCTCGCGGTCGTCGTCGCTGGCGAGTTCGATCCGGAAGACCTTGTCGCCCAGCGGGAGCTCGTTGAGATGACGGAATGCCATGGCAGGACCCCCAAGTGTCGTGCCAGGTACGCACCTTGGAGGTGCGCCCTGAACACCTTCATTCTCTCCCGGGGGTCTGACAATCCGGCTCGTCCGAGGGGCCGCTCAGCCCTTCTCCATGTAGGCCGCGCGGTCCTCGTCGAGCAGGCTCTCCAGGGCGGTGCGCAGCTCCGGGTGGGCGGCCAGCTCCGGGTCCTCGGCGACCAGCCGGGTGGCCTCGGTCCGGGCGGTGAGGATGACCTCCTCGTCCTCCAGCACCGAGAGCACCTTGAGCGAGGACTTCACCCCGGACTGCGCCTGGCCCAGCACGTCGCCCTCGCGGCGCTGTTCGAGGTCGATCCGGGAGAGCTCGAAGCCGTCCAGGGTGCCGGCCACCGCGTCCAGCCGCGCGCGGGCGGGACTGCCGCCGGGCATCTCGCTGACCAGCAGGCACAGGCCCGGTGCGCTGCCGCGGCCGACCCGGCCGCGCAGCTGGTGGAGCTGGGAGACGCCGAAGCGGTCGGCGTCCATGATGACCATCGCGGTGGAGTTGGGGACGTTGACGCCGACCTCGATGACCGTGGTGGCGACCAGCACGTCCACCTCCCCCGCGGCGAACCGGCGCATCACGTCGTCCTTGGCGTCGGGCGCCAGCCGGCCGTGCAGGATCTCCACCCGCAGACCGGCGAGCGGCCCCTTGACCAGCTTCTCCGCGGTCTCCACCACGGAGAGCGGGGGCCGCCGTTCGTCGCTCGCGGCGCCGGCGTCGGCGACCTCCTCGAAGTCCTCCTCGGCCGCCTTCCGCTTCTTCTTCGCGGCCTTCGGATCGGCTGCGGGCTCCTCGTCCCCGATCCGGGGGCAGACCACGTACGCCTGGTGGCCCTTGTCGACCTCCTCGCGGACGCGCTCCCAGGCCCGGGTGAGGAAGTTGGGCTTCTCCAGCGCGGGGACGACGTGGGTGGAGATCGGCGAGCGGCCGGCCGGCAGCTGGTCCAGGACGGAGGTCTCCAGGTCCCCGAAGACCGTCATCGCGACGGTGCGCGGGATCGGGGTGGCCGTCATCACCAGCAGGTGCGGCGGCTGCTGCCCCTTGGCGCGCAGCGCGTCCCGCTGTTCGACGCCGAAGCGGTGCTGCTCGTCGACCACCACCAGGCCGAGGTCCTGGAACTCGACCTTGTCCTCGATCAGCGCGTGGGTGCCGATGGCGAGCCCGGCGTCCCCGCAGACCATGTCCAGCATCGCCTGGCGGCGCGCGGCGGTGCCCATCGAGCCGGTCAGCAGCACCACCCGGGTGGCGTGCTCGGAGCCGCCGAGCATGCCGCCCTCGGCGAGGTCCCCCATCATCTCGACGATCGAGCGGTGGTGCTGCTGGGCGAGCACCTCGGTAGGCGCGAGCAGCACGGCCTGGCCGCCCGCGTCCACCACGGCGAGCATCGCCCGCAGCGCGACCAGCGTCTTCCCGGAGCCGACCTCGCCCTGGAGCAGCCGGTGCATCGGGTGCTCGGTGGCCAGGTCGGCGGCGATCTCGGCGGAGACCTTCTGCTGGCCCTCGGTGAGGGTGAACGGCAGCCGGGCGTCGAAGGCGTCCAGCAGGCCGCCCGCCCGGGCCTTGCGCGGCTTGGCGGGCAGTGCGGAGTCCGCGGCCCTGCGCTGGGCCAGGGCGACCTGGAGGACGAAGGCCTCGTCCCAGCGCAGCCGGCTCTGGGCGCGCTCGCGGTCGGCCTGGCTGCGCGGGCGGTGGATCAGCTCCAGCGCCTCGGGCAACGGGATCAGGTCGTGCCGCTCGCGCAGTTCGGCGGGCAGCGGTTCGCCGACGTCGCCGAGGTGCTTGGTGAGCGCGGTCTCGATGCAGATCGACAGCTTCCAGCTGGGCATCTGCGCGCTGGCGCCGTACACCGGGATCAGCCGGCCGGCGAACTGCTTCGCGGCGTCGGAGCCGGCCTCCTCGTCGAGCAGCTGGTAGTCGGGCGAGACCAGCTGGCGGGTGCGGTTGAAGACGCCGACCTTGCCCGCGAACAGGCCCTGGGCGCCGGCCTTGAGCTCCTTCTGCCGCCAGCCCTGGTTGAAGAAGACCAGCGAGAGCCGGCTGCGGCCGTCGGTGACGACGACCTCCAGGCGGTCGCCCTTGCGGCCGCGGAACGGGATCAGGGTGACCTTCTCGATCCGGGCCAGCACGGTGACGTGCTCGTCGATCTCCAGGTCGTCCAGGCTGGTGAGCTGGCCGCGCTCGACGTAGCGGCGCGGATAGTGGTGCAGCAGGTCCCCGACCGTGCGCAGCTTGAGGCTGTCGGCGAGCACCTTCGCGGTGCGGTCGCCGACGAGTTTGGTCAGTGGTTCATCGAGAGCGCCCATCAGGGCCCTGTTTACACCACGGGACCGACGAACCGGGCCTCGCGCCGCCCGCCGCCGCGCCCGGACCGGCCGCTACTCCACGCCGATGAGCAGCGGCGCCGACTCCTGCCCGCCGTGGAACACCACCGCGTCCACCTCGGGCCGCCCGTGCCGCACGTGCGCGACCAGCCGTTCGGCCAGCGCCTCGTCGGTGCCGTCGCCGAGGACCAGGGTGACGAGTTCGCCGCCCGCGCCGAGCATCCGGTCCAGCACGCTCGCGCCGACCTCCTCCAGGCCGGTGCCGATCACCGCGACGTCGCCGTCGATCAGCCCGAGCACGTCCCCGGCCTGGCAGACCCCGGCCATCGTCCAGGACTCCCCCTCCGCGACGGCGAGTTCGGCGTACCGGGTGGCCCCGGCGGCGGAGGTCATGGCGACCACGTCCTCGTCGAAGCGGCGGCCGCCCTCGTGCACCGCGAGCGCCGCCAGGCCCTGCACCGGCGAGCGGGTGGGCAGCACGGCGATCCGGACGCCCTCCTCGCGCAACTGGTCGGCCGCGGCGCCGGCGGCGGCGCGCAGTTCCGGGTCGTTGAGCAGCAGGACGACCTCGCGGGCGGCCGAGCGGCGGACGGCGGCGGCGAGTTCGGCGCTGGCCGGCGGCCGGTCCGGGTCGGCGTGCAGGACGACGGCGCCGGCCTGCACGCACAGCTCGGCCAGGCCCTCGCCGGAGACCACCGAGAGCACCGCGCGCGCCCGCTCCTCGCGCTCGCCGCGCTCGGTGGAGGTGCCCGCCCTGGCGGCGGCCTCGGCGAAGTGCGTGATCCGGATCCGGTGCGGGCGCCCGGCCTCGACCCCGGCCTCCACGGCGGCGCCCGCGTCGTCCACGTGGACGTGCACGCTCCACAGGCCGTCGCCGCCGCCGACCACCAGGGAGTCGCCGAGCGCGCCGAGCCGCTCGCGCAGCACGGGGAGCGCCTCGTCGGGGGCGTCCAGCAGGTAGATGACCTCGAACGCCGGGTGGCCGGGGCCCACGGCGGGGGCATCGCGCAGCGATCCGGGCGAAGGGTGGTGGCGGGTGGCGGGTGGGCGCACGTGCGCCTCGCAGCCCTGCACGGCCCGGACGTCCCCGCGCAGCGCGACCGGCCCCATCGGCTGCTGCCCGGCGACGGCGTCGGCGAGTGCGCCGAGGACGGCGACCAGGCCCCGCCCGCCGGCGTCCACGACGCCGTTCTCGGCGAGCACGGCGAGCTGCTCCGGGGTGTGCCGCAGGGCGTCCCGGGCGGCCCGGTAGGCGGTGTCGGCGACCTGCGCGAGCCCGTCCCCGGCCCGGACGGCCTCCCGGGCGGCGACCCGGGCGACGGTCAGCAGGGTGCCCTCGACGGGCTCCGCGACGGCCTGGTAGGCGGAGTCGGCGGCCCGCTGCAGGGCGGCCCGCAGCTGTTCGGCGCCGCCGCCCTCGGCCAGCGTCTCGGCGGTGCCGCGCAGCCACTGGGCGAGGATCACGCCGGAGTTGCCGCGGGCGCCGACCAGCGCGCCGCGGGCCATCGCCCGGACCGCGTCGGCCAGTCCGGGGGCCGGGTCGGCGGCGGGGTCGGCGAAGCGGCTCTCCACCTCGGCGGCGGCGGACTCGACGGTCAGGTAGAGGTTGGTGCCGGTGTCGCCGTCCGGGACGGGATAGACGTTGAGCGCGTCGATCTCCTCGCGGGCCTGGCCGAGCGCGCGCAGGGCGAGCTGGCACCAGCTGCGCACGGCCGGCGCGTCGAGCGTGTGCAGCACCAGGTCTCCTCCGGATGGGACGCCGCGACGGCCCGTGGGGGCGGCAGCACCTTCGGGGCGGCGGCGAGGGGTGATACCGGCAGGCTATCGGGGCGGGGCGGAGTGGGCCGTCCGGACCGGCGGCCCGAGCGATCACTCGGCCGGTCATGGTAGTTTCGTGGGACGGAAGCAAGCGTTGTATGCTCTTCCGGTTGCCTGGAACCGTCCAGGCTCACCCCCTTGTCCGGTCTGGTTCACGTGAGTGCTCCGGTGGGTGGGCGGGGTTTTCGAAAGTATCTGATCTGAAGTCTTGGAGTGACTCCTGTGGCTGCCAACTGCGACGTCTGCGGCAAGGGGCCGGGCTTCGGCAACAGCATCTCCCACTCTCACCGCCGTACCCCCCGTCGTTGGAACCCCAACATCCAGACGGTGCGCGCTGTGATTGGGCGGACGCCGAAGCGGCTCAACGTCTGCACCTCGTGCATCAAGGCCGGTAAGGTCTCGCGCTGACGCGCAGACCGGCATGCCGGTCCTCCAGTGAGCCGGTTCATCCTCGGATGGGCCGGCTTCGCTGTTTCCACGGCCGGCAACGCCGTATTCCGGACTCACCGGTGGTGGGCGGACCCTCTCCAGGGGCCCGCCCACGACTGTTTTCCGGGCTCTTCAGCTTTCCGGACTCCTCGGCTTCCCGGAGCCCTCAGCGCCAGCGCCAGGCGTGGTCGACCGGCCCGATCCCGGCGCCCAGCGCGAAGCCGCCGGCGATCGCACCGGTGATGTACTCCTTGGCCGAGCCCACCGCCTCCGGCAGCGGCTCGCCCTTGGCCAGGCCGGCCGCGATCGAGCTGGCCAGCGTGCAGCCGGTGCCGTGGGTGTGCCGGTTGTCGTAGCGCGGCGCCCGGTACCAGTGGACCTCCTGGGGCCCGCCGTACAGCAGGTCGGCGGCCTCGCCCTCCAGGTGACCCCCCTTGACGAGCACCCAGCGCGGACCGAGGTCGAGCAGCGCCTTGGCGGCGTCCAGCATCTGCCCCTCGTCCTCGACGGTCCGGCCGGTGAGCTGCGTCACCTCGTGCAGGTTGGGGGTGGCCAGGGTGGCGACCGGCAGCAGCTTCTCGCGGACGGTGCCGACGGCCTCCGCGGCCAGCAGCGCGTCGCCGTGCTTGGAGACGCCGACCGGGTCGACCACGACCGGGGCGTCCACCCCGGCCAGCAGCTCCGAGACGGTCTCGACCAGCTCGATCGAGGCGAGCATGCCGGTCTTCACGGCCTGCACCCCGATGTCGTCCACCACGCTGCGGAACTGCGCGCGGACGGCCTCGGCGGGCAGTTCCCAGTAACCCTGGACGCCGAGCGAGTTCTGCGCGGTGACGGCGGTGATCACGCTCATGCCGTGTACGCCGAGGGCGAGCATCGCCTTGAGGTCGGCCTGGATGCCGGCGCCGCCGCCGGAGTCGGAGCCGGCGATGGTGAGCACGCACGGGGGTGCGGCGGAGGGGCCGGGGGTGCGAGGGGGGAGGACCATGGCCCCAACCTACCTGCGCGGATTCAGAGCACGGCTTCGGATTCCACCCAGCGGCCCTCCGGCACCGTCTTCAGCCGGGTCACCGCGTCGCCGATCGGCAGCAGCTCGATCCCGGTCCGGCGCAGCGCGGTGAAGTGCCCGAACGCGCCCTGGTGGACGGCCTCCACCGCGTGCCAGCCGAAGCGGGTGGCGAGCACCCGGTCGTAGGCGGTCGGGGTGCCGCCGCGCTGGGTGTGGCCGAGGATGACCGGACGGGCCTCCTTGCCGAGCAGGTTCTCCAGCTCGTGGGCGAGCCGGTTGCCGATCCCGCCGAAGGTCCGGTGGCCGTACTGGTCGACCTCGCCGTGGTCGAAGCGCATGGTGCCGGGCATCGGGGTGGCGCCCTCGGCGACGGCGATGATGGCGAACTTCTTGCCGCGGGCGAAGCGGTCCTCGACCATCCGCGCCACCGCCTCGATGTCGAAGGGCTTCTCCGGGATGAGGATGCCGTGCGCACCGCCGGCCATGCCCGCGGTGAGGGTGATCCACCCGGTGTGCCGGCCCATCAACTCGACCACCATGACCCGCTGGTGGGACTCGGCGGTGGTCTTCAGCCGGTCGATCGCCTCGGTCGCGACGTGCACCGCGGTGTCGAAGCCGAAGGTGACGTCGGTGGCGTCGATGTCGTTGTCGATGGTCTTCGGCACCCCGACCACCGGCAGTCCGGCGTCGCTGAACAGCTTCGCGGCGGTCAGCGTCCCCTCGCCGCCGATCGCGATCAGCGCGTCGATGCCGATGTCCCGGGCCAGCACCTTCGCGTTCTCCACCGCCCAGGCGATCCGGTCGCGCCGCACGCGGGCCGAGCCCAGGATGGTGCCGCCGAGGGTGAGCAGCCCGGTGACGTCGTCGTGCGAGACCGTCCGGGTCCGGCTCTCGATCAGGCCGAGGAACCCGTCCAGGATGCCGACGATCTCGTCGCCGTGGACGTCCGTGCCCCGGTGCACCACCGAGCGGATCACCGCGTTGAGGCCGGGGCAGTCGCCGCCGCTGGTCAGTACACCGATGCGCATGTCAGGTGTGCTCCCGCTCGCAGTGGTTCGGGCCACCCGCGCCGGACGGTGTGGTGGCGGGCGGGCTCGGATGTCGCAAGCCTACGCAAAACGCACCCTCGAATCCCGTCCGCCGCACGCCCTGAGCATCATCTGCCGCGACGGCGTCCAGTGCCCATCAGCCGTACGCCGTACGCCGGTCGGCGACACCGCCCCGGGCCGGTGGGCGCGCCGGCGCCGGGCGGCCGGCGCCGGATCCCGAACGCCCGGGGCGGGCGGGCCGGCCGCACTCACTCGGCGAAGTGGTCCCAGCCGCCGACCCGGTCCCAGGGCGCGCCGTCCACGGTGACCCGGCCGCTCCGGCTGCCCGTCGGCCGGCCGGTCACCTCGCCCACCACCCGCCAGCGGGCCGGGAGTTGGACCCCGCGCGGGAAGGTCGCCACGATCGCGTGGTCCTCGCCGCCGGAGAGCACCCAGACCAGCGGGTCCACCCCGACGGCCTGGCCGATGTCCGCCATCTGCGCCGGGACGTCGAAGTCCGCGGCCTTCAGGTCGATGTCCACCTCGCTGGCCCGGGCCACGTGGCCGAGGTCGGCGACCAGCCCGTCGCTCACGTCGATCATCGAGGTCGCGCCCAACTCGGCCCCCGCCGGGCCCGCGTGGTACGGCGGTTCGGGCCGCCGGTGCGCCTCGACGAAGGCGCGCGGGGAGCGGAAGCCGCGCTGCAGCACGGTCAGCCCGGCGGCCGACCAGCCCAGCCAGCCGGTCACCGCGACCACGTCGCCGACCTGCGCCCCGGAGCGCGTCACCGCCGCACGCCCCTGCAGGTCGCCGAGCGCCGTGATGGCCAGCGTGACGGTGTCCCCGCGCACCACGTCACCGCCGACCACCGTCGCCCCGGCGACCTGGCACTCGTCGCGCAGCCCGTCCATCAGCTCGGTCGCCCACGTGGTCGGCAGGTCGGCGGGGGCGACCAGGCCGAGCAGTATGGCGGTCGGCACCGCCCCCATCGCGGCCACGTCGGCGAGGTTCTGGGCGGCCGCCTTGCGGCCCACGTCGTAGGCGGTCGACCAGTCCCGGCGGAAGTGCCGGTTCTCGATCAGGACGTCCGTGGTCGCCACCACCCGGCCGTCCGGAGCCCGCACCACCGCGGCGTCGTCACCCGGGCCGAGGTCGACCGCATCGGTGAGCGGTACCCGGGCGGTCAGCTCCCTGATGAGGCCGAACTCGCCGAGCTCGCCCACGGTCCCCTGCATCTGCCGTCCTCTCGCCTTTCATTCCGGATGGCGCTGTCATCCGTTCCGGTCCCCGTCGCGCTCCCCCGCGCGCAGCGTACGCCCTTCGGGGGTGCCGAAGTCTCCCCTCCCCGGCCCGCTGCGCGGTAGCGTGGTGATCAGACTGCCGTTGAGCCCGTTCCACCCCGACGCCTGACCGGGCGACCACGGCGGCGATCCCCGTAACCGGCCGCCGGGAGGTCCTCGTGGTACAGGCATACATCCTGATCCAGACCGAAGTTGGAAAGGCCACCGCGGTGGCCGAGTTGATCTCCGAGATCCCCGGCGTGCTCACCGCCGAGGACGTCACCGGCCCCTACGACGTCATCGTCAAGGCCGAGGCCGAGACCGTCGACGAGCTCGGCCGCATGGTCGTGGCCCAGGTCCAGAAGGTCGAGGGCATCACCCGCACCCTGACCTGTCCGGTGGTCCACCTCTAGCCCCGGCTCCGCGTAAGCCCCGGCTACCATCGGCGGGTGGCCAGAGAACTCCGCGTCCCGAAGGCGCTGACCGCCCTGCCGGCACCGATCCGCTGGCTGGCCCTGCCCGTCGCGCTGACCTGCACGGTCGTCGTGCTGGTCGGCAGCTGGGGCCCGGCCGACGGGAAGATCGAGGTGCCGGAGCCGAGCGGCAAGGCCGCCGACTACTGCCGGGCCCTGGCCGCCGCGCTGCCGCAGGAGCTGCTCGGGCACGCCCGCAAGGACCCGTCGCCCGCCTCGCCCTACGTGGCCGTCTGGGACAGCTCGCCCCGGACGGTCATGCGCTGCGGCATCGACCGGCCGGAGCAGCTGAACGGGGAGCACGCCAAGGACTGGTCCCCGACCGTCGACGACCTCACCTGGTGGTCGCAGAAGCTCGACGACGGCGGCTACCGCTTCGTGGCGACCATGCGCGCCGCCTACGTCGAGGTGACCGTCCCGTCCGGGGCCGCACGGAACCCCTTCGACCCGGCCGCCGCGCTGACCCCGCTGGTCAAGGCCAACATCCCCGGCTGAGCCGGGCCGTACCGACGTACGGAGGGCGGGCCGGGATCTCCCGGCCCGCCCTCCGCCGTACGGGACCGCTAGCGCAGGCCGGTCGAGCGGCGCATCGCCGTCTGCAGCAGCCGGTCGATCAGCTCCGGGTACGAGACCCCGCTGGCCTCCCACATCTTCGGGTAGGCCGAGATCGGGGTGAAGCCGGGCATGGTGTTGATCTCGTTGATCATCCAGGTGCCGTCCTCCAGCAGGAAGAAGTCCACCCGGGCCAGGCCCTCGCAGCCGAGCGCCTCGAAGGCCTCGACCGCCTGGCGCTGGATCTCGGCGAGCTCGTCGGCGGTGAGCTTCGCCGGGATCTGCACGTCGGAGGAGTCGATGTACTTGGCCTCGAAGTCGTAGAAGTCGAAGCCTTCGCCGACCAGGACCTCGCCGGCCACGCTGGCCCGCGGGCCGTCCTCGAACTCCAGCACGCCGCACTCGATCTCGCGGCCGGTCACGCCGGCCTCGATGATCAGCTTGGGGTCGTGGCGACGGGCCTCCTCGATCGCGGCGTCGAGGTCGGCCAGGTCCTTGACCTTGGTGATGCCGATGCTGGAGCCGGCCCGGCAGGGCTTCACGAACACCGGCAGGCCCAGCTCGGCCACCCGCTCGCGCACCGCCGCGCGGCCCGCCTCGGTCTCCCACTCGCGCGGACGCACGATGGTGTAGTGGCCGACCCCCAGACCGTGCGAGGCCAGGATCCGCTTGGCGAACTCCTTGTCCATGCCGGCCGCGCTGGCCAGCACGCCGTTGCCGACGTAGGGGACGCCGGAGAGCTCCAGGAGGCCCTGCAGGGTGCCGTCCTCGCCCCAGGGGCCGTGCAGCAGCGGGAACACCACGTCGACCTCGCCGAGGGCCTTGGGTGCGCTGCCCGGCTCGCTGAGCAGCACCTCCCGGTTGCCCGGCGCGACCGGCAGCGCGACCTGCGCGTCGACGGACTCGGCGACGTGTGCCACGTCCGGCAGCTTGCCGTCGGTGATGGCCATCCGGGCCGGCTCGTCGCTGGTCAGCGCCCAGCGGCCCTCGTGCGTGATGCCGATCGGCAGCACGTCGTACTTGTCGCGGTCGATCGCCCTGAGCACACTGCCCGCGGTGGAGACCGAGATGGCGTGCTCGGAGCTGCGCCCGCCGAAGACCAGTGCGACGCGCGGCTTCGGGGCGGACGGGTTCGGGGAGGACTGTTCGATGCTCATATCGGGTTTGAGACTACCGTGCGACGTGTTTCCGGGACGTCAACCGCCCCGGTGGCCCCCGCCGCCCGGGCCGTCAGCGCCGCCGCTCCGCCTTCGCCGAGCGCGACATCAGCGTCTGCAGCGCCTCCTGGGTCGGCCGCCCGTTGTGCACGACGTCCACCACGGCCTCGACGATCGGCATGTCGACGCCGTTGCGCCGGGCCAGGTCCAGCACCGACTCGCAGGACTTGACGCCCTCGGCGGTCTGCCGGGTGGCCGCGATGGTCTCCGCGAGCGACATGCCCCGGCCCAGGTTCATGCCGAAGGTGTTGTTGCGGGACAGCGGCGAGGAGCAGGTGGCGACCAGGTCGCCCATCCCGGCGAGCCCCGCGAAGGTGTGCGGGTCGGCACCCAGCACCTCGCCGAGCCGGGTGGTCTCGGCCAGCCCGCGGGTGATCAGCGTCGCCTTGGTGTTGTCGCCGAGCCCCATGCCGGCCGCCATGCCGACCGCCAGGCCGATCACGTTCTTGACCGCGCCGCCGAGTTCGCAGCCCACCACGTCGGTGTTGGTGTACGGCCGGAAGTACGGCGTGTGGCAGGCCGCCTGGAGGCGCTTGGCGACCGCCTCGTCGGTGCAGGCGACGACACTGGCCGCGGGCTGCCGGTTGGCGATCTCCTTGGCCAGGTTGGGCCCGCTGACCACCGCGACGCGCTCCGGACCGACCTTGGTGACCTCGTCGATCACCTCGCTCATCCGCTTGGCGGTGCCGAGTTCGATGCCCTTCATCAGGCTGACCAGCACGGTCTGCGGCTCGATCAGCGGCGTCCAGGCGGCCAGGTTGTCGCGCAGCGTCTGCGAGGGCACCACCAGGACCGCGAAGTCGGCGCCGGCCAGCGCCTCGGCGGCGTCGGTGGTGGCCCGCACCGAGTCGGGCAGCCGGACGCCCGGCAGGTAGTCCGGGTTCTCGTGCGTGGAGTTGACGGCGTCCACCAGCTCCTGGCGGCGGGCCCAGAGCACGACCTCGCAGCCGGCGTCGGCGAGCACCATCGCGAACGCGGTGCCCCAGGAGCCGGTCCCCATCACGGCGCAGCGGGTCACTTGCCGGCCTCCTCGGTGCCCTTGCCGCGCTCGCCCTTGGCGCGCCGGCGCTCGGCCAGCGCCGTGGCGGCGCGCTCGCGGGCGGCCTTGCGCATGTCGTAGCGCTCGGCCGGCGGCTGCTCGCCGCGGACCTCGGCCAGCACGGCGGTGATCGCCGTCATGATGTCCTCGGTCGCGTCCGCGAGCACCTGGGAGGTGAGCTCCTGCCCCTGGTACTTGCTCAGGTCCACCGCCGGACCGGCCGCGACGGTCACCCGGTGGCGAGGGAAGAGGTTGAACTTGCCCTTCCCGTACCCGGGCCGGCCGTACGGCGGGATGATCTCGTGCGCGCCCCAGTGGGCGACCGGGATGACCGGCGCGCCGGTCATCAGCGCGACCCGGGCGACACCGCTCTTGCCGGTCATCGGCCACAGGTCCGGGTCCCGGGTGAGCGTTCCCTCCGGGTAGAACTGCACGCACTGGCCGCCGTCGACGGCGTCGATCGCGGCCCGGAAGGCCTGCGCCGCGTCGGTCGACTCGCGGAACACCGGAATCTGACCGGTCTTGCGCAGCATGAATCCGATGAAGGGAATGGAGAACAACGAGGACTTGCCGAGAATTCGCGGCGGGCGACCGCTGTTGTACTGCCAGTGCGCGTAGATCACCGGGTCGATGATCGAATTGTGGTTCACCGCGGCGATGAAGCCGCCTTCCTTGGGAATGTGCTCCCAGCCGCGCCAGTCGGGCTTCACCAGGGCGGTCGTCACCGGCTTCACCAGCACGGCCGCGAAGCGGTACCAGATGCCGTAGTCGGCGTTGCCGAACTTGGCGTACGAGCGGCGGGCCACCCCAGCTCCTTCTCATCCGATGCGGCACGTGGAGTGCCGCGGTCATGGCCTCCCGGGGCCGCGCACCGGTGCCAGCGGTGCCCGGGCCACGGGCGCCGAACAGTGTCGCCCGCCCGCTCACCGGCTGTCGAGCGGCCGCGCCAACCCGCCGGGCCGGCGTGATCAAACGCACGTCCGCACAGTTCGGACGGCCTGGCGAGGGCTCCGGGACCGGCGACACAATGACGCCGATGACCCAGGACACCGTACGCCCCAGCGGGCCCGTCGCGCCCGCCGCACCCACCGCCGGCTGGTCGCTGGTGCTGCCGCTCAAGCCGCTCGCGCAGGCGAAGAGCAGACTCGCCCCCTACGCCGGAGCGCACCGGGCCGACCTGGCGATGTCCTTCGCGCTCGACACCGTCGGCGCCGCGCTGGCCACCCCGGGCGTCGACCGCGTCCTGGTGGTGACCCGCGACGCGGTGGCCGGTGCCCGGCTGGCCGCGCTGGGCGCGCTGGTGGTCGCCGACGAGCCCGGTGGCGGCCTCAACCGGGCACTGGCGCACGGCGCGTCGACCGCCCTGGCCCTCGCCCCGGCGGCCCCGCTGGCCGTCCTCTCGGCGGACCTGCCGGCCCTGCGTCCGGCCGAACTGGCCCGGGTGCTGGGCGCGGTGCCGCCGGACGGCCGGGCCTTCCTGCCGGACTCCCCCGGCCTCGGCACCACCCTGCTCGCCTGCACCCCGGGGCGTCCGCTCTCCCCCGCCTTCGGGACCGGCTCGCGCGCCCGGCACGCGGCCGGCGGGGCCCTCGAACTGCGCCTCGCGGACGTGGAGTCGGTGCGCCGGGACGTCGACACCGGTGCGGACCTCGGCGAGGCCGCGGTGCTCGGCCTCGGCCCGCACACCAGCACAGTGTTCGCCCGTCTGAGCCCGCCCTGAGCCCGCCCCTTCCGCCGTCCCGCTGCCGTCCGGCTGCCGTCCCTCTGCCGTCCCGGCCCGCGGACCGGCCCCGCTCCGGCGCCGTCCCCGGTCCTGCTCCCGGGGGCGCACCGACCCGCTCGCTATGCTGCTGACATGCAGGCCACCGCGTTCACCTTCGACCCCGCCACCCGGGCCGGCTCCGTGCTGCTCGACGACGGGACCCCGGTGCCGTTCGACGCGGCCGCCTTCGACGCCGGCGGCCTGCGGCTGCTGCGCCCCGGCCAGCGGGTGCGGATCCGCACCGAGGGCACCGGCGAGGCCCGCCGGGTGGTCTTCGTGACGCTGCAGACCTTCCCCGACCCCGCCGGGCTCTGACGCCCGCGGGGCGCCCGCCCGCCGGGTTGCTTCGAGCACCGACCGTCCGGTCCCGCGGCCACGACCGCCCGGTCCCGCCGCACGCCGTCGAATCCTGACCGAGCGCCCGGAAACCCGAAGAGCCGCGGCGCCCGGTCTCCGTGCGTTCACGGGAGGGGTGTCGCGGCTCTTCGCCGAAGGCCGTCCGAGGACGGTCGCGCGGGACCTACTTGGCAGTGGTCTTGCGCGCAGTGGTCTTGCGGGTGGCGGTCTTCTTCGCCGGAGCCGTCTTCTTGGCCGTGGCGGTCGCCTTCTTGGCGGTGGCCGTGGTCTTCTTGGCGGCAGCCGTGGTGGTCGCCTTCTTGGCGGCGGCCGTCTTCTTGGTCGCGGCCGCCGTGGTCTTCTTGGCGGCGGTGGTCTTCGCGACGGCGGTCTTCGCCGCGGCCTTCTTGGCGGTGGCCGCCTTCTTCGCGGTGGTGGCCGTGGTCTTCTTGGCGGCGGCCGTGGTGGCCGTCTTCTTGGCGGCGGCCTTCTTGGTGGCCGGAGCGGCGGCGGCAGCGGTGGCGGCACGCTTGGTGGCGGCGCGCTTGGCGGCCGGGGTGGCGGCGACGCCGCTCTTGCCCGGGGTGAGGGAGCCCTTGGGGGCCTTCTTCACCGAGGGGCCCTCCTTCGGCAGCTTCTTGCTGCCGCTGACCAGGTCCTTGAAGCCCTGGCCCGGGCGGAAGCGCGGCACCGAGGTCTTCTTGACCTTGACCCGCTCGCCGGTCTGCGGGTTGCGGGCGAAGCGCGCGGAGCGCTCCACCTTCTCGAAGGTGCCGAAACCGGTGACCGAAACCCGGTCGCCGGCCACGACGGCACGGACCATGGTGTCGAGCACTGCGTCGACGGCCTCTGCGGCAGCCTTGCGACCGCCCAGCTGCTCGGCCACCGCTTCGACAAGCTGAGCCTTGTTCACGTCTTCCCCTTCGGAAACGAGCGCCGGATGATTCCATCCGTTCTTTTCGCACGTTAGGTATGTATCTGCGGACTTTCAATTACCAAACGCGCGAATCACCCTAGTGTCGCAATGGATTTGCGCGTCGGCGACCTCAGCCGAGCGGCGGGCGCCCCTCGTCGAGGTCATGTACAAAGCGACTCAACCGCCTTGCCGCCTCCGGAAGATCGCGCTTGGCGGTCTCGGTGACGATGAGGAGTTGACGGGTGAGAGCGGTCTTTGCATCGGCAGACACGTTCAGCGCATGCACGCGGGCGTGAGCTTGCTTCAACCGCTCGGCCACGAGCGCGTAGAGCGCTGCGACTTCCTGGTCGTCCGGCCCCTCAGCTGGCGCGGAGGTGACGTCCGGCCGATCGTCAATTCGGCGTTCGGATGGCCGGCCCATGGAGTCCTCAGCCGCGGGTTCGCCGCCCGCGTACGGAGGTTCATGGTGCCGGTGCATGTACTGATTGTGCCATCTACCCGCAGTTGTACTTGCGCGGGGCCCTCTTCCGCAAAGCCAAATGGGCAATCCGGGGCGGGCCCCGGCGCTAACTCGTGCTCCGGAACGACGGATGGCCCGGCCCCCCCGAGGGGGGCGCGGGCCACGCGGCGGATCGTCAGAATGCTTGTTCTGAGGGGAACTCAGGCGACCGGCAGAGTACGGGGCTTGAAGGCCGGACGGGTCGCCTCGAAGGCCGCGATGTCGGCCTCGTTCTGCAGCGTGATGCTGATGTCGTCCAGGCCGTTGAGCAGCCGCCACCGGACGTTGTCGTCCAGTTCGAAGGCCGCGGTGACGCCTTCGGCCCGCACTTCGCGCGCCTCCAGGTCGACGGTGATCTCGGCCGAAGGGTCACTCTCGGTGAGCACCCAGAGCCGTTCCACGGTCTCCTGCGGCAGCACGACCGTCAGCAGGCCGTTCTTCAGGGAGTTGCCCCGGAAGATGTCGGCGAAGCGCGACGAGATGACCGCGTGGAAGCCGTAGTTCTGCAGCGCCCAGACGGCGTGCTCGCGGGAGGAGCCGGTGCCGAACTCGGGGCCGGCCACCAGCACCGTGGCGCCCTGCCGCTCGGGCCGGTTGAGGACGAACGACTCGTCCTTGCGCCAGGCCTCGAACAGCCCGTCCTCGAAACCGGACCGGGTGACCTTCTTGAGCCAGTGGGCCGGGATGATCTGGTCGGTGTCCACGTTGCTGCGGCGCAGCGGGACGGCCCGGCCGGTGTGGGTGGTGAACTTCTCCATGGCTCAGGCCTCCACGGCAACGTCGGTGTCCGCCGGGTCGGCGGCGTTCAGGTCGGCGGGCGAGGCCAGGCGGCCCAGGACGGCGGTCGCGGCGGCGACCTGCGGGGAGACCAGGTGGGTGCGGCCGCCCTTGCCCTGCCGTCCCTCGAAGTTGCGGTTCGAGGTGGAGGCGCAGCGCTCGCCCGGGGCCAGCTGGTCGGGGTTCATGCCCAGGCACATCGAGCAGCCCGCGTGGCGCCACTC
Source organism: Kitasatospora sp. NPDC038210 (assembly GCF_055600605.1). NCBI lineage: Bacteria > Bacillati > Actinomycetota > Actinomycetes > Kitasatosporales > Streptomycetaceae > Kitasatospora > Kitasatospora sp. NPDC038210. The sequence goes on along the minus strand of NZ_JBVJYK010000028.1, from coordinate 11,378 downwards.
GGCACCGGCCGCGGTGAACACCTTATCCAGGCCCTCCTCGACGGCCTGCAGGGCGACCCGGACGGAGCCGGGGACCACCAGCATCCGTACGCCGTCGGCGATCCGGCGGCCCTCCACCAGGGCGGCGGCGGCCCGCAGGTCCTCGATCCGGCCGTTGGTGCAGGAGCCGACGAAGACGGCGTCGACCTTGACCTCGCGCAGCGGGGTACCGGCCTCCAGCCCCATGTACGCCAGGGCGTTCTCGGCGGCCTGGCGCTCCTGCGGGTCGGCGAAGGAGGCCGGGTCCGGCACGTCGGAGGCCAGCGGGGCGCCCTGGCCGGGGTTGGTGCCCCAGGTGACGAAGGGGCTCAGCTCGCTCGCGTCGATGAAGATCTCGTGGTCGAAGACCGCGTCCTCGTCGGTCACCAGGGTCCGCCAGTACGCGACGGCGGCGTCCCAGTCCTCGCCCTGCGGGGCGTGCGGGCGGCCCTTGAGGTACTCGAAGGTGGTCTCGTCCGGGGCGATCATGCCGGCCCGGGCGCCGGCCTCGATCGACATGTTGCAGATGGTCATCCGGGCCTCCATGGACAGGCTCCGGATCGCCGAACCGCGGTACTCCAGGACGTAGCCCTGGCCGCCGCCGGTGCCGATCTTCGCGATGACGGCCAGGATCAGGTCCTTGGCGGTGACGCCCTCGGGCAGGTCGCCCTCGACGGTGATCGCCATGGTCCGGAACGGGGCCAGCGGCAGGGTCTGGGTGGCCAGCACGTGCTCGACCTGGCTGGTGCCGATGCCGAACGCCAGTGCGCCGAAGGCGCCGTGGGTGGAGGTGTGGGAGTCGCCGCAGACCACGGTCATGCCGGGCTGGGTCAGGCCGAGCTGCGGGCCGACGACGTGCACGACGCCCTGCTCGACGTCGCCCAGCGAGTGGATCCGGACGCCGAACTCGGCGGCGTTCCGGCGCAGGGTCTCCAGCTGCACCTTGGACACCGGGTCGGCGATCGGCTTGTCGATGTCCAGGGTGGGGGTGTTGTGGTCCTCGGTGGCGATCGTCAGATCGGTGCGTCGGACCGGACGGCCGGCCAGTCGCAGTCCGTCGAAGGCCTGCGGGCTGGTGACCTCGTGGAGCAGGTGCAGGTCGATGAACAGGAGGTCGGGCTCGCCCTCCGCGCGCCGCACGACGTGGTCGTCCCAGACCTTCTCTGCGAGTGTCCGTCCCATCGGATTCCCTCCAGCCGGCCGCGTTGCCGGCCTTCTCGTGTCGTCGAGGTCAAAGCTGCGCCGCCCTGCGCGGGGGCGCTTCGCGCGACCTGCACGCCGGATCGCTGTCCACGATGCGGACACTCGGAGGAGGCCACATCCTGGATGTCTCCCGGGCTGCTGCATCCAGAGTGGCGCTTTTCCGGAAAGATTGAACTTGCGTCTCGCGGAATGAGACTGCAGTCTTAGGGCATGGACAACACTAGCGGCGTCGGCGTTCTCGACAAGGCCGCTCTGGTGCTGAGCGCACTGGAGTCGGGCCCCGCCACGTTGGCGGGGCTGGTCGCCGCCACCGGTCTGGCGCGCCCCACGGCCCACAGACTCGCCGTCGCACTCGAACACCACCGTCTGGTCACCAGAGACATGCAGGGACGTTTCATCCTCGGTCCCCGCCTGTCCGAACTCTCCGCCGCGGCGGGCGAGGACCGGCTGCTCGCCACCGCGGGCCCGGTCCTGACCCACCTGCGCGACGTCACCGGCGAGAGCGCACAGCTCTACCGCCGCCAGGGCGAGATGCGGATCTGCGTAGCCGCCGCCGAGCGGCTCTCCGGCCTGCGGGACACCGTCCCGGTCGGCAGCACCCTGCCGATGAAGGCCGGCTCGGCCGCCCAGGTCCTGCTCGCGTGGGAGGAGCCCGAGCGGCTCCACCGCGGACTGCAGGGCGCCCGCTTCACCGCCACCGCGCTGAGCGGCGTGCGGCGGCGCGGCTGGGCCCAGTCGATCGGCGAGCGCGAGCCGGGCGTCGCGTCCGTCTCCGCACCCGTCCGCGGCCCCTCCAACCGGGTGGTGGCCGCGGTGTCGGTGTCCGGCCCGATCGAGCGCCTGACCCGCCACCCGGGCCGGCTGCACGCCCAGGCCATCATCGAGGCCGCGAACCGGCTCACCGAGGCGCTGCGCCGGAGCTGACCCGGCCCTTCCCCCCACCCGCCCCTTTCCCCCACCCCTCCCCCACCCGGCCGTCCCCCACCGAAAGACGAAAGGGCCCCGCTCGGAGTCGAGCGGGGCCCTTCGAAGCATTTCCCGGTGCACAAACAAAAAGACCCCGGAGAACCGGGGTCTTCCATTTTCTGGCTGGGGTACCAGGACTCGAACCTAGACTAAATGAACCAGAATCACTCGTGCTGCCAATTACACCATACCCCAACACAAAGCAAGGGCCGATGGGCGAGCCCACCGGCTTCCTGCTCTGAAGTACCCCCGACCGGATTCGAACCGGCGCTACTGCCGTGAGAGGGCAGCGTGCTAGGCCGCTACACAACGGGGGCTTCCTGGCGATCCCTTGCGGGATCAGTACCCCCGACCGGATTCGAACCGGCGCTACTGCCGTGAGAGGGCAGCGTGCTAGGCCGCTACACAACGGGGGCTTTCCAGGTGATCCCTTGCGGGATCAGTACCCCCGACCGGATTCGAACCGGCGCTACTGCCGTGAGAGGGCAGCGTGCTAGGCCGCTACACAACGGGGGCTTGATCTTCACTTGTACTGCGGTACTGCTGTTACTGCGGTACTGCGCTGGGGTACCAGGACTCGAACCTAGACTAAATGAACCAGAATCACTCGTGCTGCCAATTACACCATACCCCACCAGAGTTGAACCCTCGTCGGGATCTTCTCAGGCGTTGCGCCTCTCGTTCGGTCCCGGCCGGGGGGCTTTCGCTCCCTCGTCCGTTCCCTCCCGGGCGGCGCAGAAAGAACATTACCCGACGTCGGCCCTGGCTCCAAAATCGATAACCCCAGGCAGCGGCCGGGAGGCCGGCGGATGACCTCCGGGTACGCCGCGGGCCCGGCACGAAGCCGGGCCCGCGGCCTGCTCAGCGGCCCGCTCAGGCGGCCGGCAGGGCGTCCACGGACGAGCGCAGGCGGCGCAGCGTCTCGGGGCGGCCCAGCAGCTCCATGGACTCGAACAGCGGCGGCGACACCCGACGGCCCGTGACGGCCACCCGCAGCGGCGTGAAGGCGAACTTGGGCTTGATGCCCAGCCCGTCCACCAGCGCCTCGCGCAGGGCCGCCTGGATCGGCTCCGGGGTGAAGTCCGCCAGCTCCTCCAGCGCCTTGATGCTGGCCTCCAGCACCGGGCGGGCGTCGGCGGTCAGCACCTTGGCGGCGTCGTCCGGGTCGACGGCGAACTTCTCCGGCGCCACGAACAGGAAGCCGGCCATGTTCACGATCTCGCTCAGCACGACCATCCGCTCCTGGGTGAGCGGCGCGACCTTGGCGAGCACGTCCAGCTGCTCGGCGGTCGGCTCGGCCGGCAGCAGGTCGGCGGCCTGCAGGAACGGCACCAGGCGGGCCGCGAAGTCCGCCGGGGCCAGCTTGCGGACGTGCTCGGCGTTGATCGCCTCGCACTTCTTCAGGTCGAAGCGGGCCGGGTTGGCGTTCACCTTGGCGATGTCGAAGGCGGCGACCATCTCGTCGATGCCGAAGATGTCCCGGTCCTCGGCCAGCGACCAGCCCAGCAGGGACAGGTAGTTGAGGAGGCCCTCCGGGATGAAGCCGCGCTCGCGGTACAGGTTGAGCGAGGCCTGCGGGTCGCGCTTGGAGAGCTTCTTGTTGCCCTCGCCCATCACGTACGGCAGGTGGCCGAAGCGCGGGGTGGTGCCGTTGCCGACGCCGATCTCGGCGAGCGCGGCGTAGAGCGCGACCTGCCGCGGGGTGGAGGACAGCAGGTCCTCGCCGCGCAGCACGTGCGTGATGCCCATCAGGGCGTCGTCCACCGGGTTGACCAGGGTGTACAGCGGGGCGCCGTTGGCCCGGACGATGCCGTAGTCCGGCACGTTCTCCGGCTCGAAGGTCAGCGTGCCGCGCACCAGGTCGTCGAAGGAGATGGTCTTGTCGGGCATCCGGAAGCGCAGGATCGGCTCGCGCTTCTCCAGCTTGTAGACGGCGACCTGGTCGTCGGTCAGCTCCCGGCAGTGGCCGTCGTAGCCGGAGGGCTTGCCGGCCGCGCGGGCGGCCTCGCGGCGGGCGTCCAGCTCCTCGGTGCTGCAGTAGCAGTGGTAGGCGTGGCCGGCCTCGTGCAGGCGGCGGGCGACGTCGGCGTAGATGTCCATCCGCTGCGACTGGCGGTACGGCTCGTGCGGGCCGCCGACCTCCGGGCCCTCGTCCCAGTCGAAGCCCAGCCAGCGCATCGCGTCGAGCAGCTGGTTGTACGACTCCTCGGAGTCGCGGGCGGAGTCGGTGTCCTCGATCCGGAAGACCATCGTGCCGCCGTTGTGGCGGGCGTAGGCCCAGTTGAAGAGGGCGGTCCGGACCAGGCCCACGTGGGGGTTGCCGGTCGGGGACGGACAGAAGCGAACCCGGACGGCCGGGTCAGTGTTAGCCACGCTTGATCACCTTGTTGGTGAGAGTGCCGATGCCTTCGATGGAGACGGCGACCTCGTCGCCGACGTTGAGGGGGCCCACCCCTGCGGGCGTGCCGGTGAGGATGACGTCGCCGGGCAGCAGCGTCATGGCCTCGGAGATGTGGACGATCAGCTCGGCGACCGAGCGGACCATCAGGGAGGTGCGACCGGTCTGGCGGAGCTCGCCGTTGACCGTGCAGGTGACGGCGAGGTCGCTCGGGTCCAGGTCGGTCTCGATCCACGGCCCGAGCGGGCAGGAGGTGTCGAAGCCCTTGGCCCGGGCCCACTGGCCCTCGCGCTGCTGGACGTCCCGGGCGGTCACGTCGTTGGCGCAGGTGTAGCCGAGGATCACCTCGGGCACCCGGTCCAGCGGCACCTCGCGGCACATCCGGCCGATCACCACGGCCAGTTCGGCCTCGTGCTGGACGTCCGAGGAGAACGGCGGGTACGCGATGTTCTCGGTCGGGCCGATCACCGAGGTGGACGGCTTGAAGAAGGTCAGGGGGACGTCCGGGACGTCGTGGCCCAGCTCCTGGGCGTGCGCCGCGTAGTTGCGGCCGACCGCCACGATCTTGTTCGGGAGCATCGGGCTGAGCAGCCGGACGTCCTGGAAGCGGTAGCTCTCGCCGGTGGGCTGGGGTTGGCCGAACGGGTGGCCGGCCAGCGCGTGGACGACCAGCGAGTCGGGCTGGGAGGGGTCGCCCTCCACCACGCCGAAGGAGACGCTGCCGGCGGCAGGGCTCCCTTCCCGGACGGAAAACCTGGCAATGCGCACGGCTGGGCTACCCCTCGCTTCGTCGGCCGCCCGGGGCGCGTCGCGCCCGGGCGCTGGTGGGCGCCCCGCCCGCGTGGGCGCGGCCCCGTCAATCGGCCTCCAGGCTATCGCGTGGGGGCCCGGCTGACCGCTTTGCCCCTGTTCAGCCCGGTCGGGGCGGAAGTGCCAGGACACCCCGCCCGGGCACCCCGCCCCGCCCGAGCCGGAGCCGGACGGCAGAGGGCGCCGCCGCCACGAGAGTTCGTGGCGACGGCGCCCTCCGGGGAACGCGCCGGGTCCGGCGTGCCGGGGTCCGACGCGCCGGGTCAGTCCGCCAGCACGACGACCGGGGCGACCATCAGCTGGGTGCGGCGCGGGTTGGCGGTGCTGGCCGGCAGCTCGGTGCCGTAGGTCAGGACGTCCTGGGGCTTGCGGGCACCCGGGATCTTGCTGAAGTCCTCGACCGAGGCCAGCGTCGTCCGGCGCGGGTTCGCCGTCGGGCGGCAGGACAGCGTGGACTTGTTGGCCTTCTTCGCCTGGGACATCGAGAGCACCTCGTGGTCGCGGCCGGGCGGATCCGCAGCGGATCGGCACCGGCCTGAGTGATTCCGATTGATTCGGAGGGGTTCTGGGCAGGCTGATCGGGGCCGTGCTCCGGAGCTGCCAGGTTACGAGATCTCTTTCCACAGAGACCGTGACCAAAGCTACACATTAGTCTGTGATTTTGATCACAAAATGCAGAACAAAAGGCAGATAACCGACATATCGCCGCATCGGAATTTTCCGACATTCGACAGGTATCGGGCATTCCGGAAGGTCTGTGACTCTTTTCGATCTAGGGTCCGGTTGGCATGTATCCGGCGAGTGTCCGAAAAATGCGGTATTCCGGTCCGGTTACCGCACAGTCAGTGAGATCGCACAAGCGGTCGGTAGCGCCGGGCGTCCGGTTCCTGCGGCCCTTGTTGGGATTCCCCGGCTGTGCTGGAATGCGACGGACCGTGGGTAGGGAGTGGTCCACCCCGGTGACCCGCTCTCCCGGACCGGCCGGGGAGCGGATGGAAACTCGACACCGTCCAGGCCGTGGCGACGCGGCGGGACGCCCGGTCCAGAGGTTGCGACGCCAGTGCAGGGACGTTTCAAAAGGGGTAGCGGCGCCGCGGGTAACCCGGAGTCGCGCGAGCCCATGGCAGCCCCCCAGCAGGCGGCGGCGCCCGGTGGCCCGGCAGAGCCGATCACACCCGAGGCCCTCGGCCGCCCCGAGGGGGACGGCCAGGAGCGGACGTCCACCCGGGACAGACTCCGAACCTCGCTGACCCGACGCCGGGCGACCGGTCTGAACCGGCTCGCGATGCGCAACTGGCGCATCCGCACGAAGCTGATCGCGCTGCTCGCCCTCCCCGTCCTGGTCTCGCTGGTCCTCGGTGGCCTGCGCATCCAGACCTCGATGGAGAACTCGCAGCAACTCGCCCAGATGGCCAACCTGTCCGATCTGGCCAAGAAGGCGACCAACCTCGCGGACGCGCTGCAGACCGAGCGCGACATCAGCGCCGGCCCGATCACGCACGACCCGAACGCCCAGCTGGACGACGACATCGTCGCCGCCCGCAAGGCCACCGACGACCTGAGCCGCACCTTCACCGCGTCCTCCGACAAGTTCGAGAACCTCGAACTGTCCGGCGGAAAGGCGCTGCTGCTGCAGATCCGCCGCGACCTGAACTCGGTCGCGGACACCCGCGGCGCGCCGTACCAGGTCAACCAGAACATCCAGTCGACGATCACCGCCTACGACGTGATCATCCGTGACCTGCTGTCCATCACCCAGGACATCGCGCTCGCGTCGAACAACAAGGACCTGGTCGTCTCGACCCGCGCGCTGCAGCAGTTCTCGCTCGCCAAGAACGCGACCTCGCAGCAGCGGGCCCTGATCAGCGCCGCGCTCGCCAACCCCAAGGGTCCGGACCTCAGCCTCAGCGACGAGTCCTTCGGCATCCGCCTGCGCCTGTCGTACGAGAACGCGATCGCCAGCTTCAACAACATCTACACCGCGCACGACCTGGACAACCTCCGCAGCCAGCTGAGCTACAACGGCGTCGTCGCCGACGCCGACCGCTACGCCGGCACGGTCCTCACCCAGGGCGGCATCCACCAGACCGAGCCGGTCACCTACAAGGACTGGTACGAGAAGGCCAGCGCCAAGATCAACGCCGAGAAGCGGATCGAGGCCAAGCTGATCGAGAACCTCGACGGCAAGGCCCAGGACCTGCAGTCGCAGGCCGACACGGACGCCCTGATCATCGGTGTCGCGGTCGCCCTGGTGCTGCTCGTCGCCCTCGGTGGCGCCGGTCTGATCGCCCGCTCGATGGTGCGCTCGCTGACCCGTCTGCAGGCCGCGGCCGAGGACGTCGCCGAGCGCCGACTGCCCGAGCTGGTCAAGACGCTCTCCGAGAGCGACCCGCACGACGTCGACACCACGGTCGAACCGGTCGCCGTCGACTCAGCCGACGAGATCGGCCACGTGGCGCACGCCTTCGACATGGTGCACAGCGAGGCCGTCCGCCTCGCCGCCGAGCAGGCCCTCCTGCGAGGCAACATCAACGCGATGTTCACCAACCTCTCGCGCCGCAGCCAGGGCCTCATCCAGCGCCAGCTGTCGCTCATCTCCGAGCTGGAGAGCCGCGAGGCGGACCCGGACCAGCTGGCCAACCTCTTCAAGCTGGACCACCTCGCGACCCGCATGCGCCGCAACGGCGAAAACCTCCTCGTCCTCGCCGGTGAGGACCCGGGCCGCCGCTGGACCAGGCCCGTTCCGCTCGTCGACGTGCTCCGCGCCGCCGCCTCCGAGGTGGAGCAGTACGAGCGCATCGAACTCGCCGCGGTGCCGTCGGCCGAGGTCGCCGGCCGCGTCGTCAACGACCTCGTCCACCTGCTCGCCGAGCTGCTGGAGAACGCCACCTCGTTCTCCAGCCCGCAGACCCGCGTCCGGGTCACCGGCCACGCGCTGCCGGACGGCCGCGTGCTGGTCGAGATCCACGACACCGGCATCGGCCTGAGCCCCGACGACCTCTCCGAGATCAACGAGCGCCTCGCCAACCCGCCGACGGTGGACGTCTCGGTCTCCCGCCGCATGGGCCTCTTCGTGGTCGGTCGCCTCTCGCTGCGCCACGGCATCCGCATCCAGCTCCGCCCCAGCGACTCCGGCGGCACCACCGCGCTGGTCATGCTCCCGGTGGACGTCACCAACTCCGGCGAGCGCCGCGGCGCCGGCCGCCCCGGCCCCGCCCAGGGCAAGCAGCAGCGCGGGGTCGCCCCGACGCCGCGTCAGCAGCGCCAGATGCCGCCCGGCCGTCAGGGCGGTCCGGCCGCGCTCGGCCAGGGCCCGGCCGGCGGTGCCCCGCAGGGCGGCCGCCCGCAGCTCGGCCAGGGCGGTCCGGCCGCTCCGGCGGGCCCGGGCGCGCAGGCAGGTCCGGGGGCGCAGGCCGGTCCGGGTGCGCAGGCCGGTCCGGGTGCGCCCGGCGGCCGCTCCGGCGGTCTGCCGACCCGCCAGGTCGGCAAGGCGCTGCGTGAGAACCCGGTCATGCCGAACCAGAGCCAGGGCCAGGGTCAGGGTCAGGGTCAGGGCCGACGCGGCCAGCAGCCCGCGCAGCCCAAGCAGGCACAGCAGCAGCCGCAGCAGGCCCAGCCGCAGCAGCCTCAGCAGCAGCAGTCGCCCCAGGGCGGGCTGCCGCAGCGCACCCCGGGCCGCCAGGGTCCGCCGCAGGCCGGCCAGGACGGCCTGCCCCGCCGCGGCCGCCAGCAGCAGCCCGGCCAGCAGCCCGGCCAGCCGCAGCCCGGTCAGGAGCGGCCGCGCCCCGGTGGCGAGTTCAACGGCGCTCCCGGTCCCCGGACCGGCGAGCAGCCGCAGCACGGCCGCCCCGGCGGTCCCGGTGCTCCGCAGCAGGGCGCCCGTCCGGGCAACCGTCCGCAGGACGGCCTGCCGCAGCGCGCCCCCGGCCGTCAGGGTCCCGGTGCGCCGGGCGGCCCCGGTGCGCCGGGTGCCCAGGGTGCCCCCGGCCGGCCCGGTGCCCAGGGCCCGCGCCGTCCGCAGCGCCCCGGCCCGGACGCGCCGCAGCGCGACCGCCAGCCGCAGCTGCCGCAGCAGGCCCCGCAGCAGCCCCAGCCGCTGCCGTCGGCCGAGCCGGCGCCGGTGGAGAGCACCCAGCAGTTCGCCCGCCCGCGCTTCGAGGCCAGCCAGATCGACCCGCGCGACCCGCTGGGCCTCGGCCTGGTCGAGCCGGTGCTGCCGAACGTGCCGAACCCGGCGCGTCCGGAGCCGGTGCGCCAGGAGCAGGCCCCGCAGCTGCCGCACCAGGAGCCGATGGCGCTGCCGACCGGCTCGTCCGCGGCCGCCGGCCAGCAGCCCTGGCAGCCGCAGGCCGACATCCAGCAGGCCCGGCCGCAGTCCTACCAGCCGCGCCGTCCCGGCACCTCCTCGCCGGAGTTCCAGGAGCAGGCCCCGCAGCAGCAGCCCCAGCAGCAGGCCCAGCCGCAGCAGCCGGGTGCCGACGACGCGCCGTGGCGCCCGTCCGCGAACGACGAGCGCTGGCGCCGGGCCGAGCAGGTCCGCGAGCCCTCGACCAGCGGCGTCACCATGTCGGGCCTGCCCCGACGGACCCCGCAGGCCAACCTGGTCTCCGGCACCGCCGAGGCCTCGCCGCTGACCGGTCCCCAGGTCTCCCGGGCCCCCGAGGAGGTCCGCGGCCGACTGACCAACCTGCGCCGCGGCATCCAGCAGGGCCGCCGGGCCGGGGCCGAACAGGCCGCCAACCAGCCGGGCCAACAGCATGGTGCCCAGCAGCCCGGATTCGATAGTTTCGGTGGCCGGAGCGACGGCAACGGCGCAGATCACCAGGAGCGTTGAGTTGAACCAGATGAGCCAGGCCGCACAGAACCTGAACTGGCTGATCACCAATTTCGTGGACAACACCCCCGGGGTGTCCCACACCGTGGTGGTCTCCGCGGACGGCCTCCTGCTGTGCATGTCCGAGGGCTTCCCGCGCGACCGCGCCGACCAGCTCGCCGCCGTCGCCTCCGGCCTCACCTCCCTCACCTCCGGCGCCAGCCGGATCTTCGAGGGCGGCGAGGTCAACCAGACCGTGGTCGAGATGGAGCGGGGCTTCCTGTTCCTCATGGCCGTCAGCGACGGCTCCGCCCTCGCCGTCCTCGCCGCCCCCGACTCCGACATCGGCCTCGTCGGCTACGAGATGGCCCTGCTCGTCGACCGCGCCGGCGCCGTCCTCACCCCCGCACTTCGCGCGGAACTCCAGGGCAGTCTCCTGCACTGACCTGAATCCACGCGGACCCACCCACCCGTCCCACCTCCCCGCCGGGGCCGACCCGACCGGTCCCGGCGTCTCACCCTCAGCTACCCTCAGGCAGCTGATCCCGCCTCAGCTGGCATCGTCCCAGCTGGAACCGGCTGCTCAAGGCTGCAGCACAAGGAGGACCCATGACCCCGCCCTCGACACCCGCCGGCCCGTACGGCAGCGGGTACGGCAGCGGCTACGGCGGGCAGCAGTCCGACGGCTACGAGCAGCAGCCGCTGGTCCGTCCGTACGCGATGACCGGCGGCCGGACCCGTCCCCGCTACCAACTCGCCATCGAGGCCCTGATCTCCACCACCGGCTCCGCCGAGCGGTCCAGTGGCCTCCTGCCCGAGCACGCCCGGATCGTCAGCCTCTGCCGTGAGGTCAAGTCGATCGCGGAGATCTCGGCACTCGCCGGTGTGCCGCTCGGGGTCGCCCGCATCCTCGTCGCCGACCTCGCCGAAGCCGGTCTCGTCGCCATCCACCAGCCCGCCGCCGCGGGCGAGTCGGGCGGAACGCCCGATGTCACGCTGCTCGAAAGGGTCCTCAGTGGACTTCGCAAGCTCTAACGGACCCGCCCGTGCCACGACGTCGGCCAAGATCGTCGTGGCGGGCGGCTTCGGTGTCGGCAAGACCACGCTCGTCGGCGCCGTCTCCGAGATCAACCCCCTGCGCACCGAAGCCGTCATGACCTCGGCCTCCGC
>NZ_JBVJYK010000027.1:0-105379 GCF_055600605.1 Kitasatospora sp. NPDC038210 | reverse complement strand
AACATCACCCGCAGCCGCCTCGGACGCCTCACTCGCCAAGGCTTCCTCACCCAACCCGAACGAGGCCGCTACCAGAAACGGACTTAACGTCCACTCAACTTCGCTGAATATGCGGTTCGAGAACCTCCTGCAGGGCCTCCACGACTGGAGCGAGCTGTCTGCCCGCATGCGCGACGATGTGGTCGTGGCCGGCAGTCATGACTGAACTGAACAGCCCGCGCGATGCTGTCAGGGGTCCTCATGTGCCGTCCTCACAGGACGGTCCCACCGGGCCCAGCTCGCGTCGGAGGACACTGGTGGCCGTGTGGACGTGCGGCCCGCAGTCGAGCGGGCAATCCTGCCGCCGTACGATGAACAAGGCGCTGGACCGTGCGCGCCAGGGGTATCCACCGTCCGAGACGCTCGTTAGAGTGGCGGGCCGGTCTGCTGAAGAGGAGTGTGAGGTGCGTGGCTGCCACAGCTGACCACCTCAAGGCACTCCTCAACGCCCACGCCGCCGGCGACGAGGACCGCTTCTACAGCATCGCCCTCCAGGTGGCCGCGAAGTCTGCGCGCCAGGGTCACGGCAAAATCGCCGTCGAACTCCGCGAGATCATCGACGCCGCCCGCGCCGAGAAGATCCCCAGGGTCGCCCCGACCCCGGTCGTCCAGCCTCGGGGCGAACTCGCCAGCCTCCTCACCGCCGGCTACCCCGACGTTTGCCTTGACGACATGACCCTCGCCGACGACGTCCGCGTGCCCTTGGAGAAGGTCCTGCACGAGCAGCGCCAGCGCGCCCGCCTGGAGCGTTTCGGATTCACCCCCGTGCACCGCATCCTTCTCTCGGGGCCGCCCGGGACCGGCAAGAGCATGACCGCCGCCGCACTGGCCAAGGAACTCTCCCTGCCCCTGTTTACCATCCGCCTCGATGGACTGATCAGCCGCTTCATGGGAGAGACCGCCGCCAAGCTCCGCACCGTCTTCGAAGCCGCCGCCGAGACCCGCGCCGTCTACCTCTTCGACGAGTTCGACGCCCTCGGCGCCGAACGCACCGCCGGCAACGACGTCGGCGAAGCCCGCCGCATCCTCAACTCCTTCCTCCTCTTCCTCGACGAAGCCCCCTCCGAGAGCCTCGTCGTCGCCGCCACCAACCACCGCCACCTCCTCGACCGCGCACTCTTCCGCCGCTTCGACCTCGTCGTCCACTACGCACCACCCTCCCCACAACAGGCGATAGAGATCCTGCAACGACGCCTAGCCGCAATGGACACCACCGGCGTACTTTGGTCCGACCTGATCACCAAGGTCGACCAGCTCAGCCACGCCGAGCTGGTCAAGGCCGCCGAATCCGCGGCCAAACGCGCCATTCTCGGAGGCAACGACGTGGTCGACCAACACCTCTTGACCGAAGGACTGGACGAGCGGCACGCGCTGCGCCATGCCTGACCCGGTCCCGCCGCGGTTCACCCCGCACCTCCTGGTCCCCTGGAACCCGAAGACCCTCACCCCGCGGCCCAGCGGATCCCGTGCCCGCAGCGGCCCGTTCGTCGACCGCTCCGCAGACCGGCAGGGCCATGTCGATCGCCTTCTCGGTGGGCTCGAAGAGGCCCAGCACGCCGCCACAGCAGACCGCCGGACGGTGGAGGAAACCGAGCGGGCGAGCGGCTTCGCGATCCGGGTGGAGGCTGCCGGCGGGCACGACCTCGACGTCGACAAGCTCGCCAACTCCGGCCTGACGCTCATGAGCGTCAGCAAGGCCACCGACAACAGCCCGCAAGAAGCCGTCATCTGGATCCCCGATGACCGTGTCCAGGCCTTCGCCGACAAGATCAGCCAGTTCACCCAGGACACGACCGGCGGCAACCCGAGACAACAGAGCGCCGTCGCCAACGCCGAACGCATCCGGCACGCCCTCCTCAGCCAGCTCTGGCAGGAGGAGGCGCCTCTGCCGGAAGAGAACGAACACCGCTGGTGGGAACTATGGTTCAACCCGGACATCACTGACGCGGACCAAGTCGCCGCCCTCCACCGCATCGCCGCCGCCAACGGCTGGCCGATCGCTGACCGCTCGATCACCATCGGCGAGTACCGGGTCGCCCACGTCGCCACGACCAGCGCTCAGCTCAAGACCCTCCTCGCCACCAACGCCTGTCCCTCGGAAGTCCGGCGACCCAGCTTCGTCGAACAGATCCACTCCACCGCCCGCTTCCTCCAACGGGACTTCACCGCCGACCTCGCCGACCGACTGGAGCACGCCCCCGCCGACGCGCCCGTCGTCTGCATCCTCGACACCGGCATCCACCAGGAGCACCCACTCCTCAAGCAGGCCCTCGCCGGCCGCGCGCAGAGCGTCGTCCCCTACGAGGGACCCGACGACAACAACGGTCACGGAACCAACATGGCCGGCCTCGCCCTCCTCGGAGACCTCGCCACCGCCCTCGAAACGGGCGACACCATCCGACTCTCCCACGGCCTGCAAGCCGTCAAGATCCTCCCCAAACGAAGACACCACGGCGCCACCCCGCGCAGCCACGCGGAAGTCGCCGTCAACGCCGTCTCCAGCGCAGAAACCGGCTCGGCCGACCAGCCGCACGCCCGGGTCTTCTCCATGGCCGTCACCGACCACTCCACAGCCGAACGCAACGGCACCGACGGCCAGGCGACCCTTTGCTCCGCCTCGCTCGACGCACTCGCCGCCGGAACCGGCATCGCGGTCCACGACGACCGCATCGAACTCCTTGGAGCGCCCGATCCCGAGGCATCACGACTTATCGTCGTCTCGGCTGGCAACGTCCGCGAACACCCCATCACCCATCTCCGACAGGCAGACGGAAGCCTGCACCACCTCGGGCTCTGTGACATCTCCCGGATAGAAGACCCCTCCCAGGCATGGAACGTCCTGACCGTCGGCGCCTACACCGACCTGGCTCAACCCCCCCAGGACACCGACTTCGACGGATACCGGACCCTCGCCGCCGCCGGCGAACTCTCACCCTTCAGCCGCACCTCCGTCACCCTGCCGGCCAACACCCCGATCAAGCCGGACATCGTCCTCGAAGGCGGCAACCTCCTCGTCGACGCCGACGGCACCCTTACCGACCAGCACGACGTCGTCAGACTCACCACCACCCACAACGGCCTCGACCGACCGCTCACCACAGCCAACGCCACCAGCGCAGCCACCGCCCAGGCCGCACGACTGGCAGCCATGGCCCACGCCGCCTACCCCGCCCTCAGGCCTGAAACCATCCGGGCACTCCTCGTCCACGAGGCACGCTGGACCGCCGCCATGACCGACGGCATCCTCAAACCGAACGGCCGCCGTCACAGCGGCAAGGGCAACGGCACCAGGGACTTCGCGCTCAGCGTGCTGCGCCGCTACGGCTGGGGCGTGCCAACCGAGGAACGGGTCCTGTCCAGCGGGGCCAACGCAGTCACGATGATGATCCAGGGATCGCTCGTCCCTTTCCGTAAGGAGAAGAACGGCGTCCACCTGGGCGAGCTCAAGCTCCATCACCTGCCCTGGCCTCGCGAGCAGCTCCTCGACCTCGGCGCCACGCCGGTCGAGCTGCGCGTCACCCTCTCGTACTTCGTCGAACCGAATCCCGGCCGGCAGGGCGTCCTCGGCCAGCACACCTACGCGTCCCACCGGCTGCGGTTCGCGATCAAGGGTGTGGAGCACCTGGCCGACTTCGAAGCACGCGTTGCGAAGGACGCACAGGCCGAGGACGACGGCATGACCACGGTCGGAAAGTTCGAGGGCGACAAAGCCTGGCTCGTCGGCTCCAAAAACCGCAACCGCGGCTCCCTGCACGCTGACATCTGGCGCGGCACCGCGGCCGAGCTCGCCGACTGCGGAGCCCTGGCGGTCTACCCGACCGGCGGCTGGTGGAAGTCCCACAACAGATCCGACCGCGTCGGCGAGCCGGTCTCCTACGCCCTCCTCGTGTCCCTCACGACACCCGAGGTCGAGACCGACCTCTACACCCCGACCGCCGTTCGGCTCGACGTACCCATCCCGGCGGTCCTGGCCGCGCGAGTAGAGACAGCCTCCGGAGTCCCAGTGCAGCTGTCCCTGGGCTGGTAGACCGCAGCAGTGGTCTGGCGGCCCGGAGGGGCAGCCAGCCGCGGGGCTGAAGCCTGCCCTCCTGGGGGGACGCCGGCCAGGAGCGGCCTCGCCCGCCC
This sequence comes from Kitasatospora sp. NPDC038210, assembly GCF_055600605.1. NCBI lineage: Bacteria > Bacillati > Actinomycetota > Actinomycetes > Kitasatosporales > Streptomycetaceae > Kitasatospora > Kitasatospora sp. NPDC038210. The sequence continues at coordinate 101,215 of NZ_JBVJYK010000027.1, read as the reverse complement.
GGGGAGGGATTCCGCCCGCGGCTGCCACTACGCCGCGAGCGGCAGGTCGTCGTCGTCACGGGGGACAGCCCGGAGCTGTCCTGCCTGGGCTTGGTCGAGTGCTCGGGCGAGGGCGTTGACGGCCTGGTCGGCGGAGTCTTTGAGGAGGTGGCCGTAGAGGTTGATGGTGACGGCGATGGTGGAGTGGCGCAGGGTCTTGGAGACGACGGCGATGGGGATGTTTTCGGCGATCATGATGCTGGCGGCGGTGTGCCTCAGGTCGTGAAGGCCGATGCGGGGCAGGCCGAGGGCGGTGGTGCGCTTGCGGAGCTGCTCGAGGACCCACTGGGGCCGCAGCGGTGTTCCGCCCGGGCGGGCGAAGACCAGCCCGTCCAGCCGGCCGTCAGGGTGGGCGTTCATCTGGAGGGCGGCCTGGCGGTGGAGGGCGGCCATGACTCTGGGGGAGAGGCTGATCCAGGCGCGGCTGGCCTCGGTCTTGGGCTCGCGGAGGTGGATCTTTCCGTTGTCGATGGCGGCGAGGGTCCAGCGGACGTAGAGCTTGCAGTCCATGAGGTGGACGTCCGACCAGTGCAGGGCGAGGACCTCGCCGCGGCGCATGCCGGTGCCGAGCATGACCTCGAACAGGTCGGTCAGCTGGTCCGCTCTGGTAGACCCCGCGCAACTCACCGTCCGGCACCGCCGCCATCTCCCACGCCGCCTTGGCACGGCTGCCGAAGCCGCCACGGCGCCGGACCCTGCGCCGGCCCGCCTTTGGCCTGAGGCGGGCGGCCGATCGTGCGTAGCGTGGTCAAGGGCAGCCGACAGGGCGCTGACTGCCGGCTGGCGGTCTCCCCACTTCTTGACGCGGTGATTCCATGATGGTGTCATTGATTCGTGCTGTATTCCCTGCCTGAGCTCGAAGATGCCGACCTGACTGTCCTTGCGGAGATCGAGGACATGCGGGATCGGCTGCGCCTGCATCTGCGCACGCCCCGACGATGGGAGGGGCAGCTGCGGCGCAACCTGACCGCGCGGGCGATCGCCGGGTCGAACACGATCGAGGGCTACGCGGCGAGCGTGTCGGACGTCGAGGACATCATGGTCGGAGAGGCCCCGATCGATGCGAGCGATACCGTCGCGGTCGAGATCGAGGGCTATCGGCAGGCGATGACCTACATCCAGCGTCTTGCCGAGGCCGGTGAGGACTTCGCGTACAGCAAGGGGCTGCTCAACGCGCTGCACTTCATGATGCAGGGCCACCACCTGGTCAAGCGGCCCGGCTGGTGGCGCACCGGACCGGTGTACGTCACGTCGGCCGAGGATCCCACCATCGCGGCCTACACCGCGCCGGACGCCGGCCTGGTCCCGGTGCTCACCGGTGAGCTGGTGGAGTGGCTGAACGAGCGTGACCTCGACGCGCCCGGACTGGTACGGGCGTCGATGGCGCACCTCAACCTGGTGGCGATCCACCCGTGGCCCGACGGCAACGGGCGGATGTCCCGCGCCCTGCACACCCTGGTCCTCGCGAGGGAAGGGATCATGGCACCGGAGTTCTCCAGCATCGAGGAGTGGCTCGGCCGGGCCCGCAACACCTACCGCTACTACGACGTCCTCGGTGAGGTCGGCGGCCCCGTCTGGACCCCCGAGCGCGACACCCTCCGGTGGGTCCGGTTCTGCCTGCGCGCCCACCACCAGCAGGCCCAGAGCGTCGAGCGGCAGGTGAACAGCACCCGCGAGGTCTGGACCGCACTCGACGAAGCCATCGAGCAGCGCGGCTGGCCCGACCGCATGCTCTACGCCCTCTACCCCGCGGCCATGGGCAACCGCCTGCGCCGGGCCACCTACCAGGCCGACGCCGAACTGAGCGAGCAGCAGGCCCAGCGCGACATCCGCGAACTCGTCCGCGCCGGCTGGCTCGCCGCGAAGGGCGAGGCCCAGGGCCGCTACTACCTTGCGGGCCCGGACCTCCCGGAGGAGATCACACGCGGAGTCCGTGAGCCCCGGCCGCTGCGCGATCCCTACGCGTGACCCGGCAGGGCGGAGGTGAAGCCGCCTCACCAGCCAGGCCTTTCTCACACCCTCCACCGCCCGCTATCACCGGCGCTCTGTTGCCATGTGGCCAGTGTTTCTCGGCGCAGCCCGGAGCTGTCACCGGGAACCGGGTGGCTTGGGCCACGCCGTTCCGTCTGCGGCGGCCGTGAGGATGTCTCCGAGGCGGAGCCAGGCGTTGGGGCCGGAGTTGCTGATCGGGCTGTCGGCGAATCGCTGCCAGGCCTCGTGGTCGTCTCCGAGTGCTGCTTCCACCAGGGCGAGCACGGTGGGATGTGTGCTGTCGTAGTGGTGCCCACGGGCCTTGAGTGCCGTCCAGGCGGGCAGGGCGAGGATGGTCTCGCTGGGATAGTCGGGTAGGGCGAGGACCTGCCGGGCCCACGCTTCGCGGTTGGCGGGGTTGCCGCCGAGCCGGCGGCGGAGCTCGCGGGTGAGGGTGTGGACGGCGTGGCGCGGATCGGAGTGGCGGGCGAGGAGTGAGGCGAACGCCGGTTCGCTGCGGTGGCCGTGCCAGGCGAAGGACAGCAGTGCCTTCTCCACGAGCGCGTCGTCGCCGGCATGCCGGTTAAGGTACGCGTCGAGCACCTCCGCGGTGACGGCGGACAGGCTCCGGACCGTCACTTCTTCGGGGTTGCCGAGGGCCGTGCGACGGGTCGCGGGCGGCTGCGGGGCGGGGTCGGCGACGATCCGCGTGATCGCGTTCAGGAGTTCGTCGAACTGCCGCCGGTCCTCCTGAGACTTGTAGTCGTACGACTGGGGGCCGGACCGGCCGCGGCAGGCGTCGCGGATCACCAGTCGAACGGTCGCTTCGACGGCCGGTGCGAGCTCGGGCAGGTGGACCAGCATGTCGCGGACCCAGCGCAGGTCGGACGCCGTGCTGATTCCGTAGAGGTCTTTCGGCTTCCAGGTCCGGAGGGCCTGCACGGCCGTTTCGGCGAAGTTCAGCCCCAAGTCGGCGAGTTCGTCCGCATGGCTTCGCCATGGATGGGGATCGCCGTAGGCGGGCTTGGCCTCGGCGGGGTTGAGGATGAGGCGCCAGCGTCCGTCGGCCGCGTGGCTCACCCAGGAGACGGCGGAGTCGGTGCCCCAGTCGGTGTCGAAGCCGTCGTCCCGTAGGTACAGGAACTCGATGTCCCTTCGATCGGCCTCGTCCAGGGCGGAGAGCTCGGCGGCGAAGTTCTGCCGGGCCTCCTCCTTCGAGGAACCGTCCTGGAGGAAGCCGCAGATCCGGGTCGTGAGCATGGCGGCGCCGAACCTGGAGAGGTCATCCAGCGCGATCTGCCTAAGGAGTTTCGGCTCGACCGTCCACGGCACGCTGCCGAGCAGTTGGTCGCGGATGACCCGGTTCGCCGTGGTGCCGGCGGTCCTGTCGATGAGCTGGGAGTGCCGGTCGGGGTGCTGTTCGAGCACGGCCGACCACATGCGGCCCCACGCGTCGAACGCTGCCCTGATCCGGTCGGACCAGGCGCCGGAATCCTCGTCTTCCAGACGCGTGCGGTCGGGGCCGTCGGGCAGGAGAGCGACGGCGGCCTCGAACACGGCGTCGTGGAGGCGTCCGGTACGCAGAACCACCTGTGCGGGCGTTGGCTCCTTGAGCAGTTCGGGCGTCATGTGCGGTGGTTGCGGTACCCGCCTGCGCAGTTCGTCGGCGACGGCCGCGCAGAGGTCGGCCGGCCGGTCGGCGGTGCCGAGGGAGCCGAGCCGGCGGTCGGAGCAGCGGCGCAACGCGTCGGCCCGCAGAGCCGGATCGCAGTCGGGGTGGATGAGCGCGAGGACCACCAGCGACGTCGACCCGGTGAGGTAATCGTACTCGCTCTCGCTCTGCCGCAGCCCGTTCGCCACCGCGGCCTCCAGCAGCCAGGCGGGTGCCGAATCCCGGTAGGACCTGGCAAGCAGCGCCGCGAGGAGCGCCCCGCCCTGCTGGCTGTCGGCCACGCCACGAGCCTGTTCGGCTGCCATCCGGGCCGCCGCGGACCCGGGATCGGCACCGGCCGCGAGTGTGGCCAGGAACTCCACAGGCAGCCGGGTTTCGTCGGTGGCCATTCCTTGCTTCCCTCTCCCAGGTGACTCGTCAGAGCCCATCCTGCTCCATCGGTCGGACAACCTGGGGGCGAACGACCCCGAGAGCGGCGCATCGGTCCCGTGGAGGACAACTCCTGGGCGTCTCAGGTACGGTGTCGGACAGGACCAGGTCCGGACCGCTGACAGCATCGGCGGAACCAGCTGCGGTCAGCAGACTTCCTCACCGTCCGGAGGCGCGTCAGCAGCGCGCCCACCAGCGGAACTCCACCCTCCTCGGCGCCGCCCTCCGTATGGCGCGCCTTCCACCGCACCGGAGTTCCCCGCATGCCAGAGCACCAACTCACTGCCTCACCGAGCGACTTCCTCTGCGAACACACCCCCAGCAAGAGCCGCGTCCTCGCGCTCCTTTCCCATGACGACGGGCCGGACTCCCTCCAGGCCGTCCTCACCTGCCGGGATGCCGAACTCGCCCACCGCGCGGCAGAACTGCTGCGCCGGACCCTGAGCCGGGCGGCGGGTGCCCTTCATACGGAGTCCGTGGACGGGCTGTGCGGGCAGCTGCCGGACGCTCCTGCGTCCTCACTCCGGCAAGCCGTGGCCCACGTGCTCGCCGGCACCTGGCCGGCCGCTGCCGGAACGCTCATTGCCTGGCCCGAAGGATCCGCGCACGAGGAACCTGGCCGGGAGGACGGCGCCGGCAGTGAGGGCGGCGACAACGACGAGGCCCCGGAGCCTGGCGGTCCCGCACCGGGTGAGGCGCGGCTGCGTGATCTGCCGGGCCAGGTCGTACGGATCACTTCGCTCCGTGAGTTCCACGTCCACGACCGGCAGGCCCTGCTGGACGCCGCGGGCGAACAGGGATGGGAACCGATGCCGGCCGATCAGCTCGACGATGACGACCCGCACGACGTGGTCGGCGCGGTCATGTGGCTCGCGGACCCGCCTGCCGACGTCGACGGGGCGGACGCCCTGACCGATCGCAGCCATCTTTCTCTGCTGCGGCGGAACAAGGGCGACGAGGTCGCCGAGTGGAGTGCCGAGCCGGTCGTGGCGGACTTCGGCCCCGGCCCGCGTGCCGCCAAGGCCGGGGAGCCTGCTGAGCACAGCCGTGGGGAGGAACTGCCCGATTTCGCGGCGCTCTTCCCTGTGGAGCCTCCGCACTGCGAGGACCCGGAGTGTGAGAAAGAGAGCTGCTTGTGGCAGCTGACTCCCCGCACGGCCGACCTTCTCCACACCGCGCTGTCGCTGCTGGCCGACGAGGCGTACGACGACGCCGAGGAACTCGGTGACGGGCGCCTCGTACCGGATGAGCACGAGGGCGGTTGGGGTGTGTTCCCGCGGCTGCCGAAGCTGACGTTCGCCACCGACCTCCAGTGGCGGCGCCGCTTCGCCCGCGCCGCCGACGACCTCGCCGACGACCTCGAACGCGGCCACTGGCCGCGGCCGACCTGCACCGCCGAGGAACTCGCCCTGCACCTCGCCATCGCGGACGCCGGCGACAGCGCCGACGAGCTCGGGGACGACTCCGACGGTACCGGGCACGGCGCGCACAGCACGCTGCCGGTCCACCGCGACGACTACGACTTCGGCGCTTGCACGGACATGTTCTTCCAGGACACCGACGTCCTCATGCTCTACAGCTCCCGCTTCGACGGCATCGAGGATCCCGACGGCGACGCCAACCGGCAGCTCGGTGTGGGGGACCTTCGCGCGCAGGCCTGGTTCGAACCGTTCGGGAACGTCACGGCCCGCGACCCCCACCGCGGCTTCCGCCGCTGAACGGCCGAGCCCGCGCCGGACGGCGGGCGGAGGCACCTTGCGTGCCTCCGCCCGCGGTCCGCGGCAACCGGAGAGGAAAGCCGACAGCGCATTTTCGGCCCGGCACGGCAGGTCGGGCGACCGGCCGGGCGGCTATGCGACGAGCGGCAGGTCGTCGTCGCCGCGGGGGACGGCGCGGAGCCGGTCCGTCTGGGCTTGGTCGAGGGCTCGGGCGAGGGCGTTGACGGCCTGGTCGGCGGAGTCCTTGAAGAGGTGGCCGTAGAGGTTGATAGTGGTGGCCAGGGTGGCGTGGCGCAGGGTCTTGGAGACGATGGCGATGGGGATGCCTTCGGCGATCATGATGCTGGCCGCCGTGTGCCGCAGGTCGTGCAGCCCGATCTTCGGGAGGTCGAGTTCGGCGGTGCGTTTGCGGAGCTGGTCGAGGACCCACTGGGGCCGCAGGGGCGATCCGTCCGCGTGGGCGAAGACGAGGCCCACGAGTCGGCTGTCGGGGTGGGCGGTCATCTGGAGGTCGGCCTGGCGGTGGAGAGCGGTCATGACTCTGGGGGAGAGGCTGATCCAGGCGCGGCTGGCCTCGGTCTTGGGCTGGTTGAAGTGGAGGTCGCCGTTGTCCACGGCGGACAGGGTCCAGCGGACGAACAGCTTGCGGTCGATGAGGTGGACGTCCGACCAGTGCAGGGCGAGGATCTCACCGCGGCGCATGCCGGTGCCGAGCAGGACCTCGAACAGGTCGGCCAGCTGGTCGGCGTACTGCTCGGCGTTGTGCCTCAGGAACGTCGCAGCCTGCGCCGGTGTCCAGCACGTGCGCTCGTCCGCGCGGGGCTTGGTGGGCACGCAGTGCTCGGCCGGGTTGAACTTCAGCCGCCAGGAGCGCACCGCGTGGTTCAGCGCGTTGCGCAGCGTCGAGACGACCCGGTACAGCGTGACCCGGCCCCGGCCGGCCTTGCGCTGCGCGGCCATCCAGGCCTCGATCTGCTTCGGCCGCAGGTCCAGCAGCCGGCAACGCCCGAACGCGGGGATCAAGTCCCTCTCCACGTAGGCCTTGTACCCGGCGTAGGTGTTCGCCGTGAGTTCCTCCTTCCGCGCCGTCAGCCACTCCCGCAGGTACTCCGCCACGGTGGTACGACGCTCCTCGTACGCCCCGCCCAGTTCACCCTCCAGCACCGCCGCCAACTCCTGCGCAGCCTCCGCCTCGGACGCGAACCCTCCCCGCCGCCGGGTACGCCGCCGGCCGTCCTGCGGCGCCAGATCGACGCAGTACGTCCACGACCCGTGCTCCGCCTCCTCCAGCAACCGCACACACCACGCACCCAACTGCCGCCCGCCCTCGCCCCGGCACCCACACCGCCGGTACACCCTGCCCCGCTGCGCACGCTGTTCCATGAACTTCCCCTTCTCCCGGACTGCCTGGTGGATCTGGGGCAAGAGTGGCTGCTGTGTCGGGTGTGGCGGCAGAGCGCGTTGGGCGGTGCGCGAAGCACTCAGAACCGCATGGCCAGGACACGCTCAAGACGACACACCGTCCGGAAGATCACTATCCGTATCCAGTGGGTAGTCGACCCTGATCCGACCGGACCGCCTCGTCTGGCCAAGGGCGATGCGCGACGGGCTGCGGCGGTCGGCAGAGGGGTCCTGCTGAAGGGCCGACAGATTGCTGTCACTCGCGGTGACGAAGGCGGCCCTGGGGACCTGGGGACCATCTGGGGACCAGTTTGGGACCGCGCCTGGTGAGCGCCTATGAGCGCCCGTGGGCGATAGCGGGCATCTATGTACGAACTTGAACCCACCTGGGCACCCGGCGGGTTCCGGCTCTGCCGATCGTGGATCTCCATGACGAGTTTCAACTTCCCTTGTTTTCAGTGCACTTGAGCAACAAAAAAGCCGAGGCCGTGAGGCCTCGGCTGTCGACACTAGTTGAACCCCTTGACTGGGGGTCAAGGGGTCGCAGGTTCAAATCCTGTCGTCCCGACAGTGATGTCGGAGCCCCGCTGACTGGACGGAAGTCCAGGCCAGCGGGGCTTTTGCCGTTTCCGAGGGCGGGTCAGCGTACGAGCCGCAGGTGGCGGCCGGGGGACTCCGGCGGGACCAGTGCGGGACCAGGGGCCGGGCGAGGGCCGCTCGGGTGCGCGCTCGGCGCGTCGCCGGCCAGCTCGATCGAGCGCCGGCCGGGGTGTAATGGTGGAGTCGGGTATTGAAACTGTCCGAATGCCTGCCGCATCAGGGATCCCAGGGGGACGGTTCGAGGTGTTGACGGCCCAGTTGCCGGCTGATGCTTCCTGGGCAGCCGGCAAGTTCACGCGATCGCTGTCGGCAAGTGATGCGAGACTCGGCCCCACGAAGCCCAATGATCCTAAAGATGACCTGCACCGCTACCTCAAAGGAGCCCGGGAAGCCATCATCTGGAAGCTGGACGGATATCCGAGTACGACATCCGCCGCCCCCTGACGCCGACTGGCACCAACCTCCTCGGCCTCGTCAAGCACCTCGCCGGCGTCGAGCTCGGGTACTTCGGCCCGACCTTCGGCCGCCCGCACAACGAATCCCTCCCCTGGCACGAGGAAGGCGCCGAGCCCAACTCGGACATGTGGGCACCCATCGACGAGTCGCGCGAGGACGTTCTCAGCCTCTACCACCGCGCCTGGGCGCACACGGACGCGACGATCGAGGCGGTACCGCTGGACGCGATGGGCCACGTCGCGTGGTGTGGCGACAGCGGAGACGTGACTCTTCAGCGGATCATGCTGCACATGACGACCGAAACGAACCGGCACGCCGGCCACGTCGACATCGTTCGCGAACTGATCGACGGCAAGGTCGGCATGCTGAAGGACAACAGCAACATGGATGGCGGCGACGAGGCGTGGTACCAAGATTACTGGAACCGACTGGAGGCGTCCGCCAAGGAGGCTCAGGCCAAGCAGAGCCGAGGTCGTTCGGGGACGCTGTGTCATGACGGCGTCGTCCCTGGCTGTTGTCGAGCGAAGCGGCGTGTGACGTCGGCGGCGTAGGCGGCCCAGTCCCCGGCGGCGGCTCGCTGCCATTTGACGGCGACGGTGATGTCTGTGCCGAGGGTGCGGGCGAGGACTGCGGCGGGCAGCTCGGTGGCGAGCTGGAATAGGGGGCGTTGAGCGCGTCTCCGCGAGTCGGATGCCGAGTTTGCGGAGGCGTTCGCCCATGGCCCAGGCGCTGATCGGGCGGCCGGGCTGGCCGCCAGGGAACAGCCAGGGCGAGTCCGTGCGTGCGAGGACGGCGTGGCTGCGGCGAAACGTGGCCTGCAGGATGGCCAAGTCTGCTACGAGTTCGGGCAGTTGGACGGGGACATCGCCGAGTCGGATGCGGACCGCTCCGTCGGTCTGCTCGATGTGGTCGACGGTCAGGCGGGAGATCGCTGCGGGCCACTGGGCATAGAGGAGCAAGAGCAGGCCGGCGAGGCGGTCTTCGGTTCGGATGGTGTCGTCGTGCAGCAGTCGGCGGGCTGTGCCCAGCGGGCCTCGTCGTCCATCGGCCGCGACGGGCCATTCCACCTCACGGCTGGGAAGCTGAGGTCGCGGGCGATCTTCTGGGAGAGGGCCCAGCGCACGAAGTTGCCTGCTTCCCGGCGGTGGCGCACGTCGTCGCTGGTCATCCAGTGTTCGAGGTCGATCTGGCGGCAGGTGGCGAGAGTCAGGTCCTGGTCGTCGAGCCAGTTGAGGAGGTGGACGGCTGCCCGCAGGTGCTGGCGGACGACTGTGAGCTGGGTGTGGGTGATGTCCTTGCCGCGGCAGCGGCGGCGAAGGCGGCGCAGGAGGTGCCAGGTCGCGTATCGGTGCAGGACTTTGCGTCCTTCGACGGTTGCGCGGGAGGCGACGAGATCTCTGACATGTCGTTCGAGGCGGACCAACTGCTCGTCCCGCTGCGGGTGGGTGCCGGTGGCCACGAGCACGCTGCGGATGTGCTCGACGACCTTGTCTTCCGGGAGTTCGTCCAGGGCCTCATGGGTCAGTGGTCGGCGGCCGGAACCGAGATCGGACCGGACGGTGGCGACGATGCCCTTCGAGAGCCAGCGCATTGCGGTGCCAGCGCGTTCGGTGCCAGCCAGAGCGTCGTGGAGAGCCTGCAGTTTCGGTGATATGGCGCCCGCATCATCGGCGAGGAGTTGGTGGGTCCGGTGCTTGAGAGTGCAGCGAGGACATGCCCTTGCTCGTCGCGGGTCGCCGGTTCGCGCCGGGCACCGCAGCGTGCGCATTCCTCGACACGCGACTCGGCGATGCAGTTGCGGCATACCCGCTCCCCGTCCAACGGCTTGTCGACGCGGACGACCCGGTGGCAGCGGGGACAGGCCGGCCGGACGACCCCGGCGACTCCCGCCTCATGCAGCAGGTCGATGAACTGCAGGATGGCGCGATGCGGTGCGAGACGGCCCTCGCCGGCGTAGGCCGGAGCCCCCCCGGGGACACCGCTCGGTCGCGTGTCAGCCTGGGCATGCAGAATGCGTCCATGATTGACAACTACCGGGCCGGTGACGTGCTGAAGCTGGAGTGCCCGTTCACCGAGACCACGGTCACCGAGGTCTCCCGCTCCTACGTTTCCGTGTGGTGGCCGTGGTTGGAGGTGGACCCGCAGGCCAAGAACATCAGGTGGAACGGCCGGCGGGCGATTCCAACGCCCGAGGCCGGCGAGTGGGAGATCTTCCGAACGGAACCGGCGGAGACTGCACTGAGGAAGGGTGACACGTGCCTCGTAGGGATCCCCGCGACCGTGGTGCACGTCCAGGCGGTCTATCACTTCGATCCGCCCCAGGTCACCGGCATGCTGCCGCGGCCCGCGTCCTACCTCGACCTCCTGCGGCAGGGTGACACCTATGACCCCGAGCTTGAGGACCAGACTTACGCGCTCGATCCGGCCGGCGGCGAACCGATCCGCATCGAGCTGCTTTTCCGCCCGTACGCATTCCTTGAACCAGGCGATGAGGTAGCCGACCGAAACGGGCGCGTCTGGCGGTTCGATGCGGCCTGGGACTGGCACCCCTTCGACGGTGAGCATTCGGGAACCCCGGCCTGGCCACTGGCTCTGCTCTCCCGCAACGGTGAGCCGACGCCGGAGGAAGTTGCGGCGGTTGCCCGGGCGACGGCGGTAGGCAGCCACGCGGAGGCGCTGGAACAGTGGACTGGACTCACTCTCGCGCAACCAGCTGCCCATCAGCAGTAAGCGACAGGACAGCGGGCGCTGGGCTCCGATCCGCTCGAACGGGCTCGCGGTGACAGTTCGGACTGCGACGTGACAGCTATCGCTGCGAGGCACGCTGCTCGGGCGGGCTGATGCGAGTCGTCCCGGCGCGTTGTCCACCGAGTGCGCGGGCGAGTTGGTCACGGAGTTGCTGGTTCTCCTCGGTAGGGCGCCGGATGCGGGCGTTGGCGGCTTCAAGGCGCCGCAGCAAGGATCCGTCGGAGGTGCGCTGACGTGCAGGAACCGGCGAGCCGGGGTCGCGGCGGTGTGCTGCCCGCAGCCGCTCGATCTCCTCTCGCAGGTCCGGCTGGGCATAGAGCCAGGACCGGGACACTGCGGCCCGCTTCGCGACGGTCTCGAAGGTCACCGGCTCGCCCGCCAGGTCGAGGGAACGGAGGGACTGGACGGCCTTGGCGCGGGTGTACTCGCTGCGGCGACGGGCGGCGTCGACGATGTGCTGGCTGTTGTCAGCTCGTATCGGCGCTCCCCTCCGGCCGTCCGAGGTCGTCTTCCGAACTGGTGATGATCTTCTCCAGATTGTTGAGGACTTGGCGGGTCATCTCGACCACGCGGGCTTGGCCGCGGGCCTCGGCGGCGGAGACGATCTGCAGCAACTGCTGCTTCTGCTCGCGGTGCTGCGGCAGGGACTCGGGGGTCGTGACGAACATCGGGCACGTCAGGCACGCGTTGGCATGCGGACAGGTCCGTTGCACCGGCAGGCCGCAGTAGCCGTTGGGCAGGGCCTGGGTCACGCGCCCGAGCCGCTGCTTGGCCCAGGTGGCCTCAGCAAGAGGGCCGTCGGGATCGACGGTGACGCTCTCGCCCTTGATGTTGACCTCGCGGGCCTTCTCCCAGTGCCGGCGAACCGTGGAGTCGTGCAGCCGGGCATAGTGGGCGGTCATCTCGCCGGAAGAGTGATCGAGAAGGGCGCGTACGACTTCCTGCGGGACGTCCCGGTTGATCAGCCTGGTTCCAGAAGTGTGGCGCCATCGGTGGGGCGTCAGATGGACCGGTCGGCCGTGTTCGTCCTGGACGTCGCATCGCTCCAGCCGGCGGTCGAGCCGGCCGCGGCAGGAGTGCGTGGTCAGTGGCCGAGTGCCGTCGGGGTTCATCCGGGGCGCCGGGAACAGCCATCGGCTGCCGCCGGGCCAACGCTCAAGGACGCGCTGCTGCTGGGCGGCGATGTCGCTCCCGGCCTCCTCGCCGATGGGGACCAGGGCTTCGCGTTTCATCTTCCGGTTGAGGTAGCGCAGGTGGGCGGCGCCGTCGGCGTCCCGGCTGATGCAGTCGAAGTCCAGGTGGCAGGCGTCGCCGACCCGCAGCCCGCAGCGCATGAGGATCAAGGTCAGGACACGGCCGTCGGGGGTGCAGACTCGCTCGCCGCTGTCCTCGACAGTCGGCAGGCCGGCCACCCACGTTCTCTTGTCGGGCTGGCTCGCTCGCTCCCAAAAGCCGTGGTGGCGCACGCACAGACCCTGCCGGCCCGCCCCGAAGCGACATCCGGCGACGGCGCACGCCGTCAGTTCCGACCGCCCGAGCGGATCGGGCCCGGGATCGGTGATGAAGGCTTCGACGTCCGGTTACCCTCGCCGCTGCCAGCGGTAGTAGTGGCCCCGGCAAAGCTGGCGGGTGCGGGGCTGGCGCGGACATCCAGGAACCCGGCACGAGCCCAGCCCGAAGATCAGTTCACCGGGCGCGGGGATGAACACGTCCACGCGGAACTCCGGCCGGACGGCGGCCATCAGCTTGCCGAGCAGGCCGACGCCGGGGGCCGGAGCGGCAGACATCGCGTCGCTCACCAGCACACCTCCCGGCCGGTCAGGAATCCCGCGGCCTCCAGGGCTCGGCGGGCGTCCTCCGCGGACAAGTGACCGTAAATGTCGTGCGTGGTGGCGATCGAGGAATGTCCGAGCAACGTACTGACCACTTCGATCGGCACCCCCTGCCGCAGAAGCAGGGTGGCCCGGGTGTGCCGGAACCAGTGGGGATCGAAGTCGAACCCAGTGTCCCGCCTCAGCCGCAGCACCAGGTCGTAGACGGAGGCGTAGGTCAGCGGATGACCGTAGGAGCCGCTCCACAGGTTGACGAACATGTAGTCGCTGTCCAGGTCGCCGTACTCACCGTGCAGATAGTCGGCGTAGAGCCGCACGATCTCGGGACCGACGGGAACGGTGCGGGGCGAGGCGGACTTGGCCCGTGCCCGGTTGTCGTTGACGCGCGGCGTCACGGTCAACGCGCCTTGCGCCACGGCCAGGTCCTCGTGCCGCAGGCCCAGGGCCTCGCCTATCCGGATCCCCGTCTCCCACAGGAGCGCGAACAGGAACCGGTCCCGCAGCCGGGTGCAGGCGTCCAGGATCGTCCGGGCCTGGGTGGCGGTCAGGAGCTGAGGACTCAAGAGAAGCTGGATGAAGCGACGGTCCACCCCGTCCTCGGTCAGGTGCGTGACGTACGAATGCCGCAGAGCGTGCGGGACCAGCTCCTTCGGCAGCCCGAGGGCGTCCCGGGACGACTCGAACCGATCGTTGATCGAGCCGGGCTGAAGACGCCCTCCCCGCTCCGTGATCCACAGAGCCGGGTGATCGGGGAACCCGAAACGCGGGCGGACGTCCTCGACGTAGTCCGCGACCGCATCGACCGCCCGGTCCGTCACCGACAGCACGTTCCTCCGGCGCGGCGGCTGACCCTTCTTCGCCTTGCCGTAGCGGACGTTGAGCGTGCCGTACCCGCCGAACTGGCGGGCCTGCGGGTTGCGTCCGAAGTCGACCACGTCGAGTTTGGAGGTCTCGGTCCGCCGAAGCCCCCATCCGTAGATGACCTTGAACAGCGTGGCGTCGCGGTAGGCCACCAGGGCGCCCTTGCGCTTGGCCCGCACCGCCCGGTCGGCCTGGTCGTCGGCGTAGTCGAGGAAGAGCTGCAGCTGTTCCCGGATGAACGGCTTCGCCTCCGGGACGCCCTCGTAGTCGGTGAGATGGGCGATGGTGTTCCACTCGTGGCAGACCGCCACCGGGAACGTGCCGAAGGCCTCCTCGCAAGCCGGCCCCCAGCCGCAGCGGCCGTCGATGAGGAACTCGCTGAACAGCCGCAACGTGCCCTGGTAGCTGCGGATCGTGGACGGCGCCAGGTGCTTCTCACCCGTCAGGGAGAGCGACCACTCGTCCACATGGGCCGGTACCCACTGCCACGGGTACTCGTTCGCGAAGTCCATGAACCGGCGTATGAGCCGTTCCCGGTCCTCAACCGTCTCGTTCTTCGGGCCCCGCGACTTCTGCTGAGCACGCCAGCCCCGCAGTCCAGGCCCTTTGCGGCAGCGGCGGCGCGGATCTGGGCCACCGTACCCATCTCGCCCGGCCGCACGACCTGGTGCTCGTCCAGCAGGAACACCGGCACCCGGGCGGTGTCGATCAGTTCCTCGATCTGGGGCTTCCCCGTGCGCTGCGCGGCCCGGGTGCAGCGGTTCGCCGACGTCTCCCGGATCCGGTGGGCCTCGTCGCAGATCAGGACGTCCAGCCCGGTGCGCTCGGCGGTCATGAAGCCGGCCACCTTTCCCGCGAGCAACTGGTCCGCCCCTACCTGCCGGTGTTCGGCGCGCTCGCGCAGCCTACGCCGGGGGTGGGGGGAGTCAGTGGCAGAGGGCTGCGTCCAGGGTGTCCGCCATGTGCTGTGCGCCGACCGCGTCGGGGATGGTGGTGACCGTGATGGCGGCGGCGCGGCCGTCGTCGGTGACGCCGTTGCGGGAGCGGTAGCCCGGGGAGGTTCCGCCGTGGCCCCAGGCGAGGCCGCCGCAGGAGAGTGGCCTGCTCTGCAGGCCCAGCCCGTAGCGGACTCCCGGGCCCAGGAGTTCGGCGGGGACGGTGGTGCGCATCTCGGCGAGCTGTGCCGCGGGCAGGAGCCGGCCGCCGAGGAGTGCGGCGAAGAACGAGAGGAGATCGGTGTTGGTGGAGACGATCGCCCCCGCCGCCCAGGCCATCGAGGAGTCCGTCCCGGTGTAGTCGATCGGGGGCGCGTCCGGCGAGCTGCGGTAGTAGCCCTGAGGGTGGGCCTCGTGGATGCCGGTGTCCCCGGGGACGGGGAAGTAGGTGTGGCGCAGGCCGATGCGGTCGATGACGCGCTTGGTGATCTCCTCGCCGACGGGCCGTCCGGTGACCTTCTGGATGAGGAGCCCGGCGACGATGTAGTTGGTGTTGCTGTACTCCCAGCCGGTACC
Source organism: Kitasatospora sp. NPDC038210 (assembly GCF_055600605.1). Taxonomy (NCBI): domain Bacteria; kingdom Bacillati; phylum Actinomycetota; class Actinomycetes; order Kitasatosporales; family Streptomycetaceae; genus Kitasatospora; species Kitasatospora sp. NPDC038210. The sequence continues at coordinate 85,977 of NZ_JBVJYK010000027.1, read as the reverse complement.
CGCGGGGAACCTGGCCCTCTGGGCGAGGGCGCCGTCGAGGAGGTCGCGGGGTTCGAAGTAGCGGTACTGGATCGCGGCGTAGTCCGCGAGCGCGGGGGCGTCCATGTACTCGGGCAGGCCGCTGGTGTGCTGGAGCAGCTGGCGGACGGTGATGTTGCGTCCGTCGATGCCGTCGCCGCGGAGCAGGCCGGGGAGGTAGGTGTCGACGGGGGAGTCCAGGCCCACCTTTCCTTCGGCGACGAGCTGGAGGACGACGACGGCGGTGAAGGTCTTGGTGTTGCTGCCGGCGCGTACCTGCCCGTCCACGGGGACCTTGGCCCCGGTGGTGAGGTCGCCGACGCCGGCGGTGTAGGTGCGGGTGCGGCCGTCGCGGCCCTTGACGGAGGCCAGTGCGGCGGGCATGCCGTCGTCCTTCACCAGGGCGTTCAGGCCCGACTGGACGGTGTCCGGCCTGCCGCCCGCGAACGCCGCGGTCGGTGCCAGGGCCGTGGCCGCCACGACGCCGGCGGCCACGGAGGCCACGGCCGCCGCCAACCCGCGCCGGCCACGGCGGCGTCGGTCGGCCCGGTTGTGCTGTACGTACTCGTTCACGGAGCAACTCCTCTGCTGGAGGGGGGAATCGGTGGGACGAGCGGGTTCTGCGCGCAGGTGCGTGCAGAACCCGCTGGTCGTACCGGTGCGGACGCTCAGGCCGGATCGGGGAGGGTCAGCGGCACAGGGCGGAGTCCACCATGGCCGCCACGTGCTGCTTGGGTGCGTCACCCGGGATGGTGGTCACCGCGATGCTGACGGCGCGGCCGTCATCGGTGGCGCCCCCGGCGGTCTCGTAGCCCGGGATGGTCCCGCCGTGGCCCCAGTACAGGCCACCGCACGACAGCGGCCGGCTCATCAGGCCCAGCCCGTAGCGGGTGCCCGGACCCACCTCGTCGGCGGGGACGGTGGTGCGCATCTCGGCGAGCTGCGCCGCGGGCAGGAGCCGGCCGCCGAGGAGCGCGGCGAAGAACGAGTCGAGGTCGCTGTTGGTGGAGACGACGGCGCCCGCCGCCCAGCCCCAGGACGGGTCCAGGTCGGTGTAGTCGCGGAGCGAGCCGCCGGCGTCCCGGTTGTAGCCCTTGGGGTGGGCTTCGTGGATGCTCGTGTCCCCCGGGGTGGGGAAGTAGGTGTGGCGCAGCCCGATGCGGTCGACGATGCGCCGGTTGATCTCCTCACCGAGCGGCCGCCCGGTGACCTTCTGGATGATCAGGCCCGCCATCAGGTAGTTGGTGTTGCAGTACTCCCATCGCGTGCCCGGGGCGAAGTGGGCCTTCTGGGCGAGGGCCGTGTCGAGCAGTTCACGCGGTTCGTAGTACCGCTTCGGACTGGTGAGGATCGCGTCCTTGTCCACGTACTCGGGCAGGCCGCTGGTGTGCTGGAGCAGCTGGCGGACGGTGATGTTGCGTCCGTCGATGCCGTCGCCGCGGAGCAGGCCGGGGAGGTAGGTGTCGACGGGGGAGTCCAGGCCCACCTTTCCTTCGGCGACGAGCTGGAGGACGACGACGGCGGTGAAGGTCTTGGTGTTGCTGCCGGCGCGTACCTGCCCGTCCACGGGGACCTTGGCCCCGGTGGTGAGGTCGCCGACGCCGGCGGTGTAGGTGCGGGTGCGGCCGTCGCGGCCCTTGACGGAGGCCAGTGCGGCGGGCATGCCGTCGTCCTTCACCAGGGCGTTCAGGCCCGACTGGACGGTGTCCGGCCTGCCGCCCGCGAACGCCGCGGTCGGTGCCAGAGTCCCGGCTGCCATGACCCCGGCGGCCACGGCGGTCACGACCGCCACCGCCCGGTGTCGGCTGCCCCGGCGGGAGAGCGGGAAGCGGCTGTGCGGTGCATGCTCGTACACGAAAGGACCCCTCCGATGAATGGCGCCGGTGATTCCCGGCCTCGGTCAAGAGGACCATTCGGGGGAGGGGGAGTTCGTCCGCACCCGGGACGAAACGTGCCCGGGAGCAGGCTCCGGGGGTCGCACCCGGCCAGGACCGTGCTCCTGGCCGTTCGGTGCCGATCGGCACGGGCCGTTGGTGCGTGGCACGGCCGGCACCGGCCCCGTGGCCCCGCGACCGGGTGCACGGGGCCGGTGTCCGCAACCCCGCTCCACGGCAGCGCCGGTGGGGGTGGTGGAGGCGGCAGCGCCGGTGGAGGCGGTGGAGGCGATGGTGGCGGTGGGGCGGGTGCTCGGCATCGCCCACGGCCGGGTGGGTCAGGGGCAGAGGCCTCGGACGGCCTTGGCGATGCGGGTGATGCCTTCGGTGAGGGTGTCCTGGGCGGGGCTGAGGCTGACGCGGAAGCAGCGGGTGCGGTGCGGGTCGGCGGGGCCGTCGGGGAAGAAGTGGCGGCCGGGGACGATGAAGACCTTGTCCTGCTTGAGGCGTTCGTAGAGGGCCATGTCGTCGAAGCGGTCTTCGTCGATCCAGAACCAGCAGAACATCCCGCCGTCGCCGGAGTGCAGGCGCCAGGGCACGGACTCCGGCATGACCTCCTCGAAGAGCTTCTCGGCCAGGCGGCGGCGCTCCTGGTAGAAGGGCGAGACGGTGTGGGAGATCAGGTGGTCCAGGCGGCCCGAGGCCAGGGCGCGGGCCACCACCGACTGCTGCAACTGGGGGGCGTGCAGGGCCGAGTTGGCCAGGAAGGAGACCATCGGGGTGATCCAGCGCTCGGCGCCGACGGCGAAGGCGATGCGCTCGCCGGGGAGGCCGGCCTTGGAGAGGGTGAAGCAGTTGATCACGTGGTCGTCGAAGGGCGGGGGCGTCAGGGTCGGCGCGATCCGGGGGAACGGCTCGCCGTAGGCGTGGTCGAGCAGGAGCGGGACGTCCCGGCGGCGCGCGAGGTCGACGAGGGCGTCGAGTTCGGCGGCGTCGACCGCGCGGCCGGTCGGGTTGCCGGGGCTGGACAGCAGCAGCATCCCGGTGTCGGGCTGCGCCTCCAGCGCCTCGAAGTCGAAGGCGTAGCGGAAGCGGTGGGGGCCTTCGGGGACGGGCGTGGCGGGGACGCCGACCACGCCGCCCGGGTGGAGGCAGAGGCCCTGGTAGCCGGTGTAGTCCGGGGACATCGGCAGGACGACCTTGGTCCCGCCGGCGCCGGCCGGGCCGGGGCCGGCGAACAGCGCGGCGGCGGTGAAGCAGAGCATCTGGCTGCCGGGGCCGACGGCGACGTTGCGCGGGGTGAGGGACCAGCCGTACCGGGTGTTGAAGTAGTCGGTGATCGCGTCCACCAGGGCGGCCGAACCCCGGGACGGGCCGTACTGGCAGCTGGCCGAGGCGAAGTCCTCGGTCAGTGCCTCCTCGGTCAGGCTCCGCCACTCGGCGATCGCGTCCGGGATCGAGGCCGGGTTGCCGATGCCGAGGTTCAGCCAGTCGGCCGGGCCCGAGGCCGTGCTGACGGCGATGTCCTCCATGATGCTGCGGAGGCCCGAGAGCGTGGCCATCTTGCTGCCGATGAGGGACAGCGCCATGTGGAGGTTCCCTTCTGGGGGCGGGAGGGGGAGGGCGTGGGGGAGCGGACGGAACGGGAGAGGAGGGGCGGCCGGGGACCGGCGGTGTGCGCCGGTCCCCGGCCGGGTCGCGCAGGCGCCTGCGGTCAGGCAGCCTCTGCGGCCTCCACGGCTGCTGCGGCCGCCGCGGGTGCCGGGCGGTGCGCGGCGGTGCGTCCCCGGGGTGCGAGGGTCCGGCCGACCCAGGCCCCGAGCAGCGCCTGGACCATCGCGATCAGGAGGGCGACGGCCACGATGGCGGTGGCGAGCGGGGGGAGGCCGGCCAGTGCGGCGGTGGTCCGTGCGACCTCGCCCACCGGCGCACCGCCCAGGGCCTGCACGCCCAGCGGGACCGCCCAGCCGAGGGCGGCCGCCAGCGGGGCGGTGAGGTAGCCGCGGGAGGGGCGGGGCGTGCGGGCGAACCGGCTGGTGGCGCCGGCGGCGGCGCCGACCAGGAAGGGCACGAACCAGAGCCCGACCAGGGTGCCGAGGGCGGTGGCCGCCGTCCCGCCGACGAGCGTGACGATCGCGGCCGTCGCACGGCGCGGCCCGGGGGCGGTGTCCTCGGACGGGGCCGGCGCGGGGGCGGCCGCGGTCGGGTCCGTGGTCGCTTCCGTGGCCGCCGGTTCCCCGGCCGGGTCCGGGGGCGTCGTGGTGGTTCCGGTCGGCTTCGTCATGTCGGTCATCCTTCGCCTCGCAAGGTCCAGCGGATGTCGCCCGCGCCCTGTTCGTCGGCGGTGCGCAGGGGACGGAGCGAGCCGCTCCACCAGTCCGGGGCCAGGTTCTTGTACCAGGGGGAGGCCGGGTTGTCGCTCTGGCCGCCGGGGTAGATCGCGCGGGCGTCCGCGGTGCCGGCGGGGCTCCAGCCGACGACCATCCGCAGGCTGGGGCCGTAGTTCGAACTCAGGCCGTTCTCGGCCACGTTGACGGTCCACGGGCTGCCGCCCGCCGGGCGCGGCCCGTCGCCGAGCGCGGGGGCTCCGGTCAGCGAGGGCACCACCCGCTCGTGGATGCGCCCCCACTTCCACTCGCCGGGCTGCCCGCCGAGCCGGCCGTTCAGGTAGTCGACCGCTTCGGTGAAGGACGCGCGCATCGCGTCGGGCGCGGTGCGCCGGGGGCCGCCGGGGGCGGTGAAGGCGGGGTTCTCCGGGTCGGTGAAGGTCCACTTCTCCAGGTCCTGCATCAGCCCGACCGGGGTCCGCAGCAGGTCGAGACCGGCCGGGTCCACGTCCACCGGCACCTTGGCCGAGTCCCACCAGGGCTTGAAGACCTGCTCGACGTACCCGCCGTAGAAGGCGAACCAGATCGCGGCGGCCGGGGAGTCGGCGTCCATGGAGCAGTTCCACTCGGAGAGCAGCTTGCGGGCCGCCTCCTGCTGCGGCGTCAGCTGCGCGCCCTCCAGGGCCTGGAGCAGCTTGGGCACCATGCGCTGGGCGAGCTCGTCGGTGACGTCGTTCTGCAGGGCCGCGAACGAGTCCGCGGTGAGCTGCCGGCCGGGCTTGGACAGTTCGGCGAAGATGCGGTTGGTGCGGTAGCCGGTGTCGAAGTTCGCGGCGGGGCCGATGTAGTACGGGTAGTCCGGGCCGACCGGTCGCTGGTTGGCGGTGACCAGGAGTCCGGACGGCGGGTTGTAGACCTGGGGCACGGCGTCGAAGGGGATGGCGCCGACCACGTCCGACTCGCCGGTGCCCGGCAGCGGTCCGCGGGCGTCGCCCGAGGCGATCTGCGGGTACGAGCCCGGGGCGATCACCCCGATGTTGCCCTTCTTGTCGGCGTAGGCGAAGTTCTGCGCCGGGGCCTGCCAACTGTGCAGCGCGGTGCGGAAGCTGTTCCAGTCGGTGGCGGCGTTGAGGTCGAGCAGCGCGGCGAGGTTCTGCGACGGGCGGTTGCCCATCCATTCGACCGACGTGGTCTCGCCCTTCTCGGTCAGCAGCGGGCCGTGCACGGTCAGCCCGACCTCGACCGGGACGGGGGCGCCGCCGCGGACCGGCACCGTGTACTTCACCTTCTCCACGGGGTACCAGGCGCCCTTCCAGAAGTAGGCGTCCGGGTGCTGCGGGTCGGTCTTCTCGCGGTAGAAGAAGGTGGACTGGTTCTGGACCGCCGTCAGCGACCAGGAGACGTCGGCGTTGCGCCCGATGAGCACGGCCGGCATGCCGGGCAGGCTGGCGCCGGTGACGTCGTACCCGGGGGACTTGAGCGAGATCTCGTACCAGTACGAGGGGAGCGACAGCTTGAGGTGGGGGTCACCGGCGAGGATCGCGCCGCCACCGGTCGCCGGGCCGTTCGCCAGCCAGGCGTTGCTGTTGGGGTAGAGGTGGCGGGTGGTCTCCGGGAGCTTGGCCATGCCGCGCAGGACGGCGGTGGCGGCTTCGGCGGTGGACCCGCTGGTGTCGACGGCCGTCGTGGCCGTGGACGGCGCTGCGGCGGTCGCCGTCGCCGTCGCGGTGGCCGTCGGCTGAGCGGAGCCCGGGGTCGCGGGGGCGGCCGGAGTCGCCGGGGCGGCCGGGTCCGCGGCGGCCGGCGCCGCGGTGCCGTCGCCGGTGACGCCGGTGTGGCCGGCCGCCGAGGCCGCGTTGGCGTTCGGGCTGTGCAGGGGCGCGAGGCCGAGGTTCTGGTACGGGCCCGGGGCGTACGGGTGCTGCTCGTTGGCGGGCACGACCGGGAACCACTCCGAGGCCCGCTCCGCGCCGAGCGAGTTGCTCAGCAGCGCGTAGGTCAGCGGCCGGGTGTCGAAGCTCAGCGTCTGGGTGAGCACGCCCTGGACGACCAGGCTGTCCACCGGGGTCCAGCGTTCCGGCCGGACGCCGGTCAGCCCGTAGACGGTGGGCCACTGGCCGTTCCCGTCCAGCTCTTCCAGCCGCGCGTTGACCCCGGCCGCGTAGGCGGTGAGCGCCTTGGCGGCCTTGCTGTCGCGCGGGGTCGCCGCCCAGGTGGCCTCCGCGGTTCGGTGGATGCCGAGGGTCAGCTCGAAGACGTCCGAGTCGATGCCGGAGGGGCCGTTCAGTTCGGCGAGCCGGCCCTCGCCCAGGCGCCGCTGGGCGTCCATCTGGAACAGGCGGTACCGGGCGGCGAGGTAGCCCTGGGCGGTGAACAGGTCCTCGTCCGAGGTGGCGTGGACCGAGGCCACGCCGTCCGCGGTGAACGAGACGTCCACCGGGTGGTCGAGCCCGGGTATGCGGATCTGCTCGTTCTTCGCCGGACGGGCGTCCTCGGCCGACGGCCAGACGCCCCCGCCGGGCATCAGGGCCCGGCCGAGCGCCGGTACGGGGCCGAAGCCGACGCCGAACACGAACATCGTCACGCCGGCGGTGCACACGGCGCCCAGTACTCCCGCCGTGCGGCGGATCCTGGCTTTCATCACTCTCCTGTCACCCATGGCCGGCCGGTCAGCGCCGTGCACTGTTGCGGACCTTGATCCGCGTGTATTCGAGCAGTCCCCAGTAGCCGTACTCGACGCCCAGCCCGGAGGAGCGGACGCCGCCGAACGGCACGTCGGGACGCAGGTCCCCGTGGGTGTTGATCCACACGGTGCCGCTGTCGAGGAGCGGCGCGAGTTCCTCCGCCGCCTCCTGCGGCCCCCAGAGCGAGGCGCCGAGGCCGTAGCGGGTGGCGTTGGCCCGGCGGACGGCGTCGGCCGGGTCGTCGTACGCGATCACCGGGATGACCGGGCCGAACTGCTCCTCCACCTCCAGCTCGCAGCCCTCCGGCAGGTCGGTCACCACGGTCGGGGGGTAGAAGTGGCCCGGGCCGGGCAGCGGGGCACCGCCGGCCACGATCCGGGCGCCCCCTGCGACGGCGTCCTCGACCAGGGCGTGGACCCGGTCCCGCTGGACCCGGCTGACCAGCGGGCCGAACGCGGACTCCGGCTCGCTGCCGGGGCCGACGACCGCGGACCCGGCCAGGGCGGCCAGCGCCGAGACGAGGTCGCCGGCCAGCTCGCGCGGTGCGTAGACCCGCTTGACGGCGGCGCAGAACTGGCCGCTGTTGGCGAGGGCGGCGTGGAACAGTGCGGGTGCCACGGTGGTGAGGTCGGCGCCCGGGAGCACGATCGCCGCGTCGTTGCCGCCGAGTTCGAGGACCACCGGCAGCAGCCGGTCCGCCGCCTGGCGTGCGATCGCCTTGCCGGTCTCCACCGAGCCGGTGAAGGAGATCATGTCCACCGCGGGGTGCTCGGTGAGCGACCGGCCCAGCGAGTGGTCGCCGGAGACGACGTTGAGCACGCCCGGCGGCAGGCAGCCGCGGAGCAGTTCGCCCATCCGGAGCGTCGACAGCGGCGTCTCCGGGGAGGGCTTGACGACCACCGTGTTGCCGGCCAGCAGGGCCGGGGCGAACTTGCAGACCGACAGGATGATCGGGAAGTTGGACGGGGCGATGGCCGCGACCACGCCGTGCGGGACCCGCTCCAGCGTGATCCGGGCGCCGTCCTCGGCCGGCAACTCCTCGGCGTCCAGCTTCAGTTCGGCGGTGTGCCCGAACCAGTCGGCGGACAGCCGCACTTCGCCGCGGGCGGCGGCCAGCGGCTTGCCCTGCTCCCGGCTGAGCAGCCCGGCCACCTCCTCCAGGTGCGCCCCGAGGACGTCGCCGCAGGCGCGCAGGGCGGCCCGGCGCTCGGCCACCGGCACCGCCGCCCAGCCGGCCGCGGCCGCGGCGGCGGCGGTGACGGCGGCATCGAGCTGCTCGGGGGAACACGCGGGCGCGTGCGCGAAGGGCTCTCCGGTGGCCGGGTCCTCCACGGGCAGGACGGAGGCGCCGGGCACCGCCGCGCCGTCGATGGTCAGGGCGGGTGTCACGCCGAGGCCTCCGCTTCCGCGCCGCCGCCGGCGAGCCGGTCGCGCAGGCTCAGCGGGCGCATGTCGGTCCAGACCTCCTCGACGTGGGCGAGGCAGGCCTCCTTGTCGCCCTGCATCCCCGCGTCCCGCCAGCCGTTCGGCACCTCCCGGTCGAGCGGCCACACCGAATACTGCTCCTCGTGGTTCACCACGACCCGGAACAGCTCGGCGTCCGCCGGAATGTCATTCGTTCGACTACCCACTTGGATTCCCTCTTTCTTTTCCTGACGGAATTGCTAGAGTGTCGCCGGAGGCCGCACCGGCGGCTTCTCCGATAACTTCTCGAAAAGGTAATTCAGTGACGACGCAGAAGGATCAGATCGAGATTCCCACCGTCCGCTGGCCCGAGCGGGTGCCGGCCGGGGACTGGCTGCAGGGCTCGTCCGCCGTGGTGGTCCTGGGTGTCGACGTGGACGCCGAGTCGCCCGTGCTGGCCCGCGGGGAGCACTACATCGACCACCTGACGACGATGTCCCACCAGGCGTACGGCCCCCGCGTCGGGGTGCCGCGGATCCTCGACCTGCTGGACCGCTACGACCTTCCGGCTACGTTCTTCGTGCCCGGAGTTTCCGCCGAGCGGTGGCCTTCGGTGATGGATTCGGTGGCCGAAAAGGGGCACGAGATAGCGCTCCACGGATTTACCCACCGGCACCCGGTGCACCTTTCCGAAAGCGAGCAGCGGGAGGAGATCGAGCGCAGCCTGAAGACGTTCTCCCGATTCGGCGTGCAGCCGACCGGGTACCGCGCGCCGAACTGGGAGATGACCCGCTACACGCTCGACCTGCTCGGTGAGTACGGGCTGCGCTACGACTCCTCGCTGATGGACGACGACCGGCCGTACGCGGTGCGCAGCGGGGAGCACACGATCGCCGAGCTGCCGGTGCAGTGGCTGCTCGACGACTGGGAGCAGTACGCCTTCCTGCCCGAGCCGAACATCGGCCAGCTGATCGAGGCGCCGTCGAAGGTGGTGGACCTGTGGACCGCCGAGCTGGAGGCGATGCGCGGCTTCGGCTCGCTGTGCATGCTGACCGTGCACCCGTTCCTCACCGGACGCCCCTCGCGGCTGGCCGCCCTGGAGCAGTTCATCCGGTTCGTGCTGTCCCGGGGTGACGTGCGCTTCGCCCGTGCGGACGAGGTGGCCGAGCTGGTGCTCGCCGGGCAGCCGCAGCCGCAGCCGTAGCCGTACCGGCCGCCGCCGGCCGATCAACTCCGCCACCCCGCAGTGCTCGTGACGGCCTGCGGGGTGCGGAGTTCGGTCACGCAGGCCGTGACGAGGGCGGCCAGGCTGGAGACCGAACGCTCCTCGGGCAGGCCGGCGGCCTCGTAGGCGAGCGGGAGTTCGGTGCAGGCGGTGAGCACGGGGAGGTCGTGCTGCTGCCACAGGCCGTGCACCGCGGAGGCGAGCACGGTGCCGCCCTCGGCCAGTCGGTTGGCCTTCACCAGGACCCCGGCGCGGTGGATCTCGGACCGCAGCGGCTCCTCGGGGATCAGCAGCCGGTAGCCGAGTTCGGCCGCGCGCCGCTGGTAGATGCCGCTGTGCACGGTGCCGGTGGTCGCGGCCAGCCAGCCGCCCGCGGGGCTGGTGCGCATGGCGGCCCGGAGCGTGGCGTCGGCGATGTGCACGAGGGGCACCGGCAGCAGTCCCTGCAGCCGGTCGATGAAGGCGTGCGCGGTGTTGCAGGGCACGACGAGCAGATCGGCACCCCAGGCGACGAGTTGCTCCAGGGCGTTGCGGATCGGCAGCAGCGGTTCGTCCGAACCGGCGAGGATCGCCCCGGTGCGCTCCGGAATGCCGGGTTCGGACAGCATGACGATGCGGGGGTGCTCCTGGTCCGACTGCGCGGGCACGGCGAGCGAGAGCAGCCGGAGGAACTCCGCGGTAGCCGCCGGCCCCATGCCGCCGAGTACTCCAAGTGTCCGCGCGGGCGCTCCGGTTGTCGTTCCGGCGGCCGTTCGGTCGTCGACTGGTATCACGGTTCTGCCCCCCTGCGGATCCCTGCGGATCCCGGCATGGGTGCGGGAATCGCGGTGTCCGACGGAATGGATTAGCCGGGGGAGAAAGCCGGTGGCGCTCCCCGGTCCGGAAGTGACGGGGCGGTCCGCGATAGCCGTGCGGTCGCCATTGGGAGCCGCTGCGGGACACGCCCGAGAAGGTGGAGAAAATGCCCGGCAGGAAAGCCGGGTGGACCCGTCGCTGCGGCGTACGGTACCACAGGTGATCAGGAGGGCACCCCCGCCGAACGGGGGGTTCCGGTTCGGGAATCGGTGCACGCCAGGGGCCTGACGGCCACCGGAAGTTGATCTCTTGCGGAGGCAATCATGGACATGCTTGGATGCAAACAACTGCTCGACGGACCATGAGCTCGACTCGGCGCCGGACCGGGGTCTGCGGACCTCGCTAACCCGCCGATCAATCAAGCAAGTTGACGCTGGACCTATATGGCTCCTTGGGGGGAACCGTAGTGATTCAGGACGACAGCAGCACCATTGGCGCCCCCACCGGGGAGGCGCCCGCATTGTCGACGGTGACCCTTGCCGTCATCGACATCTGGTCGGACGTGCTCGAAGTGACGCCCGACACGATCGACGCCGAGACCTCGGATTTCTTCGAGCTCGGCGGTTACTCTCTGCTCGCGCTTCAGGCCATCGGACGCCTGCTGGCGACCCACGGCATCGAGCAGGACGCGGCTCTGGAGCTTGAGGGCCTGCTCCTCAACGAGCTCTTCGAGCAGCCGACCGCAGCCGCGCAGGCGGCCTGTTTCGTCGCCAACTTCCCCCAGTGACAGGCCTCCCGGCGCGTCCGGGAGTCCTCGTCGCTGTGCTTTCTTGCTGATCACCACCTGCCGGCCGGTCGTTCACCGGCCCGGTCAACGCCCGCGGTTCCCCGACGCTGCCGCCGGCGTGTCCCAGTGTGCCCAATCGCCCTGCCCTGCCCGGGCCGTGGGGCCGCGCTCTTCGATCTCCGTGCCTCGTCGGGTCGACGCCGATTCCTGTCCGGCCACCGTGCCGACAGGCTGCTGCGGCGTTCCCTCAGGAGGCTGACGCAAGGAAGGTTTCCGTTCATGACGACGCCCGACGTGACCCCCGCGTCGCCGAAGGACCTGTTCCGGCGAGCCAAGGTCACCGCCGCCGACGAACGCGTCTTCATTGTCAAGCTCCTTGTTGCGTACGGCATTTGGGCCGCAGGCGCGGTTCTCGCACTCGCCCCGGACGCGTGGCTGCCCCGAGTGCTCGGTGTCGTCCTGATGGGCGCCATGTACTCCCACTGGCTGGAGCTCCAGCACCAGTGCCTGCACCACTCGGCGTTCCGCCGCTCCCGCTGGCACCGGATCGTCGGCGTGCCGCTGGGCGTTCCCATGCTGGTGTCGTACAGCCACTACCGGGTGCGCCACCTCCAGCACCACCGCTACCTCGGCACGGACCAGGACTCGGAGTTCTTCGGCTTCGACTCGCGGCAGCCGGTCACCTGGTCGGCCCTGGTCCGCGAGGCGCTGGCCTTCGGCCGACTGGGCAGTGCGGTGGCCGACATCGTCCGCTGCTGGGCCGGCCGTTGGTCCTACGACATGGGCCAGATCTCCGAGCAGCGTGAGCGCGAAGTCGTCGCCGAGTACCGGATGTTCGCCCTGCCGATCGCGGGCGCCGTGGTGCTGACCCTGCTCGGGTACGGCGAGCCGGTGCTGTGGATCTGGGTGCTGCCGCTGCTGGTCGCGGTGCCGCTGCACTTCCTGGTCGAGCTGCCCGAGCACATCATGTGCGACAACTCCTCCACCGACGTGCTGCGCAACACCCGTTCCATCACCGGGAGTTGGTTCAGCACCTGGTACACCAACGGGAACAACCTGCACATCGAGCACCACGCCGCCATGGTGGTGCCGATCAACCAGCTGCGCGAGCGTCACGACGTCGTGCTGGCGCACGGGACGCACACCTCGCCCAGCTACCCGCAGTTCTTCAAGGCCATCGTGGCCGAGGCCCGGCGCAACGCGCGGGCCGGCCGCGCCGGGGGGACGGCGTGACGACCGCCCCCGCCCCGGCCGCCCCGGCGGTCGACCGGTTCCCGCTCACGCCAGGGCAGTTGGGCATGTGGTTCCTGGAGCGCATGTCGGGTTCGGCGGTCTACGTCGACCCGATGACCTTCCGGCTGACCGGCCCGCTCGACACCGCCGCGCTGCGGCGCGCGCTGGAGCTGCTGCGCGGCCGGCACGAGGCGCTGCGCACCACGTTCCCGCTGGTCGACGGCAGCCCGGTGCAGCAGGTCTCCGGCGAGTGCGGCATCGAGCTGCCCGTCCTGGACCTCTCCCGACTGCCCGAGGCCGAGCGGGAGTCCGAGCTGACCGCGGTGCTGGCGGCCGACCAGGCCACCCCCTTCGACCTCGCCCGCGGGCCCGTGCTGCGCGCCCTCGTGGTCGTGCTCGGCCCCGACGAGTACGTGCTGCGGCTCGCGCTGCACCACCTGGTCTCGGACGCGTGGTCCTGGTGGAACGTCCTGCTGCCGGAGCTCGCAGCCCTCTACGGCGCCGAACTCGACGGCACGGAAGCCGAGTTGGAAGCCCCGGGGGCCCAGTTCCCGGACTTCGTGCGCTGGCAGCGCGAGTGGAGCGAGGGCGCCGGCCACCAGCGCCAGCTGGCGTACTGGACGGAGCGGCTGACCGGCCTCGCCCCGGTGCCGCCGGTCCGCCCGGCCGACGCGCCGGCCGGGACCGTCACCGCCGTACCGACCGCCGCTGCCGCGCGGGCCACCGCTGCCGCTCCGGCCGGGGGCGCCGCCGTCGCGACCCAGTGGACCACCGTGCCCGGCGCCGTCCACGACTCGCTGCGGACCGTGTACCGGGACGAGCGGGTCACCCCGTTCATGCTGCTGCTGGCCGCCTTCGCCGTGGTGCTGCACCGCGGCAGCGGGGCCACCGACATCGCGGTGGGCACCCGCGCCGCCGTCCGCAGCCGCCCGGAGTTCGAGTCCGCGGTCGGGTTCTTCGTCAACCTCCTGGTCATCCGCACCGAGGTGGACCCCGGCGCGACCTTCCGTGACCTGCTCCGGGACGTCCGGCGCGCGGCCCTCGGGGCCTACGCGCACCGGGAGTTGCCGTTCGAGCGGGTCGTCGAGGGGCTGCGGCCGCGCCGCGGCGGAGGCTTCCGCTCCCCGGTGAACGTGCTCTTCTCGCACCAGAGCACCCCCGAGGTGCCGCCGGCCTTCCCCGGGCTGACCGCCCGGCTGCTCAACCACGACCCCGGCACCCTCTACGACCTCGACCTGGTCTTCTACGAGGAGGACGGCGACCTGCGCGCCCTGCTCAGCCACCGCCGGGCCCACTGCTCCGACCAGGACGCGGTGGCGCTGCTCGCGGAGCTCACCCGGGTCCTCGCCGAGGTCGCGCAGGACCCGGCGATCCCGCTGGACACACTCATGGCGACCACAGGGGTGCACCGTGCCGAATAGCTCCACACCCGCGCAGCCGGCCGCGGACACCACGGCGGACACCGCCCCGGACGCCACCGCCGGCACCGCCGCCGTCGCCCCGGAGGGCCTCGCCCCGCTGTCCGTCACCCAGGAGCAGCTGTGGCTGCTCGACCGCCTCGACCCGGGCAACGCCGCCTACAACTCCACCGTGCTCTGGCAGTTGGACGGGCCGCTGGACACCGAGGCGCTGCGCCGGGCCCTGGCCGCCGTCGTCCGCCGGCAGCAGCAGCTGCGGGCGGCCGTCGTCGCCGTCGACGGCGTCCCGTACCAGCGGGTGGCCGAGGACGTCCCGGTGCCGCTCACCGTCACCGACCTGACCGGCCTGCCCGAGGCGGAGCGCCCGGCGGCCGCCGAGCGGACCGTCGCCGACGCGGCCCACCGCCCCTTCGACCTGGGCCGACCCCCGCTGTTCCGGGTGGAGCTGGTCCGCACCGGGGCCGAGCGGCACGTGATGGCGCTGGTCATCCACCACATCGTCTCCGACGGCTGGTCCGTGCAGGTCCTGATCCAGGAGGTCGCGGACCTGTACGCGGGCGAGGTCACCGGTACCGAGGTGCCGCTGCCCGAACTGCCCGTCCAGTTCACCGACTACGCCCGGGAGCAGCGCGAACGGCTCGCCGGACCGCGCGGCGGCAAGCTGGTGGACTACTGGACCCGGCAGCTGGCCGGCGCCCCGGTCACCCTGGACCTGCCCACCGACCGGCCCCGGGCCGGCCACGCCGACTTCAGCGGCGACCGGTACGTCTTCCAGGTGCCCGCCGAGCTGCGCACCGCCCTCGGCGGGCTCGCCCGCGCCTCCCGGGCCAGCACCTTCATGGTCACCCTGGCGGCCTTCACGGCCCTGCTGCACCGGCTCACCGGCCAGGAGGACCTGCTGGTGGGCACGCCGGTCGGCAACCGGGACAAGCCCCAGTGGGGGCCGCTGGTCGGCTACTTCGCCGACACCCTGGTGATGCGCGGCGACCTCGCCGGCGACCCGACCTTCCGCGAGCTGCTGGGCCGCACCCGGACGGCCGCCCTGCAGGGCTTCGTCCACCGCGACCTGCCGTTCCGCTCCCTGGTCGAGGCGGTGCAGCCGGAGCGCGAGGTGGGCCGCAATCCGCTGTTCCAGGTGATGTTCATCCTGCAGAACATCCCGCCGCGCCGCCGCCGGGCCGAGCTGCCGGGCGTGGTGATGACCCGGCTGGACGACGTCCGCACCACCTCGATCTTCGACCTGCGGTTCGACCTGTTCGAGTTCGAGGACGAGATGCGCGGCCAACTGGAGTACAGCACGCGGCTGTTCGACCGCTCCACGATCGAGCGGACGGCCCGGCAGTACCTGGCGCTGCTCGCCGACGCGTGCGCCGACCCGGACCGCCCGGTCTCCGCGCTCGACCTGGGCGCCACCGACGCGGACCGGTCCGGCGCGGACGCCGCCGCGGGCTTCAACGACGACCTCGGGGGGTTCTGACATGTGCGGCGTCACCGGATACGCGGACCTGGCCGGCACCGGCCTCGCCGAGGGCGAGGACGTGCTCGACCGGATGACCGCCACCCTGCTGCACCGCGGCCCCGACTCCGGGGGCCGGCTGGTGCGCGGGGGAGTGGCACTGGGCTTCCGCCGGCTGAGCATCGTCGGCCTGGAGGACGGCGACCAGCCGATCCTCAACGAGGACGGCTCGGTCGCCATGGTCTGCAACGGCGAGATCTTCAACCACCGGGAGCTGCGCGCCGAACTGGAGGCCAAGGGGCACCGGTTCCGCACCCGCACCGACGTCGAGGTGATCGTCCACCTCTACGAGGAGTACGGCACCGGGCTGCTGGAGCGGCTGAACGGCCAGTTCGCCTTCGCCGTCCACGACACCCGGCGCGGCCGGCTCTTCCTGGCCCGCGACCACATGGGCATCCTGCCGATGTACTACGCGGTGGCCGGCGGCCGGCTCGTCTTCGGCTCGGAGATCAAGGCCGTCCTGGCGCACCCGTCGGTGCCCCGCCGGGCCGACCTGACCGGCCTCGACCAGGTGCTCACCTTCCCCGGGACGGTCGGCTCGCGCACCCTGTTCGAGGGGGTCAGCAGCCTGGAGAACGGCCACTTCCTGCTGGTCGAGGACGGGGCCGTCCGGGTCGAGAAGTACTGGGACCTGGACTACCCGGTGGACGTGCCGGGGGAGCCGGCCGAGCACCCCGACCGGTACTACGTGGACACCGTCCGCGAGCTGCTGGAGCAGTCGGTGCGCCGCCGGCTCCAGGCCGACGTCCCGGTCGGCTACTACCTCAGCGGCGGCCTCGACTCCTCCCTGATCGGCGCGCTCGTGCACCGCAACACCAGCGGGACGGTGCCGCGGTCGTTCTCCATCACCTTCCCCGACCGGGGCATCGACGAGTCCCGCCACCAGCGGCTGATGGCCCGCCACCTCGGCTCCGAGCACACCGAGACGGAGTTCCACCCGGGCGACATCGCGGCCGGACTGCGGCGGATGATCGGGCACGCCGAGTGCCCGGTGAAGGAGACGTACAACACCTGCTCCATGGCGCTGTCGGCCGCCGTCCGGGAGACCGGCACCCGGGTGATCCTCACCGGTGAGGGCGCCGACGAGCTGTTCGCCGGCTACCTCGGCTACCGCTTCGACCTGGGCGGGCGGCGGACGGCCGGCGGCGACCCCTTCGAGGAGGAGCTGCGCCGCACCATCTGGGGCGACCCGCACGTCTTCTACGAGCGCGACTACCACGCCTGGCGGGAGTCCAAGCTCGACCTGTACGCCCCCGCCCTGCGGGACGCCCACGCCGAGTTCGACTGCCTGGCCGGGCCCGTCGTCGACCCCGGGATGCTGCGCGGGCGCCACCCGGTGCACCAGCGCTCCTACCTCGACTTCAAGCTCCGGCTCTCCGACCACCTGCTCTCCGACCACGGGGACCGGATGGCGCTGGCCAACTCGGTGGAGGCCCGGTACCCGTTCCTCGACCCCGACCTGGTGCGGTTCGCCACGACGGTCCCGCCCCGCCTGAAGGTGACCGCGAGCACCGAGAAGTACGTGCTCAAGGAGGCCGCCCGCGGCCTGGTGCCCGACGAGATCATCCACCGGGAGAAGTTCGGGTTCCGGGCCCAGGGCAGCCCCGCCCTGCTGCGCGAGCGGATCGAGTGGGTCGAGGACCTGCTCTCCTACGACCGGATCAAGCGGCAGGGCTACTTCGACCCCGACGTGGTCGAGCACCTCAAGGAGCAGTACCGGCAGCCGGGTTACGAGGTCCATCCGCACCTCGGCGACGACCTGCTGCTGGTGGTCCTCACCTTCGGCGTGCTGCTCGACACCTTTTCCCTTCCTGACGCCTGATCACTTGGGTGGCCACAGGCCCCCCGTCCCTGGAGGAAGCTCGATGGCCTTCCACGCAGTCCACGGTCTCGTACAGCAGGCCGCCCAGCGCTTCGCCGACCACACCGCGGTCGAGTGCCCGCAAGGCCGGCTCAGCTACGCCGAGCTGGCATCCCGCTCGGACGAACTCGCCGTCGCCATCCGCGAGTCCGGCGCGGGTGCCGGCTGCGTGGTGCCGATCCTGGCCGAGGACCGGCGCGAGCTGGTCGTCGCGATCCTGGCGGTGCTGAAGGCGGGCGGCGTCTTCGTGCCGGTGGACCTGGCGGCCCCGCCGCTGCGGCTGCGCACCATGCTGACCGCCACCGCCCCCGAGTGGGTGATCGTCGGCGCCTCGGCCGCCGACCGCGCGGACGAGATCCTGGAGCCGTCCCTGCCGCTGGCCCGGCGCGTCCCGCTGGACCTCGCCGCCGAGCCCACCGGCGCGGCCCCGGAGCGGCTGCACGTGCCGGACCCGGACGACGCGGCGTACATCTTCTTCACCTCCGGCTCGACCGGGCAGCCCAAGGCGATCGTCGGCCGGATGCAGGGCATCGACCACTTCGTCCGCTGGGAGACCGAACTGCTGGGCGTGCAGCCGGGCACGAGGGTCAGCCAGCTGGCCTCGCCCGCCTTCGACGCGATCCTGCGCGACCTGTTCGTGCCGCTGACCACCGGCGGCACCGTGTGCGTCCCGCCGGCCGGCCTCGCCCTGGACGGGCCGGCCCTGGCCCGCTGGATCGACGAGGAGCGGATCGAGCTGGTCCACACCGTCCCCACCGTCTGGCGCGGCATGCTGCCGTCCCTCGCCAACGGCGGCCCCGAGCTGTCCGCGCTGCGCTGCGTGGCGCTGGCCGGCGAGCCGGTGGCGCCGAGCGACGCCGCCCAGTGGTTCGCCCGGTTCGGCGAGCGGATCAGCCTGCTCAACCTGTACGGGCCGAGCGAGACCACCATGACCAAGACCTTCCACTTCGTCACCCCGGCGGACACCGAGCGGTCGAGCATCCCGATCGGCAAGGCCATGCCCGGCGCCCGGGTGGTGCTGCTCGACGGCCGCAACAAGCCGTGCGCCGAGGGCGCCGTCGGCGAGATCCACATCCGCACGCCGTACATGTCGCTGGGCTACTTCCACCAGCCGGACGCCACCCGCGCCGCCTTCGTGCCCAACCCGCTCGGCACCGACCCGGAGGACTTCGTCTACCGGACCGGCGACTTCGCCCGCGCCCTGCCGGACGGCAGCCTGGAGTACGTCGGGCGGCGCGACCAGCAGATCAAGCTGGGCGGCGTCCGCGTCGAGCTCGGCGAGATCGAGCACCTGCTCCGCGCCCACCACGCGGTGAAGGACGCCGCCGTCACCGTCGTCCCCGACGACGAGGGCAACCCCGCCTACCTGTGCGCCTTCGTGGAGCCGGTCCAGCCCGTCGAGGCGGCCGTCCTGCGCGACCACCTGGCGCCCCGGGTGCCCGACTCCCACCTGCCCCGGGTGTTCGTCCCGCTGGAGCAGCTGCCGCGCACCATCAGCGGCAAGGTGGACCGCCGGGCGCTGCCCGTGCCGCTGCCGCCGCAGCAGCAGGTGGAGCAGGACTACGTGGCGCCGCGCACCGCCACCGAGGAGACCCTCGCCGGGATCTGGGCGAAGCTGCTGCCGGTGGACCGGCCGGGCGTGCAGCACGACTTCTTCCGCATCGGCGGCCACTCGCTGCTCGTCATGCGGCTGATCGCCGCGATCAGCGCCGAGTTCGGCGTGGACGTCCACCTCCAGAAGTTCCTGGCCGCCCCGACCATCGAGGGCCTGGCGGCCGAGATCGAGCAGACCCTGCTGACGTCCGGCTCCGACCTGGACGACCTGCTCGCGGACCTCGACGACCTGGACGAGGACGAGGCCGAGCGCCTGCTGGCCCAGAACGGCGGTAACTGACGTGACCACCACCCCCGACACCACGGCCACCGACACCACGGCCGCCCCCGAGCCGGCGGACTCCCTGGACCGCGCGGGCATCCGCGTCCTGGAGCGGCAGATCGAGGACGCCCTGCTCGCCGACGACCGGATCGCCGACTGCGCCGTCGTCTTCCAGGGCGTGTCCGTCGACTCCGTCCCGGCCGAGCACTGCGTGCGCTGCGGCATGGACGCCGCCTACCCCGGCACCCGGCTGGACCGGGACGGCGTCTGCGACCTGTGCCTGATGCACGCCGAGCACGGGTCCGAGATCCTCTCCTACTTCGGCGAGATCGACGAGTTCACCCGGATCCTGCGCGAGCGCGCGGAGGCGGCCGGCTCCGAGTACGACGCCCTGCTGCTGTTCAGCGGCGGCAAGGACAGCACCTACGTGCTGCACCAGCTCGTCCGGATGGGCCTGCGGGTGATGACCTTCACCTTCGACAACGGCTTCATCTCCCGGACGGCGCTGGAGAACGTCGAGACGATCACCAAGGCGCTGGGCATCGAGCACCTCACGATGACCCGGGCCGACCAGAACCGGATCTTCCTGCGCAGCCTGGAGCAGCACAAGAGCGTCTGCAACGGCTGCTTCCGGTCGCTGCTCGACCTCAGCCACCAGCTGGCCCACGAGCGCGGCATCCCGAGCATCGTCACCGGACTGTCCCGGGGCCAGATCATCGACGAGCGCCTGCTGTGGTTCTACCGCAACGGCGAGTTCGACCCGGCCCGCATCGAGCAGCAGCTGGAGGTCGGCCGCAAGGTCTACCACCAGGTCGGCTCCGACCTCTCGGACGGGGTGCTGGACCGCGTCGAGGTGGTCGACTACTACCGCTACTCCGACGTCACCAAGGACGACATCCGGGCCTTCCTGGCGAGCGCCGAGACGCTCTGGGCGGCGCCGAAGGACACCGGCTTCTGCAGCTCCAACTGCATGATCAACGACGTCGGCGTGTACGTGCACCGGCTGGAGCGCGGCTACCACAACTACGAGTCGCCGACCCGCTGGGAGGTCCGGCTCGGCCACCTCGCCCGGGACGAGGCCGACGCCGAGCTGCGCACCCCGGTCAACACCGGACGCGTCCGCTCCATGCTCGCCACCATCGGCTACACCGACCCGGGCGACCGCAGCCGGCTCGGCCGGCGGATGGCCGCGTACTACGCGCCCCGCACCGGGCTGACCCCGGACGCCGCCCGGGCCGCCGTCGGCGCCCGGCTGCCCGAGATCCTGCTGCCCGAGCACTGGGTGGAGCTGGCCGAGATCCCGCGGCAGGCCGACGGCGCCGTCGACCGGCGGGCCCTGCCCGACCCGGCCCCCGACACCGGCAAGCGGCTCGCCCCGGACGCCGAGGACGCGCGGACGGCCGACGACCGGCCCACCCCCGCCCAGCAGCTGCTGCTGGAGCAGGCCGGAGACGGCCTCGCTGGCCGGGCCCGCGCCCTGCTGCTCGACCTGCCGGAGGGCACCACCGCGGACACCGTCCGCAAGGCCGTGCTCGCCCTGGTCCAGCGCCACGACGGCCTGCGCGCCCGGTTCCGGCAGCAGGACGGCGGCTGGCGGCGCCAGGTGGCCGGGCTTGCCGGCGGCGTGCCGGTGGCCGTCCTCGACCTCACCGGGAAGGACCCCGGCCGCGTCCCCGCCGCCCTGCGGGTGGCGGCCCAGCGGCTGCGCGCCCGGCTGAACCCGGAGCAGGGACCGCTGTTCACCGCCGCGCTGGCCGAACAGCGCGACCGCGCACCCCAGTTGCTGCTGATCGCCCACGAGCTGGCCGCGGACGTCGACGGCTGGCGCCGGATGCTCGACGACCTCGGCGCCGCGCTCGGCCGGATCGCGGCCGGCGAGCCGGCCGGACTGCCCGCCGCGCCCGCCCCGCGGGCCGTGCCGGAGCCCGCCGCCCCGGCCCCGGTCACCGGTGACCTCTGGACCCCGCCCGCGACGCCGGCCGACGGCGCACCGGACCCGGTCCGCCGCACCGTGCTCGACGCCGCGGCCACCGCCGCGCTCACCGCCACCGGCACCCCGCTCGCCGCCCTGGTGGCGGCCGCCGTGACCCACGGGCTCACCGAGGCCTGCGGGGCGAGCGGCCTGCTGCTCGCCGTCGACGACCAGACGGGCGCGCTCCCGCACCCGGCCGGCCTGTTCGCGGTGACCGCTGCGGCCACCGAGCCCGGCAACGGGCCCGGGCAGACCCTGGAGCGGGTCCGCACGGCCCTCGCCACGCCCGTCGCCGCCCCCGCCGGCGCCGTCCCGGTCGGCATCACCCACCTCGGCGACCTCGACGCGCTGCCCGCGGCCGGCGGCCCGCTGCAGCACGCCGGCTCCGCCGACCACGACCTGGTCGCCCCGTTCGGCCCGCGCGCCCGGACGCCGTACGTCGTCGGCCACCTGCGCGACGGCCGGCTCCACCTCACCTGGACCGGCACCGCGGCCCCCGCCGCCGCGGCCGACGCCGCCGCCGCGGCCCTCGTCCAGCTCGCCGAGACGGCCGGGAAGGGCGCGGCATGACCGACACGTCGGAGAAGCTGCAGCGGCTCAAGGAGCAGTCGCCCGCCAAGTACGCCCTCCTGATGAGCCGCCTGCGCGAACGCGCCGCCGCGGCCCCCACCGGGATCATCCGCCGTCCCTCGGACGGCGGGGCACCGCTCTCCTACGCCCAGCAGCGGCTGTGGTTCCTCGCCCAGCTCAACCCGGGCGACACCGCGTACAACATGCCGTACGCGCTGCGCCTGCAGGGCCCGGTGGACCTCGACGTGGCCACCGCCGCCTTCCGGGCCCTGGTGCGCCGGCACGAGACCCTGCGCACCGCCTTCGGCTCGGTCGACGGCGAACCGGTGCAGCTCGTCACCGCGGCCGAGGCCGTCGACTGGCAGCCCGCGACCGTCGACCTGCGCGGCACCGCCGACGCCGAGGACGAGGTGCGGCGGCTCGCCGCCGCGCACGCGGCCGCCCCGTTCGACCTGAGCCGCGGCCCGCTGTTCCGGGTGACCCTCGTCCGGCTCACCGACGACGAGACCGTCGCCCTGATCAACCTGCACCACATCATCACCGACGACTGGTCGATGGGCGTGCTCACCCGGGAGTTCGCCACCGTCTACGCGGCCCTGCGGGACGGCGGCACGGACCCGCTGCCGCCGCTGGACGTCCAGTACGCCGACTACGCCCACTGGCAGCGCGGCCGCAGCGCGGAGAGCCGGGCCGAGGGCCTGGCCCACTGGCGCGAGCGCTTCCGCGGCGAACTGCCCAGCCTCGCGGTGCCGACCGACCGGGCCCGCCCGCCGGTGCAGACCTACGCCGGCCGCACCCGCTCCTTCCACCTGTCCGCCGAGGCGACCGCCGGCCTGCGCGCCGTCGCCGCCGGGACCGGCGCCACGCTGTTCATGACCCTGCTGGCCGGCTACACGGCCCTGCTCCACCGCTACTCCGGGCAGGACGACATCGTGGTCGGCACCTCGGTGGCGGGCCGCAACCGGCCCGAGACCGAGCCGCTCATCGGGTTCCTGGTGAACACCCTGGCGCTGCGCGGCGACCTGTCCGGCGACCCGGCCTTCGGCGAGCTGCTGGCCCGCACCAAGCAGGCCTGCCTGGCCGACTTCGCCCACCACGACGTGCCGTTCGAGCAGGTCGTCGAGGAGATCCAGCCGGACCGCGACCTCAGCCGCGCCCCGCTGTTCCAGACCATGCTCTCGCTGCACAACGTGCCGCGCGCCGCCCTCGACCTGGCCGACCTGCGCATCTCCCCGTTCACCGGGGAGGGCCGGCGCACCGCCATGTACGACCTCAGCCTCGACGTCGTCGACGAGGGCGAACGGCTGCGCTGCGACTGGGAGTACAACACCGACCTGTACGCCGACGCGACGATCGAGCGGATGGCCGGCCACTTCGAGCGGCTGCTCCGGGCAGCGGTGGCCGATCCGGGGCTGCGCCTGTCCGAACTGCCGCTGCTGTCGGAGGCCGAGCGCACCGAGGTGCTGACCCGGGACAACCGGATCTCCGTCGAGGTCGGCCCCGACGAGTGCGTCCACCGGCTGTTCGAAGAGCACGTCCGCGCCACCCCCGACGCCGTCGCCGTGGTGGACGGCGAGGACCGGGTCACCTACCGCGAACTCGACCGCCGGGCCGGCATCGTGGCCGCCCGGCTGCGCGCCCTCGGCGTCGGCCCGGAGGTCCGGGTCGGCCTGTGCGCACCGCGCTGCGCCGACTCGGTGGCCGCGGTGCTCGGCGTCCTGAAGGCCGGCGGCGCGTACGTGCCGCTCGACCCGGCCAACCCGGTGGACCGCCTGCGCTTCATCCTGACGGACGCCTCGGTCCGGCTGCTGCTCACCCGGCACGACATCGCCGGCACGGTGCCCGGCCTCACCGACGGGATGACCGTCGGCTGGTTCGACGACTGGCTGGCCGAGGCTGCCGGAACCGACGCCGCCGAGGCCGAGCCCGCGGACGCCCCGCAGCCGGTCTCCGGCAACCTGGCCTTCCTGGTGTACACCTCCGGTTCCACCGGCCGGGCCAAGGGCGCGATGCTCACCCACGGCGCGCTGATGAGCGCCTACCGCTCCTGGGAGCGGGTCTACGAGCTGGGCACCGTGGTGCACCGCCACCTCCAGGCCGCCAACATCGCCTTCGACGTGTTCACCGGCGACATGGTCCGCGCCCTGTGCTCCGGCGGCACCCTGGTGCTCTGCCACCGCGAGACGCTGCTGGACCCGGCCAAGCTGTACGACCTGCTCCAGCGCGAGCGCGTCGACTTCGCCGACCTCGTCCCCGTGGTGATCCGGCTGCTCAGCGCCCACGTCGCCGAACAGGGCAGGCTGCTGGACAACTTCAAGGTGCTGGCGGTCGGCGCGGACATCTGGTTCATGAGCGACTACTGGAACCTCAAGAAGCTCTGCCCGCCCGGCACCCGGCTGGTCAACTCGTACGGCATCACCGAGTCCACCGTGGACAGCGGCCTGTTCGAGACCCCGATGCCGGAGCGCTCCGAGGAGGAGCCGGTCCCGATCGGCCGGCCGCTGCCCAACACCCAGTTCTACGTCCTCGACGACCGGCTCCGGCCGGTGCCGGTCGGGGTCAACGGGACGCTGTACATCGGCGGCCTGGCGCTGGCCCGCGGCTACGTCGGCCGCCCCGCGCTGACCGCCGAGCGGTTCCTGCCGCACCCGTACAGCGAGCGGCCCGGCGACCGCCTCTACAACACCGGCGACCTCGCCCGGCTGCTGCCCACCGGCGACGTGGAGGTCCTGGGCCGGGTGGACCGCCAGGTGAAGATCCGCGGCTTCCGGATCGAGCTGGAGGAGGTCGAGTCGGTCCTCGGCAAGCACCCCGACGTGCAGGCCGCGGCGGTCGTCGTCCACGTGGACGCCAAGGGCGACCGCCGGCTCGCCGGGTACGTGGAGCCCCGCGCGGGCCGCACGCCCGAGCCGGTGGACCTCCAGGACCACCTGCGCACCCAACTGCCGTACTACATGGTCCCGTCCACCATCACGCTGCTCGACCGGATGCCGCTGAACGCCAACGGCAAGCACGACCGCAAGGCCCTGCCGGCGCCCGCCGAGGAGCCGGTCGAGCGGCCCGCGGCGGTGTTCGCCACGGCCACCGAGGAACTGGTCGCCGGGATCTGGGAGAAGGTCCTGGGGCAGCGGGACGTCACCGCCGAGGACGACTTCTTCCAACTCGGCGGGCACAGCCTGCTGGTGCCCCGGGTGCAGTTCGAACTGCGCCGCGCCTGCGCGGTGGACCTGCCGCTGATCGCCCTGTTCGAGGCGACCACGGTGCCCGAGCTGGCCCAGCGGGTGGACGCCGCCCGCACGGCGCCGGACACCGGCGCCGAAGCGGACGACCCGGCGGCGGGGCCGAGCGCACCGCCGGTGCTGGACCCGGAGATCAGGGTGGCGCCCGGTGCGCACCGCCCCCGCACCGGGGAGCCCGCGGCCGTCCTGCTGACCGGCGCCACCGGCTTCCTCGGCGCCCACCTGCTGGACGGGCTGCTGCGCGACACCCGGGCCACCGTCCACTGCCTGCTGCGGGCCGACGACCCCGAGGACGGCATGCGGCGGCTGGTGAAGGCCCTCGCCGACCTGGGACTTCCCGAGCCCGCGCCGGGCCGGGTCGTGGTGGAGCCCGGTGACCTGGCGCAGCCGCTGCTGGGCCTCACCGCCGAGCGCTTCGACGAACTCGCCCGGACCGTCGACGCCGTGCACCACAGCGGGGCCTGGGTGAGCTTCACCCTGCCGTACGCCACGCTGCGGGCCGCCAACGTCGACGGCACCCAGGAGGTGCTGCGACTGGCCGCGCGCGGCGGCGGCATCCCCGTGCACCACGTCTCCACGGCCTCGGTGCCCGAGCCGGGCACCGCCGCGGCGCCCGTCACCGGCGGCTACAACCAGAGCAAGTGGGCCGCCGAGCACCTGGCGGTGGCCGCCCGCGAGCGGGGCGTCCCGGTCGACGTGCACCGTCCCGACTACATCGGCGGGCACAGCGCCACCGGAATCGGCAACCCCAAGGACTTGATCTGGGCGATCATCAAGGGCAGTGTTCAGCTGGGGTGTTACCCCGACCTCGACCTTCCGGTGCAGCTCGTGCCGGTGGACCGGGTCGCCGGGGCCCTGCTGGCGCTCGCCTCCCGCACGGGAGCCGAGCCCGGCTCGTACGACCTGGCCCACCCCGAGCCCGTCGGGCTCGGCACGGTCTTCGCCTGGGTCACCGGCTACGGCTACCCGCTGCGCAAGGTCTCCTACGGCGACTGGCTGACCGCCCTCCGGGAGTCCGCCGAGACCTCCTGGGACAACGCCCTCTTCCCGTTCCTGCCGCTGTTCGCCGCCCCCGGCGACGGCGCGGCCCCCGCTTCCGCCCCCGGCGGCCTGGGGGCGGCCGTACCCGGCTCCGCCCGGTCGGCGTACCGGGAGTCCGGCACCGACTGCCCGCCGATCGACGAGCAGTTGCTGCACACGTACCTCACCGAGCTGGTCCGCAGCGGCTACCTGCAGGACCCCCGCCCGGCCCCGGACGACACCCCCCTGGAGAACGCATGACCAGCGCGACCACCGCGAAGCAGCGGCGCGCGGCCCCGCCCCCGGCAGCCGGCGAGCGGGTCGGCCCGTTCCTGCGGTCCCACCTCGCCCGGTCCAAGGGCTGGATCACGGCCCACCTGGCCGGCTCGGTGGTGTGGCACCTGCTGGCCGCGGCGGTCCCGGTCGTGATCGGCACCGCCTTCGACGCCCTGCTCGGCACCACCCCGGACCAGGGGCGGTTCGACACCATGGTGCTGGTGCTGCTGGCCCTGGTCGCGGTGCGCGGCGTCGCCGGCTTCGTCGCCACCTACTCGCTGGAGGCGTACGCCTGCGGCCTGGAGCGCGACGTGCGGTCCACGCTGTTCTCCGCGCTGCTCCAGAAGGGCCAGCAGTTCTTCAACCGGCGCCGGGTGGGCGACCTCTCGGCCCGGGTCACCGGTGACGCGCAGACCGTCAACCTGATGCTGTCGCCCGGCCTGGACCTCACCCTGGACATGCTGCTCGGCCTGATCGTGCCGATCGTGTTCATCGGCCTGATCGACGCCCGGCTGCTGCTGGTGCCGCTGGTGTTCCTGGTGCTGTTCGCCGTGGCGCTGGCCGAGTACGGCCGCCGGCTCGACCCGGCGGCCGGGGCCACCCGGGCCCGCTTCGGCGAGCTCAGCGCCCAGGTCTCGCAGACCATCGCCGGGATCGAGACCGTCGACGCCACCGGTCGGCGGGCCGCCGAGCAGCACCGGTTCATGGAGAAGGCGACGGCCTACCGGGACGCCTCGGTGCGCCAGGCCAAGGAGCAGGCCCTGTACCTGCCCACCCTGCTGCTGGTGGCCGCGCTGGCGGCGGGCCTGCTGCACGGCGCCCACCTGGTCTCCGACGGTTCGCTGACGGTCGGTCAGTTCGTCGGCTTCCTCGGGCTGATGGGCTCCCTGCGGGCGCCCACCCAGCTGGCCTCGTTCAGCATCGGCCTGATCTTCCTCGGGATCGCCGGCGCCCGGCGGATCCTGGAGGTCATCACCGACCGCGCCGGCTCCGAGGACACCGACGCCGGCCACCGCGGGCAGATCGAGGGCACGGTGGTCTTCGACAAGGTCTCCTTCGGGCACGGCGACAAGCCGGTCCTGGAGGACGTCTCCTTCACGGTGGAGCCGGGCATGACGGTGGCCCTGGTCGGGCCGACCGGCAGCGGCAAGTCCACGCTGCTGCAGCTGCTGAACCGGACGTACGCGCCGGACTCCGGCGAGGTGCTGGTCGACGGCGTGGCCACCACCGGCTGGCACGCCCAGACGCTGCGCTCGCAGATCTCGGTGATCGAGCAGGACGTGGTGCTGTTCTCCCGGTCCATCGCGGACAACCTGGCCTTCGGCGCGGACCGGGAGCTCACCCGGGCCGAACTGGAGGAGGCCGCGCGGGCCGCGCACGCCCACGAGTTCATCGCGGACACCGAGCACGGCTACGACACGATGGTCGGCGAGCGCGGGGCCACCCTGTCCGGTGGCCAGCGCCAGCGCATCGCCATCGCCCGCGCCCTGCTGGCCGACCCGCGGATCCTGGTCCTGGACGACTCCACCAGCGCGGTGGACAGCGCCACCGAGGAGCGGATCCAGCAGGCCGTCCGGCGGGCCGCGGCGGGCCGCACCACGTTCATGGTCACCCCCCGGCTGTCCCGGATCCGCAGCGCCGACCTGGTCCTGGTGCTGGACAAGGGCCGCATCGTCGGCCGCGGACGCCACGAGGAACTGCTGGAGAGCTGCGAGCTGTACCACCGGATCTTCGCGCCGCACCTGCAGGAGACGGCCGGCCGGTCCGGAGAGGGAGTCCACTGATGGCAGACATTCTCGACGGGATCACCGCCGACAGCTACGACCGGTCCTACGGCGACCGCGAACTGCTGCGCCGGATCAGGCCGCTGTTCGCCGCCAAGGGCGCCACGGTGGTGCTGATCGCGCTGGCCGTGGTCGGCGCGGCGGTGGCCGGGGCCGCGTTCCCCCTGCTGGTGGCCGACATCGTGGACAACGCCGCCCGCGAGAGCGTCGGCGACGCGGTGCTGCCGCTGACCGGGGCCGCGCTCGGCACCGGTCTGGTCGCCTGGCTGCTGACCTTCTTCCAGCAGCGGGCCGTCGGCGTGCTGGTCGGCGACGTCGTCCTGGAGATGCGCCGCCGCGCGTTCGAGGCGGTGCTCCGCCAGGACATGGCCTTCCACGACGACCAGGCGTCCGGGTCGGTGGCCAGCCGGATCACCGCCGACACGCAGGCGTTCGCCACCCTCGCCACGCTCACCCTCGGGCTGGTCGGCCAGGTCCTGATGATCGGGCTGCTGCTGGTCGCCATGTTCGTCATCAACGTCCCGCTGGCCCTGGTCACCGCGGTGACCGCCGCCCTGATCGTGCTGGTCAGCCTGGGCTTCCGGTGGGTGTCGCGGCGCGCGTCCCAGCAGCAGCAGCGTTCCCTGGCGCAGATCAACGCCTACGTGCAGGAGACCCTGCGCGGCATCGCGGTGGCCCGCAACTTCCAGCGGGAGGAGTCCACCCACGCCGGGCTGGTCGAGGTCAACCAGCGCTGGTTCCGGGCCACCGTCAAGCTGAACCGGCTGTTCAGCGGGATCTTCCCGCTGCTGCTGACGCTCACCGGCCTCGGCACCGTCGGCGTGGTGGTGCTCGGCGGGAACCTGCTGACCGACGGCTCCGTCACGGCGGGCGAGTGGTCGCTGTTCCTG
The DNA here is from genome assembly GCF_055600605.1 of Kitasatospora sp. NPDC038210. Lineage (NCBI taxonomy): Bacteria > Bacillati > Actinomycetota > Actinomycetes > Kitasatosporales > Streptomycetaceae > Kitasatospora > Kitasatospora sp. NPDC038210. The sequence goes on along the minus strand of NZ_JBVJYK010000027.1, from coordinate 57,208 downwards.
GAAGCCCTGATGCTGTTCTGGTTCCCGCTGACCAGCATCGCCTCCTTCTGGAACCAGTTCCAGCAGGGCCTGGCCGCCTCCGAGCGGATCTTCGCCCTGGTGGACCTGGAGCCCGCCGTGCAGCAGAGCGACGCGCGCCCGGTGCCCCGGCTGGACGGCACCGTCGAGTTCCGCGGGGTCGACTTCGGCTACCGCGCCGACAAGCCGGTCCTGACCGGGCTCGACCTGAAGATCGACAGCGGTGAGACGGTCGCCCTGGTCGGGCACACCGGCGCCGGCAAGTCCAGCATCATCCGGCTGATCACCCGGGCCTACGAGTTCGGCGGCGGTGAACTGCTCGTCGACGGCCAGGACATCCGCACCCTGGACCTGGACGCCTACAAGGGTCACCTCGGCATCGTCCCGCAGGCGCCGTTCCTCTTCACCGGCACCGTCGGGGAGAACATCGGCTTCGGCCGGGCCGGCGCGACCCCGGAGGAGATCCTGGCCGCCGCCCGCTCGGTGGCCGGCGGCGACTGGCTCGACGTCCTCCCCGAGGGCATCGACACCCCGGTCAACGAAGGCGGCGGCACCCTCTCCGCGGGCCAGCGGCAGCTGATCGTGCTGGCCCGGGTGATGCTCGGCAACCCGTCGCTGCTGATCCTGGACGAGGCCACGGCGAGCGTGGACCCGCTGACCGAGGCCCAGGTGCAGGAGGGGCTGGACGCGGTCTCCGCCGGCCGGACCACCGTCGTGGTCGCGCACCGCCTGCCCACCGTCCGCAAGGCCGACCGCATCCTCGTCGTCGACGGCGGCCGGATCGTCGAACAGGGCACCCACGACGCCCTGCTGGCGGCCGGCGGCCGGTACGCGGAGCTGTACGACCACTACTTCCGCCACCAGGCGCTCGACTTCCAGGCCGCCGAGGAGGACGCCGATGCTGTCCGCCGCTGACACCCCGCGCACCCTGGGCGGCCTGCTGGCCGCCGCCGCGGACCGGTGGCCCGGCCGCACCGCCGTCGAACTGCAGGGCACCGCGCTCGACTTCGCCACCCTGCACCGGCAGACGGAGCGGGCCGCCGCCCGGCTCGCCGCGGCCGGGGCGGGCACCGGCCGCACCGCCGTCCTGCTGTTCGACAACACCCCGGACTGCGTCATCGCCTTCCTGGCCGCCGCGCGCACCGGTGTCCGGCTGGTGCCCGCCGAGCCCGGCGCCGCGCCGGCCCAGCTCGCCGCTCTGGCGTCCGGCGCCGCCGACGCCGTGCTGATCGGCCGGGCCGAGCGGCTCGCCGCGGTGGCCGCCGCCGACGGCTGGGCGGGCCCGGTCGTGGAGACCGACGGACTGCTGCACGCCGACGCGACGGACCGGCCGGCCCCGGCCGAGCCGGACGGGGACGCCCCGTTCCTGCACCAGTTCAGCTCCGGCTCCACCGGCGAGCCCAAGGCGGCTGTGCACACCCAGCACAACCTGGTGCAGGGCGGCCTGATCTACCGGGCCTCCTTCGGCTACGGCCCCGAGGACACCGTGCTGACGGCCGTCCCGCTGCTGCACTCCTTCGGGATGGTCGCCGGCCTGGTCACCTCGCTGCTGACCGGCGCCCGGCTGGTGCTGCTCGGCCGGTTCACCCCCGGCCGGCTCCTCGGCGAACTGCAGCGCACCGGCGCCACCGTGCTCGTCGCCACCCCGCTGGCCTGCGACCTGCTGGCCCGCTCGGCCGGCGCGAGCGCCCCCGGCGGCCCGCTGCCGCTGCGGCTGTGCCTGTCCTCCGGGGCGGCCCTGCACCCGGACACCGCGGACCGCTTCGCCGAGCGCTTCGGCGTCCGGGTCAGCGAGGTCTACGGCTGCACGGAGGCCGGGATCATCGCCTGCCGGCGGCCCGAGCCCGACACGGCGCCCGGCCCGGACGCGGCGCCGGCCGACGCCGACGGGGTCGGCCGGCCGGTTCCCGGCGTGGAACTGCGGCTGGTCGACGACGCCGACCGGGACGTCGCCCCCGGCGCGGAAGGACTGCTGCTGGTCCGCACCCCCGCCATGTTCCTGGGCTACCTGGACCGGCCGGAGACCACCGCCGAGGTCCTGCGGGGCGGCTGGTACCGCACGGGCGACCTGGCCCGGCTCGACGCCGCCGGCCGACTGCACCTGATCGGCCGCAAGGACACCTTCGTCAACGTGGGCGGCAAGAAGGTCAACCCGGTCGAGGTCGAACGGGTCCTGCTCGGCCACCCGCTGCTCGCCGAGGCCGCCGTGTGGGGCGAGACCCTGGCGGACGGCGGCCAGCGGGTCCGCGCCACCGTCGTGGCGACCGGACCGCTCACCGCGGCCGAGCTCAGCGCCTGGTGCCGGGAACGGCTCCAGCCGCACCAGGTGCCCGGCGGCGTCGAGTTCGCCGCCGCGCTCCCGAAGACCTCGTCCGGCAAGATCCGGCGCGCCGAGGTGGCCGCGGCCGCCGGCGCCCCGGGCCGGACCACCGACCAGGGGGGAACCCGCTCATGACCTCGACCCTCGTCGGGCTGCTGCGCGGCCGGGCCGAAGCGGCCCCGGAGCGCACCGCCTACCGCTTCCTCGGCGACGGCGACGCCGCCGAGACCATCAGCTACGCCGAACTGGACCGGGACGCCCGCACGGTGGCCGGCCTCCTGCGGGAGCAGGGCGCCGCCGCCACCGACCGCGCCCTGCTGCTCTACCCGCCCGGCCTGGACTACATCAGGGCCTTCTTCGGCGCCCTCTACGCCGGGGTCGTGCCCGTGCCCGTCTACCCGCCGCGCTCCCTGCGCAACGCCTCCCGGCTCGGCTCCATCGCCGCCGACGCCCGGGCCGGCTTCGCCCTCACCGTCTCCCCGGTGCTCGACCTGCTCGGCCGGGACGGCGCCGGGCTCGGCCTGGACGGACTGCGCACGGCGGCCACCGACGGGCTCGACACCGCCCTCGCCGGGCAGTGGAGCGGGCACCTCCCCGACGCCGACAGCCCCGCCTTCCTGCAGTACACCTCGGGATCGACGGCGGCGCCCAAGGGCGTGATGCTCAGCCACGGCAACCTGCTGCACAACCTCGGCATGATCAGCGAGGCGTTCGACTGCCACCAGGACACCAGCGCCGTCGTCTGGCTCCCGCCGTACCACGACATGGGCCTGATCGGCGGCATCCTCACCCCGCTGTACGCCGGCTTCCCGGTCACCCTGATGTCCCCCATGAGCTTCCTGCGCCGCCCGATGCAGTGGCTGCGGGCCATCTCCGCCGAGGGCGCCGAACTCAGCGGCGGCCCCAACTTCGCGTACGAGATGTGCGCCCGGCTGGCCACCGACGCGGACCGCGCCGAGCTCGACCTCAGCAACTGGCGGGTCGCCTTCAACGGCGCCGAGCCGATCCGCGCCTCCACCCTGGACGCCTTCGAGGCGGCCTTCGGGGACTGCGGCTTCCGCCGCAGCGCCTTCCTGCCCTGCTACGGCATGGCCGAGGCGACCCTGTTCGTCACCGGAACCGCGGCGGCCGCCGAGCCGACCGTGCTGGAGGTGGACGCCGCCGGCCTGGAGGCCGGCCGGGCCGACGCGCCCGGCCCGGACGGCGTGGCCCGCGCCCTGGTCGGCACCGGCCGGCCCGCCGCCGACCAGCAGCTGCTCATCGTCGACCCCGCCTCCCGGGAACCGCTGCCCGAGCGCCGGGTCGGCGAGATCTGGGTGCACGGGCCGAGCGTCGCCCGGGGCTACTGGGACAACCCGGACACCACCGCCGAGGTCTTCGCCGCCCGCCCCGCCGGCCAGGACGACGCGGACCCGCGCACCTGGCTGCGCACCGGCGACCTCGGCTTCCTCGCCGACGACGAGCTGTACGTGACGGGCCGCCACAAGGACCTGATCATCGTCCGCGGCCGCAACTTCTACCCCACCGACGTCGAACTCGCCGCCGAGGGCGCCCACCCCGCCTTCCGCTCCGGCTGCGGCGCCGCCGTCGCCGCCGAGCACGACGGCGAGCAGGTGCTCGTCGTCCTCCAGGAGGTCGAGGGCCGCGCGCTGGCCACGATCGACGTCGCCGAGGCCACCGCGGCCGTGCGCGCGGCGGTGATGGACCGGTGCGACGTCGCCGTCCACGAGGTGCTGCTGCTCAAGCCCGGCACCGTGCCCAAGACCACCAGCGGCAAGATCCAGCGCTCGCTGAGCCGCCTGCGGTACGCCGCCGGGGAGTTCGAGGCGCTCGGCGACGGCCCGGCCGAGGTGGCCGCGGAGACCGTGCCCGGCCCGGCCGAGGTGGCCGCCCTGGCCCCGGCCGAGCGCACGGCGCTGGTCCACCGGGTGCTGCGGCAGCGGATCGCCGACGCGCTGGGCGGCGCCGCCGACCAGGTCGCCACCACCGGCGTGCCGCTGACCAGCCTGGGCATCGACTCGCTGGCCGCCGTACTGCTCGCCAACCGGATCCGCGAGGACCTCGGCGTCGAGCTGCCGCTCAGCCTGATGCTCGGCGGCGCCGACCTCGACGCCCTCGCCGCGGCGGCCACCCTCGTCGCCGACCCGCAGCACGGCCCCGCCGACGACGCACCGGCCGCCGGCGGCAGCCCGGCCGACGAGCCCGGCATGACCCTCGGCCAGCGCTCGATCTGGCACGTGCAGCAGCAGGACCCGGGCTCCACCGCCTACAACATCCCGGTCGCCCTCGACCTGGCCGGCCCGCTGGACACCGACGCGCTGCGCACCGCCCTGCGGCAGGTCGCCGACCGGCACGAGATGCTGCGCACCCGCTACCGGGTGACCGGCGGCGAGACCGTCCCCGTCCCGACCGGGAACGAGATCGAGCTGCGGGTGACCGACGCCGCCGGGGACGACCCGGACCGGCTCGCCGAGCGGCTCTCCGCCCTCGCCCACCGCCCGTTCGACCTGGCACACGACCCGGTGCTCCGGGCCGACCTGCTGGTCCGCGCCGAGGACTCCCACGTCCTGCTGCTGACCGTCCACCACATCGCCGCCGACCTGTGGTCGATGGTGAACCTGACCGCCGAACTCGGCCGCCGCTACACGGCCCTGGCCGCCGGCACCGCGCCGGAGCAGACCGCCCCGGCCGGCCGCTACGCCGACCAGGTCCGCCGCGAGCGCCGGCTGCTGGCCGGGCCCGCGGGCGAGGCCCTCAAGGCGTACTGGCGCGAGGAGCTCGCCGGACCGCTGCCGCTGCTCGACCTCCCGCTGGACGCACCGCACCCGGCGGCGCCCAGCTACCGCGGCGCGCGGATCCCGTTCCGGCTCGACGCGGACCGCACCGCCCGCGTCCGCGCGCTCGCCCAGCAGACCGGCACCACGCTCTACACGGTGCTGCTGTCCGCCTTCCAGATCGCCCTGCACCACGCGAGCGGCCGGCCGGAGCTGGTGATCGGCACCGCCGCCGCGAACCGGGGCGCCCGGGACGCCGAGGACGTCGTCGGCTACTTCACCAACATGGTCGCCGTCCGCGGCAGGTTCGAGGACGGCGTGACGCCCCGGGCCTTCACCGAGCGGCTGCACCGCACGGTGCTGTCCGCCCTGGACCACCAGGCGTACCCGATGTCCCTCGTCCTGGAGACTGTGCAGCCGCGCCGCGAGCCCGGCCGCAACCCGCTCTTCCAGGCGGTCTTCGTCCTGCAGCGGCCGCACGCCCACGCCGAGACCGCCGGGTTCGTCCTCGGCACCGCCGACGGGGCCGCCGCCACCTGGGGGCAGCTGCGCCTCACCCCGTACCCGCTGCCGCACCGCACCGCCCAGTACGAGCTGATGCTCACCGTCGTGGACGCCGGGCCGGAGCTGCACGCGGCCCTGGAGTACAGCACCGACATCTTCACCGCAGCCACCGCGGAGCAGCTGGCGGCGCACTACCGGACCGTCCTGGACGACCTCCTGGACCGCCCCGACACCCCCGTCGCCGAGCTCTGCCCGGCCGACCTGCTGACCCGGCGCGCGGCCCGCGACGCCGCAACCGAGGAGGAAGCCCTGACCGGCTACGTGGCACCCCGCACCGACACCGAGCGCGCCCTGGCGAAGATCTGGTCCGACGTGCTCGGGGTCGAACCCATCGGCGTGGAGGACGACTTCTACGACCTGGGCGGGCACTCGCTGCTCGCGGTCCAGCTCATCTCCGGCGTCCGGGACGCCCTCGGCGTCGACGTCCCGGTGCGCAGCGTCATGCAGACCCGCACCGTCGCCCAGGGCGCGGCGATCATCGACGCGCTGCTGTGGGCCAAGGAGGGCGCCTCCGCCGACGGTTCCCGAGAGGACGGCGAGCTGTGACCGACCCCGGCGGCCACCTGCTGCCCCTGCCGTCCGGCGACTGGCGGGTGTGGCGGACCATGGGCCTGCGCGGCACCGGCTTCCCGGCCGGCCAGGTGCTCGACCTGGCCGCGCCCGGCGCGGCGGACGCCGCCGACCGGCTGCTGCAGGTCCGCGACCGGGCCGCGGACGCCCGGGCCGGGGCGCTCGACGCGCTCCGCGCCGCCCTCGACGACCTGCGCGCCGCCGGCCAGTGGGACGACACCGCCCTGCGCCGCCCGCTGCTGAAGGCGATCAGCCGCCTCAACAAGGGCGGCCTGCCGGGGCCCGAGTTCGCCGCACTGCCCGAGGTGTCCGCGCTCGTCGAGGCCGAGGAACTGGTCGCCGGCGCGGAGCGCGACCTGGACAAGGTCTTCGCCGAGGACCTCGCCCAGCTCTCCGCCGTCCTCGACCGGACCGCCGCCGACCCGCGCTTCCGCGAGGCCGTGATCTGGCAGAACCGCAAGGCCTACGCCGACGGCGTGCGCAAGGTCGGCGGCGACGGCCGGCGCAACTCCCGCCGCCGCGAGCACGAGGCACTGGTCGCGGGCTACCTCCAGCGCTACACCGTCAAGAACGACTCCATCGGGTTCTTCGGCCCGGTCGGCTGGGCCGAGGCCGTCCCCGCCGGGCCGGCGCTGGCCGTCACCCCCGGCGAGGGCCTGGTCGCCCGCCGCGAGGTGTACTTCGAGCAGTGGTGCCTGGACGCCCTGGTGCGCTCCCTCGGCACCGGCCCCGAGCTGCGCCGCTGGTTCCCGCCCCGCCGGCTGCCCTCCGCCGCCCTGGAGGGCGCCACCCTGCGGCTGCCCGGCCGCACCGTCGACCTGCCGCAGGGCAAGGCCGCCGTGCTGCGCTCCGTCCTCGCGCTGTGCGACGGCGCCCGCACCGGCGTCGAGGTGTCCGCCGCCCTGGGCCTCGGCGAGGCGGAGGGGCTCGCCCTGCTGGAGTCGCTGCGCGCCACCGGGCTCATCGCCTGGGACCTCGAACTCCCGGTGCAGCCGCGCCCGGAGCTGGTGCTGCGCGAGCAGCTGGAGCGGATCGGCGACCCCGCGCTGCGCGCGGACGCCCTGGAGCGGCTCGGCCGGCTCACCGCGGCCCGCGACCGGGTCGCGGCCGCGGCCGGCCAGCCCGACGAGCTCGACCGGGCCCTGGCCGACCTGGAGACCGTCTTCACCGAGCTGACCGGCACCGCCGCCACCCGGGCGCACGGGGAGACGTACGGCGCCCGCACCCTCGTCTACGAGGACTGCCGGCGCGACGGCCGGGTCGAGGTCGGCCCCGAACTGCTCGCCGAACTGGGCGGCCCGCTCTCCCTGATGCTGGACTCCGCCCGCTGGCTGACCACGCGGGTGGCACAGTCCTACCGGGAGGAGTTCCGGCGGTCCTACGACCGGCTGGTCGCCGAGCGCCCGGACGCCGAACCCCGGCTGACCGACATCTGGACCCGCGTCCAGACCGCCCTCCTGGGGCCGGACCAGCGGATCATCGACCAGGCCGTCACCGAGCTGCAGGAACGCTGGAACGACGTGCTCGGCCCGCTGGAGGGGCGCCGCGTCGAGTTCACCACGGAGCAGCTGCGCCCGCGCGTGGACCGGGCCTTCGCGGCCGAGGCCCCCGGCTGGCCGGGCGCCCGCTACCAGGCGCCCGACGTGATGATCGCGGCCACCGGCCCGGAGGCGGTCGCCGCCGGCGACTACCAGCTGGTCATGGGCGAGCTGCACGTCGGCGTGAACACCCTGCGCAACCTGCTCTTCGTCGACCAGCACCCCGACCCGGAGGCGCTGGAGCGGGCGACCCTCGCCGACATGACGGTGCCCCGGGTCCAGCCGATCCTGCCCAAGGAGTGGTTCTACTCCACCCGCACCACCACCCGCCTGTTCACCGACCGGGACTACCGCCTGCTGCTGGGCGACGAGGGCTCCTGGCTGACCGGCCACCCGCGCGCGCTGAACGCCTCCGAGGTCCGGATCGGACTGCGCGACGGCCGGGTGGTGGCCCGGACCGGCGTGGACGGCACGGAGCTCGACCTGGTCGAACTCCTCGCCGAGGCCATCGGGTTCAAGGTGACCAGCCGGTTCCAGCCGATGCCCGCCCGCCGGCACACCCCCCGGGTGACCGTCGACCGGCTGGTGGTCAGCCGCGAGTCCTGGCGCTTCAACCCCGCCGAACTCGCCTTCGCCCGGGAGAAGGACGAGGCGGCCCGGTTCACCGCCGCCCGCGCCTGGGCCCGCGAGCACGGCATCCCCCGGTTCGTCTTCGTCAAGGCCGCCCACGAGAGCAAGCCGTTCTACGTCGACCTGGACAGCCCGCTGTTCGTCAACGCCTTCGCGCACGTCGTCCGCGGCGCCCCCGAGCAGCCGGACGGCCGGCTGACCATCTCGGTCGGCGAGATGCTCCCGACCAGCGAGCAGACGTGGCTGAAGGATCGTCAGGGAAGCAGCTACACCAGCGAGTTCCGCGTCATCGCGGTGGACAAGTAAGGAGTGCGACGCACCATGTCGCTGATCGATCTGCTGGCCCGCCTGCGCGAGCAGGACATCCACCTGCGGGTGGAGGACGGAAAACTGCGGTACAGCGCCCCCGCCGAGGGACTCCCCGACGGGCTGCGCGCCGAGATCACCGCGCACAAGGGTGAGCTGATCGCCTTCCTGGCCGCGGGGACCGCCACCGACGGGCCGCGGCCGGTGCCGCGCCGCGCCGACGGCACCCACCCGGCCTCGCCGGTCCAGGAGCGGCTGTGGCTGCTCGACCGGATGGAGCCCGGCAACCCCTCGTACCACATGCCGGCGGCGGTCCGGCTGACCGGCACGCTCGACGCCGGGCTGCTGGAGCAGGCCGTCAACCGGATCGTGGCCCGGCACGAGGTGCTGCGCACCTCCTTCGAGGACCACGGCGGCCGTCCCCGCCAGCGGGTCGACGCCGAGCGGCACGTCCCGCTGGTCCGGCACGACCTGCGTGACCTGCCCGAGCCGGAGCGCACCGCCGAGGTCGCCCGCCGCTCGGAGGCCGAGGCGGCCGCCCCGTTCGACCTCGCCGCGGACCCGCTGATGCGCACCACCCTGCTGCGGACCGGCGACGACGAGCACGTCCTGCTGCTCACCCTGCACCACATCGTCGCCGACGGCTGGTCGGTGTCCGTCCTCGCCGACGAACTCGCCGCCCACTACCGGGCACTGACCGAGGGCCACCCCGCGGACCTGCCGGCCCTGCCGGTCCAGTACGGCGACTACGCCGCCTGGCACGCCGAGTGGCTGGAGAGCGACGCCTGCGCCGCCCAGCTGGACCGCTGGCGGACCCGCCTCGGCGGCGAACTGCCCGACCTCAACCTGCCGTTGGACGTGCCCCGGCCCGCCGTGCGGACCTTCCGGGCCGGCCGCGCCGAGCGCACCGTCCCGGCCGCGACGGCCGACGCGCTGAACCGTGTCGCCCAGCAGTCCGGGGCCACCCGCTTCACCGTCATGCTGGCCGCCTTCAAGGTGCTGCTGCACCGCCTCAGTGGCCAGGACGACCTGATCGTGGGCATCCCCGAGGCCGGCCGCACCCGCTCCGAGATCGAGCCCCTGGTCGGCTTCTTCGTCAACACCCTGGCGCTGCGCACCGACCTCTCCGGCGCCCCCACCTTCCGCGACCTGCTCGCCCAGGTGCGGGACACCGCGTACGACGCCTACGCCGACCGCGACCTGCCGTTCGAGCGGATCCTGATCGACCTCCAGCCCAAGCGGCGGCTCGACCGCACCCCGGTCTTCCAGGTCTTCTTCAACATGGTCCCGTTCGCCGAGCAGCGCCTGGAGCTGCCCGGCCTGAGCGCGAGCTTCCTGCACGTCCCGGACGCCGGCGCCAAGTTCGACCTGACGCTGTACGCGGGCCTCGACGGCCGCGACCTCACGCTCGTCCACAACGCCGACCTCTTCACCGAGGAGCGGGCCGGGCAGCTGCTGGACCAGTACGTCGCCCTCGTCGAGCAGATCGCGGCCGACCCGGACCGTCCCGTCCCGTCGTACAGCCTGGTCACCGACCGGTCCCGCGAGGTACTGCCGGACCCGGCCCGGCCGCTCGCGGCCGGCTGGTCGGGCGGCATCGCCGAGGCGTTCGCCGAGCAGGCGCGCACCGCGCCGGACCGGATCGCCGTCGAGGAGCCGGCCGGACACTGGACGTACGGACAGCTGGCCGAGCGCGCCCACCGGCTGGCCCACCGGCTGCGCGCCGACGGGGTCGCCCCCGGCGACGTCGTCGCCCTGTACGGGCCGCGCGGAGCCGCACTGGCCTGCGCCATGCTCGGCACCCTCGCCGCCGGGGCCGCCTTCCTGGTCCTGGACACCGCCGAGCCCGCCACCCGGCTCGCCGAGCAGACGGCCCTCGCCGCCCCGCGCGGCTTCGTACGCACGGACGGCGCCGAGGCCCCGGCCGAACTCCTCGACCGGGCCCGGGAGACCGCCGTCTCCACGCCGGTGCTGCCCTGCTGGGACGAGCTCGCCGAGCTGCCCGCCGACCCGCCGCCGCTCGACCTCGGCCCCGGCTCGCCCGCCTACCTGGCCTTCACCTCCGGCTCCACCGGCCGCCCCAAGGCGGTGCTCGGCACCCACGGGCCGCTGGCGCACTTCACCACCTGGTACCGGGACGAGTACGCGCTCACCGCCGAGGACCGCTTCGCCCTGCTGTCGGCCCCCGGTCACGACCCGATGCTGCGGGACGTCCTCGTCCCGCTCGCGCTCGGTGCCACCGTCTGCGTGCCCGACCACGCCGCGCTGCCCGGCCGGTTCGCCGACTGGGCCGCCGCGCAGCGGATCACCGTGGCCAACCTGACCCCGGCGACCCTGGAGTACCTTCTCGGCGGCCGGGCCGCCGAGCGCACCGCCCCGGCCCTGCGCCACCTGTTCTTCGGCGGCGACCGGCTGCGCGGACACCACGTCACCCTGGCCCGGTCCCTCAACCCGGACGTGGTGTGCGTCAACTTCTACGGCGCGACCGAGACGCCGCAGGCGATGAGCGCCCACCGGGTGCCGGCCGGCGAGCCCGCGGCCGAGATCCCGCTCGGCCCCGGCACCCCCGGCTCCCAGCTGGTCCTGCTCAACGCGGCCGGCGTCCCGGCCGGCGTGGGCGAGCTCGCCGAGATCCACGTCCGCTCGCCCCACCTGTCCGCGGGCTACCCGGCGGACCCGGAGCTGACCGCGGCCCGCTTCCTCACCAGCCCGGTCACCGGCGACCCGGCGGACCGCTGGTTCCGAACCGGCGACCTCGGCCGCTACCTGCCCGACGGCACCGTCCGGTTCTGCGGCCGCGCCGACCGCCAGATCCAGATCCGCGGCTTCCGGGTGGAGCCCGCCGAGGTGGAGGCCCGGCTGCGCGAGCACCCCGGCGTCGCGGACTGCGTGGTCGGCGTGCCGCGGGCGGAGGACACCGACGGCGCGGACCCGCGCCTGGTCGCCCACTGGACGCCGGCCGGCGCCACGGCGCCGACCGTCCGGGAACTGCGCGAGCACATGGGCGCCGTCCTGCCCGACCACCTGGTGCCCGCCGCCTTCGTGCGGCTCGACGCCCTCCCGCTGCTGCCCACCGGCAAGGTCGACGTGTCGGCGCTGCCCGCGGCGCCCGCCGCCGAGCGGGACGCGGACGAGCCGTACGCGGCCCCCGCCACCGAGGTGGAGAAGGCCCTCGCCGCCATCTGGGAGGACGTCCTCGGGGTGGAGCGGGTCGGTCTGAACGACGACTTCTTCGCGCTCGGCGGCCACTCGCTGCTGGCCACCGTGGTCACCCACCGGGTGCGCGAGGCGCTCGGCGCGGAGATCGCCGTCCGGGCCCTGTTCGAGGACCGCACCGTCGCCGGGCTGGCCAAGCTCGTCGAGCAGCAGGGCGACGCGGAGAGCGCCGGGGCGCCCGGCCCCATCCGGTCGGTGGCCCGCACCGACGCCGGCCTGGACGACCTGCTGGCCCGGCTGGGGGCCCTGACGGACGGGGAGGGCTGACCGGATGCGCTGGACCGAGAAGCTCGCCGCCCTCGCCCCGGCGGACCGCAACCGGCTGGGCCGGCTGGTGGAGCAGGAGGGGAGCGTCATGAACCTCTTCCCGCTCTCCTACACCCAGGAATGGGTGTGGTGGAACAGCCGGCTGCAGCCCGCCTCGCCGATGTACAACGTCGCCGCCACGCTCCGGCTCGACGGCCCGCTCGACAGCGCCCTGCTGGACCGGGTGCTGCGCGAGATCGTCACCCGGCACGAGATCCTGCGCACCGGCTTCCACGTCCTCGGCCGCACCGCCGTCCAGGCCGCCGAGGAGCCCCCGGCCGGCCCGCTGATCACCGAGCACGACCTGCGCGGGGTGCCGCAGGAGCGGCGGGAGGCCGAGACCCTCGCGCTGGTCGGGCAGGAGCGGGCCCGGCCGTTCGTCCTCGCCGAGGGCCGGCTGCTGCGGGCGCTGCTGCTGCGCACCTCCGACGACACCGCGCTGCTCGCCCTGACGACCCATCAGATCGCTTTCGACGACTGGTCGATCGGCGTCCTGGTGCGCGAGGTGGGGGAGCTGTACGCGGCCTTCCGGGACGATAAGCCCTCCCCGCTCGCGCCGCTGCCGGTGCAGTACTCCGACTTCTCGCTGTGGCAGCGGCAGTGGATGGACGAGGCCCGGATGGAGACCGAGTTCGGCTACTGGGAGTCCCGGCTGGGCGGCCTGCCCGCCCTGCTGGACCTCCCGGCCGACCTGCCCCGGCCCGCCGTCCGCTCCTTCCGCGGGCGGGTCCTCGACCTCCCCCTGGACGAGGCCGTCACCGAACGGCTGCGCGCGCTGTGCCGCGCGGCCGGCGCGACCACGTACATGGCCCTCACCGCGGTCTTCCACCTGCTGCTGCGCCGGGCCACCGGGCAGCCCGCGTTCGCCACCAGCACGCTCACCGCCTACCGGACCCGTCCGGAGGTGGAGCACGTGATCGGCGACTTCGGCAACATGATCGCCGTCGTCGCCGCACCGGACGGGCCGGGCACCACCTTCGCCGACCTGCTGGCGGCCACCCGCGGTGCGGTCCTGGAGGCCCAGGAGCACGCGGACATGCCCGCGCACCGGATCACCGGCCGGCTGCGGCCCCGGCGCGAGGAGAGCCACAACCCCCTCACCCAGGCGATGTTCCTGAGCGTGCACGCGATGAACTCCGTCGCCGGCGCGGACCTCGGGGACCTCCGGGTGGGCTTCGCCCGGATCGGCGAACCCACCGCGTCCAGCGCCTTCGACGTCGAGGTCCGGCTGGTGGAGAAGCCGGACACCCTCACCGTGCAGTTCGTGCTCGCCGAGGACCTGTTCACCGCGGCCGGCGCCGCCCGGCTGGTGGCCCAGTACGAGGACCTGCTCGCCGCCGTCCTGGACGACCCGCAGGCCGCGACCGACGCGCCGGCCGCGCCCGCCCCCGTCCTCACCGCGGCCCCGGTCGCCGACGGCGGCGCGGCCGAGGGCGTGGCCGAGGCGGTCCGCCGCACCGCCGGACTGCGGCCGCAGGACCCGGCGCTGGAGACCCCCGGCGGCCCGGTCGGCTACCGGGAGCTGTGGCAGCTGGTCGCCGAGGTGCCCCAGGGCTCCCCAGCGGACGGCCCGCTGCCGCTCGCCGACGTCGCGCCCACCCCGGCGTCCGCCGCCCGGCTGCTCGCCGCTCTCCGCGACGGCCGGGGCGTCGACACCGGCGCCGGCGTGCTGCTGGAGCCCGCCGTGCTGGCCGCGCTGGCCCGGCTGTGGGCCGACCGGTGCCAGGCCGGGCCGGGCGCCCGCTGGCTGGCCGCAGCCCCCGCGGGCACCGCGACCGCCCTGCTGGAGCTGCTGGTGCCGCTCTGCGCCGGGGCGACGGTGGTCCCGTCGGACACCCCGGAGGGCCTCCCGGCGCAGGGCGGCGTGGACATCGCCGTCCTGCCGGCCGAAGCCCTGCACCGGGTGGCCCCCGGGGCCGCGGCCGGGCTGCGCACCCTGGTCCTCACCGGCCGGCACGGCCGGCTCCCGGAGGCCCCGGCCGGCGCCGCGGGGCCGGCGGTGCTGCGCGCGGTCGGCCCGGCGTGCCTGGAGCTGTGGCCGGTCCCGGCCGGAGCCGACCGCGGTCGCGGACCCGCCCTGGCCGCCCCGGCCGCCGACGCGGCGGACCCGCTGCACCGGTGGCCCGCGGACGCCGCCGGGCGCCGGGTGCTGCCCGGTGCCGTCGGCGAACTGCGGCTCGGCGGACCGGCGGTGCCCGGCGGCGAGCTCGCCACCGGACTGCTGGCCCGCGAGGCCGCGGACGGCGGCCTGGAACTCCTCGGCGCCGCCGCCGACCAGCGGGTCGACCCGACCGGCTACACCGTCCGGCCCGCCGAGAGCGCCTGGGTGCTCAGCTCGCTGCCCGAAGTCGCCGACGCCCTCGTCGAGTTCGACGCCGACGGCGTGCTGATCGCCCGGATCGCCCTGCGGCCGGCGGGCGGCCCCGGCCCGGCCCCCGACGCGGCGGCGCTCGCCAAGCGCCTGCGCACCCTCCTGCCCGGATACCTGCGCCCCGCCCGGCTGGTCGTCGACCCGCCGGCCGACGGGCCGCACCCGCACCACTGAACGAGTCAAGGAAGAACCGGAGAACGCATTGAGCAAGGCCGACCACAGCGGCGGGACGACCCCCGCCGCACCCGATCCGCGCGACTGGATCGTGCTCCGGGGAGTCCGGGAGCACAATCTGCGGATCGAGGAGCTGGCGGTGCCGCGGCACGGGGTGACGGTTTTCACCGGCGTCTCGGGCAGCGGCAAGTCCTCGCTGGCCTTCGACACGATCTATGCCGAGGGCTACCGGCAGTACCTGGACAGCCTGTCCGCCTACGTCCGCCGCAAGCTGCCCAAGGTCCCCAAGCCGGCGGTGGAGTGGATCAGCGGCCTCAGTCCCACCGTGGCCATCGAGCAGCGGACCATCAGCCGCAACCCCCGCTCCAACGTCGGCACCATCACCGAGATCTCGGACCGGCTGCGGCTGCTGTTCGCGCGGGCCGGCCGGCACGAGTGCCGCGGCTGCGGGCAGCACATCCACCCGCGCGACGTCGGCGAGCACCTCGGGGCGCTCGCGCAGGCCGCCGCCACCGGGCCGCTGGAGCTCTACCGGCCCGCCGTCGGGGACGAGCCCGGCGGGCGCGTCCTGCTGCTGCCGGCCGCCCCCGGCGAGGAGGACCTGGCCCGGGCCCGGCAGGCCGTCGAGGCGGCGCACCGCGACGGCGGCCCGCTGGTCGCCCGCCGCGACGGCAGCACCGTCCGCCACCTGACGGCCGGCTGGATCTGCCCCGACTGCGGCACCGAGGCCCGCGCCACCTCCTCGCACTGGTTCACGCCCAACTCCCCGGCCGGGATGTGCGAGGAGTGCCAGGGCCTCGGCTTCACCTACCAGGTGGACCCGGCGCTGCTCGTCGGCGACCCGGAGGCCTCCGTCCGCTCCGGCGCGCTGACCTTCTTCGGGGACCGCACCCGCAGCAAGAAGACCTGGTGGCCGCTGCGCGAACTGCCCGCGGTGCTCGAACTCGCCGGTGCCGGACTGGACACGCCCTGGCGCCTGCTCCCCGAGGGCGTGCGGGAGCTGGTCCTCACCGGCACCACCGCGCGGCCGCTGCCGGAGCCGCTCGCCCGGGAGCTGGAGCGCAAGCCCTTCGACGGGCTGGCCCAGCACCTGGAGCGGCTGTTCCGCGAGGCGGACTCGCCCGAGCGCAAGTCCTTCTACCAGGTGTTCATGGCGGCCCGCGGCTGCACCGACTGCGGCGGCACCCGCCACCACGCCGAGGCGCTCGCGGTGCGCCTGGCCGACCTCAACATCGCCGAGGTGAACGCGCTGCCGGTGGCCCGGCTGGCCGAATGGCTGGAGGCCGTCCGCGCCGAGCTCGCCACGACCTTCCTCGCCGAGCTCGCCGAGGAGCTGCTGGTCCAGATCGGCACCCGGCTGACGTTCATGCTCGACGTCGGCCTGGGCTACCTCTCGCTGGACCGCTCCGCGCCCACCCTGTCGGCGGGGGAGGGCCAGCGGCTCCGGCTGGCCCGGCAGCTCGGCTGCGGGCTGGTCGGCGTCACCTACGTGCTCGACGAGCCGTCCATCGGCCTGCACGCCAAGGACAACTCCCGGCTGATTGCCCTGCTGCGGCAGCTGGCCGACGCGGGCAACACCGTGCTGGTCGTCGAGCACGACCAGGAGACCATGGAGACCGCCGACCACCTGGTCGACCTGGGCCCGGGCGCGGGCACCCGGGGCGGCCTGGTGATCGCGGCCGGCCCCACGGCGGAGGTCGTCGCCCACCCGGACTCGCGAACCGCCGCCTACCTGCGCGGCGAGCTGGTCGTCGGTTCGCCCCGGGCCGGCCGGCGCCGCCCCGGGGACGACTGGCTGACCGTCCGCGGCGCCCGGCTGCACAACCTGCGCGGGGTGGACGCCGCCATTCCGGTGGGCCTGCTGACCTGCGTGACCGGGGTGAGCGGCAGCGGCAAGAGCTCGCTGATCACCCGGACCCTGCAGCCCGCCCTGGAACAGGCCCTGACCCACCGGCGGGCCCCCACCGGGCCGTTCACCGAGCTGGCCGGCTGGGAGCGGTTCAGCCGGGTGGTCACCGTCACCCAGGAGTCCATCGGTGCCTCCTCCCGGTCCACGCCGGCCACCTACGTGGGCATCTTCGACGAGATCCGCAAGCTCTTCGCGAAGACCGAGGAGGCGGTCCGCCGCCGCTGGTCCACGGCGATGTTCAGCTTCAACACCGAGAAGGGCGGGCGCTGCGACCGCTGCGCGGGCAAGGGCACCATCCGGATCGAGATGCTCTTCCTGGCGGACTTCTCGGTGCGCTGCCCCTCCTGCGACGGGCGTCGCTACCACCCGCGGGTGCTCGAAGTCGCCTACCGGGGGCGGGACATCGCGCAGACCCTGGACCTGGAGGTCGCCGAGGCGCTGGAGGCGTTCGGGGACATCCCGGCCGTCGCCAACCCGCTGCGGATGCTCTGCCAGGTGGGCCTCGGCTACCTCAGGCTCGGCCAGGACACCACCACCCTCAGCGGCGGCGAGGCCCAACGCCTGAAGCTGTCGCGCGAGTTGATGCGCCGCGACGACGGCCGGACGCTCTACCTGATCGACGAGCCGACCACCGGACTGCACTTCTCCGACGTGGAGGTGCTGCTCGGGGTCGTCCACGACCTGGTGGACCTGGGCAACACCGCGGTGGTCATCGAGCACAGCGTCGAGTTCGCGGCGGCCTGCGACTGGATCGTCGACCTGGGCCCGGGCGGCGGCGAGAACGGCGGCGAACTGGTCGCCGCCGGGCCGCCGGAGCAGGTGGCCGCCCACCCGAAGAGCGCGCTGGCGCCCTATCTGGCCCGCCAGCTTCACGTCATGTCGAGCAGAGGAGGACACAGTGCCGGCACCGAGCGCTGAACCGGTCATCGACGTCGTCGCCGCGTTCGAGCGGTGGGTGGTCCGCGAGCCGGGGCGGCCCGCCGTCACCGGCGAGGGGCGGACCTGGACGTACGGCGAACTGGGGGCCGCGGCCGACCGGGTCGCCGGGCAGCTGCGGGCCCTCGGCATCGGGGCGGAGAGCCGGGTCGCCGTGCTCGCCGGCCGCACGCCCGAGATGCTCGCCGGCCTGGTGGGCGTGCTCAAGGCGGGCGCCGCCTACGTCCCGCTGGACCCGGCCTACCCGCAGGACCGGATCGGCTACATGCTCGACGACTCGGGCGCCGCTGCGGTGCTGGCCGAGCGCCGGCACGCCGGCACGTTGGCGTACGGCGGCCCCGAACTCGTCCTGGAGGAGCTGGTGCGGGGCGGCCCGGACGGACCGGACGCCCCGCCGGTCGACGCCCCGCCGCTGATCGGCGACCAACTCGCCTACGTGATCTACACCTCGGGCTCCACCGGCCGCCCCAAGGGCGTGCTGGTGCCCCGGGCGGCGATGAGCGAGTTCGTCGCCGCCGCGGTGGCCCTGCTGGGGCCGGTCGCCGAGGTCACCATGGTGGCGACCTGCCCCACGTCCTTCGACTTCTCGGTGTGCGACATCTTCGCCCCGCTCCACGCGGGCGGCCACGTGATGCTGGCCCAGGACGTGTTCTCGCTGGTCGAGCCGGACGGCTGGGTGGCCGGGGACGCGGTCTGCGCGGTGCCGTCCGCGCTCGCCCAGATGGTCGCCCTGGGCGGCCCGCCACCGCGCGTCAAGGCCGTCCTCACCGGCGGCGAGGCGATGCCCAGGGCCCTGCTCGCCGAGCTGCGGGCGCGCGGGGTGACCCAGGTGTTCAACATCTACGGGCCCACCGAGGCCACCGTGTCGGCCGCCGCCACCCTGCTGGACTGGGACGACGAACTGGTCTCCATCGGCACGCCGTTGCCGGCCGTGCACGCCTACGTGCTGGACGAGGACCTGCGGCCGGTGCCCGACGGGACCTCCGGCGAGCTGTTCGTCGGCGGCGCCCAGGTCACCCGCGGCTACCAGGGCCGTCCCGGGCTGACGGCCGAACGGTTCCTTCCGGACCCGTTCTCCGGCGAGCCGGGCGCCCGGATGTACCGAACCGGGGACAGCGTGCGCCGGCGTCCGGAGAGCGGCCTGCTGGACTACTTCGGGCGGCTCGACGCGCAGGTCAAGGTGCGTGGCTTCCGGGTCGAACTCGGTGAGATCGAAGAGGCGTTGACATCGTGCCCCGGTGTCGTACAGGCTGCGGTAGTACTCCGTGACGATCTTCCCGGCGGCCCCCGCCTGGTGGCGTACACGGCCCCGGCGGACGCCTCCGCGCCGACCGGGGAGCAGCTGCGGGACCACCTCAGGCACAGCCTGCCGGAGCACATGGTGCCCGGTCAGTTCGTCACCCTGGACGCACTGCCGCTCACCCCCATCGGCAAGCTCGACCGCAAGGCGCTTCCCGCGCCGGCCCTGCGCCGCTCCCGGGCCGAGGTGCTGCCCGGCCGGTGACCGCGCGGAGCGGAAATTCCGCGGAACATCCGGAATTCCAATTCCCATCTTTCTTGCACGAGCCGGACACGATAAGCTCGCCGCATACTGACCAGGGCTTCTGGGAATTCATTTCAGAGCCTTTTGGAGGTTGAATACCTGTGCGCCTTCTCGCGATCGAACGGGACCAGTTCGAGGACCGTCTGAGGGAGATTTTCGGGCCGCGGATCACCCCGGTCGAGGAATCCTTCGACATCATCCAGAAGTACAAGGACGGATCGTTCGCCATGGGCCACATCGGCCTCATGCTCTACGCGAACGGATACAATCTCCGCGGCGCCAGCAGCAAGTACCCGAACGGGCTCGTCTACCACGACGGGACCAACATCTTCGGGGTCGGGTACTTCAGCAAGGAGGGGCACGTCGCCAAGCACCTCCACATCGTCGCCCCGAAGGGCCCGACCCGGATCGAGGCGGTCCGGGAGTTCATCGCCACCGTCCGCGCGGCCGGCCTGGCCCGGGAGTCGGTGTACGTCCGGCACCTGTCGGCCGAGGACCGCGACGCCTTCCTGGGCGCCGGGTTCACCGGGATCGACACCGACCCCTGGCACCTCGGGGCCCCGGAGGAGGACGAGACCTACCCGAACCGGGTCTACTACCTGGACGAGGTCTTCGACCAGGCCGAGGACGGGACGCTCCAGGTCGCCAAGCTGGCCGGCGAGGAGCGGCGGAAGTACAAGAACAAGAACAAGATGGCCTACCGGCGCTTCGAGAACTTCCTGGAGCGCAACCCGCACCTCTCCTTCCAGATCGAGCCCTACCACTACTCCGGGCCCGAGAAGGAGAGCGCCCGCGGCGTCGTCGAGAGCTATTTCCAGGCGCGCCGCGAACAGGGCACCGTCGTCGGTTCCACCCCCGAGGACTACCTCGCCATCGTCCGCGTGAAGCCGGGCGGCGACAACGAGCGGGACTACTTCTCGTACCTCGGCAACATCGTCACCGAGGACGGCGAGAAATTCCCCGCGATGTTCTTCGCGGGGGAGCGGATCGGCGAGCAGCGGGCCGCCCTCTACTGCACCATGACCATGCGTTTCCGGGAGCGGCTGACCGGGCTCTTCAAGGACAGCACCGGATTCACCGCCATTCCCCAGTACGTCTGGCTGACCGTGTTCCGGCTCATGTGGGCGCAGGGCATCCGCGAGGTGGACGCCGGCGGTTCCGAGGTCAAGGGCCTCGACGACCAGAAGCGCCAGCTGGGCGGAAAGCCGGAGAAGACCTTCTGGGTCGTCGGGGCCGCCGCCGGCGACCCGTCGGCCGCGTGATGTGACCCGTTCCAACTCGAAGGGGAAGTGATGGAGTCAACCATGTCCAACGCCGACTACGACGTCTGCGTCGTCGGTCTGGGATACGTCGGTGTCACGCTCACCGCGGCCCTCCTGAAGACCGGCAAGAGCGTCCTGGGCTACGAGTACAACAAGAAGGTCGCCGAGGACCTCGACGCGGGCGTGCTCCAGCTCGCGGAGCCCGGCGTCGAGGAGGTCTTCCGGGACGCCGTCGGCACCCGGCTGAAGGTCACCTCCGAACTGGGGGCCGGCGCCCTCCCGCCGGTGGTCATCATCTGCGTGGGCACCCCGATCGAGGTCGACGGCACCGAGCCCAACCTGCGCCACCTGCAGGCGGCGGTGGAGACCATCGCCGACGGGATCGACGAGAACACCCTGGTGATCGTCCGCAGCACCGTGCCGGTCGGCACCACCCGCAACCTGGTGCTGCCCGTGCTGCAGCGCAAGGTGGCGCAGCCGCTGGTCGCCTTCTGCCCCGAACGGACCATCCAGGGCAAGGCGTTGGACGAGCTGCTGTCGCTGCCGCAGATCGTCGGCGGCATCAACGACGAGGCCGTGCGCCGCGCCACCGAGCTGTTCGCCTCGCAGACGCCCACCGTGGTGCCGGTCTCCTCGGTCGAGGCCGCCGAGATGATCAAGCTGATCTGCAACTGCCACACCGACCTGATCTACGGGTACGGCAACGAGGTGGCGCTGATGGCCGAGAAGCTCGGCCTGGACGCGATGGAGCTGATCAAGAGCGCCAACTTCGGCTACCCGCGGCCCGACCTGAGCCTGCCCGGCTTCGTCGGTGGCAGCTGCCTCACCAAGGACCCGTACCTGCTGATGCACGCGCTCAAGCCGCACGGCCACACCCCCGGCATGATCGCCGCGGCCCGGCAGCTCAACGAGTCCCTGCCGCGCCGGATCGGCGAGCGCGTGCTGGCCGCGCTGTGGGAGCAGGGCTGCGACCCGGCCACCGCCCGGGTGCTGGTCTCCGGCTTCGCCTACAAGGGCCAGCCCGAGACCGACGACCTGCGCGGCTCCGCCTACGAGGGCCTGCTCGACGTGCTGCGCGGCCGCGTCGGCGAGATCGTCGGGCACGATTTCGCCGTCCCGGACGAGCGCATCGCCGCACTCGGCGTGCGTCCGGTGGACCTCGCCGAGGGCTTCGAGGGCACCCACGCCGTCGTCATCCTGAACAACCACCTCTCCTACCGCGACCAGGACATCGACGCGCTGGTGGCCACCATGGCGCCGCCCGCGGTGGTCTACGACACCTGGCGCATCCTCCCCGCCACGTCCAACGTTATGAGGCTCGGCCATGCGTAAGAAGATCCTGATCACGGGCGGTGCCGGATTCATCGGCATGCACCTGGCCCGCCGGCTGGCCGACGAGCACGACGTCACCGTCGTCGACGACTTCAGCCGCGGCCGCCAGGACGACGAGCTCGACGAACTCCGCTCCAAGGTCACGGTGTTCACCCACGACCTGACCCTCCCGCTGCCCGCGGACCTGCCCCGCGACTTCGACGAGGTGTACCACCTCGCCGCCGTCGTCGGCGTCGTCTACTCCAACCAGGAGCCGCAGCGCGTGCTGCGCACCAACCTGCTCTCCACCATCCACGTGCTGGACTGGTTCAAGGAGCTGGACGGTGCCACCCTCTGCTTCGCCTCCTCCAGCGAGGCGTACGCGGGCAGCGTCACCGCCGGCGTGGCACCGGTGCCGACCCCCGAGGACGTGCAGCTCGTCGTCTCGGACCCGACGGTGGCCCGCTCCTCGTACGGCTTCAGCAAGATCGCCGGCGAGCTGCTGTGCCGCAACTACGCCCAGGCGTACGGCTTCCCGCTGCGCATGGTGCGCTTCCACAACGTGTACGGGCCGCGCATGGGGTACGAGCACGTCATCCCGCAGTTCATCGAGCGGCTGCTCGGCGGCGCCGACCCGTTCGAGATCTACGGCGCCGACCAGTTCCGGGCGTTCTGCTACGTCGAGGACGCCGTCGAGGCCATCGCCGCGCTGACCGCCCTGCCCACCGGGGACACCCTCCTGGTCAACGTCGGCAACGACCGCGAGGAGATCCGCATCGACGACCTCGCCAAGGTGGTCTTCGACGTCGTCGACCGGCACCCGGCCCTCGACGTCCACCCCGCCCCGCCGCTCTCGCCGGAGCGCCGCGTCCCGGACATCTCGCTGCTGCGCTCGCTCACCGGCTACGAGCCGAAGACCGACCTGCGCGAGGGCGTCCGCCGCACCTACGAGTGGTACGCCCGCGACCGGGCCGCTCGGAAGCAGCAGTCATGACCCACGTGCGCATCGTCCACCGCGGTTACTTCCCGGCCCGCGCCGGCGCCGAGGCGATGGCCCAGAACCTCGCCGAGTCGCTGGCCCGGCGCGGCCACCGGGTCGGGCTGTACTGCAGCAGCATGGACGAGGAGTCGGCCCGGTGGATGACCGGCGCCGGAGTCGAGGTCGGTGTGCTGCCGGCCTCGGCCCCGCCCGCCGAGCGGCCCGACGTGGTGCACGCCTTCGACAGCGTCTGGCCGGACTACCCGCAGGCCGCGCTGCGCCTCGCCCGCGACTGGGACGTCCCGTTCGTGTTCACCCCGGCCTCGGCCGCCGGCGTGTGGCAGGACCGGGAGGCCGTCCTGGACGTCGCCCGGCAGGCGGACGCCGTCTTCGTGCTCACCGAGGCGGAGCGCCGGCTGTTCGTCGAGGCCGGCGTCGACCCGACGGCCCTGCACCTCAACGGCCAGGGCCCGCAGTTGAGCGCCGCCGAGCCCGACGGCGCGGCCTTCCGGGCCCGCCACGGCATCGACGGGCCGATGGTCCTCTTCCTCGGCCGCAAGATGCGCAGCAAGGGCTACCACCTGCTGCTCCAGGCCGCCCGCAAGGTGTGGGCGGACCACCCCGGGGCCCGGTTCGTCTTCGCCGGCCCCGACTGGGACGAGGACTGCGCGGAGGTCTTCGCCGCCCACCGCGACCCGCGGATCCTCGACCTCGGCATGGTCGAGGAGGACGAGAAGGCCGACGCCCTCGCCGCCTGCGACGTGTTCTGCCTGCCGTCCACCGTGGACGTCTTCCCGCTGGTCTTCGTCGAGGCCTGGGTCAACGGGAAGCCGGTCGTCTCCGTCACCTTCGACGGCGGCGAGGAGGTCGTCCGGCACGGCGTGGACGGACTGCTGTGCGAGCCCGACCCGGACGCCGTCGCGGCGGCCGTGGTCCGACTGCTCGCCGACCCCGCCGAGGCGGCGGCCCTCGGGGCGGCCGGCCGGACCCGCACCGAGCGCGAACTCAGCTGGGACGCGGTGACCGACCGGTACCAGGCCGTCTACGACCGGCTCACCGCACGCACCGCCGGCCCGGCCGGCACCCCTTAGGCCGTCCCCTCCGGATCCCGCCGGAACGGCGGGGGCCCCGGGGGACGACCCGCGCGTGCTGCCGAGCGGCCCACCGCCGGCACCACCGCACCGTGCCCGATGCACACGCACGCGGCACCCGAACGAACACCGCGCACCACCGGCGCGCGGGGGGATGGTGGATAGAGATGTCCGACTGGAAGGTAAACCTGTACCGGCCCCGGCTCGGCGACGCCGAGTTCGACGCCGTGGCCGCGGTGATGCGCTCCGGCTGGCTGTCCAACGGGCCCGTGACCCGTGAGTTCGAGGAGGCCTTCGCCCGGACGGCGGGCATCGAGGACGCGGTCGCGGTCAGCAACGGCACGGCCGCCCTGCACCTGGCCTTCCTCGCCCTGGACCTGGGCCCCGGCGACGAGGTCGTCCTCCCGTCGCTGAGCTTCGTCTCCGCGGCCGCCGTGGTCACCCTGTGCGGTGCCACCCCGGTCTTCGCCGACATCACCGGCCCGGACGACCTGTGCGTCGACCCCGCCGACGTCGCCGCCCGCATCACCCCCCGGACCAAGGCGATCGTCGCCATGCACTACGGCGGACACGCGGCCGACCTGCCCGCGCTCGCCGCCCTGGCCCGCAAGCACGGCGTGGCCCTCGTCGAGGACTCCGCGCACGCCCCCGCGACCCGCTCCGCGCACGGCGTGCTGGGCACCGTCGGCGACATCGGCTGCTACAGCTTCTTCGCCACCAAGAACCTCGCCACCGGCGAGGGCGGCATGGTGGTCGCCCGCGACCCCGAGGTGCGCGAACGGATCCGCCGGCTGCGCTCGCACGCGCTCACCGTCAGCGCCCAGGACCGCCACCGCGGCGGCCCCTCGCTGTACGACGTCGACTCCTTCGGCCTCAACTACCGCCCCACCGAGCTCGGCAGCGCGATCGGACTCGTCCAGCTGGCCGACCTGCCGCAGCGCCAGGTCCGCCGCCAGGAGATCGTCACCCGCTACCTCAAGGGCCTCGCCGGCACCGAGGGCCTCGGCCTGCCCTTCCACGACCGGCCCGCCGAGCTGGCCGCGCACCACCTCTTCGCGGTGCTGCTGCCGGACGGCGACGCCCGCGGCGCGATCCAGGACGCGCTGCGCGGGGCCGGCGTCCAGAGCGGGGTGCACTACCCGCCCACCCACCTCTTCACCGCCTACCGGGAGCGCTTCGGCCACCGCGAGGGCGACCTCCCGGTCACCGAGGAGGTGATGGACCGTCAACTGTCGCTGCCGCTGCACGTCGACATGACCGACGACGACACCGACCTGGTGGTCCAGGCCCTCCGGGACGCCCTCGCCGACGCCCCCGGGGCCGGCGCGTGACCCCGAACCCCGCCCACCGCTACACCCTCGTCGACGGGGGGTTCCGGCGGGACGGCGCGCCGTACTTCAGCGTCGGCTTCAACTACCACCCCTCGCCCGCCGGTTGCGACTACTGGCGGGACTGGGACCCGGAGCGCCTCGACGCCGACTTCGCCCGGATGGCCGAACTCGGCTTCAACACCGTCCGCTTCTTCGTGTTCTGGGCCGACTTCGAGCCGGAGCCCGGCGTCTACGACCCGGTGGCCACCGAGCGGCTGCGCACCTTCGGCTCCCTCGCCGCCCGGCACGGCCTGCAGTGCCTGCCCTCGCTGCTCACCATCTGGATGAACGGGCAGCGCTTCGACCCGCCCTGGCGGGCCGGCCGGGACCTCTGGCACGACCCGGAGATGACCGCGCGCCAGCTCGGCTTCGTCCGGCACGTCGTGACGGCCCTGGGCGGGTCCGCCGACGTCCTCGCGTACGACCTCGGCGACGAGGTCATCCACGTCGACCAGGCCGCCTCCGGCGCGCTCGGCCCCGAGGGGGTCCGCCGCTGGTGGGGCCTGCTCGCCGACGCCGTCCGCGAGGCCCACCCCGGCGCGCTGGTCCTGCAGGCCAACGAGGCGTCCGCGGTCACCGGCACCCACGCCTTCCGGCCCGAACACGCCGAGCCGCTCGACCTGGTGGGCCTGCACGGCTTCCCGGTGTGGAGCCCGTTCCACGTGGAGTCCGTCGCCGCCCCCAAGGCCGGCGCCCTGGTGCCCTACCTGGTCCGCCGCGGCCGGGAGCACCGGCCGGTGCTGGTCGACGAACTCGGCAGCTACGGCTGCGACGAGGAGACCGCCCGGGACTACCTGCGGGTCGCCGCCCACGCCGCGCTGGCCGCCGGGGCCTGCGGGGTCATCGTCTGGTGCTGGCAGGACTTCACCACCGAGGCCAAGCCGTACGCGCTGCGCCCCAACGAGCGGTTCGTCGGCCTGCTGCGCGCCGACGGCACGCCCAAGCCGGCCATGGCGGCCTTCCGGGAGTTCGCCGGCCGGGCGACCGGCGAACTGGCCGGCTTCCGGCCGCTGCCGGCGCCCGTCGGCGTCCACCTGCCCGAGCACCGGGAGGAGGGCGACGCCGGCTACCTCGCCTCCGGCGGCTCCGACGCGGCGGCCGGCTTCTACGCCGCCCAGCTGCTGCAACGCGCCCACCTGCCCTACGAGTTCACCGCAGGCCCGCCGGTCGCGCCCGGCACCCCCGGTGGCCACCGGCTGCTGATCTGCCCCTCCGTCCGCCACATCACCCTCGACGGCCAGCGGGCGCTGGCCGACTACGTCGAGGCGGGCGGCGTCCTGCTCTACACCGGCGGCGACCTGCTGCACGGCTTCGGCGGGGAGGAGCTGTTCGGCATCCGCATCACCGACTTCACCCTGCGGGCCGAGGACGCCGACTCCTTCACCTGGCAGGGCACCCGCTACCCGCTGGTGCGGGAGGCCGGCCAGCTCCCGGTGCTCGCCGCGACGACCGCCACCGTGCTCGCCGCCTTCCCCGACGGCTCGCCCGCGCTCACCCGCCACCGCTACGGCCGGGGCGTCGCGTACCACCTCAACGCCCCGTTCGAGCAGCAGCTCAACGCCCCGCACCGGCTGGACGAGGCGCCCTGGCACCGGCTCTACGCCGACGTCGCCGCAGCCGAGGGCCTCACCGACGAGCTCGTCACCGGGCCCACCGTCGACAGCCCCGAGGTCGAGGTCGGCGTCCTGGGCCGCGGGGACGAGCGGTGCGCGCTGGTGATCAACCACGCCCCCCGCCCGGTCCGCACCACCCTGCACCACGACGGCCGGGCCGAACTGCTGGACCTCGGCCCCAAGGCCGTGCACCTGGCCACCTGGACGGAAGGACGGAGGGCCGGCGCGTGATCATCGACGCCCATGTCC
Organism: Kitasatospora sp. NPDC038210; assembly: GCF_055600605.1. Lineage (NCBI taxonomy): Bacteria > Bacillati > Actinomycetota > Actinomycetes > Kitasatosporales > Streptomycetaceae > Kitasatospora > Kitasatospora sp. NPDC038210. The sequence continues at coordinate 30,158 of NZ_JBVJYK010000027.1, read as the reverse complement.
ACGCCGGCGAGTACTACCGGCACTACACCGCCTCCTTCGCCGAGGAGATGATGGCCACCACCGGCATGCCGCCGGAGGCCCTGACCGCGCCCGAGACCGCGCTGCTCGCCCACATGGACGAGGCCGGTGTGGACCGGGCCTTCCTCCTCGCCTTCGACGTCCGTCGGATCGAGGGGTTCAAGGTCCCCAACGAGTTCGTCGCCGACATCTGCGCCCGCCACCCCGACCGGTTCACCGGCTTCGCCTCGGTCGACGCCGGCACGCCCGGCGCCGCCGCCGAACTCCGGCACGCCGTCACCGAGCTGGGGCTGTCCGGGCTCAAGACCGCCCCCTGCTACCTGCGGATGTCACCCGCGGACCCGCTCTGGAACGACGTCTACGAGGTCGCCCAGGAACTGGACGTCCCGGTCCTCGTGCACACCGGCTACACCCCGGCGAAGAAGGCCGACCCGCGGTACTTCTCCCCGCGGCTGCTCGACCGGGTCGCCACCGACTTCCCGGGCCTGCGGCTGATCCTCGCCCACCTCGGCACCCCCTGGACCGACACCGCGCTGGACCTGATGTCCCGCCACCCCCGGGTGTACGCGGACCTGTCCATCTTCAGCTGGTACCGGCCCGCCGCCACGGTCGCCGCCGCCCTGGCCAAGGCCCGCGCCCTCGGCGTCCTGGACCGCCTGCTGTGGGGGACCGACCACCCCTTCTGCACCATGACCGACTCGGTGTCCCGGATGCGCGAACTCGCCACCGACGACTCGCTGTGGCCCGACGGCACCGCACTCACCCCGGCCGAACACGCCTCCCTGATGGGCGGCGCGGCGGCCGGGCTCCTCGCCGAGACCAAGAGGGGGCTCCTGTGAAGACCCTGCAATGGCACGCCCCCTACGACGTACGGGTCGTCGACGCCCCCGTCCCCACCCTGACCGCCCCGGGCGACGCCCTCGTCCGGGTGGTCCGGTCCGCCGTCTGCGGCACCGACCTGCACCCCTACCGCGGCGAGATCCCCGGCTTCACCCCCGGCACCGTCACCGGCCACGAGTTCACCGGCGTGGTCGAGGAGACCGGCCCCGCGGTGCGCGGCTTCCGCCCGGGCGACCGCGTGGTGGCCTCCGACGTGATCGCCTGCGGCGGCTGCTGGTACTGCCTGCGCGGCTGGCACTACCAGTGCGCCGAGGTCGGCCTGTTCGGCTACGACACCGTGGTCGGCAGCACCGCGGTGGCCGGCGGCCACGCCGAGTACGTCCGGGTCCCGTTCGCCGACACCGTGCTGTCCGCGATCCCCGACGAGGTCTCCGACGAACAGGCCCTGTTCGTCGGGGACATCCTGGCCACCGGCTACGCCGCCGCCGACCGCGCCGGGATCCGGCCCGGCGACGTGGTCGCCGTGGTCGGCTGCGGCCCGGTCGGTTTGATGGCCCTCAAGGCCGCCCAACTGATGGGCGCGGCACAGGTCCTGGCGATCGACCCGGCCGAGAGCCGGCGGGCGGCCGCCGCGGCCCAGGGCGCGGTGCCGCTGGACACCGGCGACGACCTCGCCGAGCGGGTCCGCGCGCTGACCGAGGGGCGCGGAGCCGACGTCGCCCTGGAGGCCGTCGGCGTGGACGCCTCCCTGCGCAGCGCGCTGGAGATCGTCCGGCCGCTGGGCACCGTGTGCGCCGTGGGCGCGCACGCCTCGGAGGCCATGCCGATGCCCACCGGCCTCGCCTTCGGCAAGGAACTCACCCTCCGGTTCGCCGTCGGGGACCCGATCAGCTCCCGCGACGGGCTGATGCGGCTGATCCGCACCGGACGCATCGACCCGACGTTCCTGATCTCCCACCGGCTCCCGCTCGCCGAGGCCGTGGAGGGCTTCAAGCTGTTCGACGCCGGCCACGCCACGAAGGTGGTCCTCGTCCCGTGAACCCCCTCCACCTCCCCGCGGACGGGCCGGCGACCCTCCCCGCCCTGCTGGCGGAACGGGTCCGCCGCACGCCCGACGCCCCCGCCCTCGACTGTGGCGGCGCCCGGCTCAGCTACCGCGAACTGGACCGGCGGGCCGGGCTGCTGGCCCGCCGGCTGCGCGGCGCGGGCGTCGGTCCGGACGTCCCGGTCGGCATCCACCTGCACCGCTCGGTGGAGCTCGCCGTCGCCCTGCTCGCCGTCCTGAAGGCCGGCGGCGCGTGCGTGCCGCTGGACCCGGGGTACCCGGCCGAGCGGCTCGCCTTCGTCCTCGGCGACGTCGGCGCCCCGGTCCTGCTCACCACCGCGGGCCTCGCCGACCGGCTCCCCGGGCACACCGCCCGCGTCCTGCTGGTCGACGGGCCCGCCGAGGACCCGGCCGACGAGGCCGGCCGGGGCCCGGCCGAGTCCGGACTCCACCCCGAGCACCTGGGCTGGATCGCGTACACCTCCGGCTCCACCGGCCGCCCCAAGGGCGTCCCGCTGGGCCAGGCCGCGCTGGCCGCGCTGGCCCTCGGCATCGCCGACCGGCTGGAGCTGACCCCGGCCGACCGGGTCCTGCAGTTCGCCTCCATCGGCTTCTCGGTGGCCGCCGAGGAGGTCCTGTCCACCTGGGCCGCCGGCGCCTGCCTGGTCATGGACCCGGCCGAGGAACTCGCCGACAGCGCCCGGCTGCTCGCCCTGATCGAGCGCGAACGCGTCTCGGTGCTCCAGCTGACGCCGTCCTACTGGTACGAGTGGCTGCGCGAGCTCGACCGCGGGCAGGGGCCGGTCGCCCCGCCCTCGCTGCGGCTGCTCGTCGTCGGCAGCGAACCCGTCGCCGTCGACCGGGTCGCCGACTGGTGCGCCACCGGGGTCCGTCTGGTCCAGGAGTACGGCGCCACCGAGGCCACCGTCTCCCAGCTGCTGCACGAGACCGCGGCCGGCCCGCAGGAGATCCGCGGCTGGGACCGGCTGCCCGTCGGCACCCCGCTGCCCGGGGTCCACGCCCACGTCCTCGACGACCGGATGCGGCCGGTGCCCGACGGCGACCCGGGGGAGCTGTACCTCGGCGGCCCCGGGGTGTCCCGGGGCTACCTCGGCCTGCCCGCCCTGACCGCCGACCGGTTCCTGCCCGACCCCTTCACCGACCGGCCCGGCGGCCGGATGTACCGCACCCGCGACCTGGCCCGCCGACTGCCCGGCGGCGCCCTGGAGTTCCTCGGCCGGATCGACTACCAGCTCAACATCCGCGGCATCCGGATCGAGCCCGGCGAGGTCGAGAACGCCATCGGCCAGTTCCCCGGCGTCCTGGAGAGCGCCGTGCTCGCCCGGCCCGACGACACCGGCGCCGAGCAGCTCGTCGCCTGCGTGGTGTGGGCGGGGGCCCCGCAGGTCCGGGCCCTGCGCGCCCGGCTGCGCGAGGTGCTGCCGCCGGCCCTGGTGCCGGCCCGGTTCGCCGCCCTGGACGGACTGCCGCTGAACGCCAACGGCAAGGTGGACCGGCGCGCGCTGCGCACCCTGGAGCTCGACCTCGCCACCGGCCGGTCGGACGCCGGCGCGACCGCGCCGCGGACCCCGCTGGAGGCCGAGCTCACCGAGGTCTGGGAGGAGGTCCTGGGCACGGCGCCGATCGCCGTCGACGACGACTTCTTCGAACTCGGCGGCGACTCGCTGACCGCCGTGCGGCTGGCCGCGGCCTGCCGCGCCCGGCTCGGCGCGGACGTCCGCCAGCGCACCCTGTTCCAGGCGCCCACGGTGGCCGCGCTCGCGGCGGAACTCGAACGCGCCGTCCCGCCGGCCGGGACGGCAGCCGCACCGGGGGCGGCCGGCGCAGAACCGGCCGGGCCCGCCCCGACCTCCTACGCCCAGCAGCAGATGTGGCTGCTGCACAAGCTCGCCCCCGGCTCACCCCGGTTCAACGAGCCGGTGGTGCTGCGGATCGCCGGACCGCTGGACCGGGCGGCGCTGCACACGGCGCTCGGCGGCCTGGTCGCCCGGCACGGCGCCCTGCGCACCGTGTTCGCCACCGAGGACGGCCTGCCCGTGCAGATCCTGCGGGAGCCGTACCGGCCGGACCTCCCGCTGCTGGACCTGACCGGCCGCGGCGAGGAGGCGGTGGCCGGGGCCGTGGCCGGGCTGGTCCGCGAGCCGTTCGACCTGACCCGGGGCCCGCTGCTGCGGGCCACCCTGGTCCGGCGCGCGGCCGAGGACCACCTGCTGGTCCTGGTCCTGCACCACATCGTCTTCGACGGCCGCTCGATGGAGGTCCTGTTCGACGAGCTCGGCCCGCTGCACGCGGCCGCGGCGGCCGGCACCGACGCCGACCTGCCGGCCACCGCCCCGGAGTACCGGGACTGGGCCCGCGAGCAGCGCCGGCAGGCCGCCGAGCAGGGCTACGATGCGCAGCTGGCGTACTGGCGCAAGCAGCTCGCCGGCGCCCCGGAGACCACCCGGCTGCCGGTGGCCGCGGACGCGTCGGCGCCCGCCCCCGGCCGCGGCGCGGTGCACACCTTCGCGGTGCCCGCACCGCTCACCGCCCGGCTGCGGGAGCTCGCCGGCGCCGAGCGGGCCACCCTGTTCATGGTCCTGCTGAGCGCCTTCCAGGAGCAGGTCCACCGCGCCTCGGGCGCCCGCGACCTGGTCGTCGGCACCCTCACCTCGGGCCGGGACCGGCCCGAACTGGACGGCGTCGTCGGGATGTTCGTCAACACCCTGTGCCTGCGGACCGAGCTGGAGCCGCAGCGCTCCTTCCGCGACCTGCTCGCCCGGGTGCGCCGGACCGTGGGCGAGGCGCTGGCCCACCAGGACGTGCCCTTCGAGCGGGTCGTGGAGGAGCTGCGGCCCGCCCGCGGCCGCGGGCACAGCCTGTTCTTCCAGCTGATGTTCACCTTCGGCAGCACCCCCGCCCGGGGGCCCGAACTGCCGGGGACGGTCACCACGGTGGTGCCCTGCGACACCGGCACCGCGAAGTTCGACCTCAGCCTCGCGCTGGACGAGGACGGTGCGGGCGGCCTCACCGGCCGGCTGGAGCACGACCTCCACCGGCTCGGCCCGGACGCCGCCCGGGACTTCGCGCACGGCTACCTCGCCCTGCTGGAGCGGGTCGTGGCCGACCCCGGCCACCGGGTGGGTGCCGGATGAGCCGCACCGCGCCGCCGTCAGGCCTGCGCGCCGTCCGCGCCGGGCAGCCGGCGGGCCACCTCGGCCAGCAGCGCCCGCTCGTGCTCGCGCAGGTAGAAGTGGCCGCCGGGGTACGTCAGCACCTCGTGCCCGGCGTTCGTGACCTCGGCCCAGCTGTCCAGCTCGGCCACCGGGCAGGCCGGGTCCTGCTGCCCGCCGAACACGGTGACCGGCACGTCCAGCAGCTCGGTGGGCGCGGCCGGCTGGTAGCGGTCCAGCATCGTGTAGTCGGCGCGCAGCGACGGCATCAGCAGGTCCCGCATGTCCGGGTGCTCGTAGACGTCGGCGTCGCTGCCGGACAGCGCCCGGACCACGGCGATCAGCGAGGCGTCGTCCAGGCCGGGCCGGCGCCGGCCGCCGTAGCCCACGTGCGGTGCGCCGCGGCCCGACACCAGCAGCCGCGCCACCCGCTGCCCGCCGTCCCGCTGCAGGTTGCGGGCGACCTCGTAGGCGACCGCCGAGCCCATGCTGTGCCCGAACAGCACCAGCGGCAGGCCGGTGTGGGCCTTGAGGGCCCGTGTCGCGGCGTCGGCCAGCTCCGGCAGGGACTCGAAGCAGGGCTCGGCTATCCGGTTCTGCCGCCCCGGGTACTGCACGGCCAGCACCTCGACGCCGTCCGGCAGTTGCCGCGGCCAGTCCAGGTAGCTGGTCGCGGAGCCGCCCGCGTGCGGGAAGCACACCAGCCGCACCCGGGCGCCCTCGACCGGATAGCGCCGCAGCCAGGGATCGGAGTTGTCCACCTTCGGACGCCGTGCCACGACCATGACCGCCCCGTTCCGGCCCGCGTCCCGCAGCCCCCGGTGGGCGGGAGGACGGCCGGCCACTTGATCAACGGCGTCACCCTACCAACCGGCGACGTCCCGCCGACCGGTGACCTTCGCCCCGAGCCGACCTGGAGCACCGCATGACCACGGCCCCGACCGACAACCCGACACCCTGCACGGTGATCGACCAGAAGCGCCTGTACGACCTCTACACGAGCGTCCCGACGGCGGCCGAGTACCAGGAGATGGTCGGGATGGAGGAGCGCTGGATCGGGGCGATCGCCGAGGGCCACCGCCGCACCGCCCCCGGGTTCGCCTCGCACACCGAACTCCTGCGGGAGCTGTCCGGCTTCCTGGCCCGGGAGGGCGCGGTGGCCTCCGACAGCCACCGCTTCCTCGCCGAGGAGGCGACGATCGACCAGTTCCGGGTGGTGGTCTCGGAGTTCGCGATGGACGGGCTCACCGAGTCGCTCAACCTGCTGCCGGTGGTCCCGCGGCTGCCCTACAAGGCCGGCATGGCCGTCTTCCGCGTGATGGTGGACGAACTCGGCTGCGGCAACGACGACCAGGCGCACTCGGAGCTGTACCGCGAGCTGCTGCGCGAACTGGACCTGCCCACCGAGGTGGAGGCGTACCGGGCCGGCTCCAGCCCGCAGAGCCACGCCTACGTCAACATGTTCCACTGGCTGGCCTCGCGGGCGGACACCCCGGAGTACTTCCTCGGCGGCTACGCCTACTTCGAGGCCAGCGTGCTGTACGGCTTCCGCAGCTTCGCGCAGGCCGCCCGGCGGCTCGGCCTGAAGTCGGGGAAGTACTACACCGAGCACCTCTACATCGACACCTACCACAGCAAGCAGATGCGGGTGGCGATCCGGGAGACGCAGACGGCGCAGGGCCTGGACCTCGCCAAGGTGTGGGCCGGCGTCGAGCTGACCAGCGCCGTCGTCGGCGACGCGACCGAGACGGCGATCGCCCTGGCCCGGGAGGCGGGACGCGCATGACCGTGACCGTCACCGACGACACCCCGGACACCCCGGACACGCCGATCACCGCGGACGCGGTGGCGGACCTGCCGGACCGGGAGGCCGCGCAGGACCCCCGGGTCCAGCAGGTCAGCGAGCGGCTGATCCTCGTCGAGGCGGGCGGCCGGCGGCTGATCACCGACGCCGCCTGCCCGCACCGCAAGGGCCTGATGCGCTACGGCCACCTGGACGCCGACCGGATGCTGATCCGCTGCCCGCTCCACCACTCCGCCTTCGACCTCCGGGACGGCGGGCGCCGGGTCGCCGGCCCGGCCTGCGCCGCGCTGCGGATCCTCGCGGAACTGCCCGAGGGCGCACCGGTGCCCCCGGAGTCCGAGCTGCGCCGCCTGGAGGGCCGGCTCGATGCGGCGGACTGACCCCGGCCGCGCGGCGGCGGACCGGCCACCGGCCGGTCCGCCGGGCCGGGCGGCCGGCTCAGCCCGCGGCGACCGCGGCGGCGGGGCGGCCGTCCTGCCCGGCCAGTTCCGCGACCAGGGCGGCCCGCAGCTCCTCGTAGGTCGGTGCCAGCGCGCGCAGGCCCGCGATCACGGCGGCGTCGTCCTGGACGACCAGCGGGTACTGGAGCCCGCCGAGGATCCGGGCCTGCCGGCCCAGCACCTCGGCCGCGGTGCGGAAGCCGATCCCCGCCAGGGCGGTGGAGGCGTCCGACAGCCGACGGGCGCCGGCCCGGACCGAGAACTTCTCCATCACCTGGCGGATGTCCGGGTCCAGGCCCTCGGCCACCTGCTCGGCCAGCCGCTCCAGTCCGGCGGCGGTGCCGAGCGAACCCGGCGGCATGTCGGCGGCGCCGGTGCTGCGGCCCCGCAGCAGCTCCACGGCGTGCGGCAGCGAGGCCCGCAGGGCCTCGGCCACGGTGGTCTCCCGGACCCGGGTGAAGCCGGTGCGCAGCACGAACGGCCGCTCCACGTAGTCGATCTTCTCCGCCTGCCAGGCGGCCAGGAAGGCCGGCACCGGCAGGGTCGCCCAGGGGTGGCCGTGCGGGTCGTGGAAGACCACGGTGTCCCCGTCGACCGCCATCACCAGCACGTAGTGGTCGGCGCCGATCGCCTCGCCGGAGCCGGGCTGCTGGAGCAGCAGGCCCATGTCCAGCGGACCGGCCAGCGCCGGGCCCTCGGCGACGGCCGCGCGCAGCCGCGCCTCGGCCTCCTCGGGGTCGTCGCCGTCACTGCGCCGGCACTCCCAGCCGAGCAGGCCGATCGCCGCGTCCAGGCCCTGCTCGGGGTCCCAGCCGAAGGGATCGAAGAACGGCAGCACCCCGTCGATCAGCTGGAAGCCGAACGGTGACCCGGTCAGCACCTCCAGCACCGGCGTGCCGGGCGCGCCCGGACCCAGCGCCATGGCGAGCGAGTTGGAGAAGCAGTACGGGCCGGAGCCGATGTAGGGGAACAACACGACCTCATCACATGGAACTTGACAGCACGTTCCCGCTCACCTTAGGCACCCGCGGCTGACCTCCACCACTCGGCACGAAGCACACCACCCCAGCGGAAGGGACTCGATCATGCACGCTTTCATCATGGCCGGCGGCAAGGGCGTCCGGCTGCGGCCCTACACCACCGCGCTGCCGAAGCCCCTGGTCCCGATCGGCGACCAGCACGCGATCCTGGAGATCGTGATGCGTCAGCTCTCGGCGGCCGGCTTCACCCGGGTCACCCTCGCGATCGGACACCTCGGCCACATCATCCGCGCCTACGTCGGCGACGGCACCCAGTGGGGCCTGGAGGTCGAGTACGCGGTGGAGGACAGCCCGCTGGGCACCCTCGGTCCGCTGGTCATGATGCGGGACCGGCTCCCCGAGCACTTCCTGGTGATGAACGGCGACATCCTCACCTCGCTGGACTACGCGGCGGTCCTGGAGCGGCACCGGACGTCCGGCGCCCCGCTGACCGTCGCCACCCACAACCGCCAGGTGAACATCGACTTCGGCGTGCTCACCACGGACGACGGCCGGATCACCGGCTTCCGGGAGAAGCCGAGCCTGGCCTACCAGGTGTCCATGGGCGTGTACGGCCTGAGCCGCGCGACGCTGGAGGGCTACACGCCCGGTCTGCCGCTCGGCTTCGACGAACTCGTCCTGGACCTGCTGGAGCGCGACACCCGCCCGGCCACCTACGAGTTCGACGGCTACTGGATGGACATCGGCCGCCCCGAGGACTACGACCGGGCGAACACCGAGTTCACCACCCACCGCGACCTGCTGCTCGGCAGCCGCTGACCCGCCCGTCCCCGGACCGCAATCCTCCCCGAACCGCACGCCGCGCCGCCCGACGGATCCACGGGCGGCGCGGCGTTCCCGTTCGCGCCGGCCGGGCGCGCGGAATTCGCCGAAGCGCCCGCGAGGTGGTGCATTTGCTTTGGCGTGCAACTGTTTGACCGGCTCGAACAGCGGCTCCTAGGGTGAAGTCCATGGAGAGAACGGGGGCTCTCGGCGGTTGCCGTGCCTCGAAGGCGGCCGCGTTGCGTTTGCCATGACCGGCCGGGCCTCATGCCCTCCTGAACGGACGTTGCGAGTCAAGCATCAGGGGGAAATGTGACGAGTACGCCTGTCAATGATCCGTCCGCCGTCATCACCGTGCCCGCCGGGCCGATTCCGCCGTCCGAGCAGGCGGCGAGAAAACCGTCCAGCGGGGAAATCGAGAGCATGCTGCTGGAGGCCCGCCGGCTCGTCGAGTTCGCGGTCGACCGGCACCGCAGCGAAGGACGGCTGCTGACCGCGCTGGGGCCGGAGGAGGGCACGGAGACCGCCGAGCACCTGGTCGCTTCGGCCACCCGCTCGCTCGCCGTGGTGCTCTCGGGGCACCACGACGAGGAGATCACCCGGCTCGTCTCCTGCCTGGGCCGGGCCGCGGCGCGCGGGGTGGACGTCCGGCTGCTCGCCGGGGTCGGCCTGCTGGAGAACCGGCTGCTCCTCGAACGGCTGGACAAGTACGCCGCGGGCGTCGAAGTCCGCCTGGTGGGCGCGGCGTTGCAGGACATGGTGCTCGCCGACGGCCTGGTGAGCGTCGTCTGGTCGCGCACCGCCGGGCCGTCCCGGGAGGCGGTCCTGATGCGGGCCCCGGCCGTCCTGCGCAACCTGCGCACCCTGTTCATGACCTCCTGGAACGGCAGCGCCCCGCTCGCCGACCACCGGCGGCTGAGCGACCGCACCCGCAGCGCCATGGCCCGGCGGATCCTGCTCGCACTCAGCTCCGGACGCACCGACGAGGTCGCCGCCCGGGAACTCGGCATGTCCGTGCGCACCTACCGGAGGAACGTCGCCGAGATCACCCGCGAACTCGGCGCGAACTCGCGATTCCAGGCCGGCGCCCGCGCGATGGAACTCGGCCTGCTGCCGCCGGCGACCGCCGAACACCACCCCACCCGGGCCGCCGGATGAATGGCAGCTTGCTGTAGCGCTCCTTGCCGCGGAAAGGCCGAGGAATGTACGAATTCTGGTGCCCCCGATCCGTACCCGCCCGCTCTCTGCGAGGAATGACATCCGGTGAACAGCGTGATGATCGAAGCGATAGACGTGAGCCGGTCCTTCGGCAGCACACAGGCGCTCGGCGGAGTCAGTTTCGGGATAGCGAAAGGGCAGGTGCTCTGCCTGCTCGGGCACAACGGAGCCGGCAAGAGCACGCTCGTCAGCATTCTGTCCACGGCGCTGCCCCCCAGTTCGGGCACGGCCAGGGTCGCCGGGTACGACGTGGTCCGGGAGGCCCGTGAGGTCCGCCGCCGGATCGGGCTGACCGGTCAGTTCGCCGCCGTCGACGAGAGCCTGTCCGGCCGGGAGAACCTGGTGCTCGTCGCCCGGCTGCTCGGCGCGAGCCGGGCCGAGGCCCGGGCCCGCGCGGACGAACTGCTGGAGACCTTCAGCCTCACCGGCGCGGCGGACCGGACGGCGGGGACGTACTCGGGCGGGATGCGCCGCCGCCTCGACCTCGCCAGCAGCTTCGTCGGCCACCCGCAGGTGCTCTTCCTCGACGAGCCCACCACCGGGCTCGACCCGGTCAGCCGCGGCGGCCTGTGGGACCTGGTGCGCGCCTGCGTCGCCGAGGGCACCACCGTGCTGCTGACCACCCAGTACCTCGAAGAGGCCGAGCAGCTGGCCGACCGGGTCATCGTGCTCGGCCAGGGCCGGACCATCGCCGACGGCACCGTCGCCGAACTCAAGGGCCGGCTGGGCGGCAGCACCGTCCGGGCGCAGCTCGCCGAACCGGCCCGGGCGGCCGCCGCGCTCGACGCGCTGCGCCGGGCCGGTCTGGAGGCCCGCGCGGGCGAGGCGGACGGCGCGGTCGTCGTGCCCGTCGGCGAGTCCACCGCACTGGCCGTGGTCGTCCGCGCCCTGGACGAGGCCGACCTGGGCATCACCGGGATCTCGCTGACCGAGCCGACCCTCGACGACGTCTACCTGGCCCTGGCCGAAGGCGCCGCGCCGCTGCCCGACCGGGCCGACCCCCGGACCGGCGTCCCGGTCCCCTCCTGATGGCGGGCTCCCGGCCGCGGGCCGCGCCGACCGGGAGGCCGCACCCGTGAACCTGTGGATCCTCTACCGGCTCGCACACCCAACCCCTGTCCTCGTCGGCCCGCCCCGGGATGCCGGACCGGGCACGCCGGTCCCCACCGAATCCCCTGGGAGCTCCCATGACGGTGACCACCGCGCCGTACCACTCGATCACCGAAGCACAGATGATCCCGCGCCTCGTACGGCTCGGCCCCAACCTGTACGGTGCCGTCTTCACCCTGATGAAGCTGCTGCCGGCCCACTACATCCTCCAGCGGGCCGAACAGCGCGGTGAACTCGGCGACGGCCCCGTCGTCGAGACCACCTCGGGCACCTTCGGCCTCGCCCTGGCGATGCAGTGCGCCCTGATGGAGCGTGAGCTGATCCTGGTCAGCGACCCGGCGATCGACCCCAACCTGTACCGCAGGCTGACCGACCTCGGCGCCCGGGTCGAGATCTGCCGGGACCCTGCACCCGTCGGCGGCTACCAGGAGGCCCGGCTGCGCCGCCTGGCCGAGATCCGCGCCGAACTGCCCGAGTCCTTCTGCCCCGAGCAGTACAGCAACCCCGACAACCCCCGCTCGTACGGGGTGGTCGCCGAGATGCTGCACCGCACCCTGGGGGACGTCGACTGCGTCGTCGGACCGGTCGGCTCCGGCGGTTCGATGTGCGGCACCGTCCGCGGCCTGCGCGAGCACACCCCGCAGACCCTGGCGATCGGCGTCGACAGCCACCGCAGCGTGCTCTTCGGCCAGCCCGACGGGCCGCGCGGCCTGCGCGGACTGGGCAACAGCCTGTGGCCGGCCAACCTCGACCACAGCGTCTTCGACGAGATCCACTGGTGCGACGCGGCCGAGGCGTACGCCCAGACCAGGGCCCTGCACGCCCGGCACGCGCTCTTCCAGGGCCCGACGAGCGGCGCCGCCCACCTCGTCGCCCGGTGGTGGGCCGAGCGCCACCCGGACCGGCTGTGCGTGGTGATGCTGCCCGACGAGGGGTACCGCTACCAGGCGACCGTGTACGACGACAGCTGGCTCGCCGACAACGGCCTGCTCCTGGACGCCCCGCCGGTCGAGCCGGTCACCGTCGCCTCCCCCGGCGAGGCCGGGCCGGGCTGGAGCCGCTTCGACTGGGCCCGCCGCGCCTACGACGAGGTGCCCGGGACCGTCGCCCGCACCGACCGCCCGCTGCCCGAGCGGGCCCTGTCGTGACCGTCACCGGACGCCTCACCCGGACCCTCGGCGCACGGACCCGGCGCGTGGTGTACGGCGAGTCGGGGCCGGCGGACATCCGCCAGGAACTGGGCGCCACCAGCACCGTGGACCTGGCGCACGTGGTGATGCTCACCGAGAGCGGACTGCTGCCGCGCGACGCGGCGGCCGCCCTGCTGCGCCGGATCACCGCGCTGCGCGCCGACGGCTTCCGCGAGCTGTACGACCTGCCGGCCCCGCGCGGCCTCTACCTGATGTACGAGGGCCACCTGGTGGCCGAACTCGGCTCGGAGGTGGGCGGGAAGCTGCACACCGGCCGCTCGCGCAACGACATCAAGGCCACCATCACCGCGCTGCGGCTGCGCGCCGAACTGACCGCGCTGATCGGCGAGTTGCTGCGGCTCCAGGCGGTCCTGCTGGCCCGGGCCCGCGCCCACCGCGGCGTGGTCATGCCGGTCTACACCCACTTCCAGCCCGCGATGCCGGTCAGCTACGGCTACTACCTGGCGGGGATCGCGACCGCGCTCGACCGGGACGTCGAGTCCCTGCAGCAGGTCCTCGACCAGCTGGACCGGTGCCCGCTGGGCGCCGGGGCGGTGGCCGGCACCGACCTGCCCATCGACCCGGCCCGCACCGCCGAGCTGCTGGGCTTCGCGGACGGCCCGCTGCACGCCACCGACGCCGTGGCCGCCCGCGACACCATGCTGCGCGCGGTCGCGGCGGCCGCCTCGGCCGCGCTGACGCTCAGCCGGCTGGCCACCGACCTCCAGCTGTGGAGCACCCAGGAGTTCGGCTTCGTCGAGTTCCCGGAGCGGCTGGTCGGCGGCAGCTCCGCGATGCCGCAGAAGCGCAACGCCTTCCTGCTGGAGCACGTCAAGGCCAAGGCCGCGCTGGCGGTCGGCGCGTGGACGGCGGCGGCCTCCGCGATGAAGTCGACGCCCTTCACCAACTCCATCGAGGTGGGCACCGAGGCGGTCGCCGCGGGGTGGCCCGCGCTCGCCGCGGTCCTGGACTCGGTGCTGCTCGGCCAGGCCCTGGTGAGCGGCGCCCGGCCGGTCCCGGCGCGGATGGCGGAGCGGGCCCGGGAGGGCTTCGTCACCGCGACCGTGATCGCCAACCGGCTGGTGGCCCGGGGCGTGCCCTTCCGCACCGCGCACCACGTCGTCGGCGAGGCGGTGCGGGAGGCCGTCGAGGCCGGGGCCACCGAGCTGGCCGCGATCCGCCTGCCCGACGGCACGGGCGCCGACTCGGCCGAACTCCCCACGCTGCGCGAGGTGGTGGACGACCACGACCGCGGCGGCGGCCCGGGCGAGTGCGACCGGACGGTGCGGGTGCTGCGGGAGCGGCTGGCCGGGCACTGCGACCGGCTCGCCGCCCGGCGGGCCCGGACCGCGCGGGGCGAGCTGCGGCTGGCGGAGGCGGTGGCGGCACTGACCGGCCCGCCGGCCCCCGCGACCCGCGCCGCAGCAGCGGACACGGACGCGGGCGCAGACGCAAACGCTGACGGAGACGGAACGGAGAGTGCGCCGTGAGCGCGACGGCAGGACAGCACGACGGCGCGGACGAACGGCGGCCGTGGCTCGCGCTCCTGGAGAGCAACACCACAGGGACCGGACGCGAGTTCTGCGCGGCGGCCCGGGCCAGGGGGCTGCGCCCGGTCCTGCTGACCCGGGACCCGGACCGGTACCCCTACGCGGCCGAGGACCGGATCCCCACCCGGGCGCTGGACACCGGGGACCCTGACGCCGTCCTCGCCTGCTGCGCCGAACTCGCCGAGGAAGCCGCCGGGTTGGCGGGGATCGCGTCCAGCTCCGAGTACTTCGTCGCGCCCGCCGCGCGCACCGCCCGCAAGCTCGGGCTGCCCGCGGCCGACGGCGACGCCATCGCCCGCTGCCGCGACAAGGAGCACCAGCGGACCGCGCTCGCGGCCGCCGGCGTGCCGGTGCCCGCCTTCGCCGCCGTGACCGAGGTGTCCGAGGCGGTACGGGCGGCCGACGCGATCGGCCACCCCGTCGTCCTCAAGCCGGTCAGCGGCTCCGGTTCGGTCGGGGTCCGGCTCTGCCGGGACGGCGCCGAGGTCCGGGCCTGGGCCGAGGAGCTGCTGGCCCGGGCCACCGACGAGCGCGGCGCGCCCGTCGCGGCCCGGATCCTGGTCGAGGCGGCCGTGCGCGGGCCGGAGTTCTCCGTCGAGACCTTCGACGACACCGTGGTGACCGTCGTCGCCAAGCACACCGGCGCCGAGCCGTACTTCGTGGAGACCGGGCACGACGTGCCCGCGCCGGTGCCCGACGCGACCGCCGCCGCACTCGGCGACACCGCGCTGCGGGCCCTCGCCGCGCTCGGCCTCGGCTGGGGCGCGGCCCACACCGAACTGCGGCTGACCGACGCCGGACCGGTGGTGATCGAGGTCAACCCGCGGCTGGCCGGCGGGATGATCCCGGTCGCCGTGCGGGCCGCACTCGGCACCGACCTGGTGGACGCGGTGATCGCCCGGGTGGCCGGGCTGCCCGCCGGCCCCTCCGCCGGCGGCGCCGGACACGCGGCGATCCGCTTCCTGCCCGCCGACCGCGAGGGCGTGGTCGCCCGGGTCGGCGGACTCCCGGACGCCGTGGCGGCGCCCGGCGTGGTGGCGGTGACGTCCGGCACGGCCGAGGGCCGGACGGTACGGATCACGCACTCGTTCCAGGACCGGCTGGCCTGCGTGGTCGCCACCGGAACGGACGCGGACGAGGCAGCACAGCGCGCGGTGACCGCCGCGCGGCTGATCAGGATCGAGCTGGCGGAGCCGGCGACGCTTGGACGAGGAGTCGGGGGCCGATGACGGAGCACGCGGACAACCAGGCGTTCACCAGGGTTCCCCGGTGGACCGCGCCGACCGCCCGGGAGGAGGGCGGCGCGGTCCACGACACCCGGATCGCCGAGGACCTCACCCGCACCCTGGAACGCCGGGCCGCCGAGCTGGGGGCCGATCTGCCCGCCCTGCTGACCGCCGCCCACGCCCGGGTGCTCGCGACCGTGGCGGCCGAGCGCGCGCTGCTCGTCGGCTACCTGCCGCCGGGCGGCGCGGGAACGGTCCGGCCGCTGCGCCTGGCCGTCGAGAACTCCACCTGGGCGGAGCTGGTGGCGCGCACGGCCGCCGCCCCGGCCGGGCCCGCGGCCGACGCGCCGGCCGACGCCGGGGGCCGCCCGGAGGTGCTCCTGGACCTGTCGGGCCTCGCCGCCGACGGCACCGCACCCGCCCCGGCCGCCGCCGACGGCACCGCACCCGGGCAGGCCGACACCCCGGCCGCCACGCTCGCCGACGGCGCCGTGCTGGGCGTGGCCTGGTGCCGCGACGGGACGGGCCTCACCCTGCGCCTGCGGTACGACCGCGCCGCGCTCGACGCGGGCCACGCCCAGCGCCTGGCCGGCTACCACCTGGTGGCGCTGGCCAACCTGGCGGCCGGCCCCGGCGAGCGGCACGACCGGCAGAGCCTGCTCTCGGACCGCGAGGTCGAGAAGCAGCTGTACGGCCTGGCCGGGCCGCGCGCCGAGCTGCCCGACCGCACCTTCGTGGACCTCTTCGAGGAGCGGGTGCGGGCCGTGCCCGACGCCGTCGCGGCCGAGCACGCGGGGGAGCGCTGGACCTACCGGGAGCTGGACGGCCGGGCCAACCGCGTCGCGCACGCCCTGGTCGGGGCCGGCGCCGCCGCCGAGGACGTGGTCGCCGTCGTCATGGACCGCACCCTGGACTGGCTCGCCGCCGCCCTCGGCGTGTTCAAGGCCGGCGGTGTCTACCTGCCCGTCCGCCCCGACTTCCCGGTGGACCGGGTGGCGACCCAGTTCGAGCGCAGCGAGTGCCGGTTCGTCCTGACCGGGCCGGGCAGCGAGATCCTGGCCCGGGAGGCGTCCGCGGCCGTCGCACAGCCGCCCGTGGCCCTGTCGGTGCCGGAGATCCGCACCCGCCCCGACCTCTCCGACGCCCCGACCGGGGTCACGGTGGCACCCGGGCAGGCGGCGTACATCTACTTCACCTCCGGCTCGACGGGCGCCCCCAAGGGCGCGGTGTGCGAGCACGCGGGCATGCTGAACCACCTCTTCATGAAGATCGAGGACATGGGGCTGGCCGGCGGTGCCGACGAGGTCGTCACCCAGACCGCCTCGCAGTGCTTCGACATCTCCCTGTGGCAGTTCGCCGCCCCGCTCCTGGTCGGCGGCACCGTGCGGATCGTGGACACCGACACCCAGCTCGACGTCGCGGGCTTCCTCGACGAGATCGCCGACGGCCGCGTCACGGTGATCCAGATCGTGCCGTCCTACCTGGAGGTGCTGCTGACCCACCTGGCCCAGCACCCGCGCCCGCTCGGCCGGCTGCGCACCGTCTCGGTCACCGGGGAGGCGCTCAAGTACGAGCTCGTCCAGCGCTGGTTCGCCGCGTACCCGGGGATCAGCCTGGTCAACGCCTACGGCGCCACCGAGGTCTCCGACGACACCATGCACGAGGTGCTGCGGGGGCTGCCCGACCGGGACTTCGTGACGGTCGGCCGCTCGCTGCGCAACGTCAACACGTACGTGCTCGACGAGAACCTGGCGCTGGTGCCGCTCGGCTCGCCCGGCGAGATCGCCTTCTCCGGCGTGTGCGTCGGGCGCGGCTACATCAACGACGAGGAGCGCACCCGGCAGGCGTTCGTCCCCGACCCGTTCCGCCCCAACACCCGGATGTACCGGACCGGTGACTTCGGCCGCTGGCTGCCCGAGGGCCGGATCGAGTACCTGGGCCGACGGGACGAGCAGGTCAAGATCCGCGGCTTCCGGATCGAGATCGGCGAGATCGAGAACAAGCTGCTGGCCATGCCCGGCGTGCGGGAGGCCGCCGTCGTCATCGACGGGGGCGCCGGCGACCTGCGCAACCTCGTCGCGTTCTTCGCGGGCGAGGAGGACCTGCCGGCCGAGCGCGTCCGCGACTTCCTGGCCACCCTGCTGCCCGACTACATGGTGCCCACCTACTTCCACCAGGTGGAGCGGCTGCCGCTGACCGAGAACGGCAAGATCGACAAGAAGGGCCTGGTGCGGATCGCCGGGACCCTGGGCCACGGCGGCGCCCCCTACGCGGCCCCCAGCAGCCCCTCCGAGCAGCGCCTGGCCATGCTGTGGGCCGAGGTGCTCGGCGTGCCGCTGGAGCGGATCGGACGGGCCGACAGCTTCTTCGACCTCGGCGGCACGTCGCTGGCCGCGGTGCGGCTGCTGGTCCACCTGGACCGCGCGCTGTCCCTGAAGGACCTCGTCGGGCGTCCCGTCCTCGCCGACCTGGCCGCCGCCCTGGACGCCCGGGGCCGCGGCGACACCGCCCCGGCGGCGACCGGCCTGCTGCAGCCGCTGTCGGCCGCCCGTGCCCCGCACCACACCCTGGTCTGCTTCCCGTACGCGGGCGGCAACGCCGTCAACTTCCGTTCGCTGGCCGCGGAGCTGGAGCGGGACGGCTTCGCCGTCGAGGCGGTGGAGCTCCCCGGGCACGACTTCCCCGGCGGCCCCGACGCGGCCGGCGAGGGCACGGACGGGGAGCTGCCGGACGTCCCGGAGCTCGCCCGGCGGGTCCGGGACGAGATCATCGAGCGGATCACCACGCCGGTCCTGATCTGGGGGCACTGCGCGGGCGCCGCGGCGGCGCTGGAGACGGCCCGCCTCCTGGAGGAGGCCGGCCGGCCGGTCGAGCGGGTCTTCGTCGGCGCCCTCCTGCTGGCCGAGACCGAGGAGCTGCGCGCCGAGATGGCCGAGGTGTCCGCCGCCGACAACCAGGCCCTGCTGGCCCAACTGCGCGCCGACAACGCCTACGTGGAGCTGGACGCGCTCAAGCCGGAGCGGGCCGACGTGGTGGGCCGGGCCTACCGGCACGACGTCCTGACCGCCAACCGCCAGCTGATCCGGCTGCGGGAGGACGGCGCGCGGTACCGGCTGGACGCGCCGGTGGACGTCGTGGTCGCCCGGGACGACGCCTCCACGGCCGGCTTCGAGACCGCCCACGGCGACTGGAAGGCGGTCTCCGACCGGGTCGAGCTGCGCGAACTCGCCAGGGGCGGCCACTACTTCATCAGCACCCGACCGGGGGAGACCGCCGACGTGGTGCGGCGGGCCGGCCGACGGACCGGGCAGTGGGACGAGGAGGAGGCCAGGTGACGGCCGAGATCATCACCCCGGCGGCCGGTCGGGCGGTCACCGTCCGGCCGGGCGCCGGGATCGGCACCGGGGCGGGCAGCGGGACCGGAACCGGGGTGAGCACCGGGGTGAGCACCGCCTTCGGCACCTTCGGCGAGCTGCTCCAGGGCGTCCTGCCCGAGGAGGACGGGGACTTCCTGGTCACCCTGCCGGTCGCCCGCTGGGCGATGGCCAGGTTCGAGCCCGACCCGGACTCCGACGTCCTCCGGGTCTGGCCGCCGCACAAGAAGAAGGCCCTGTGCCTCACCGCGATGATCATGGAGGACGCCGGGCGGCCGGCCGGCGGGCTGCTGAAGATCCACAGCACCCTGCCCGAGGGCAAGGGCCTGGCCAGCTCCTCGGCGGACCTGGTGGCCACCGCCCGCGCCGTGGCCAACGCCCTGGACGAGGCCATGCCGCCGCGCCGCATCGAGTCCTACCTCGCCCGGATCGAACCGACCGACGGCGTGCTCTACCCCTCGATCGTGGCCTTCCACCACCGCACCGTGCGGCTGCGCGCCCGGCTGGGGTCGCTGCCGTCGATGGCGGTGGTCAGCGGCGACGAGGGCGGCGCGGTGGACACGGTCTCCTTCAACGCCATCCCCAAGCCGTTCACCGCGGCCGACAAACAGGAGTACGTGCGGCTGCTGGACCGGATCACCGGGGCCGTCGCCCGCCGGGACCTCGCCGAGGTCGGGCGGGTCGCGACCGCCAGCGCCCGGATGAACCAGGTGCTGCGCCACAAGTGGTCGCTGGAGGGGATGATCGGCATCTGCCGCGAGGTGGGCGGCCTGGGCGTGGTGGTCGGCCACAGCGGCACCACGCTCGGCATCCTGCTCGACACGGCCTCGCCGGACTGCCCGGCGCAGCTCGCCGCGGCCGCCCAGGCCTGCCAGGACCTGGTCGGCAACGTCACCGTGTACCGCACGCTGAGCTTCGACTGACCGCCGGCCCGCACGAAGGAGCGGGGCCGCACCCGGAACACCCGGGTGCGGCCCCGCTCCTTTCGTGCGGTCGGCGGTGGCGGCTCAGGGACGGAACGGCTCGCCCAGCCCGACGACGATCTCCCGCTCGCCCCGGTACGGCTCGCGGCTGTGCGCCGTACGGACGTTGTCGACCACCAGCAGGTCGCCCCGCTGCCAGGGCTCGCGCACCGTGTGGCGCTCGTAGACCTCGTTGATCGAGTCCACCGTGGCGGCGTCCAGCGGTGTCCCGTCGCCGTGGAAGGTGTTGAACGGCAGCCCCTCGGGGCCGAACTCGGCGACCAGGAACTCCCGGACCTCGGGGGCCATCGTCCACTCGTTGAGGAAGGCGATCTGGTTGAACCAGCAGCGCTCGCCGGTGTCGGGGTGGGCGAGGACCGCGGGCCGGGTCTGCACGGTGCGCAGGGCCCCGTCGGAGTCCCAGTGCGTCTCGATGCCGTTGGCCGCGCAGTAGCGGTCCACCTCGGCGCGGTCCGTGCTGCCGAACGCGTCCTGCCAGCCGATGCCGACGAACGGGTTGTAGTGCCGGGTCAGCCGCCAGCCGTGCCGTTCGAACCGCTCGACCAGGCCGGCCGGCAGGTCCTCCAGGACCAGCCGGGCGTCCGCGAGCGCCGTCACCCCGCCGCTCGTCGGCGGGGTGACGCAGGCGAAGGCCAGCAGCCGCGGCGCCCGGGCCGCGTAGCTCATCTCGTGGTGCATGCACATGGGCTGGTCGGCCGGCCAGTGCGAGGAGGAGTACACGCCGGGGGCCGGGTACGGATCGCGGGGGGCGAACCCCTCGCGTTCGACCAGGCCCTCGCCGAGGACCCCGGCCACGACGGCGGCGGCCCGGTCCCGGCCCGCCAGGTCCAGTCCGCGGACCAGGACGGCGCCGTGCTCGGCCGCCAGCCCGCGGATCTCCGCGCGGTGGCGCGCCGTCCAGGCCTCGGCGTCGGTGCCCGGGTCGGGCGCCGCGTCCAGGCGGACCAGCGGCCGTGATCGCAGTTCGGTCATGGGTGCTCCGTTTCGTGGAGGTCCGGGGACGTCCGGTACGGGAGGACGTCCGGTCCGAGGGGAGGGAGTCGTCGCGGGGTCAGGCCACCGGGCGGCGGAACGCCCGGACGGCGGCGGCCGACCCGACCACCGCGACGAGCACGCTGGTGCCCAGGGCGGCCCACACCCGGGTGCCCAGCGGCAGGTCGAGGGCGAGCGCCCGGCTCGCGTCCATCGCGTACGACAGCGGGTTGAGCCTCGCCAGCAGCTGGAGCCAGCCCGGCAGCCGGTCCGCCGGCACGAACGCGCTGGACGCGAACATCAGCGGGAACGTCACCAGGTAGCCCGCGCTCTGCATGGCCTCCGCGTTGCGCAGCCACGCGGCCAGGGCGAGGAAGATCCAGGTCATCGCCCACACCACCGCACAGGTCAGCAGCAGGGCGGCCAGCAGCCCGAGCGGACCGCCGGCCGGATCGGCGTCCAGCACCACGACGGCGACCACCAGCAGGATCACCAACTGCACGGCGGTGCGCAGCAGATCGGCGAGGCTGCGGGCGATCAGCAGCAGCGGCGCGTGGATCGGCAGCGTCCGCAGCCGGGCCACCGCGCCGTTGTCCATGTCCCGGACCAGTCCGATGCCCGAGGCCACCGCGGGGCCGATCCCGGTGGTCACCAGGAGCGCCGGCAGCAGGTAGTCCAGGTAGCCGACCCGCGCCGGCAGGTGGCCGCGGTCGACGATGCTGCCGAAGACCTGACTGAGCAGCAGCAGCATGAACACCGGCTGGAGCATGCTCAGGACCACCGCCCGGCGGTGCGCCAGGTGCGCCCGGATCGAACGGACGGTGAGGATCAGCAGCTGCGCGGGCACGCTGCTGCCCTGCCAGGGCGTCGCGGCGGGGCGCTCCGGCAGCGGGGTGGTGGCGGTCATCGGGTGCCTCCTGGGTCGTAGGTGCGCTGGACCCGGGTCAGCGCGGTCAGCAGGTCGGCGGAGGTCAGCTTCCGGGCACCGGCCACGGCCGTACGGGCCAGCGGCAGCCGCCCGGTGTCCGACCAGCGCAGCCGCCCGTCGGTGTCGATGAAGCTCCTGGTCCGCCCCGCGTTGTCGGGGTGCAGGCAGAACGGGATGTCGAGCAGGCCGCGCCGGAAGGCCAGCAGCAGCGCCTCGCCGATGTCGTCGTGCAGCGCCAGCACGGTGTGGACCAGCGCGCTGGCCTCCGCGTACACCTCGGAGTCCACGCCGGGCCCGGCCCCGGCCGCCGGCCGGACGGCGGTGCGCGCCGCCCGCGCGGCGGTCTCCAGCGCCTCCACGTTGTCGGCGATGGTGGGGATGCGGTGCGCCTCGGCGGCGGTCTTGACGATGAGCCGTGCCGCACCCGACTCGACCGCCAGCCGCGCTGCGGCCTCCAGCAGCCGCAGCGCGCCGGTCCGGGAGGCCGGGTACACCCCCATGTAGGCGTAGACGACCAGGTGCCGGTCGACGCCCGGCAGCAGCTCGCCGGCCAGTGCGTCCAGCGCGGCCACCGCCTCCCGGTCCTGCTCCGGACTGGTCTGCTGGGCGTAGCTCAGGGAGACGCTGCGCAGGCCGTGCCGGGCGAAGAACACGCCCTCCAGGACGCTCAGCGCCACCAGCACCGACGGCGGGCACAACTGCCCGAGCATGCAGCCGCCGAAGCTCTCCAGGTGCGGCACCCGGTCGTCGGTCCCCGCCCGGGCGAGCATGCCGCAGACGGTCCGCCAGGCGGCCACCGCCTCGCTCAGCGGGGTGCGGCTGTACGGCAGGCAGTACGAGACCGGGCCGCCCTCGGTGGCGTCGAGCCCCAGGGCGAGCAGGGCGGCCACGATGTGCTCCGGCCGCGCCGAGCCGTGCCGCACCTGCACCGGGAACCCGGCGCCGTGGATGCCGTCCAGCACCGTGCGCGACACGGCGGGGGCGTGGGTGCAGATCGGGTAGCCGTTGAGCGGGACGCCCTCGGCGACGGCCAGCCGGGCCGCCGCCAGGTCGTTGACCCGGGTGTAGCTGTCCAGGGTCAGGGTGCCGACCGTGACGGCCTCGGCCGCCCTGGTCCGCTCCAGCCCCTCGCGCATCAGCCGCGGATCGCTGAAGCCCATCCGCGGCTGCACCACGAGCTCGCCGCGCGCGTGCGCGCGGGCCACGAAGCCGCCGAACGACGGCGGGGTCACGACACGGCTCGGTACGGCGCCCGGGCGGCCAGGGCGCGGAACGCGGGCAGTTCCCCGTCGTCGAAGACCCGGTCGTAGCCGGCCGCCGTGAGCCGGCGGATCATGCCGACGTTGCGCAGGCCGTCGGTGACGAGCTTGCCGCCGATGACGACGGTGGTCGAGGCCAGTTCGGGCTGCGCCCGCAGCGCCCGGATCAGCCGCAGGCCGTCGTTGAAGCCGTGGCCGTTGACGCTGCTGACCACCACGAGCCCCGGCTGCAGCTCCAGGCAGGAGCGCACCACCAGGTCGTCCGGCGGGCATGGGCCCAGGTTCGCCACGGTGTGGCCGATTTCCTCCAGGACGAGCTGGAGGTAGACGAGATTCCAGGTGTGGGCGTCGGATGAGGTGCCGGTCAGCAGCACGGAAGGGGATTCGGTACCAGGTGAGGAATTCATGGGTCCAGGTGTCGAATTCATGGGAGATCCGGTCTCGGGAGAACCGGCGTATTCCGGCGCCAGGACCGGTACGCCGATCACTCGGCGGAATGGGAGGAGTCCGATGCCAGCGGTCGGGAAAGGCGGCCTCGCGCTGACGGCCGCGCGCTGACGGTGCCTCGACTCTACTGCCCGTCAGAGCCCCCGGACCGGGTCCCGACTGGCCGGTACCGGAGGGCCGGAGGCCCCCGACGGGGCCCGCGGTGCAGGAAAGGCCCCCGTCGCCGGGCACCTGCCCGTCCCGTCCTGCAGTTTGCTGTCAGCCGCCTTCCGCGGCCCGCCGGGGCGTCGCTAGAAAGAAGCTGCGGTGCCGGACCGGCGCGGCAGGAATTCCAGGAGCGAAGGCGAAGGGCAGGCATCCACATGGCGGAAATCGTCACCGCCCCCAGTGTCACCGCAGTGCTCATCGGGCATGCGGAGAACATTCCGGAGAAGGACGCGCTGACATTCGTGAGCGATCCGCTCCGGGAGGACGGGGCGATCCGGCTGACGTACGCGGAACTGGACCGGCAGGCCCGCGAGATCGCCGTGCGGCTGCGCGCCGCCGGCATCGTCCCGGGCGAGCGGGCCGTGCTGCTCTACCCCGCCGGGCCGGCCTTCCTGACCGCCTTCCTCGGCTGCCTCTACGCGGGCGCCGTCGCCGTCCCCGCCTCGCTGCCCGGCCGCTACCGCCACGAGCGCCACCGCGTCGTGCGGATCGCCGCCGACGCCGGGGCCGTGGCGGTCCTGACCGACACCGCCACCAGCGGCGACGTCGAGGACTGGATCACCGAGGAGGGGATCGACGACCTCGCCCTGCTGGTCACCGACGACGGCGCCGGACCGGGCCCGGACGGCTGGACGATGCCGCCCGCCACGCGCGACACCGTCGCCGTGCTGCAGTACACCTCCGGCTCCACCGGCGACCCCAAGGGCGTCGTCATCACCCACGGCAACCTGCTGCAGAACAGCTCCACCATCATCGACCGGTTCGGGCTCGACGAGCACACCCCGTTCGGCGGCTGGATCCCGCACTTCCACGACATGGGACTGATGGGCATCATCCTGCCGCCGCTGCTGCGCGGCGCCGGGACCGTCCTGATGAGCCCGTCCACCTTCCTCAAGCGGCCCCACCTCTGGCTGCACATGATCGACCGCTTCGGGATCCACACCAGCGCCGCACCCGACTTCGCGTACGAGCTGTGCGTCCGGCGGATCACCGACGCCCAGGCCGAGGGCCTGGACCTGTCCCGCTGGAAGTACGCCGTCGACGGCTCCGAGCCGGTCCGCCCCGCCGTCCTGGACGCCTTCCAGCAGCGCTTCGCCCCGTACGGGCTGCAGCCCACCACCCTGAGCCCCTGCTACGGCATGGCCGAAGCCACCCTCTTCGTCTCCGGCGCGCTCGACGGCCGCCCCGTCGTGCGCCACATCGACCCGGACCTGCTGGAGAACCACGAGTTCCGCCCGGTGGCCGACGGCGCGCCCGGCCGCGCCGTGGCCGGCTGCGGGCCCGTCACCGGCGCCGAGATCCGGATCGTCGACCCCGGCACCCACCGCGTCCTGCCCGAGGGCGGCGTCGGCGAGATCTGGCTCCGCGGCCCCGTCATCGGTCACGGCTACTGGAACCGCGAGGCCACCAACGCCGCCGAGTTCCGCGCGACCACCGACGACGGCGACACCGGCTACCTGCGCACCGGCGACCTCGGCACCCTGTACGACGGCGAGCTGTACGTCACCGGCCGGCTCAAGGACGTGCTCAACCTGCGCGGCCGCAACCTCTACCCGCAGGACATCGAGCAGGAACTCCGCGTCCAGCAGCCCGAACTGGGCAGCCTCGTCGGCGCCTGCTTCGCCGTTCCCGGCGACGGCCCGCAGCGCGAGGACGTCCTCGTCGTCACCCACGAGGTGCGCGGCATCAAGGAGGAGGAGCTGCTGCGCCGGCTCGCCGCCGAGATGCGGCTGACCGTCGCCCGCGAGTTCGGCGCGCCCGTCGGGGCCGTCCTGCTGCTGCGCCCCGGCGGGGTGCGCCGCACCACCAGCGGCAAGGTCCAGCGCTCGGCGATGCGCGAGCTGTTCCGGGCCGGCGCCCTCGAACCCACCTACGCGGACTACCAGGAGAACCTCCTCCGCCCGGTCGCCGCCGCCCCCGCGCCCGCCGTCGCCGCCGGGAAGGCCGGCGCATGACCGCCGCGGCGCCCCCCGCCCAGAGCCCCGCCGACACCGACCCGGTGGCGCGGCTCACCCGGCTGCTGCACGAACTCACCGGCCCCGGACAGCCCTTCGACACGGCCGGGCTGGCCGCCCTGGACGAGGCCGACGCCTTCCCGGCCGACGCCTGCCGGGCCCTCGACGAGGCCGGCCTGCCCCGCTACTACGTGCCCGTCGAACACGGCGGCGCCCTCGACGACTTCGGCGTCGTGATGCGGCTGCTGCGCGCCGTCTCACGGATCGACCTCACCGTCGCCGCCGCCCACGGCAAGACCTACCTCGGCGCCGTGCCCACCTGGATCGCCGACGACGCCGAACCCGCCCGGCGGCTCGGCCGGCGGATCACCGCCGCCGAGGTGGTCTCCTGCGCGCTGACCGAACGCCACCACGGCAGCGACCTGCTCGCCGGCGAGGTCGTCGCGCGCCCCGCGCCCGACGGCGGCTGGCTGCTGGACGGCGAGAAGTGGCTGATCAACAACGTCACCCGGGCCGGCCTGGTGACCGTGCTCGCCCGCACCGACGACGCCGGCGGCCCGCGCGGCTTCAGCCTCTTCCTGGTCGACAAGGCCCGGCTGGCACCCGGCGCGCACACCGCCCTGCCCAAGGTGCCCACCTACGGCATCCGCGGCGCCGACATCAGCGGGATCGCCTTCCACCGGGCCCTGCTGCCCGCGGACGCGCTGATCGGCGCGCCCGGCCAGGGCGTCGAGATCATCGTCAAGGCCCTGCACATCACCCGGACCTGCTGCGCCGCCATGTCGCTCGGCGCGGGGGACCACGCCCTGCGCCTGGCCGCGGACTTCGCCGCCGCGCACCGGCCCGGCGGCGCCCCGCTCGCCCCCGGGGAGCAGGACGCGGCGCTCGCGCGGCAGCCGCACGTCCGGCGCGAACTGGGCGAGGCCGCCGCCGGCCTGCTCCTCGCCGAGGCCACCGGCCTGGTCGCGGTGCGCTCCCTGCACTCCCTCACCGGCGAGATGAGCGTGATCTCCGCCGTCGCCAAGGCCCACGTCCCGGCCCGGACCGACGCGGTGATCGCCCGGCTGCTGCACCTCCTCGGCCCGCACGGGCTGCTCGGCGCCGGAGACCCGCACGCGCTGTTCGCCAAGGCGGAGCGGGACCACCGCATCATCGGGATCTTCGACGGCAGCAGTCTCGTCAACCGCAACGCGCTGATCGAGCAGTTCGTGCGCATCGCCCGCGGCTACCGCAAGGGCCGCGTGGACGCGGACGGCCTCGCCGAGGCCACCGACCCGCACACCCCGCCGAGGCCCTTCCGGCCGGCCTCGCTCAGCCTGCTGTCCACTGGCGGCTGCTCCGTCCTGGCCGGACTGCCGGGGGCCGTTGCGCAACTGCGCGAGCGGGCCGCGGCGGAGCCGGCGGGTGCGACGACCGCCGCGTCCGACACGTCGTCGGCGTCCGGCACGTCCGACGCGCTGCGCTCGGTGCTCGCGCTCGCCGAGCGGCTCCTCGATGCCACCGACCGCCTCCACGAGGCGATGGCGGCGGTCCGGTTCGCCCCCCGGGCCGTCCCGGCCGAGGCGTTCGACCTCGCCGAGCGCTACGAACTGTGCTTCGCGGCGGCGAGCGCCCTGCACCTCTGGCTGCGCGGGACCGGGACCGGCGTCGGAGCCGTCCCGGACACCTGGCTGCGCGGCTGCCTCGTCACGGCGCTGACCGACCTCGGAGAACCCGTCGAGGACGCCGAGGCCGAGGTGCTGGACCAGCTCGCCGACGACCTGCTGGCCTGCCCGCCCGGCACCTTCCTCTCCCTGCTGGAACAGCCCGGTACCCGGAACGCCTCGGGCCACCCGGACGCCCCGGAGCACCGCGCGCCCGTCGGACCCCGGAAGGCGGAGGCCTCGTGAACACCACCACCGCAACCCTCGCGGACGCCCTGGAACAGCGCCTCGGCGACCCCTTCGACCCCGCGAACCCGTACGGCTTCCAGGCCGTCCTCGCTGCCGCGGAGGCCGGCCGGCGCCCGGACGGGGACGTCTGGGAGGTGCCGGACGGCGACCCCGAATCGGTGCTGCACGCACTGCGGGCCGTCCACCGCCGGTCGCCCGCCCTGGCCGCGCTGCCGCCCGCGACGGCCGCCGGGGCCGGGGGCCTCGCCGAGGCCCTCGCCGTCGGTGCCGGCGTCGGCGCCCTCGACTCCGCCCTGCGGATCACCCTGCGGCACCTGCGGGCCCGCCGGCTCTACGGGGCCGCGGCGATCGACCTGCCGGCCCTGCGCTCGCTGCTCTCCGGGGCCTTCGTCGACCTCCTGCTCTGCGACGTGCTGGCCACGCTCGCCGTGCGTGAGGCGGCGGCCGGGCCCGCGCAGCGCGGCACCGCCGCGCACGCCCTGGCGGTGCTCGGTCCGCGCATCCTCCAGGGCGCGCTGGACCGCCTCTCGGTGGTGATGGGGTCGCGCTTCTACATCCGGGTGGGCGAGCACGCCGCGTTCCAGCTGCTGCTGGCCGAGACCCAGCGCGCGCTGTTCGAGGCGGGCCGGCGGACGCCGGAGGCCGACGCGGCCCCGATCCCGCTCACCGAGCTGCTCGCCGACCCCGCGGTCGCCGCCCTCTGCGACCCGCAGCTGCTCGCCGCGGCCCCGGGGCGCGCACTGACCGGCCGGGTCCGACGGGCCGCGCAGCCGGCCGGCCCGGTGCACGGGCAGCTGTACGCGGAGCTCGTGGACCGCTACGAGGGCGGCCGGTCCTTCGACCTGGCCCGGCGCGCCCTCCCCGACCGGCCCTGACCCGCCCTGGCGGGACCCGACCCACCGTCCCCCGACCACTGCCACCGAGGAGAGCCCGATGACCGACACCGGTACCGACACCCACACCGTCGAGAGCCTGCGCGCCTGGCTGGTCGACTGCGTGGCCGCCCACCTGGAGCGGCCCGCGGACACCGTCGACCC
Organism: Kitasatospora sp. NPDC038210; assembly: GCF_055600605.1. Classification (NCBI taxonomy): domain Bacteria; kingdom Bacillati; phylum Actinomycetota; class Actinomycetes; order Kitasatosporales; family Streptomycetaceae; genus Kitasatospora; species Kitasatospora sp. NPDC038210. The sequence continues at coordinate 1,688 of NZ_JBVJYK010000027.1, read as the reverse complement.
CGCCGCGAGGCTCTCCGACTACGGCCTCGACTCGCTGTACGTCCTCTCGGTCGCCGCCGAGCTGGAGGACCACCTCGACATCTCCCTCGACCCGACCGTCATGTGGGACAACCCCACCATCGACGCCCTCAGCGCGGCCCTCGTCGAGGAACTGGCCCGGGAGGCCTGACCCTCCGACGCCCACGCCGGCTCCCGTCCCGCCCCACGCGCCCCCGCCACGCCCGCAGTCCGCCCACCCCGCAGATCCGAGAGGACCGCTCGTCCATGTCCGACGACGCCCGTACGCTCCGTCGACCCGTCACCGCCGCCCAGCTGGGCATCTGGGTCGCCCAGCAACTGCAGCCGGACAGCCCCCTCTACAACTGCGGCGGCTACTACGAGATCGACGGTCCGGTCGACGTCGACGTGCTCGCGCAGGCCGTGCGCCGGGGCGTCGAGGAGACGGAGGCCCTGCGCTCCCACTTCGTCGAGGACGCCGGCCCGGACCACGAGCCGGACGGCGGACCGCGGCTCCACCAGCTGGTCACGCACGCCGAGGAGCGGCCGCTGCGAGTGCTCGACCTGCGGGACACCCCGGACCCGGAGGCCGAGGCCCACCGCTGGATGGCGGCGGAGATGGCCCGGCCGTTCGACCTCGGCCGCGGTCCGCTCAGCGTCCAGACCCTGCTCAGGCTCGCCGACGACCGCTCGTTCTACGTGCACCGCTACCACCACGCGGTGCTCGACGGCTTCGGCCAGTCGGTCTACACGGACCGCGTCGCGGCCCTCTACACCGCCCTGCTGGCCGGGCAGGAGCCCCCGGCGTCCCCCTTCGCGACGCTGGACCGGGTGGTCGCCGACGAGGCCTCCTACCCGGACTCGCGCCGGCGGCGGCAGGACCGCGCGTACTGGCTGGACCGCTTCACGGAGGTGCCGGACCCGATCACCCTCGCCGACCGTTCGGCCGGCAGCACCCACAGCAGCCTGCGCCGCGTCCGGACCCTGGACCCGGACCTGGTGGCCCGGCTCGCCGCCCTCGCCGAGCGGTCGGGAGTGCCGTGGCCCGCCCTGGCGATCGCCGCCACCGCGGTCCTCTACCAGCGGATGACGGGCCGGACGGACTTCACCTTCGCGCTTCCCCTCGCGGGCCGCACCGGCCGCACCGGGCTGACCACGCCGAGCGCGATGGTCAACGTCCTGCCCATCCGGCTGACCCCCGAGCCTGACCGCACCTTCGCCGACCTGACCGCCGACGTCGCCCGCTCACTGGCGGACGTGATCCGCCACCAGCGGTTCCGCGGTGAGGACCTCGTCCGGGAACTGGGCCTGTCCGGCGGCCGCCAGGCCCGGCTCGGCCCGACGGTCAACGTGATGGCCTTCGCCGGCGAGCCGGTCTTCGGCGACAGCCCCGCCACGGTCCACCCGCTGTCCACCGGGCCGGTGAACGACCTGAAGGTCAACTTCTACGGCAGCGCGACGTCGCGCGGCGGGATCCGCCTGGAGTTCGATGCGGACCCGGCCCTCTACCGGGAGGACGAACTGACCGCCCACCAGGACCGGCTGGTCCGCGTGCTGGAGCAGGTCGTCGCCGACCCGTCGGTCCTCGTGGACCGAGTGGATGTGTTCGTGGTGGGTGAGCGTGAGCGGGTGTTGGTGGGGTGGAACGGTGAGTCGCGGGTTGTTCGTGATGTGTCGTTGCCGGTGTTGTT
>NZ_JBVJYK010000026.1:0-106951 GCF_055600605.1 Kitasatospora sp. NPDC038210 | reverse complement strand
GTCAGCCCACCCCCATCCGCATAGCGCATACCAACGGGATAGCGCGCAAATGATGGTCAGTCAGCTACACAAACAGGCCAATCACCTTGAAGAGCCGATGTCAGTAACGGCGTTGCATCGCCCGGTCCTCCGCCGCGCGCCGCTGCCGGTTGGCCCGGTCCTTCGCGGCGTCCTTGCGCGTCTGCGCCGCACCGGGGGGCTCGACGACGAAGTTGCAGTTGCCGCAGACGTAGCCCCCCTCCGGGCCGTAGGTGATCTCCGCCCCGCACTGCGCGCAGTGCATCCCGGACACGCTCACCTCCCGCGTGGTGACCTCCCGCAGTGCGGCGTTCGCCGGCGGCGGGACCACGTACCAGCACGATCCGCAGACGTAACCGCCCTGCGGGCCGTGGCTGACGGGCTGCCGGCACTTGCCGCAACGGGGAGTGTTCATACCTACCTCACGATGGACGGGACGACGGGGACTGCTCGCGCGGACGACGGCACCGCACGGCCGATGACGGCGCCGCACTGCCCGCAGGCAAGCTGTCTACCCTGATCCTGCATCAGCGACCCACAGTTCGGACACTGCATGGCGATTCCCTCCGGCCTCCTCGGTGGTGCAGCCATCGTGGCGCGGGTACCCCGGAGATCGGAAGCCCCGTACCCCGAGGAGCAGTCGGCATTCCTGGCGCCCCATCAACCCGAGCCGTTGTGGCGCCCGGAGACGGCACGGGGCGGGCGCTCGGCGTTACGCTCCCCCGATGGTGACGGTGCTGGTCAACGGTCTGCCCGGGGCGGGCAAGACGACGCTCGCGCGCGCTCTGGCGGCTGAGCTGCGGCTTCCGCTCTTCAGCAAGGACTCGGTGAAGGAGACCCTGGCGGACACGCTCGGCGTTCTGCGCCCTGCGGGGTGCACGGACCGGGAGTGGAGTCGGACGCTCGGCGCGGCCGCCGGCGAGACGCTGTGGACCCTGCTGGCCGACGCCGGTGGCCGGGCCGTCCTGGAGAGTCCGTGGTTGGCTCACACCCGGCCGGTGGTGGCGGCGGGGCTCCGGCGCGCGGGTGTCTCCACGGTCCTCGAAGTGTGGTGCGACGTACCGCCGGACGTGGCGCGTCGTCGCTTCGCCGCGCGCACGGCCGAGCGGCACGGCGTCCATCCCGAGCGCCCGGGCGGGTTCGGCGGGGACTGGGACCTGTGGTCCCGGGGCGCCGAACCGCTCGGGCTGGGAGTCGTCCACCGCGTGGACACCACCCGTCCGGTCGATGTCCCGGCGCTCGCGGCCGTCCTCTCGGCCGCGCGTTGACGCTGCCGCCGACAGGTGCGTGACGAGGGCGCGGTGACCGCCGGCGCTCAGTGCCGTCGCCCGCCCGGGCGACGGCGGGCGGCGGGCAACGGGTGGTCCGCCAGGGGCTGCGACTGCTCCGGGCGCAGGGCCAGGCCCACCCCGACGGCGGCCGTGGCCAGGCCCAGCGCGGCCAGCGGCCGGGACCACTCACCCACCGTGGCGGGGGCGAACGCGGGTGGCAGGACCAGCAACGAGGCGGTGAGGGCGGCGGCCGCGGAGGCGGGGCGGATGCTCGGGTGCCGGGGGCCGAACGCGTCGAGCAGCAGCAGGTGGGCGGCGAGCAGGACGGTCACGGCGAGCGCCCGGCCCCACGACGGTTCGCCGAGCGCGGCGAGCAGGACGGAGGCGGCGGCGAGGAGGGTGGGGCGGGTCGCGGACAGGCGCGCGAGCCAGGCCGGCGGGGCGCCCGACGCGTCCGGGCCGGCCGGTGCGGGCACGGCGGCCCACAGGGCGCCGACGGCGACCGGCAGCAGGCTGACCGGCCCCAGCCGGTCGGTGAGCGTGCCGTCTCCGGTGCCCGCGGCGGCGAGCGCGAGGGCGGTTCCGGTGGCGCGCAGGGCGGCGCGTTCCAGGCGCGGCGCCCAGCCGGTGCGGTGGGCCGGTGCCGCAGCGCCCGTACGGGGGCGGCGGGCCGGTTCGGCGAGCGTGCGTGGCGGGGACCCCGGCTTCGTGGCGCGGGTCGTTCGGGGCGCGCGGGTCGTTCGGGGCGCGCGGGTGGCGTCGGGCGCGTCGGTCGGGCGGGTCGGTCCGGTCATCGGGCGGCTCCCACGATCCGGCGCCGCAGCAGGGGCCCGAGGGCCAGGTCCAGGCTCTCGCCGGGTGCGTGGCGGACCACCGGGATGCCCCGGCCGCGCAGGGTGGCGCGCATCGCCTCGCGTTCCGCGCGCCACAGGCGCAGCGCGAGGGCGTCGGTCTCGTCGTCGGGGCGGGCCGCCGGTTCCCCGACCGGGATCTCCACCACGACGAGCGGGTTGCCCCGTTCGCGTACCCGGCCGAGCACGTCGAGGATGCGCTGGTCGGCGAGCGGGGTGAAGGCGTAGACGAGGGCGTGGCCGGGCAGGGCCGCGAGCGGCAGGGTCGGCAGGGGGCCGCGCGGGGGGCGGTCCTGACGGACCTCCAGCACGCTCTCCACGATGCGGTAGAACTGCCGGTCCCCGGTGGAGGAGGTGAGCAGGCGCAGGCGTCCGCCGACCGCGACGAGGCCGATCCGGTCGTGGCGGCGCAGGTAGGCGCGGGTCAGGCCGGTGGCGGCGCGCAGGGTCTCGTCCAGGCTGCGCAGTCCGGTGGTGGCGTCGATGTAGTCGGCGAGCGTGTCGAGCAGGACGACCGCGTCGGCTGCGCGTTCGGCGGCGAACTGGTTGATCTGGACGGCGTCGCGGCGGGTCGTGGACGGCCAGTGGATCCGGCGCTGCCGTTCCCCGGGCACGTGCGGGCGGACGCCGACGACCTCGATGCCGGTGCCCTCGTGCGCGGTGGTGTGCTCGCCGATCCGTTCGGGCAGGCGCACCGGGATCGGGGTGAGGCGGGCGGCGTCGGGGACGGGGAAGACGTCGACGGTGCCGAGGTCGGTGCGGACGGTGCGACGGGTCAGGCCGCGGGCGTCGGGGACGTCGAGGTCGACGACGCCCAGGTGCCGGCGGCCCCAGCTGGCGGCGTGCAGGACGAGGTCGACGCCGGTCGGGGTGACGGTCAGCGCGTCCAGGGTGACGCCGGGGCCGAGCGTCACGACGGGCTCCGGCGGGCCGATCCGGCCGTCGTGCTGCACGGTGACGTGCACGGCGACGGCCTCGCCCTCGAAGCAGCGCTGCGGGCGGACGGTGCTCTCGGCGGACAGCCGGGTGGGGCGGCTGCGGCCGGGGGCCGCCAGGGCGAGCAGGACGGCCGCGAACGCGGCCGGGGCCAGGAGCCAGGCGTGGCCGGTGACCAGGGCGGCGAGGGCCGCGACGGTGGCCACGGTGAGCAGGCGCAGGGTCTGCTCACCGGGCCGCCAGTACGGTGCCGGCGGGGCGTCGGGCAGCCCGGCGGCGGTGGCGCGGACGCTGCGGGCGACGGCCAGCGCGCGGACGCGGCGGGCGAGCCGGTCCGTGCCGCCGGTGCCGTCGGTGGCCGTCGGCAGGCTTGCGGCCGGGGCCCGGCCGGGGCCCGGGGTCCCGCTGCCGTCCGACGCGGCGTTCACCGTGTCCCCGCGTGGGGCAGCGTCTGCGGTGCGGGGACGGAGGCGACCAGCCGCGCCATCACGTCGTCCGCCTCGATCTGGCGCACCCACAGTTCCGGCTTGAGCGTGACGCGGTGGGCCAGGGCCGGGCCGGCGAGTGCCTTGACGTCCTCGGGGGTCAGGTAGTCCCGCCCTTCCACCATGGCGTGGGCGCGGGCCAGTTGGACCAGCGCCAGGCCGCCGCGGGGCGAGGCGCCCACCTGGATCTGCTGGTCGTTGCGGGTGGCGTCGACGAGGGCCATGACGTACGCGACCAGGTCGTCGTCGACCTCGACCAGTTCCACCGCCGCCCGCATGGCCAGGAGTTCCGCCGGGCCGGCCACGGTCTCCAGGACCGGCTCGGGGGCCGCCCGGTCGATCCTGGCGCGCAGCATCGCCGCCTCGGTGGCGGTGGGGAGGTACCCCATGCGGACGCGCAGCAGGAAGCGGTCGAGCTGGGCCTCGGGCAGGGCGTAGGTGCCCTCGTACTCGATCGGGTTGGCGGTGGCGATGACCAGGAAGGGGTCGGGCAGCCGGCGGGTGGCGCCGTCGACGGAGACCTGGCCCTCGGCCATCGCCTCCAGCAGGGCGGCCTGGGTCTTGGGCGGGGTCCGGTTGATCTCGTCGGCCAGCAGCAGCTGGGTGAACAGCGGGCCGGGCCGGAACACCATCTCGCCGGTGTTGCGCTCGTAGAAGGGGGCGCCGGTGACGTCCGAGGGCAGCAGGTCGGGGGTGAACTGGATCCGGCGGAAGTCGAGGCCGAGGGTGGTGGCGAAGGATCGGGCCAGCAGGGTCTTCCCGAGCCCGGGCAGGTCCTCGATCAGGACGTGCCCGCCGGCGAGGGCGCCGAGCATGACCAGGCGCAGCGCCTCGGGCTTGCCGACCACGGCCCGTTCGATCTCCGCGATGACCGCGCGGGCGCGCTCGCCGGCCTGTTGCGGGGTGAGCGGCGGAGGAGTCGCCGGGACGGTTCCCTGCGGTGCGGGACCGGCGGGACTCACCGGACCGGCAGGACTGGCGGGACCGGCGGGACGGGCGGAAAGGTCGGGCATGACGCTCCTGCAGAAACGATTCGGTCGGTGGGAGGTGATGGAGGGGCGGCCGTCACAGCGAGTCGAGCCGGTCGACCAGCTCGCGCAGGACCGCCGCCGGGAAGGCTTCGGCCGGGGCCGGCGTCAACGGGTCGATCCACGGCCACAGCCGGGGCCCGAGGAGTTCGGCGGCCCGGGCGCGGTCGGCCGACAGGTCCACGCCGTGCGCCTCCGCGAGCCGTACCGTGTACAGCCGTTGGAGCCGGAAACGCAGCGGCGCGGTGTCCCCCTGGGGGTCGAGGCCCTGGCGGACCGTCCAGCGCCAGTCACCGAGGCCGGGCTCGTACGCCTCCATCTCCTGCGGCCGACGGCGCCGGAAGAAGGTCTCGGTCTCGGTCGCCGCCCCGGCGACCCGGCGGGCGACGAGCAGGCCGACGGCGGTCAGCAGGACCGCACCGGCCCCCGCCCCGGGCCAGCCGCCGACCAGGGCGAACAGGATCTCGGCGAGGACGGCGGGCAGGGCCAGCTCGATCAGGCTGTGCCGCACCGAGCCCGGCCGGGCCAGTTCGCGGTCCGTCCCGTCCACGGGCCCGTCGCGTCGGGGTGCTGAACTGCTCACCGCTGCTCCCCTGTTGTGTCAGCTCCGGTTGGGTGAGCGCCTGTAGCGTGACCCGCTGCAGGGTGTGCCTCTGCTGTGTGCGCGACGGCCGGTGTGCCCTCGTCCGCCGCGGCCCCGGCGTCCGCGGGCTGGGCGTCCGCGAGCCGGGCGGCGATGGCGTCCAAAGCCGTACGGGCCCGGTGCACCTGGCTGTCGTCCATCGGGTGGGTCGAAAATCTGGCCTCGCGGAACAGCGTCGTCAACTCCCGTGCCCCGGCGGCGTCGACCCGCTCGTCGGACAACGCGCGCACCAGCAGCTCCGTAGGGCTCTCCCAGTCCTGCCGGGGCAGTCCGGAGGCGGCCAGCGAACCCTCCATGGCCGCGTAGCAGGCGATCACCGCCGCCCGGGCGTCCGCTCCCTCCAGGGCCCTGCGGCCCGAGGCGACCGCCTCGACGAGTGCGCCCTCGGGGCTCGCGGGCGCAGCGGGCAGCACCTCGGGCAGTTCCCCGCTACGGCGCCTCGACCTGCGCAGCCGGACCACGGCAAACGCGCCGACGGTGAGGACGGCTGCCGCCGCCAGGGCGATCACGGCCACGAGCAGCATCCCGAGCCCCTCGCCGGACTCCGGCGAGACCGGCACCGGCGGGGCCGACGGGACGGCCTCGGGGGTGGAGTCGGGCGAGGGCAGCGAGAGGTCGGGCAGCGCGTCCCCTCCGGACCGGCTGTGCAGGACCAGCAGCAGGACCGGCACGGCGACGGCGGCCAGGGGCAGCAGGAGCATGGCCGTCTCCCGCAGGCGGTCGGCCCGGGGTGTCGGCCCGTCGAGGTGGCGGACCTCCTCGCGGAAGCGCACCGCGAACCTGCCCACCAGGACGGCCCAGCCGAGCCCGAGCAGCACCACGTAGCCGAGGCCCGTCACCGGCCCGCTCGTCGCGGTGCCCAGTAACCCGCTCCCGGGCCGCAGGGTCGCGGCAGCCGTCAGCAGCCCGACGACGACCAGCACTGACGCCGCCCGTCGGCCGTGCCGTCCGCGCGTACGCGTCGGCGATCCACCGCTCATGCGAACCCCCCGGTCCCCCGCGCGCACGAACGGCGCGCGAGGTGCAGCGTCGCACACCGGCCGTCACGGTGTCACCTGCCGTCGCAGGCACCCCGTGCGTCCCCGGTGTCCCCGGTGTCCCGCGCCCCGCCGGCACGCGCCCGACCGGGGCGGAAGGCGGTCGGAAAATTTCTTCGAACCCGTCTGCAACCCCCGCGGTGGCCGCACGTCTGTATCAGTGAGGGGAACGGAACGGGGCGACTCACAGGGGGGGCCACCGTCCGGGAGCCGGCCTCCGTGACCCGTCGGGTCCACGAGGCCGCTCGACCGCTCACTCACGTACGCACAGGTACACGCACACCCACATCCCATCGCCTTCGGTACCGCCGAACCCTCTGTTCGGCATGTCCATGACAAGATTGTTCCAGGGGGAACCATGTCCAGCACCACCCGTATCCGCCGTTCCCGCCGCGCCGTCACCGTCGCCGCCGCGCTCGGTGTCCTCGCACTGGGCGGCTCGCTCGCACTCCCGGCGCAGGCCGCCTTCGCCGACGGCGTGCACCAGGGGACGCTGACCGTCCGGACGCCCCAGGAGGTCGGCTTCGCCGGTCAGCCGGTCGCGTTCACCGAGACCGTGACCAACACGGGCACCGAGACCACCGCCTTCTCGCTCGTCCTGCAGACCACGACCGAGGCGGGCACCCCGCCGCACGCGATCACGATCGACTACAAGGACCCGGCGAACGGCAAGTGGACGTCGGTCCCGTTGGAGTTCTACCGCGGCGACAGCGAGGCCACGTACCACGGCCTGATCAACGGCATCACGGTCGCGGCCGGCAAGACCGTGAAGCTGGACATGCGCATCGGCGCCCCGATGGGCCTGCCGCACGACGGTGCGAGCAACGGCGGCTTCCGCTCCATCACCCTGAGCTCCCGCCTGACCGTTCCGGGCACCTGGGAGAACCTGGGCGAGCTGGTCAGGATGATCTCGGTCGAGTCCGTCGTCAGCTCCCTGGCCCCCGTGCCCACCACGGCGGTCGCCGGCGGCGCGCCGATCGAGTTCGACGCGGTGCTGTCCAACCCCACCCCGTCCGCCTACGTCAACCTCGGCAACGTGCTCTTCACCAACAGCCACGCCACCGTCCAGGTCCGCAAGGCGGACGGCACGTGGACCACGCTGAAGAAGTACGCCAGCGACTCCGACGACACGGCCGGCGTCTACCTGCAGGGCCGCAACTCCTCCATCGGCGCCGGGAAGACCACGGTGACCCGGGTGCGCGTGTCCTACGACGGGACCACCCCGCTGGGCGCGACCCAGATCAACCCGTGCGTCTTCGTCAACGAGGGGAGCACCCCCTTCCTGGGGACCACCATGTGCAACCAGGGCAGCACCGTCGACGTCGTCGCCCCGACCGCGACCCCGGCCCCCACCACGCCCCCCAGCAGCGCTCCCACCACCGCCCCGGGCAAGACCCCCGGCAAGACCGGCGGCACCTCGGGCACCGGTGCCGAGCGGGGCACCGGCACCAAGCAGGGCACGGACGTGAAGCAGGCCACGGACACCAAGCCCGCGACCGACACGGCGCCCGCACCCGTCGCCCCCGTCGTGGCTGCCGAGCCCGCCGCGGGTGCCGCCCCCGCGGCCCCCGCCGCCCCCGCCGTGGGCGAACTCGCCGCCACCGGTGCCGAGTCCAGCACCGTCCCGGCCGTGGCCGCCGCGGCGCTCGCCACCCTCGGGGCCGGCGCGCTCGTCCTCGTCGGCCGCCTGCGCCGCCGGTCCTGAACCACCTCGCGACCCGCGCCCTCCCCGGTCACCCACCGGGGAGGGCGCGGGTCCGTCCGTCCCGATGGCCGTGCGTTTCGGTGGCCGTCCCTACCGGTCGCCGCCCCGGTCGGCGGCCGTCCCCGCCGCCGCCCCTCCGCGCCGCCGGCTCACGAACGGACCGTCAGCCCGTCCAGGGTGAGGTCCAGCAGGCGTTCGGCGCGTGCCCGCAGGTCGGGCCCGGCCGAGGTGAGGGCGATGCCTTCGAGGGCGGCCGCGAGGTCGGCGGGGCCGATGTCGGTGCGGATCGCGCCGACGGCCGTGCAGGCGTCCATCAGGGCGGCGAGGGCCCGTCGGATCATGTCCCGGCTGTGGCCGTGCGAGATGCTGCCGGCTGCGGCGAGGGCGCGCAGTGCGTCGGCCATTCCGGCCTTGGCGGCGACGTAGTCGAGGAAGAGCCGGGTCCAGGCGCGCAGCGCTTCGTACGGCGGCTCGGCTGCGAGCAGGCCGGGGACGGCGTCGCACAACTGGGCCAGCTCGTTGCGGTAGACCGCCTCGATCAGGGCCTCACGGGTGGGGAAGTTGCGGTAGAGGGTCGCGCTGCCGACGCCCGCCGCCTTCGCGATGTGTTCCATGCGGGCGTCGAGCCCGTCCTCGGTGTAGACGCGCACGGCGGCGGCGAGGATCTTGTCCCGGTTGCGCTGCGCGTCGGCGCGCAGCGGGCGGTGCGAGCTGCCGTCGGTCACGTGTCGTCGTTCCTTCCTGTCTGCCGGTCGATCCTTCCGGTCCTGTCCGCCGATTGCCAAGCGGATGGTTCCCCACTTAACGTGGGATCAAGTGGGGAACCCCCCATTTTCATCGCGGACCAACCTCGGCCCACCCTCGGGCCACCCTCGGGCCGGCCCGCCCGCACAACTCCGGAAAGGCTGCCCATGCCGGGAATCGAAGGCAAGGTCGTGGCGATCACTGGCGCCAGTAGCGGCATCGGGGCGGCGACCGCCCTCCACCTCGCCGGGAGGGGCGCCCGGCTCGTCCTCGGGGCACGACGCGAGGACCGGCTGGACGCGGTGGTCGCGCAGATCACCGCGCAGGGCGGCAGTGCCGTCGGCGCCGTCGTCGACGTGACCCGCCGCGAGGACTTGCGGCGCCTGACGGACACGGCGCTCGACCGGTTCGGCCGGCTCGACGTCCTGGTCTCCAACGCCGGCACCATGGCGGTGTCCCCGTTCGACGAGCTGCGCCAGGACGACTGGGACGCCATGGTCGCCACCCACATCACCGGCCTGCTCAACGGGATCGCGGCCGCCCTGCCCGTCTTCCGGGCGCAGCGCTCCGGCCAGTTCGTCAACATCGGCTCCACCGCGGCCTACACGGTGAAGTCCCCCCAGGGCGTCTACGCGGCGACCAAGACGGCGGTCAAGGTGCTCACCGAGGGCCTGCGCCAGGAGTCCGGGCCCGACCTGCGCGTCACCCTCGTCTCCCCCGGCTTCACCGACACCGAGGGCATCGGCAAGGGCGCCGCTCCCGACGTCGCCGCCGCCCTCCTCCGCCGGCGCGACGAGATCGCCATCCCGCCGTCCGCCATCGCCGCCGCCATCGCCCATGCCATCGACCAGCCCGAGGGCGTCGACGTCAGCGAGATCGTCGTCCGCCCCACGGCACAGGACTGACACCGGGGGCGGCGCTCCCTCCCCGCCCCTCCCCGCCCTGGACGGGACACGCGGAAGGTCCCGGCCGTCGTGCGGACGGGACCTTCCGCGGTGGGCGGGGCGCTGCCCGGCGGGCGGGTCAGCCGGTGGTGCGGGGTGCGAAGACGCCGAACGTGGCGCCCTGCGGGTCGCGGACCACGGCGATCCGGGGGCCGTTCTCCATCTCCACGTCGACGGGCCCGTGCAGGACCTCGGCCCCCAGGCGCGTCGCGGTCGCCGCGGCGGAGTCCACGTCCGCGACCTGGAAGTACGGGGCCCAGTGGGACGGAACCTCCGCCGGGATGGAGGCGTCCATCGCCATCACGCCGCCGAACATCTCACCGGCCAGGCCGACCATCGGGTAGACGTCGTCCGGCCAGACCTGCCAGCCGAAGGTGGTCTTGTAGAACTCCACCGCGGCGTTCCTGTCCCGGGTCGACAGGTCGACCCAGCCGAAGGCGTTCGGCTCGTTCACCACGCCGAACCCGGCGAACTTCCGGGCCTGCCAGACGGCGAACGGCGCGCCGGTCGGGTCGCTGAGCAGCGCCCAGCGGCCGAGGTCGCCGATCTCCATCGGCCCCATCCACACCTGGGCTCCCGAGCCCTTGGCGGTCCCGCAGGTGCCGTCGACGTCCTCGGTCGCGAAGGACACCAGCCACATCACCGGCTGCTGCGGGTTCATCAGCGGCGCCACGGCCGCGGCGGGCGCGCCGCCGTGGGAGAAGGTGGTGTAGCCGCCGTACTGCGGGTCGGGGTCGGTCTCGGCGCTCCAGCCGAACAGTTCGCCGTAGAACGTCTGAGCGGCGGGGAGGTCGCGGGCGCTCAGCTGCGCCCAGCACGGGGAACCGGGGACGATCTTGGTCACCTTCAACGCACGAGCCTCTCGGTGTCGGGTTCGGGGCAGGAGGACCATATCCGACAGTTCGTCAGATGTCCGGTACGACCGGCGGTTCGGGGGACGGCCCGGTGCGGCCGGGCCCCGTTTCCCGTCCGGGGGCCGAGGGCAGAGCGCTTCCAGGGGCCGGTGCCGGAGCGCTGGGGTTCTGTCACGTCCCGTCGCGCACCGTGGCGGAGGTGCTGCGCAGCAGGAGAAGGGACTCCGGGGTGGCACATCGTGAGGCAGGGCCGCCGGTCACCCCGATCGGCGTCACCGGCACGACCGACACGGCAGCGGCCGGGGCGGGCGCCGCATGAGCGCCGTCGACCGCACCGAAGGCGGCGCCGACGGCGACTCGCAGCCGCTCTACGTCCAGAACGTCATCGCCGTCAGCGGCTTCGCCTACGGCACGATCGGCGCCGACATCCACGTGCACGGCGCCGACGGGCTCCCGCTGTACCTGCTCGCCGCCTGGCAGCGCACGATGGACACCGACCCGGGGTGGCTGCGCGAACTCCCGAGCCGGATGCTCAACGCCCGCCGCGCCGTGGTGCCCTTCACCGGCCGCCACGACGAGCTCGCCCGGCTGCGGGAGTGGCGCGACGGCGACGGCGCGCGGTTGGGGGTGCGCTGGCTGTACGGCCCGGGCGGCCAGGGCAAGAGCCGCCTGGCGGCCCGGTTCGCCGACGAGTCCGCCGAGGCGGGCTGGAAGGTCGTCGTCGCCTTCCACGGCCCCGACGCCGACCCGATCCCGCCCGGCAGCCAGGACCTGCGCCCCGCCGGGGCGACCGGGGTGCTGTTGATCGTCGACTACGCGGACCGGTGGCTCACCACCAACCTGACCTGGCTGCTGAAGAACGCCCTGCTGCACCAGAGCAGCGTGCCCACCCGGGTGCTGATGCTGGGGCGCACCATGGACGAACTGCCCCAGCTGCGCGGCATCCTGGACACCTACCAGGCCGGTGTGTCCGTCCAGCCCCTCCCGGCCCTGCCCGCGGACGGCGCGGGCCGCGGCGCGATGTTCACCGCCGCGCGGGACGCCTTCGCGGCCGTCTACCGCCTGCCCGACGCAGCCGCGGTCCGGCCGCCCCTGGCGTTGCACGGCACGGAGTTCGGCCTGACCCTGGCCGTCCACATGGCCGCCCTGGTCGCCGTCGACGCCCGTGCGACCGGATCCGCCCCGCCGGCGGACCGGTCCGGCCTGACCATGTACCTCCTGGACCGCGAGCGGCTGCACTGGGCGCGGCTGTACGGCGACGGCGTCAACGCCGGGCAGGACGGGAACGGATTCCGCACGCCGCCCGAGGTCATGAACCGGGCCGTGTACGCCGCCGTCCTCACCGGCACCCTCTCCCGCGAGGCCGGTACGGCGGTCCTCGACCGGCTCCGGTTGCCGGACCCCCCGGACGTCCTGAAGGACCACGCGTCCTGCTACCCGCCGGCCGCAGCCGACACCTCGACCACACCGACCGAACCGACCCCCGGCCAGGTCCTGGAGCCCCTCTACCCCGACCGCCTCGCCGAGGACTTCCTCGCCCTGACCGTGCCGGGACACCGCCTCGCCTACCCGCCGCAGCCGTGGGCGGTGCCCGACACCTCGTCCCTGCTCACCCGGCACGGCCCCGAGCGCGCCCCCGCGCCCTGGACGCCCCGCGCGGTCACCTTCCTGCTGTCGGCCGCCCAGCACTGGGAGCACCTCGGCCCGCAGCACCTCTACCCGCTGCTGCTGGCGGATCCGCGTCTGGCGGTCGACGCCGGGAGCGCCGCGCTGACCGTACTCGCCGGGCTGCCCCACGTCGTCCCCGTCCTCGAAGCCGTCGAGCCGCACCTGCCGCCCGACCGGCACACCGACCTCGACCCCGGCATCGCGGCCGTGATCGGCCGCCTGACCGAGCACCTGCTGCGCCGCACCCGGGACCCGAACGACCGGGCGCTCCTCCACACCCGTCTGGCCACGCGCCAGTCGCACGCCGGTCTCCACCGCCAGGCGCTGGAGAACAGCGTGCAGGCGGTCGCGTGCCTGCGCGGCCCGGCCGAGGAGGATCCCGCGCAGTACCTGCCCGACCTGTCCAATGCGTTGGCCAACCTCGGCGTGTGCCGGTCGGTGCTGGGGCAGGCCGCCGAGGCGCTGGAGGACACCGAGGAGGCCGTCCTCCTGGCCCGCCGTCATGCGGCCGAGCACCCCGAGGCCCGCCGTCCCGGTGCTCCGCAGGCCGACCTGTCCCGCCCGCTGAGCAACCTGGTCCACCACCGGCTGGCGACGGGACGCCTCGACGAGGCCCTGGAGGCGGCCCGGCAGGCGGTGGACCTGTGCCGCGAACTGTCCGACGCGGACCCCGACGGTTACCGGCCCGCCTACGCCCGTGCGCTGGTCAACGCCGGGATCGCGCTGTTCGAGTCGGGGCACCGGGCCGACGCCGTCGAGGCCGGCCGGACCGCGCTCGCGGTCTACCGGGGCCTCGCCGCCGACAGCCCGGACCGCTTCGACCCCGAGTTCGCGACGTCGCTGGTCACCGTGGCCAACCACCTGTGGGGCATGGGGCGCGGCGCGGAGGCGCTCGGGGTCGCCGCCACGGCCGTGGGCATCCGGCGCCGGCTGGCCAGGGTGAACCCCGACGCCTTCCGGCCCGCGCTCGCCCGCGCGCTGACCGCACTCGGCGTCTACCAGCGGGCGGCCGGCCTCGACGACGAGGCACTGACGACCGCCGAGGAGGCCGTCCGCCAGTGGCGCGAACTGGTCGCGGCCAACCCGGCGTTGCACGAGGAGTTCCTCGCCGCCGCCCTGTCCAACCTCGGCAACCGGCTCGCCGCTGCCGACCGGCCGGAGGAGGCCCTGACCGCCACCGAGGAGGCCGTGCTGATCCTCGACCGCCGGGCCGCGACCGGCCGCGCCGTCGACCGGGACAGCTTCGCCATCGCGTTGAACAACCTGGGCAACCGGCTGGCCGCGGTGAACCGGCCGGAGGCCGCCCTCGACACCTCGCGGAAGGCCGTGGAGATCTACCTCGTCCTGGTCGGCGAGCACCCGGCGGCGTACGAGCCGGCCCTGGCCCGGGCGCTCGCGAACCTGGGCATCCGGTGGGCGCAGCTCGGCTTCCTCCGCAAGGGGCTGGACGCGACCGAGGAGGCGGTGCGCATCCAGCAGGCCCTGGCTGCCGCGAACCCCGAGGCGTTCACGACCGACCTGAGGCGCTTCACGTACAACCGTGACGCGCTCCGCGCGGAGCTCGCCGAGCGCTCGCCCCGGCCGCGGTGACCTACGCCGCTCCGGCCGGCCCTCCGCCCTCGGCCACTCCTGCGTCCCCGCCCTGTTCCCTGCCCTCGTGGTAAACCAGGTTCCCGCCCTGGACCCCGAAAGCGCGCCCGCTGTCGCGGGCGGTGACCGTCTGCTGGTACACCCGGGTCGCCGTCTCCTGCGGCAGCGCCGGGACCAGCACCTCGTCCAGCACCCTCCGGAGCTCCCCCGCGAGTTCGGGCTGCCGCCGGAGCAACGTGGCCAGCCGCCCCTGCCACTCCGCGGCGAGCGTGCCCCGCAGCTCCTCGTCGTCCTGTTCGCGGGCCTCCAGCGCCTCCTGCCGGAGCTCGGCCAGCTCCGCACCGACCGCCTCGGCGCCGTCCGGCCGGAACCTGCGCCACACGGCGACCATCGCGTCCCGCGCGTGCTCCCAGGCGTCCGTGGCCATCGCCCCGACGAGTGACGAGCCCGCGACGGCCGCGAGCGTGGCTGGATCCATGAGATCCCCTCCCCCTGTGTCAACGGGCGTACGTGCCACCCCGGGTGCCCCGGGAACACCGGCCACCCGATTCCGGATGCTACGCACGGCGGGGTGCGGCGATCACAACAGTCGCCGCAACTGTCACTTCCCGGTCGGCAACGGACCGCTCATCGCCAACTCGCGTTCTACCGATGTCTCTTGACGACCGATTGGATCTCGATCCGGCGTATCGTGTTACGTTTCGCGGACCAACGGACAACAGGTTGACCCCGGCGGCGCTACCAACACCCCGGGGTCCGGCACAAGGAAGCCAACGAACTCCCGATGCGTATTCATCGTAGCGCGCCCGTACGTGACTTCACCGTACTTCCCAACAACGTCCTGCAGTACCGACGGCTCTCCTACACTGCCCGCGGTCTGCTCGCGGACCTCCTGTCCCGCCCCGACGGCTGGCGGGAGGACGGTCGGCAGATGGCCGACGCCAGCCCCCAGGGGCGCGGCGCCGTCCGCAAGGCCCTGAAGGAGCTGATCGCGGCCGGCTACTACCGGGTCGAGACGGTCCGCCTGCCGGACGGCACGCTCCGCACCGAGAACCACGTCTACGACACCCCTCAGCTCCCGGCACCGGCTACCACCCCTCCGGCACCCGGTGGAGCGACCACTGGTGGCGCTGACGCCCTACCAAAGAACCGAGACAAAGAACCCTCCCTCCCGGCCGTCGCGGAACGCGACGGGCCGGAGGTCGAACACCGGGCCCCCGAGGCCCCTCCCCCGCCACCGGACGAACGAACGCGGGAGGCGGTCGCAGCACTCTTCCGGGCGATCCGGCCCGAGCCCCGCCTCCGCCTCGGCGAGGCCGAAGCCCGGAAGCTCGCCCCGCTGGTCGCCCGGTGGCTGGAGCGCGGCGCCACCCACAGCGAACTCGCCCAGGCCCTCCTGCCCGGGCTCCCCGTCCCCCTGCACTCGGCGGCAGCGGTGATCCGCTACCGCCTGGAAAACAAGATGCCGCCCGAACGAGCCCCCGCAGGCCCGGCAGCGGCCCGGTACGCCGAGTGCGCCAAGTGCCACGACCCGGTGCCGCAGCCCGGCATCTGCCGCCCCTGCGCCGGGCTCGGCGCACCCACGCCCGCCGTCGGCGGCAGCGGGGCGACCACCCTCGCCGGAGTGGCCCGTGCCCGGGCGGCCCTCCGTGCGGCCCGTACGACCGCACTGGGCCTCGGCGGACTGGCCCAGCCCGGGTGAGGCCTCGCCGGCCGCGGCTTCGCCGGTGTGCCGCGGGTGTACCGCCGGGGCACCGAGCAGGCGCTCCGACGGGCGGGACGCGCGGCACCGGGCCCGTCCGACTGATCCGGATGCCACCGTGCGCGTGCAGCCCACCGGCCCTGCGGCGAGGTTGAGGGGATGGACACCATCATCGTGCTCGAAGCCGACACCCCGACCAACGTCCGGCTGCTCGGTGCCGACCACACACCGGCCGACCCCGAGAACCCCGTACGCCGCGCGCACACCGCCCGGGCAGCGGCCTCGGGCGTCTGCGACCCGCTCACGCTGTGCGGCCTGGACACCTCCGACATGACCCTCGCCCCGCACCGGTCCACCGACCTCGGCGAACCGCACCCCCGCCTCCCCTGGGCCACCTGCAGCAGCTGCCGCAAAGCCGAGGAAGGCACCCGGCCCGCCCCCGTCGCGGACCGCGCCGGCACGGACGCTGTCGGCACGGACAGCGCCGCTGCGGACGGCGCCGGCACGGACGGCCCGGAGGACGCCCCCCTCCCGGCCGAACCCCCGGCGCCCTGAACCAGCGACGGCCGGACGGGGCCGCGAGAGCGGCCCCGTACCCCCGGCACGCACCGGGCTCAGCCGACGGTCAGCTCGCGGCCGTACCCGGTGTGGGCAACCTCGTCGTGGAGGTCGGCGAGGTGGCGATCGGGATTCAGCAGGGCGACGACGGCTTCGGTGAGCGGCCGGTGATCGAGGACGTGCTGGATCGCCGTCAGGTCGGGCGTCTTCTCGTAGTACTCCTCGGCGAACTCCCGATAGGCCGCGGCCGTCCCGGCCACCAGCACGTCGAAGATCCAGCTCGCGCCGTCCACGTCGCCGTCGTTCACCTCCGGGAGGTCCACGGCCCCGCTCCGCCACTCGGCATCCGAGGCCTCCCGCCAGAAGCACACCGTCGCCCTCAGGGTGCCGTCGGACTCGCAGAAGGACGGCTCGGTCAGGAGCGGCTGGAACGCCTCGGGCACCGAATCCACCAGCCCGGGCCACAGCCGGAGCGGGTCCTCGGCCCAGGGCGTCATCGGCGACTCGTGGTCGAAGCCGCGGGCGAACGCGCCGGCCGCCGAGAACACCACCGAGTAGTCGTTCCCCGAGCCGTCGTGCATCGACGCCAGCATCTCCGACCCGGACCAGGCCGGGTCGAACGCGTAGTAGCGCAGCGACGGCTCGTCGCACATGATCACGTCCAGCACGGCCATGGCCTGCGCCCGGTCCCGAACGGTTGAGATCTCCGGAAGCCGGCTGGTCACGTCGTATACGGTCATGCGCCGATTCAACCGCAGCCCACCGACACGATTGCGCGGACGGCCACCGCGTCCGCCTTCCGCGGACCGCGCGTCCAGTGGCAGCCGGGCGCCGGTTCCGGGAGGCGCCCCGTTGCCCGTCGTCAGCCGGCAGTGCCGAGGGCCTCGGCGAGGCGGGTGTCCTGGTCGGCCGGGAGGCCGACGCGGGTGGTGCGCGGGCTGTGATGGTCACTGCAGCGGAGGACCCGGCTCGGCTGGGTGACGCGGGCTC
The DNA here is from genome assembly GCF_055600605.1 of Kitasatospora sp. NPDC038210. Taxonomy (NCBI): domain Bacteria; kingdom Bacillati; phylum Actinomycetota; class Actinomycetes; order Kitasatosporales; family Streptomycetaceae; genus Kitasatospora; species Kitasatospora sp. NPDC038210. The sequence continues at coordinate 89,927 of NZ_JBVJYK010000026.1, read as the reverse complement.
CGCTGAGGGGGGGAGCGGTCGTCTTCGTGGTGCCAGGTGGCGCCGTCCCAGAAGGGATGGTCGAGCAGGGCCTCGGCCAGCGCGCCGACGGCTTCGGACGGCGTGCCGACGGCGGTCAGGGCGTCGGCGACGGTCCCGGCGGCGTCGGCCGGCAGGTCGGCGTCGCCGAGGACGGGCAGGAGGAGCAGCAGGCGGGCGTGCGGCTCGGTGATCCCCGGCGCGCCGCCGGGGTTCCGGGCGATGTGGACGAGCTCGCGCCAGGCGAGGCCGGGGCCGGAGTAGTGGCCCTCGATGCCGGCGAGCGGGGCGGTGCGGTCCCAGTCGGGGTGGGTGAGGCGGTAGTCGATCCCGTCGTCGTCCGTGAAGTTGCGGTGGACGATGACGATGCTGTGGCCGTGCTGCAGCGGCAGTCGGATGACGGGCCAGGCCGCCGGGTCGGTGAGTCGCCCGTACGCGGCGTCGGCGTCGGCGCCGTCGACGCCGAAGAGCTCCGGTGTCGGATCGGGCTCCTCGCCTTCGGAGAGCCACAGCAGGTGGGCGGCCCAGAAGCCGGGCAGGGCCAACAGGTCCTCGCCCGCCGTCAGGGGGTCGTTCTCGTATCCGGGGATCAGCACGCCGAGCATCCTTGCAGGCAGAGACGACGCCGGCCCGCACGGCGTGGGGCCCTGAGCCCGGATCCCCGCGCCGAGTACGGCGAGCCGGGCGGGGCGGGCGGGGCGGGCGGGCGGGGCGGGGACTACACGGGATCCTCTCTGATCAACGTGCCGTCCGGGCCCAGTCGGTGGACGCGCGGCGGGGGCACGGCTGCGATGGCCGCTCTGAGGGCGGCGTCCCGCTCGGCGGGGCCGGGGGCGTCGGGGTCCCGGACGAGGTAGCCGTGCAGGGCGACGGTCTCCGCGGCCAGGTCGCCCGGCTCCGGGCAGCCCTCGACGACGAAGCCGCAGAGCGCGCGCAGCGCGTCCTCGCCCATGTCCAGCGGGTGGAAGGGCAGCGGGTACGGCTCCTCGCCCTCTTCCTCGTCCGGCCACGGGACGATGTCGGCGGGGCGCTCCCCCGCCCAGTAGGGCGCCTCGAAGGGGAGCGGCTCGCCGACGTCCTCGATGATCCCGCTGTCCGGGGACAGGCTCAGCGCGCGGACGAGGCGCCCGTCCTCCCACACGCCGAAGGCCAGCCGGTCGACGACGCTGTGCATGGCGTGCAGGACCATCCGCCGGCCCGCGCTCGCCGCCACCAGTCCGTCCGGGAGGCGGGACGGGAAGTCGATCATGAAGCGTTGGTCGCAGACCAGCTCCACCCCCGGCCAACTCCCCGCGTGGGCAAGGCCGTTCGGGGGATGGACCCCGCGCCCGAGGTTCGACGGGGCGGCCGCGTCGATCGACCAGCCCGGGTACAGGCGCCGCATCATCGCGGCCGTCCGCTCGCGGTCCGGCGCACCGACCCGCTTCAGCAGGCCCGGCGCCTCCCCGTCGGCGTACACGAGCAGCCCGGTCTTGGCCCCCACGGTTCCTCCCTCACGACGAATGCCCACGTTGCGCTCGCAAGCTACTCGCCGGCACCGACAGAGCGCCGGGCGCTCGGCTGTGGGTGGGGCGGGGCGCCCCCGGCAGGCTTCGTCAGTGCCCGGCCGTCGCGATGAGGCGTCGCAGGGCGGTGTGGGCGGGTGGGCCCCAGGTGGGCTTGCCACCGGGGCGACCGCGGACCCCGGCCTCTCCGATGAGGATCCCGGCGAGGGCGCGCAGCACCGCGCATCCGCGGGCGCGGCGCAGGGTCGCGGCGTCCGGAGCCGACCGGTCGGCGGCACGGGGGCGGTGGGTGTCGTGGAAGCGGTAGGTGTCGTGGAAGCGGTCGACGGCACCGTCCGGCAGGAGGATCCAGGCGGCGGCGAGGTCGTAGGCCGGATCGCCTGCGCACAGGTCGCCGAAGTCGATCACACCGCAGAGGGTGCCGTCCGCGGTGAGGACGTTCGCCGGGTGGAGGTCGGCGTGGAGCCACAGCGCCGGGCCCGCCCAGCCGGGCGCGGCGACGGCGTCCGCCCAGACGGCGCGGACGGCGTCCGGGTCGGGGATCAGCCCCATTTCGGTGGCCGAGGCGAGCATCCTGGCGAACCCCTCCGCGTGCTCGGTCAGCGGCCCCCCGCGGTCGCGGCCGACGGGCGCCCCGTCGGGGGCGGGCCGGTGAAGGGCGGTCAGGAACCCGGCCAGGCGGTCGGCCGCGTGGGTGGCCCGCGTGGCGGGGGCGCGGTCGCCGGGCGCGCCGGGGACCCACGTGGTGACGATCCAGGGCCGCGGGAACCGCTCGGAGGGCTCCCCGAGGCGCTGCGGGACGGGGACCGGCAGGGGCAGCTGCGGGGCGAGGGAGGGCAGCCACGCGTGTTCCTTGCGCAGCAGTCCGTCCGCGGAATCCGTCGCCCAGGGCAGGCGGACGGCGAGGTCGTCGCCGAGCCGCCACAACTGGTTGTCCCAGCCGCGTGCGCCGAGCCTGATGGGGCGGTCGGCCAGGTCGGGATGCTGGTCGCGGAGCAGCTCCCGGACGAGCTCCGCGGTCATCTCGGTCGCGGTGTGCGCGGTGTGGGCCATGGGTGACAACCGTAGCGGCGAAGGGGCTCACCGGTGCGTGCTTCGGCGGCCGTGGCCGGACGGTGTGGGTGCGGGTGAGCGCGGGATGGGCGCGCTGTGGGCGCGCTGTGGGCGCCGAGCGCGGTTCGGGTCAGCCGGCGCGGAGCAGGACGGTGTGGGCGGGGTCGAGGGCGGGGTCGGTGCTCACGCGGGTGTCCTCCTGGGTTACGGCGGCGGTGGCGGTTACGGCAATGGCGGCGGCAGTTACGACGGCGGTGGTGGCAGTGGCGCTTGCTGCGGCGCGGGAGTCAGGCCGGGGTGTCGGCCGGCACCGACGGCACCGGATCCGGCTGCGCCACCTGGTCGCGGCTGGGCAGCAGCAACGGGGTGGCCAGGATGGCCAGCCCCGCGACGGCGAGGGTGGTGCGCGGGCCGGTGGCGCCGGCGAGCAGTCCGCCGAGCGCGGTGAGGACGGCGATGGCCGCCTGCTGGCCGATCGACCAGGCCGCCAGGGTGCGGGCGACGAGGTGCTTGGGGGTGTGTTCGAGCCGGTAGGCGGCGAGCACCGGGGTGTAGAGGCTCATGTTGACGATGATCGCCAGCTCGACGGCGATCACGGTGACGAGGCCGACGACGCCGGGGCGGACGAAGGCCAGGCCGATCAGCCAGACGGCGCGCAGGGTGCCGACGGTCCGGAACACCCGGTGCCGTCCGTAGCGGGCCACGACGCGGGGGGCCAGCCGGGAGCCGACGAGTCCGCCGAGGCAGGGGGCGGCGAAGGCGAGGCCGTACTGCCAGGGGGCGAAGTCGAGTCGGCGCAGCAGGAGGACGGCGAGCACCGGCTCGGTGGCCATGATCAGGCCGGAGACGAGCACGTTGTTGAGGTAGAGCGCGCGCAGACCGGGGTCGCCCAGGATGTGCCGCCAGCCGTCCAGCACCCCGCCCGCCCGGACCGGGCCGGTGCCGGTAGCAGTGCCGGTGCCGCTTCCGGTGTCGCTACCAGTGCCGCTGCCGGGCGGCCGCGGGGCCTCCTCCCGGCCACCGATCGCGGTGATGCCGAGCGCGGACAGCAGGTAGCTGAGCGCGTCGGCCACCACGGTGGTGACCGGCCCGAACGCCCCGATCGCCGCGCCGCCCAGCGGTGGCCCGACCGCGATGGAGCTCCAGTTCGTGGACTCGAACCGGGCGTTGGCCACGAGCAGGTCCTCCGGCCGGACGAGGGCCTTGAGGTAGGCGCCGCTCGCCGCGCCGAACGCGATCTTGGCGGCGGCGATCACGATCGAGACCACGAGCAGCTGGACGAAGCCGAGCCACCCGAGGGCGTAGGCCGCGGGGATGCTCGCCATGGCCGCGAACCGGGTCAGGTCCGTCGCGATCATGACCGGGCGTTTGCGCCGGAACTCCACCCACGGCGCGAGCGGCACCGCGACCAGCGCTCCCACCGCGGGCCCGACCGCGGACAGCGCGGACACCTCGGCCGGACCGGCGTGCAACACCAGCACGGCGATCATCGGCAGTGCCCCGAACCCCAGCCCGGACCCGTACGCGCTCACCGCGTACGCCGCCCACAGCCAGCCGAACCGGCGGCCCAGCCGTTTCCTGCCCCTCATGCTCGATGCGCCTCCTCGCCGTCTCGATCACACAAACCGGGGTTGATCGAGGAGAGCTAATCGGGCGGCACAACCGCGGGTCAAACAACCTCCGCGCCATCGCTGCACAACCGCGGGTTGTTCACTAGGGTGGTCGGCGTGGACCTCGAAGCAGTGCGCACCTTCGCCGCCATCGCGGACGCCGGCCAGTTCCAGAAGGCCGCGGTCGACCTCTCCGTCACCCAGCAGGCCGTCTCCAAGCGCGTCGCCGCGCTGGAGCGCGACCTCGGGGTGCGGCTGTTCACCCGCACCCCGCGCGGGGCCGAGCTGACCATCGACGGGCAGGCGTTCCTGCCCCACGCGCGCGAACTGCTGCGCGTCGCGGAGCGCGCGGTCGCGTCCGTGCGCGTGGGGCACCGCCCGTTGCGGGTCGACGTGATCGCCTCGCGCGGCGCGGCGTCGGGCCTGATGCGCGGCTTCCACCGCGCGCACCCGCAGATCGACCTCGACGTGGTGATGCTGCTGGAGATCGAGACGGCGATCGCCGCCATCCGCTCCGGCACCGTCGACGCGTCCTTCCGCGCCGTCGCCGCGCCCGGCCGGCCCCTGCCCGAGGACATCACGTCCGTCCGGGTGCTCGACGAGCCGCTCCAGCTCCTCACCGGCCCCGGCCACGCGCTGGCGGGCGCGAGGTCGGTGACCCTCGCCGAGCTGGTCGGCCACCGGATCTGGATGCCGGGCATCCTCCCCGGCAGCGAGTGGGGCGCCTACTACGACGACCTGGTCGCCGAGTTCGGTCTCACCATCGAGGCGACCGGCCCCAACTTCGGCTCCGACGCGCTCCTCGACACCATCGCCGACACCCCGGCCCTGGCCACCTTCATGAGCGAGCACACCCGCCTCGTCTGGCCCGCCGGCCACGGCCTGCGCCGCATCCCGGTGACCGACCCGACGCCCGTCTACCCGCACTCACTCCTGTGGCACCGCGACAACCCCCACCCGGCCCTGGCCACCCTCCGCACCCACCTCGCCGCCACGACCCCCGGCCACGACGCCCCCGACACCTGGGCGCCGGACTGGGTGCTGCCGCGCTGAACGCAGCCGGGCCGGCCGGGACCGGGCGGTGCTCAGTCCGTACCGCGTCCGCTCCCGAGCCCGGCCCCAGTGCCGGCACCGGCCCCATCGCCTGCACCGGCCCCGTTGCCTGCACCGGTGCCGGTCCGCCACACGGAACGGAGCCGCTCCGCCACCTCGGTGGCCTGGCGAAGACCCGACCGGTAGGCCGGCTCCCAGGCCGTCCGGTCGTTCAGGTCCGGGCCGAACACACCGATCGAAGCCGGATCCGGCTCGACGGTCACCACGGTGTGCGCCGCGGCCACGGCCAGCTCCCGGTGGAGCAGCTCACGCGGAAACAGGTGCGCCTGCGGGTCGATCACGACGAGCGTGCGCGCTCCGGCCGCGAGTGCGGCGTTGGTCGCCGACCGCAGGGAGCCGTCCATGTACCGGTGGCCGTCGACGGTGATCGGCGGATAGATGGCCGGGAAGGCCGTGCTCGCCGCCACTGCGACGGACAGCGGCGCGCCGCTCGTACGGTCGAGGACGGCCGGCTCGCCGGTCTCGGCGTCCACCACGGGGATGAGCAGCGGCCGGTCCGGCCAGTCGTCCGTGCCGACCATGGCGCCCATCCGGGCGACATGGGCCTGCTCGGGGCCGGTCTCGGCGTCGAGCGCGATCCGGCCGACCCGGCGCCGCGCCCCGTCCGGGTCCGCGGCGGCCTGACCGAGCACGGCGAACACCTCGCCCAGCCGGCGCCCGTCCACCCGCGGCGGCGTGCTGCCGGAACCGGCCGGCCGCACCGGCGTGGCCAGGCGGCCCGGGTCCTGACCGGTGGCCAGCAGTGCGGCGGTGATCGCGCCGGCCGAGGTGCCGACGATGAGATCGGCCTCGCCGAGATCCACCCCGCCGTGGCGCAGGCCGCGGGCGAGCCCGGCCGTCCAGGCGGTGCCGACGAGACCTCCGGCGCCGAGTGCGACGGCCCGGTCGTGTGCGTGCATGACTGTCTCCTCCCCGTTCTTGAAACAGTCGTACCATATACTGACGCAGGCTCAGATCAGCAAGGACGAAAGGACGGTCCACCGTGGGGCGACCTCCGGACCCCGCTCGACGGGAGGCCACACTGGCCCGGGCGACCGACTACGTGCTGGCGCACGGCCTCGCCGGGTTGAGCCTGCGGCCCCTGGCCGCCGCCCTCGACACCAGCCCGCGGATGCTGCTCTACGACTTCGGCAGCAAGCAGGAGCTGGTGTCCGCCGTCCTCGCCGAGGCCCGCCGCCGCGGCGCGATGCGGCTGGCCGGGCTCCCCCCGGCGCAGGCCGCCTCCCCGGAGGAGCACCTGCGCGGCATCTGGGCCTGGATCAGCGCACCGGAACGCGCCCCGTTCGTCCGGCTGTTCTTCGAGGTGCACGCCGACGGCCTGGTCCATCCCGAGAACTACCCGCACCAGGCCGAGGCGATCACGGACTGGTTCGACACCCTGGGCGCCGTGTTCCACGACGTCACGGCCGGCCCGAACGACACCGTCACCCCGACGCTGGTCATGGCCGTCATCCGCGGCCTCCTGTTCGACCTCACGACCACCGGCGACCGCCACCGCACCGACCGCGCCCTGGACCGCTTCTGCGACCTCCTCGGCCCCGCCCTCCGACAGTCAGGACCAGCAGGCACGTGACTCTCCGCAGCCGCCTGGAGTGCGGGGCCGGCTACGGCCCCGGCCGTCCGCCTCGCGCGGTCCGGCGGCGCAAGGCGGCAACGCTCCGGCGACACGAGGCGGCGAGGCGGCCGCAGCACAGGGGATCAGGGCAGGAGGACGGCCTTGCCCCGGTTGCGGTGGGCCTCCAGGTCGGCATGCGCCTGGGCGGCCTCCGCCAGGGGGTAGGTGCGCCAGATCGGCACGGTGAGCATTCCGGCGGCGGCCAGCTGCACCAGCTCCGGCAGTGACTCCCCACCCTGGCCGCCGGTGCCCGCGCTGAAGCGCACGCCGTGCTGCTGGGCGGACATGTCGGCGATGGTGATGACCTTGTCCGCATCGCCGGTCAGGGCGACGGAGTCGGCGAGCACGCCGGCGCCGGCGGCGTCGAAGACGAAGTCGACTCCGCCCGGGGCGGCGGCCTTCACCCGCTCCGCCCAGCCGTCGCCGTAGCGGACGGCGGTGGCGCCCAGCCCGGTGATGCGCTCGACGTCCTTCTCCCCGACCGTACCGATGACGGTGATGCCGCGGGCGACCGCCAGCTGCACCGCGATGTAGCCGACGCTTCCGGCGGCGCCGTGGATGAGCAGGGTCCGGCCCGCCTCGACGCCGAGCTGGTCGAGGACCCGATGTGCGGTCCGGCCGACCGTGACCAGCGAGGCGGCCACCTCCCACGACAGCTCCGCGGGCTTGGCCACCGGGTGTTCCAGCAGGGCGTACTCGCTGTAGCTGCCACCGGCGGTGGCACCGAGCACCTCGTCGCCGACGGCCGCACCGGCTCCGTCGCCGACGGCGTCGACGACACCGGCCGCGTCCACGCCCGGTGTCACCGGGAAGTCGGCGGGGGCGACCTTGGCCATCGTGCCGGAGCGGATCTTCAGGTCGAGCGGGTTCACGGAGGCGGCCTTGACCTTGATCCGGACCTGGCCCGGACCGGGCTGCGGCGTGGTGACCTCGGTCGGGCGCAGCACCTCGGGCGGGCCGTACTCGGAGAAGGTGATGGCAGTGGACATCGGGAACTCCCAGGTGGAGACGGGTTCGGAAGACGGATCGGACGGGATCGCCCTGACCCACTGTGCGGTCACCACGGCGGCCACGCCCGTGGCCGCGCCGGTGTGCCGCGCGCCGATCAGGCGCCGAGAGCCGGGTAGTCGGTGTAGCCCCGGTGGTCACCGCCGTAGAACGTGGCCGGATCCGGCGTGTTGAACGGTCCGCCGGCGGCCAGCCGGGCCGGCAGGTCCGGATTGGCCAGGAACAGCGCCCCGTAGGCGATCATGTCCGCGCTGCCGTCCTCGACCAGCTCCAGCGCCTCGGGCCCGGTGAAGGCGGGGTGGGTGAAGGGGTTCAGGACGAAGGTGCCCGGCCACGCCTTGCGCAGGCGAGCGGTCAGGTCGCGGTCCGGGCCCTCCAGCAGGTGCAGGTAGGCCAGGTCCAGGCCGGTCAGCCGCCCGATCAGCGCCTCGTACACCTCGGCCGGGTCGGCCTCCGCGATGTCGTTGTACGGGTTGCCGGGCGAGATCCGCAGACCCACCCGGTGGCCGCCGATCGCCTCGGCCACCGCGGTGACCACCTCGGCGGCGAATCGGATCCGGCCCTCGGTGTCGCCGCCCCAGGCGTCGGTGCGCAGGTTGGTGTTCGGCGCGAGGAACTGGTGGACCAGGTAGCCGTTGGCGCCGTGGATCTCCACGCCGTCGAACCCGGCCTCGACGGCGCGGGCGGCGGCGTCGGCGAAGTCCGCGACGGTCTGCCGGATCCCCGCCTCGCTCAGTTCCTCCGGCGTCACGTAGTCCTTCGGGCCCTCGTGGGTGAACACCTGCCCCTTGGCGGCCACCGCCGACGGCGCCACCGGCGCCAGGCCGTCGGGCAGCAGGCTGGGGTGGCCGATCCGGCCGGTGTGCATCAGCTGGGCGAAGATCACCCCGCCCTCACGGTGCACCGCGTCGGTCACCGTCCGCCACGCCGCCACCTGCCCGGCCGTGTGCAGACCGGGGGTGTCGGGGTAGCCCTGGCCGACCGGCGAGGGCTGGATGCCCTCGGTGACGATCAGCCCGGCGCCGGCGCGCTGCGCGTAGTACGTCGCCATCAGCTCCGTCGGCTCCGCGCCCGGCCCGTACGCGCGGCTGCGGGTCATCGGCGCCATGGCGATGCGGCTGGTCAGGGGCTTGCCGCCCAGAACGATCGGATCGAAAGCAGTGGTCATGATCTCTTCCCTACGTGAGGAGTGCCGGTGGCCTCGATGCATCCAACGTAACAGATACCTGCTCGAACAGGTAAGTGCCCGGGGAGCCACTCCTCCGCAGCCACCTGGCATCAGCCATGCGGACCCAACAGGGAACTTGCCGTACGAACGCAGGCGGATCAGCGAGGGAGCGCAGCCGCACGATAGAGTTAGCTGCCCGATCAGGAAGTGAGGAAGAGATGACCCAGTCCCCGAAGGCCGGGAAGGATCCCGCGGGATCCGCTCAGGGAGCCAGCGTTCCGCTGCCGGCCGCCGCCGCCGGCGGGCCCGTCAGCCACGCGATCTTCCGCCTCGCCCGCCTGCACCGCATGTACGCCGGACAGCTCCTGCGCCGCATCGGCCTGCACCCCGGCCAGGAGCTCGTCATGATGCACCTGTGGGAACTCGGCCCCCGGCGCCAGACCGACCTCGTGCGCCTGCTGGACTCCGACGCCGCCACCATGACCCGCACCGTCCAGCGCCTGGAGCAGGCCGGCTTCGTCCGCCGCCGCCCCGACCCCACCGACAAGCGCGCGTCGCTCATCGAACCCACGGCCGCCAGCCACGCCCTGCGCCGAGAGGTCGAACAGAGCTGGAGCACGCTCGAAGACCTCGTCACCTCCGGTCTGACCCCCGACGAGCGCGCGGAGGCCCTGCACACCCTGGAACGCCTGGAGCACAACCTCGTCGAGGCCGCCGACTCCGGGTGCGAGGAGACGGAGGAGCCTCAGTCGGGCCGCTCGGCCCAGCCGTAGCGGGCAGGGCTCACCAAGGAACGGTCTGGCCGAAGCGGTCCAGATAGGCCAGGCCGGGCGTGCCCAGTCGGGAGAGCAGGACGTCCACCAGCAGGGGGACGGTCTCGTCGATCGTGAACGGCGCGTCCGGACCGCCCAGGGCCGTGCGGATCCAGCCCGGCGCCATGAGGACGAAGGCGCGCCGCGTCCCGCTCTGCCGGGCCGCGAAGCTCCGCAGGAACATGTTCAGCGCTGCCTTGCTCCCCCGGTAGACCTCGCGGCCGCCGGCCGTGTTGTTCGTGATGCTGCCCTGTCCCGAGGACATCGCCCCGATCAGGCCCGCCGGTGGCACCAGGTCTTCGAGGGCTTCGATGGCGCGCATGGGGCCGAGCGCGTTGGTGACCATCACGTCGACGAAGTCGGCCGTCGGGACCGCCCCGACCGGCGTCCGCTCGTTGTTGGTGGTGCCCGCGTTGACGAAGAGCACGTCGAGTCGGCGGTGCGCCAGACGTTCGTGCAACAGCGGCAGGTGGCCGGGCTCGTTGAGGTCGAGATGCTCGACGGTCACCCGCCCGTCGGCCCGGTCCGCGAGTTCGTGCAGCGGCGTCCGGGCGGTGAGGTCGCGGACCGTACCGACGACCCTCCACCCCCGGTCGAGGAACTCCGCCGCCATCGCGTGGCCGAGGCCGCGCGAGGCCCCGACGATCAGGACGGTCGGTTGGTGCTGGTGTGCGGTGCCGTTCGATGACATGGGCGTCAACTCCGTTCCACGGGCGTCGTACTCCGTTCGGGTGTCGTCGGGACGCCGGGACCGCCACGGGGCGGCGCCCGTCGCTGCGGTCCCTCGACCCGTGCGCCCCGAATCCCGTTCGCCGCGAACCCCTGCGCCCTGAACCCCCTACGCCCCGAGTGTTTCCTCCGCACGGCACCGCGGGCGAGCCACGAGCGCTCGTTCGTAGGATTGCCGACATGCCGAGGGCACTCATGATGGAATCCGCTTCGCTGCAGCCTGATGATGTACGAATCATCCGGGCGCTGCAGATCGCTCCGCGGGCTTCGTTCGCCGCGATCGCGACCGCCCTCGGCCTGACCGAGGGGGCCGTCAACCGCCGCTACCGCCGGCTGCGCGCCGACGGTGTGATCCGCGTGGCCGGCGTGGTCAACCCGGGCGCCCTGGGGCAGAGCAGGTGGCTGGTGCGGCTGCGCTGCCGCCCCGGCAGCGGCCCGGCGATCGCCGACGCGCTCGCCGAGCGGGACGACGTCAACTGGGTGGCCCTGGGCGCGGCGGGCTGCGAGATCACCTGCGCGACGCAGTCCCGGACGCGGGAACAACGCGAGGACCTCCTGGGGCAGCGGCTTCCCCGCACGGCCGCGGTGGTCGACGTCAACGCCTTCGCCATGCTCCGTCAGTTCCTCGGCGGGCGCGGCCACTACTGGTCCGCCCTGGCGGGCACGCTGTCCCCGGAGGAGGAAGCAGCGCTGGGGAGTGGCGGGCCCCCGTTCACCGAGTCTCCGGTCGTCGCCCGCGAGCCGCTGCAGCTCACCCCCGAGGACGAGAAGATGCTCGATGCGCTCGCCGCGGACGGCCGCGCCGGTCTCGTCGACCTCGCCGCAGCCGCCGGTCTCACTCCGGGTCGCGTCTCGCGGCGTCTCGACACCCTGCTCCGGCGCCGCGTCGTGCACATCGACGTCGAGATCGCCGCAGCGGCCCTGGGCTACCACGCCCGCGCGAACCTCTGGCTCCGCGTGCACCCGTCGGCGGTGAAGAACGCCGGCCGCGCACTCGCGCAGGAACCCGGGATCGCCTTCGTCGCAGCCGTCTCCGGGCCCTGGAACATCCACGCCGTCGCACACTGCCGGGATCTCGACGAACTGTTCGAGTTCACGTCGGATCGCATCGGGTCCCTGGACGGCTTGCAGAGCATGGAGGTCTCACCCGTGCTGAAACACGTCAAACAAGCGGGCACCCGGCTCTTCGGCGATCGCCTCGTCGAGCCGCGCGGCGCTCGCGCCCGGCGCTGAGAGGACGGGCGCGACCGGCCGCTCGGCGGCGCGTCCGCCCCCGGTGGTGCCGAACGGCCCGGACAGGGGCGGGCCGTTCGACACCTGGCGGGGGGCACCGCCCGTCAGCCGGCGGACTCCGAACTATCCGACCGCTCCGGCGTGGTGGTGCCCGACGGCGGGATCAGGCGCCCCACACGGTCCAGAAGACGTCGGCGTTGTCGCCGCCGCCGCCCTGACGGACCGGGGCGAAGACGCCGCCGTCGGTGCCGTTCTCGTCATAGCTGTTGGAACCGACGTAGGGGTTGGCCCAGTGCAGCTGGACGTACTTGCCGTTGCGCCAGCTCTGCTGGCAGTTGTAGGACACGTACTGCACCAGGCCCTCGGTACCGGTCATGAACCCGTTGCTCTCGGACCCGAAGGTCTGGTCGGCGCCGTCCCCCAGCCCCAGGTACGGCTCCTGCGTCCAGATGCCGTGGGCCAGGGAGTAGTTGGTCCGGTAGAGCGTGCAGCCGGTCTTGTTGCTCAGGTGGACCGTGGTGCTCCGGGCGGCCTGGACGCCGGCCGGGGCGGGCTGGGCGGCCTTGACGGCGGCCGAAGCGGTGGCGGTGGCGGTGACCGGGGCGGCCTGGGCGGTGCCGGTGGCGATGGTGCCGAGCCCGATGGCGGCCACCGTGGCCAGCGCCGCGACGCGTGCGGAGATGCGCATGGTTTCCCTCGATTCCGTGTGTGTTCCGGTGGGCGGCGCGGGCCGTGTGCCTGCGCCGTGGTGAACGATCCGCCGCGCCGGGCGACAAGCGATGGACGGGCGGGACGGCTCGATGCGGCCCGTGCCGCCCACCGCGCGTCCATCGTTTGTCTACTGTCCACTGTCGTGGTGTTCCGGGACTTCGGGCGCCTCGGCGGCCGTCGGCGACCCGTCGGCCGTCGGGGTGGCCGTCCGCCGGTCCGGACGCGGGGGAATTCCGGCGGTTTTCGATCTGGCGGCCCGTCATGATTTCCGGAACGTCACTTCCGGCGATTTCCCGGGTGTGTGAATCGGCGAGTGCCGTGCCCGATTCCTGTTCCCTCCCCCCTCCGCCGCAGCCGGGCCCGCGGTTTCCCGGATCACCGGGGCGGAGGGCCGTTCATGCGGGGAGAGAACCGCTTTCCGGGGGACGGTACCGGGCGCCGGAGACGATCATTGTGCGCGAAAGCGGGCGGGTCGCGTCCGACTCCCAGTTGATCATCTGCAATGCTGTCCCCGTCCACCGTTCGCGGCTTTGAACGGCGGACATCCGCAGTACCGGGCAGTCAGCCCGGGAAGCCCACGGAGAGAACGGAACATCATGAAGCCATCCGTGCTTGTCGTGTCCACCGACCCCCAGGGGTCCGCCGTCGTCTGGGCGGAGCGCGTGGGCGACAACCTGCCCTTCGACTTCATGGCGGCGCACGACCACGCCGAACAGCTGATCCACCTCAAGAACACCGGCGCGAAGATCCACGTGATCGCCAACCAGAAGGGCGGCGTCGGCAAGACCACCACGACGGTCAACCTCGCGGCGTGCACGTTCGACGTGCTCGGCGAGAAGGACGAGTACCAGCACATCTTCATCGACACGCCGGGCACCCTGGCCGACGAGGAGATCCTGCGCCGGGCGCTGGAGATCGCGGACGACGTCCTGGTCCCGATGATCACCGAGCCGCTGTGCTTCGACCCGACGGCCCGGACCATCCAGAAGGTCATCGAGCCGATGGACATCCCCTTCCGGATCGTCGTCAACAACTGGGACCCGCGCGACGGCCGCGCCGACCTGGAGGACACCGAGGCGTACATCGCGGCGAAGGGCTGGCCCCGCGCCAAGACCGTCCTGCGCCGGTACAAGATCCACTCGCGGGCGGTGGCCGAGGGCACCGTCGTCACCCAGTACAAGGAGAGCGGCACCGCCTACCGGGCCCGCGAGGACTTCTTCCGCCTGTCCCTCGAACTCGGGTACGGGGGTCGCTGATGGCAGGCCGTCGTGTCTCCTTCGCCTCGATGGCCGCCGACCCGGTCGTCGACGCCCCGGGGGTGGAAAGCGGCAGCAGCGCCAACAACACCCCGGCCCGGTGGATCCCCACCGCCAACTGCCTCCCCAACCCGCGCAACCCCCGCGACGAGCTGGGCGACCTCTCCGACCTGGCGAGCATCAAGGACCGCCAGCTGCAGAGCTGCCTCGCCGTCACCCCGGCGGCCTACCTGCGCCTGTGGCCGGAGGACCGGCAGGTGCTCGGCGCGGGCCCGCAGGACGTGGTCGTCGTCAACGGCAACCGCCGTCGGGCCGCGGCGCAGCTGTACGGGCGTGAGCAGCTGCTCGTGGTCGTCGACGACTCGGTGGCCGAGTCCAAGGCGACCCTGCTGCGGGCGGCGCTCGACGAGAACATGGCGCGCAAGGACTTCGACCCGATCGAGGAGGCCAACGCGGTCCTGCTCATCGTGGCGCAGTACCCCACCGCCAAGGAGGCCGCCGAGGCCGAGGGCTGGTCCCAGAGCTGGATCTCGCACCGCAAGAACCTGCTGAAGCTCCACCCGGAGCTGCAGCGCCAGGTGCGGGCCAAGGCACGCGGCGAGGAGGGCGTCTCCATCAACGTCGCCCGGCGGCTGGGGTCGGTGAAGGGCATCGAGGAGATGTCCCTGGCCGAACAGACGGCGGAGCTGGACCAGTTGCTGCAGGCCGACGCCGACGCGGTGGCGCTCAAGCGGGCGGCGCGGCTGCAGGCGAAGGCGGGCGTCAAGGCCGCCCCGGCCGGCGTGCCGGCTCCGCAGCCGGTTCCGCAGTCGGCGGCCGCGTCGGCACCGGTCGCCGAGCCGGTCGCCGAAGCGGTCACCACACCCGCCGCGGTAGCCGCCCCGGTGCCCGCCCCGGCCGCTGCCGAGCCGGTCAGCCGACCGGCTGCGGAGGCCGCGCCGTCGGCGGCAGCCCAGGTGGCGCCGACGACGCCGACCGCGCCTCGGCCGGAACCTGCAGCCCCGGCGGCTCCGAAGGCGGCTCCGTCCGCGAGCGCCGAGCCCGCTTCGGGCACCGACCGATTTTCCGCGGAAAATTCCGACGCGGTCCCGATGCCGGAGCAGCGCGAGAAGCCGGCGGTCGCAGCCCCGCAGGCCGATCTGGGCGGTGTCGACTGGCACAACGTCGAGGAACTGGCGGACGCCATCTGCCGTACCCTCTCGGCCGACGAGGCCTACCGCCTCGCCGACGCCCTGGCGAACCGTCTGCTGACGACCAGCAGCTGACACACCCTGGTGTCCCGCTCCACCCGTTCGGGGTGGAGCGGGACACTGCTGTTTTCCGGTGTTCTCCGGGTCGGTCGTGGCCCGTCCGGGCCTGGTGGCCTACGCCGGCGGGGCCGGCGGTTCGGGAGTGTCGAGGGGCCAGGTGTCGCGGTCCTCGATGTGGTCGTAGACGGGGAGTTCGTCGGCCAGGACGTCGAAGTGGAGCAGCGGGGCCCACAGGGCGCGGTCGCCGACGACGTACAGGCGGCGCTTGGCGCGGCTGGCGGCGACGTTGAGGAGGTGGGGGGTGCCGGCCGCCCATGCGCGGGCGCCGCGGCGGCCGGCGCCGAGCAGCAGGATGACGACGTCGGCCTCCTTGCCCTGCGCCTTGTGGACCGTGGCGCAGCGTTCGTCGAGGTGTTCGGCGCTCCAGCCGGGGAGGGTACGGCAGGTGTCGCGGGCCTCCCGGACGAGGGCGCGGAAGGGGGCGATGATGCGGAGGCGGTCGACGCCGACCTCGTGCTGGTCGAGCCGGCGCAGCAGGAAGGTGAGGGCACGTCGGTCGCGTTCGCCCCAGGGGGCGTCGGCGGGGCGCCCGGGGTCGGGGGTGTCGAGCCAGCGGCTGGGCAGCAGGCCGTCGTGCTCGGGGTCGGGGAAGGGCTGCGGGTGGGTGCCGTACACCATCAGGCCGCCGTAGGCGACCTCGTTGCTGACGGTGAACATCGGCTCCTCGCAGCGGCGGTGGACGCGCAGCGGTGAGCCGACCCAGACGGTCTCGTCCTCGGCGCCGGTGGGCGCGGGCAGGTACGTGCCGTAGCGGTTGACCCGGTCCGCGACGGCCTGGGCGGAGGTGGCGGAGGGCAGCCACTCCTCGTCGACGCCGTGGGCGAGCAGCAGACGGCGCTGCAGGGCGCTGGGCATGGTGACGACGGGTTCGAGCTGCAGGGGGTCGCCGACGAGGACGGCGCGGCGGGCGCGCCACAGGGCGCCGACGGCGGCCTGAGGGGTGGCCTGGCCGGCCTCGTCGACGAGGACCCAGCCGAGGGAGCCGCGGCCGAGGCGGGCGAACATGCTGCCGATCGAGGAGAAGGTGGTGGAGACGACGGGGACGAGCAGGAAGAGGGTCTGCCAGGCGTGCAGGACCTGCTCGTCGGGGACGGGGCCGTTGGTGCCGGCCATGAGCTCCACCAGGACCTGGAGGTTGCTGCGGATCCGCTTGGCGGTGTTGGCGACGAAGGCGCGGTGCAGGTCGAGGGCGCGCAGGAACAGGTCGCTGCGGGCGGTGCTCCAGGCCTCGTCGGCCCAGGGGGCGCCGAGTTCCTGCTCGGGGTCGTCGAGGTGGAGCCAGTCCAGCGGCAGGGAGGGGAGGGTCTCGGCGGCCTCGCGCAGGGAGCGGTGGGCGGCGTCGACGCGGGCGACGGCGCTCTCCAGCTCCTGCAGGGCCGTGCGGGCGTCCTGTTGGGCCCGCTGGAGGGCTTCGTGGGCGGCGGACTCCTCGATGAGGGCGGCCCGCTCCAGCGCTCGGGCGAAGTCGGCAGCCGTGGCGGCCGCGGTGACGTCGGTGGTCGAGCGGGTGCGCAGCTCGGCAGCGGCCTGCTCCTCGGCGCGCACGCAGCGGGCGATGTGGCCGTTGGCGTCCGCCAGGGCGGTGTGCTGCTCGACGAGCAGGGCGAGGAGTTCGGCCTGGCTGCGTTCGCGGTGCTGCTCGGCGGCCTGGCGCTCGGCCTCGCTCCGGAGCATGCGGCGCAGCCCGGCGCGCAGGCCCGACTGTGCGGTGGGGGGCTCGTCGTGGAGGGCCGTGAGGGTGTCGACCTGGCGGCGGTGCTGGTCGGCGCGTTCGCGGGCGACGGCCAGGACGCTCCGGGCTTCTTCGAGGGCCTGGCGGGCCCGGGAGACGCCCCGGTCGGCGGCCTCGTGGGCGGCTTCGGCGGTGCGGACGGCGCTCGCCCCGGTCTCGACGGCCGTGGCGGCGGCGTCGGAGCGGGTCCGGGCGGCGGCCACCTGGTCGTCGGCGCGGGCGACGGCGGCGCGCAGGGCGTCGAGGTCGGCGTCGAGCCGGTCGGACCGGGTGGCCGCCAGCGCGGTGGCGAGGCGGGCGCGTTCGGCGCGCAGGCGTTCCACCTCGGCCTGGGCGGCCTGGAAGGCGGCGACGGCCTCGGGCCAGGACGGGACGGGCTCGGCGGGGGCGGCGGGGGGCGCTGTCACGGTCGCCGGGGCCGTGGCCGAAGCCGTGCGGCGGTCGCGCGGGGTGCGGGCGGCGGTCCTGGGCGCGCTCGGCGGGACCCAGTCGCCGAGGACGGCGTTCATGCCGCGCACCGGCGGGAGGCCGGCGGCGGTGCGGACGGCGTTCTCGTCCTCGGGCAGGCGGCCCCACCAGAAGCGCTCGGTGAACCGCGTGCGGTTGGTCTTGTTGCCGAGGACGGCGGCCACCAGCCCCCAGGCGGGCGCACCGCCGAGCAGGGCGGAGGCGAGGTCGGAGAAGTGGTCGGGGCCGCCGTGCCAGTGCTCGTCGAGGGCGGTGGCGCCAGGCAGTTCGGCGGTGATGTTCTCCACCGCGCCGTTGTTGGAGGAGGTGACGACGATCTCGCGGCCGGTGAGCCGTGGGTCGAGGGCGGAGACGAAGCGCGTGTGGACGCCCTGGCGGTCCTTGCCGCGCCAGGCGCGGCCGACGAACGCCTCCTCGGGCCGCCGGTAGCCGGCCAGCACGGCGGCGCGCTCGACCACGAGGGCGGCGACCAGGTCGCGCAGCATGGTGGTCTTGCCGGTGCCGGGCGGGCCGTTGACGGAGAACAGGCCGCCGGCGTCCGGGGCCGGGGTGGTGGCCGTCGTCCCGGTGGCGCGGTCGGCAAGCATGCGGTTGACCGCGAACTGCTGGCTGAGCGCGAGGGGGTAGCGCGCCTTGGCCGGCCAGCGCCCGGCGGGGACGAGCGCCGGGTCGACGCCTTCGAGGACGGTGAGGCGGTCCACGAGCAGGTCGGTGCGGGCGGCGACCGGGATGTCCTGGCGAGCGGTCAGATAGGCCTCCAGGGCGGGGCCGAGGCCCTCGCCGCCGCTGTCGGCGAGCGCCGCGCCGACCCGGGCGAGGTCGGGCGGGAGGAAGCTGTTGAGGAACGGCTGCGGGGCGACGGCCTTGGCCTTCGGATCGCGCGGGAGGCGCACCAGCCGGCTCTGCACCCGGATCACGCGCGGGTCGAGGTGCTCCTCGACACCGCACAGGTGGGCGATCTGGGCGGTCAGCGCGACGAGGTCGGCGAGTTCGACCGGGCGCGCGCCGGTGTCCTCGTCGGTCCCGTCCGGACCGTCGGGCCCATCAGGCCCATCGGGCCGGTCGGGGGAAACGGGCGCAACGGTGGTGGGCGAGCCGGCCGGTGACGGCACCTCGGCGGACGGCTGCGGCGCGGGCGCGGCCCCCGGCCCCTCGGCGTCCTGCCGTCCCGTCCGGCGGGCCGCCGACCACTCGGCGACGCGCCGCACCAGCGGCTCCGTCGCCCCCTGCACGGCGGCCCCGGCGACCTCGCCGAACAGCGCCCCGACCGCTGCCACCGCCGCCCCGCCCAGGACCTCCGCGAGCAACTGCCGCCAGCCGCCCGTCGGTTCGGCCCCCTCTCCGCCGGCCCCCGCACGTCCGGGCACCGTGCCGCCCACCGGCCGGGACAGCAGCGGGTTCGGCAGCGAGTACGGCAGGGGGTTCGGCAGCAGCCGGGGCCCCGGCGCGTACCGGATCGGCGCGGCGGCCAGCTGACCCACCGCCACCTCGAACGCCTCGCCCAACTCCTCGAAGCCGTCCAGCCACCCGGGCGTCGACGGCCCGGGGTCGAAGAGCCGCCCCGTCGCCCAGGCGCACGCGGAGACCACCGAGGTCTCCTCGACCGGCCGCCCGTGCTCGTCCAGGACCAGCGCGAACATCGCGCTGCGGCCCGACAGCTTCAGCTCCTCCTGCGGCACCCCCGGATCGGGGTCGGTGCCCGCCGGCAGCACGGCGATCATCGCCTGGCGCAGCCGCTCCACCTCGAAGACCCCGCCGTACACCTCGTGCCGCCACACCATCCCGCGCGGCGCACGCCTGGCCGCCGTCTCCGGGTGCTCCGGCGACCAGGGCAGCAGCGCCGCCGCCTGGCCCGCGGCCGGCGTGACGTCGACGACGACCGGGTCCGAGGCCCGGGGCCGGCCCGCGCGGCGCTTGCGCGGCACCTCGGGGATCGACGGCGGGCTGAACAGCTCGATCGCCCGCCAGCACTCCAGCAGGTTCCCCGCCCGCCGGCCCCGCCCGTCCCCGCTCCCCACCCGTCGCCCCCTCGCGTCGAACCTGCTGCGCGCAGCCGCTTCGTGTGCCGTCAGCCGGCGGCCGAATCTACCGGACGCCGGGCGGGTGAGCCGAGTGCCGGCGGCGGGCCCGCTGCGGGCGGCCCCGGAGGCGCCCGCGCGGCGGGGGGCTACCGCTCCGCCGGCGCCCGGACCCGGCACCGATCGGCCGGTACGGCTCACCCGGCACGGGAGTCGGCGAGGACGTCCATGACCGGGGCGAGCGGGTGGTCGCGGCGGGCGGCGATCGAGGGCGCCTGGTCGGCGGTCCGGCTGAGGGCGTTGGCCAGGGCGAACAGGTCGGTGCCGTCGACGTCGGGGCGGACCTTCCCGATCGCCCGGGCCGCGCGCAGCAGCGGTAGGTGCGGTCCGGCGGGGCGCAGCCGGCCGAGCCGGCGCGCTCGATCGGCGCCGGCCGGCTACGCGTCGGCATCGACAGCGTCTTCCCGCTGAGCGCGGCGGCCCGGGCCCGCACGCGCGCCGAACAGGGCCACCTGCCGGGCAAGATCGTCCTCAGGGTGGTCGCCCGACCCGTTCCGGCAGGGGGCGGCTACTCGCCTTCCAGGGCCGCCACCAGCTGGGGCAGGGTGCCGCCGGCCGCGTGGAAGGCCAGGTGGTCGTGGTAGTCCCGGCTGTGGACGATGCGACCGTCGCGGACCCGCAGGACCTGGATGTTCGCGGTCTCGAAGTCCCGACCGGTGGCGCGGTGGTGGGCCCGGTAGTCCCACTGGGTGACGATCACCTCGGGATCGCCGGTCTCCCGGATCACCACGTTCTCCGCCGTGAGCCGCAGGGGCGAGTGCTCGGCGACTTCCGCGAACCGCTTCGCGAGGACGGCTCGCCCTTCGAACCGGCGCGGCCCGACCGGCTCGAAGACGGTCTCCACGACGGTGTCCTCGGCGTAGAGCTCGGCCAGTTCGGAGAACCGTCCGTCGGTAATGCCCTCCAGCAGCTTGAGGAAGACCTCGCGCGGCGACAGCGTTTCGGACATGATCAACCCCCAGGATCGCGCCGCTAGAATCGGACTAGCGACTCCGCTTCAAACGATACGGACCAGCCACTCCGGTTGTCCAGGGGTAGATCCGCGCGCGCCGCGGACGGGAGGAGACAGGCATGAGCGGGGCATCGGAACGACCGCTGCGCGCCGACGCGGCCCGCAACCGGGCCAAGCTGCTCGACGCCGCCACCGAGGTGTTCACCACCCGCGGCATCGGCGTGCCGACCGAGGAGATCGCCCGCGCCGCTGGGGTCGGGGTCGGCACCCTCTTCCGGCACTTCCCCACCAAGGAGGCGCTGCTGGAGGCGGTCATGGTCCGCAGGCTGGAGACGATCACCGCGCGCACCGCGGAACTCGCGGCCGAGGCCGAGCCCGCCGAGGCCTTCTTCGCCTGCTTCCGCCTGATCGTCGAACACTCCGCCGGCAAGCAGGAGTTCACCCGCGCCCTGGCCGAGGCCGGGGTCGACGTGCACGCCTCCCTGCGGGAGTCCACCGAACAGATGCGGTCCCAGCTGACCGAACTCCTCGCCGCGGCACAGCGGGCCGGGGCCGTCCGCCCCGAGGTGGGCCTGCCGGAGCTGATCGCCCTGCTCGTCGGCGTCGGCACGGCCACCGAGCAGCTCGCGGCCGACCCCGGGGCCCGGGAGCGGATCTTCGACGTCGTCTTCGCCGGACTGCGGCCGCAGTGACACCCCGGAGGCACGGCAACCCGGCGCCGCGACTCCGCGCCGCAGCACCGCGTCGCGACTCCGGGCCGCCACCCGCGTAAGGTCAGCGACCGACGCACCCACCTGCCCGATGACGACGAGGGACGAGCCCCACCGTGTCGAACGCGCCCGTGATCCGCAGTGACGTCCCCGGGTCCTTCCCCTGGAGCGTGTTCCACGTACGCCACCCCGAGCTCGTCCGGCGGGTCCTCGACGCCCTCCCCTACGGCCCCGCCGAGCGGTCGGCCGTCGAGCGGCTGCTCGTGGAGAGCACCGACGGCGTCCTGGAGCCGCTGCGCGCGGACGCGAGCGGCACGGCGGATGGGCCGGACGCGTCGGACGCGGTGGACGCCGCGGACGCGGCCAGGTGGCTGGCGTGGGGCGAGGGCCTGTGGGGCAGGCCGTGGGGCGAGGCTCCGTTCCTGTGGGCCGAGAGCTACTTCTACCGGCGGCTCCTCGACGCCACCGGCTACTTCCGGCCCGGCGCCTGGCAGGGCATCGACCCGTTCGCGCCGTTCAAGGCCGCCGAGCTCGGCGGGTCGGCGGTCGACGACGAACTGGCCGCGCTCGACGCCCTCGACGGGCTGCCGCGTGCCCGCCAGCGGGAGGCGCTGCTGTCGTCCTCGCTGTGGGGCAACCGCGCGGACCTCAGCTTCGGGATCACCGCGGAGCCAGGCGGGCCCGCCGCGTCCGGCCTGGTCGCCGACAACAGCGCACTGCTGTGGGCCGCGCTGGAACGGGCCGGGGGCGGACGGCTCTGCGTCGTCGCCGACAACGCGGGCCGGGAGCTGCTGCCGGACCTCGTGCTGATCGACCACCTCCTGACCGGCGGCCCGGCGGCGCAGGTCACGCTGTACGTGAAGCCGCAGCCGTACTTCGTGTCGGACGCGACGATGGCCGACGTCCTCGCCGCGCTCGAACGCCTCCGCGCCGCGCCCACGCCGGCCGCCGCGGCGGCCGGCGATCGGCTGTGGCGGGCGATGGGCAGCGGCACGCTCGCGGTCCGCACGCATCCGTTCTTCTGTGCGCCGCTGCCCTTCCACGACATGCCCGCCGACCTCCGGGCCGAGTTCGCGGACGCGGCGCTGACCGTCGTCAAGGGCGACCTCAACTACCGCCGCCTGGTCGGCGACCGGCTCTGGCCGCCGACCACCCCGTTCACCGCCGCGACCTCGCACTTCCCCTCCGCCGTCGCAGCCCTGCGCACCCTGAAGTCGGACGTGATCGTCGGCGTCGACGCCACCACCGTCGCCCGGCTCGACGACACCGGTACGCCGTGGCGCACCGACGGCCGCCACGCCGTCGTGCAGGTCGACGCCCGGCGGTAGGCGGGACGGCACCCCACGGGACGGCACCCCACGGGATGCACCGGGCCGGCGGCTACCGGTACCAGTCGTCCCCGCCCCCGGCGAGGGAACGGCCCAGGTAGTCCGCCAGGTCCCGGGCCACCCACCGGCGGCTGTCGTCCTCGTGCTCCCAGACGAAGACGTCCGGACGCTCGGGCGTCCGCACGAACGCGAAGTGGTCCCCGCCCCCGTTGTCGCCGAAGAAGAGCAGGGCGTCGAAGGGCATGTACAGCTGGGCGAAGGAGGCGTCGGAACGGAAGAGCAGGTTCCGATCGACGACCGTTTCGAGAGGCCACACGGTGTCCACCGCGGTGCGCCCGATGATTCCGTCGCTCTCCAGGAACAGCTGCCTCAGCTCGGCCGGCAGCCCGCACCCGAGCCGGCGCTCCGCCTCGGCGAGCGCCGTCACCTGCGCGGGACTCCGGAACCCCGCCCCGGGGAAGGCCTCACGAGCCGCTTCTCTCCACATGGCCCGAAGACTACCCAGGGGTCGGCCCGACCTCGGCGCGAGGCTCGACCTCGACCTCGACCTCGACCTTGACCTCGACCTCAACCTCAGGTTCAGGTCGAGGCGCAGCTTCAGGTTGAGCTTGAGGTCCAGGGTTCGGCTTCACGTTCAGGTCGAGGTCCGGCCTCACGTTCGGCATCAGGTTCAGGACAGCATGTTGATCCGGTACTGCATGATCCGGTAGTTCGTGTCGTCGTACCACTGACTGACGACGATGTGGAAGTTGCCGAACGTCGAACCGGGGACGACGAAGCCGCCGTACGGGCTGGCGACGAGGTTGCCGGCCTCCTGGCCCGGGGCGCCGGGCAGGATCATGGTCTGCTCCAGCGTCCTGGTCAGGTCCGAGGTCGGGAGGGGGAAGACCATCGCCCTGATCGACAGCGGGTCCATGTTGAGCCAGGTGAGGACGTACTTGCCGTCCATGGCACGGAAGCACATCTCGCCCCACCTGCGGGTGCCGAAGACGGTCGTCGGAGCGGGCGCGTTCCACCGCCAGCCGCCGTCGGTGAAGCCCCACGGCTCGTAGGCGTCCGGGTTGCCGAGACTGTCCTGCCGGACCCGGTGCAGCAGCATGCCCGATTCCACGTCGCGGTTGAACACCGTGGACAGCACGTAGCAGTAGCCGTCGTCGGCCACGGCGTACGTCTTCTGCTGGAACTGGCCGCCGTGCAGGTCCCCTGGCCACTGGCAGAGGTACTCCCAGGTCTCGCCGTTGTCGGTGGAGCGCCAGAAGTCGGTGTGGTGGGTGTCGTAGATGACGCCGCGCATGAGGTGCATGTACATCACGCCGTCGACGACGAACACGTCGGACGGGATCGCCGTGGTGAACTTGTCGCCGACCGGGTTGTGCGGCTCGTCGACGAGGCTCCTGGCGTGGTCGCCGCCGACGCTGCCGTCGATGCGCAGGTTGTCGGGGTCCGCGCTGCCGGAGCGCAGGCCGACCGGGGCGCGCCAGTCGCCGGTGCCCACCCGGTCGCCGTCGAAGGTGTCGCCGCAGACGAAGAGCATGGTGCCGTCCGGGCACCGCACGGGGATGCCGAGGTCCGTCCACGGCGAGGCGAACGGCCCGGTCTCGACCGGCCCGCTGAGGTTCTTGATCTTGGTTGCGATCGTCGGAGCGGTCGGGTCGTACGGGCCGTTGGCGACCGCCGCGGGAGCACCCGTGCCGATGGCCCCCGCCCCCACGGCGACGCCGAGACCGATCCTGAGCAGCGTGCGGCGGGAGGGCCCGCCGGTCGTCGCGTCGTTCCCGCCCGATGAGTGGGTCATGGTGTCGATGGCCTTTCCGAGTCGACTGGATCCCCGCGGCTTCCTGCGGCTCCCGAGGCTACGGCGATCCACCGGCGCCCGATCGACCGGTGAACAAACCTTCACTCAAATTGGTTAGGAGTTACCGGAGTTCACGATCCGCACGCAGCTCGTTCGAGCCCGGGCCGCGTCCCCGGCCGCGGGCCCGGCCGGGGACGGAACCGGGGTGTCCCGACGCGCAGCGGCGCCGTCCCGTCAGACGACGTGCAGCCCGTGCGCCGCGAACACGGCGCGGGCCGCGGCCGTCTGGTCGCGGGTGGGCATCGGTGTGTCCGCGAGCGTGAACTCCAGACCGAGCGCTCGCCACTTCTCCGTGCCGAGCTTGTGGAAGGGCAGCACGTCGACGCGGGTGACGTTGCCGAGCGAGGCGGCGAACGCGGCGACGCCCTCGACGTTCCCGGGCGGGTCGGTCAGGCCGGGGACGAGCACGAACCGGACCCAGGTCTCCTTGCCGAGGTCGGCGAGCCGACGGGCGAAGTCCAGGGTCGGGGCGAGTTCCCGGTGGGTCAGGTGCCGGTAGAGCGCGCGGTCCCAGGACTTGATGTCCAGCAGCACCAGATCGGTGTCGGCGAGCAGGGCGTCGGTGGCGCGGGCGCCGAGGAAGCCGGAGGTGTCCAGGGCGGTGTGCAGGCCGAGCCGGTGCTTGAAGCGGTGGAGCAGCTCGCCGGTGAGGACCGGCTGGAGCAGCGGTTCGCCGCCGCTGACGGTGGCGCCGCCACCGGAGGCGTGGATGAACCCGGTGCACTTGGCGGCCTCCGCGACGATCTCGTCCGCGGAGGTGCGCCGGCCGTCGCGCATGTGGCGGGTGTCGGGGTTGTGGCAGTAGAGGCAGCGCAGCGGGCAGCCGTCGAGGAAGACGACGAAGCGGGTGCCGGGGCCGTCCACGCCGGTGGACAGGTCCCAGGAGTGCAGCATGCCGCCGACCGGGCGCCGGGTGACAGCGGCCGCGGGGGTGACGGCGATCGGTTCGACGGCGATCGGTTCGGCGGCACTCGGAGCGCGAGCCGCCGGGGGACGACGCGGCGGGCCTTCGCGGAGGACGGGTTCGGTCATGGCGATTCTCCGGAGGACGGTGGGGTGCCGGCGTCCGCTGGTCGGAGCGGGCGCCGGCGCCGCGTGGACGGTCGGTCGCGCTGCCCGGGCCCGGTCTTCGCACCCCACGTCCGGGGGTTCGAAGACCGGCCTAGAGCGCGTCGTGGAAGGTGCGGTTGATGACGTCGAGCTGCTGCTCGCGGGTGAGGCGGACGAAGTCGACCGCGTAGCCGCTGACCCGGATGGTCAGCTGCGGGTACTCCTCCGGGTGGGCCATCGCGTCCAGCAGGGTGTCCCGGTCGAGGACGTTGACGTTCATGTGGAAGCCGTGGCAGGCGACGTAGCCGTCCAGCACGCCGACCAGGTTGCTGATCCGCTCCGCCTCGGTGCGGCCGAGCGCGTCCGGGGCGACGGTGTTGGTGAGCGAGATGCCGTCCTGGGCGTGCTCGTAGGGCAGTTTGGCGACGGACAGGGCGGCGGCCACGAAGCCGTGGCCGTCCCGGCCGTTCATCGGGTTGGCGCCCGGGGAGAACGGCTCGCCGGCCCGCCGGCCGTCCGGGGTGTTGCCGGTCTTCCGGCCGTAGACCACGTTGGAGGTGATGGTCAGGACGGACTGGGTGTGCTCGGCGCCGCGGTAGGTGGGGTGCTTGCGGACCTTCGCCATGAACTCCTCGACCAGCCGGACCGCGATCCCGTCGGCCCGGTCGTCGTTGTTGCCGTACGCCGGGTAGTCGCCCTCGATCAGGTAGTCGGTGACCAGCCCGGTCCCGTCGCGCACCGGGGTGACCTCGGCGTACTTGATGGCGGACAGCGAGTCGGCGGCCACCGCGAGGCCGGCGATGCCGCAGGCCATCGTGCGCCGGACGTCCCGGTCGTGCAGGGCCATCTCGATCCGCTCGTAGGCGTACCTGTCGTGCATGTAGTGGATGACGTTCAGCGCGTGGACGTACGTCTCGGCGAGCCACTCCAGCTGTTCGTCGAAGCGGGCCAGGACCTCGTCGTGGTCGAGCACGCCGTCGCCGACCGGGGCGGTGGCCGGGCCGACCTGGTCGCCGGACGTCTCGTCCCGGCCCCCGTTGATCGCGTAGAGCAGCGTCTTGGCGAGATTGACCCGGGCCCCGAAGAACTGCATCTGCTTGCCGACCTCCATCGCGGAGACGCAGCAGGCGATCGCCGTGTCGTCGCCGAAGCGCGGGCGCATCAGCTCGTCCGACTCGTACTGCACGGCGGAGGTGTCGATGGTCACCCGGGCGCAGAACTCCTTGAACCCCCGCGGGAGGCGCGGCGACCAGAACACGGTCATGTTCGGCTCGGGCGCCGGGCCCAGGTTGTACAGGGTCTGCAGGAAGCGGAAGGACGTCCGGGTGACCAGGGTGCGGCCGTCCGCGCCCATGCCGCCGATCGACTCGGTGACCCAGGTCGGGTCCCCGGAGAACAGCTCGTCGTACTCGGGGGTGCGCAGGAAGCGGACGATGCGCAGCTTGATGACGAAGTCGTCCACCAGTTCCTGCGCCTGCTCCTCCGTGAGGTGCCCGGTGTCCAGGTCGCGCTGGAGGTAGACGTCGAGGAAGGTCGAGGTGCGGCCGAGCGACATCGCCGCGCCGTTCTGCTCCTTGACCGCCGCCAGGTAGGCGAAGTAGAGCCACTGGAGCGCCTCGCGGCCGGTGCGGGCCGGACCGGAGACGTCGTACCCGTAGGCCGAGGCCATCTCCTTGAGCTCGCCCAGCGCCCGGATCTGCTCGGCGAGTTCCTCGCGTTCGCGGATCGTCTCCTCCAGGACCGCCGGGTCGGCGGGCGCCGCGTTCAGCTCGGCCTTCTCCGCGAGCTTGGCCGCGACCAGCCGGTCCACGCCGTAGAGGGCGACCCGGCGGTAGTCGCCGATGATCCGGCCGCGCCCGTAGGCGTCCGGCAGGCCGGTGATGACGCCGGCCCGGCGGGCCGCCAGGATCTCGGGGGTGTAGGCGTCGAACACCCCGGCGTTGTGGGTCTTGCGGTACGCGGTGAAGATCTTCTCCAGCTGCGGGTCGACCGGGTAGCCGTAGGTCCGCAGCGCACCCGCGACCATCCGCCAGCCGCCGTTCGGCATGATCGCGCGCTTGAGCGGGGCATCGGTCTGCAGGCCGACGATCAGCTCGCTCCCCCGGTCGATGTACCCGGGCGCGTGCGCGGTGACGGAGGACGGAACGTCGTGCGCGACGTCGTACACGCCCCTGGCGCGTTCCTCCGGGAAGCGGTCGGTGATCCGCCGCCACAACGCGGTGGTCCGCGCGGTGGGGCCGGCCAGGAAGGCGGCGTCGCCCTCGTACGGGGTGTAGTTGTGCCGGATGAAGTCATGGACGTCGACGGTCTCCCGCCATCGTCCGCCCCGGAATCCCTCCCAGGCGTCCCGAGTCGTCTCGTCGTGCTGCCGGACAGTCATCTCTTCGGCTCCCTTCTCGGATTCACCGCCACCGTGGTGGTCCCGCCGTCGGCCCCGGTCCTCGTCCGGAAGGTCCCGGCGGGCCGGGGCCGTCGGTCCTCAGGACCGGTCGTCGTAGTAGGCCTGACGCATCAGCTGCTGCATGTCGGCGAGCATCGGCATGCGCGGGTTGGCTGGGGCGCACTGGTCCTCGTAGGCGTTCATCGCCTGGTGCGGCAGGGCCGCCAGGAAGGCCTCCTCGTCGACGCCGGCCGCCTTGAAGGAGCGCGGGATGCCGACCCTGTCGCGCAGGTCCTCGACCGCCGCGGCGAGCGACTCGACGCCCTGCTCGGGGGTGGCGGCCGGGAGGCCGAGCATCCGGGCGACGGCCTGGTAGCGCTCGGGGGCGAGGTAGCTCTGGTACTTGGGCCAGCCGGTGACCTTCGTCGGGGCGGAACCGTTCCAGCGGATCACGTGCGGCAGCAGGAGGGCGTTGGTGCGCCCGTGGGCGACGTAGAAGGTGGCGCCCAGGGTGTGGGCCATGGCGTGCACCGCGCCGAGGAAGGACGAGCCGAAGGCCATTCCGGCGATCGTCCCGGCGTTGTGCATCTTCTCGCGGGCCACCGGGTCCTCCGGGCCGTCCGCCACGGCCCGCTCCAGGTTCTCGAAGATCAGCCGGATGCCCTGCAGGGCGAGCCCGTCGGTGAAGTCGTTGGCGTAGACCGACACGTAGGTCTCGATGCAGTGGGTGAGGGCGTCGAAGCCGGAGTCGGCGGTGACGTCCTTCGGCAGCCGTGTGGTCAGCGCCGGATCCACGATCGCCACGCTCGGGGTGAGCGCGTAGTCGGCCAGCGGGTACTTCTGGCCGGTCCCGGTGTCGGTGATCACCGCGAACGGGGTGACCTCGCTGCCGGTGCCCGAGGTGGTCGGGATGCACACCAGCTTCGCCTTCTCCCCCAGGTCGGGGAAGGTGAAGGCGCGCTTGCGGATGTCGAAGAACTTCTCCTTCAGGTCGGCGAACTCGACCTCCGGGTGCTCGTACATCAGCCACATCACCTTGGCGGCGTCCATCGGCGAGCCACCGCCCAGCGCGATGATCGTGTCCGGCTCGAACTCCCGCATCAGCTCGGCGCCGCGGCGCACCGTGTCGATGCTCGGGTTGGGCTCGACGTAGTCGACCACCCGCACCTCGACCGGCTCCCGGCGCCGGTCCAGGACGCCGCGGATCCGCTCCAGGTGCCCGATCCGGACCATCGTGTGGTCGGTGACGACGACGATCCGGTGCGCGTTCGGCATGCTCGCCAGGTACTTGACCGAGTTGCGCTCGAAGTAGATCTTCGGCGGGACCTTGAACCACTGCATGTTGGTGTTGCGCCGCCCGATCCGCTTGATGTTGACGAGGTTGAGTGCCGAGACGTTCCCCGACACCGAGTTGTGCCCGTAGCTGCCGCATCCCAGGGTCAGCGAGGGGGTGAAGGCGTTGTAGACGTCGCCGATGCCGCCCTGCGAGCTCGGCGCGTTCCAGACGATCCGGCAGGCCTTGACCTCGTGCCCGAACTCCTCCACGAACGCCGCGTCCTCGGTGTGCACCGCCGCCGAGTGCCCGAGCCCGTTGAACTCCACCATCGCCGCCGCCAGTTCGACGCCCTCGCGGCGCGATCCGGCGCTCAGCACAGCCAGCACCGGGCACAGCTTCTCGCGGGTCAGCGGCTCCGCCGGCCCGACCCGTTCGCAGTCCACCAGGATCACCGAGGTGTCCTCGGGCACCGCGAAGCCCGCCGCCCCGGCGATCCACGCGGCCGGGCGGCCCACCACGTCGGCGTTCAGCCGGTCTCCGGCGCAGGAGCCGCCGTCGCCGCTGCCGAACAGGAACCGCTCCAGCAGCACCTTCTCCTCGGAGCTGGCGTGGTGCGCCTTGAGCTTCCGGAACTCGGCGAGCGCCGCCTCCCGGATCTCCTCGTCCAGGATCACCGCCTGCTCGGAGGCGCAGATCATGCCGTTGTCGAAGGTCTTGGACAGCACGATGTCGTTGACCGCGCGCTTCGGGTCGGCGCTCTTCTCGACGTACGCCGGGACGTTGCCCGCGCCGACGCCCAACGCCGGCTTGCCGCAGCTGTACGCGGCCCGGACCATCGTGTTCCCGCCGGTGGCCAGGATCGTCGCCACGTCCGGGTGGTTCATCAGCGCGCCGGTCGCCGCCATCGACGGCTCCTCGATCCACTGGACGCAGTGTGCCGGGGCGCCGGCCGCCACGGCCGCGTCCCGCACGATCCGGGCCGCCTCCGCCGAGCAGTGCTGGGCCGAGGGGTGGAAGGCGAAGACGATCGGGTTGCGGGTCTTCAGCGCCAGCAGGCACTTGAAGATCACGGTCGAGGTCGGATTGGTCACCGGGGTGATGCCCGCGACCACCCCGACCGGCTCGGCGATCTCCACGATCCCGTCGATCTCGTCCCGGTACACCACCCCGACCGTCTTCGTGCGCCCCATCACGTGCGTGACGTTCTCGCAGGCGAAGACGTTCTTCACCGCCTTGTCCTCGAACACCCCGCGCCCGGTCTCCTCCACCGCCAGCACGGCGAGTCCGGTGTGCCGGGCCAGCGCCGCCAGGGACGCCTTCCTGACGATGTGGTCGACCTGGTCCTGGGTGAACGAGGCGTACTCCTGCAGGGCCTCCAGCGCGGAGGCGACCAGTGCGTCGACGGCGGACGGGGTGCTGACGTCGCTGACGCTGTTCACGGTGCTGACGCTGCTGGGGGACCCTGTCCGGGCCTCGGTCTCGTCCGCGGTCTCGGCCTCGGGGCGTCGGCGGGGCATGGTGGTCACCTCTCGGTTCGTCATCCGGTCGGGGCGCATCCGTGGCCGGTCCGCGCCTCCGAACTCCAGCCTGTCGCGGCAACGCCCTTGCGGAGAAGCGCCGTTGGACCGTTCCTCCGGGCCGAAGGTCCCTTCCCCGGCGGGCCTGCGATCGTGGCCGGCCCGCCCGGCGCGGCCCGGGAACGGCCCGGGAACGGCCCGGGAACGGCGCGACCCGGACCTTCGAGGGTCCGGGCCGCGGCCACCACCAGGCGGTTCAGTCGCGCGGTTCAGTCGTGCGGGACGATCGCGACCGGGCCGAGCGCGTGGTGCAGCACGGCGTGCGCCACGCTCCCCAACCGGGACACACCCGCCTGGTGCCCGGGGGTCCGCCGCCCCAGCACGACGAGCGAGGCTCCCCGGGAGGCGTCGACGAGCGCCCCGCCCGCGTGCCGGGCGGTCACCTCGGTCTCCACCCGCACCCCGGGGAACTTGTCCCGCCAACGGGCCAGCGCGTCCCGCAGGCGCACCAGCTCCGCCTCCGCCAGCGAGTCCCTGATCTCCCGCTGGTCGACCGGCGCCCGCGTCACGTACGGTCCGGCCGGCAGCGAACGGCTCTCCAGCACCCGCAGGGTGACGCCCCGGCGGACCGCCTGCTCGAAGGCGAAGGCGAGCACCTCGGCGCAGGGGCGGTCGCCCTGGACGCCCACCACCACGTCACCCGCCCCGTCGGCCTCGCCGTCCGCGTCCGCGTCCGCCCGGACGAGCACGACCGGGCAGAGCGCGTCGGCGGCCACCCGGAGCCCGACCGAGCCGACCAGCAGGCCGGTGAAGCCGCCGAGGCCGCGCGAGCCGAGGACGATCAGCCCGTCCCGCGCGCCGGCCGCCGCGAGCGCGTGGGCCGGGCTGCCCGGAATCCGCTCGCACGACAGCTCCAGGTCGGGCAGGACGGCCGTGAGGCGGTCCCGGACCGCGAGCAGCTCCGGCGGCAGGCCGTGGTCCGCCCCCGCCGGCCGCAGCGGCCTGCCGTCCTCGGCTCCCCCGACGTGGATCATCCGGAGCGCCCGGCCGCTCCGGTGGGCCTCGGCGGCAGCCCACGCCGCCGCCGCCGTGCTCTGCTCCGAGCCGTCGATCCCCACCACCACGGAGTGCGACATGTCTCGTCCTCTCGGTCCCGCGGGACGCGGCCGTTCCGCGCCCCCGCCGTCCGGGACAGCATCGCGTCGTGCCCCGCGGCCGTGGCAGGGGCCGAGCTGCCCTGCCGCCGAGCCGAAGGTCCCGGCGGCGCGGGGCCGCGCGTCGGGTACCGCCGCCCCCGGGCCGGCGAGCGGGGTGCCGCGTGCACGGCAGGGAGCCGGGGACGGTGTCACCCGTCCCCGGCTCCTCGTCCTCGGCGCGGCTCCTGCCGCCGCTACCGCGTCACCGCGCCGGTGTGATGAGGCCGTAGTGGCCGTCGTAGCGGTGGTAGAGCACGTTGCCCCGCCCGGTGGCGGTGTCGGTGAAGAAGACGAACGGCAGTCCGGTGAGGTCGAGCCTGGACACCGCCTCGGGCACCGCCAGTTCCGGCACCGCCGCGGTGCTCACGCTGAGTCCCGGCTCCGGCTCGCCGATGGGCCCGGCGACGGGTCCGACGACGGCCAGGCGGTGCCCATCGGCACGCTCGTCGCGGTAGACGACGCTGTCGCAGCCGGAGGCGGCGTCGGTGAACAGGTGGAAGTCGTAGTCCATGGCCTCCAGCTCGAACACGGCGGCCCGGGCGCTCTGGCTGGGCAGGCTGTACGTCTTGTGCCGCACGATCCGCCGGTCCTCCGGTGCCAAGCCGCGCCGGTGCGGGCGGTGATCGCGGGCCGCCTCGTCGTCCCGGGCGGCGCGGCCGGCCGGGACGTGGTGGCGGTGGGCGTCGCGGTGCCGGTGCACCCGGGCGAGCCGGGCGGTCAGCCGGTCCTGGAGCAGGTCGACGGCCTCCTGCATGGTCGCGGCCGCCACGTGGGCGCGGACGGGACGGCCGTTGAGGTCCACCACGGCCCGGGCGATGGCGGGCTTGACGACGTGGTTGCTCGCTTGGGTGAGCTTCACCCGGGCCGCGAGCACCGGCTCGTGCTGCCGTTCGACGACGGCCAGCAGCTTCGCCCGGGCGTAGTCGGGCGCGGCGAGGGACACCTCGCCCCGGGTCTCGACCCGGATGTCGGGGACGATCGGCGTGTGCAGACGGTTCATCAGGAGTCCTGCCTCTCGGATGTGGTCTCAGACTGCCGGGTGCCGGAGGGCGCCGTCGTCGGCCGTTCGTCCCGCGGCCAGGGCCGTGCGGCCCTACTCCCCACCGATCGGCGCCGGGCCCCGGTGGCCCCGGGCCCGACCGGGACCACCGGCCCGGCGGCCGGTGCCTTCGGTCCCTTCTCCCACCGCACGCCCGGACGGGAGATTCGATGGTGCCGGGCGTCCCGGCCCGAGGCTTGATCCCACGAGGGGGAAACCACCATGACGCGCTGTGTCCTGACCGGAATCGACGGATCGCCGCAGAGCGAGGCGGCGGCCCTGTGGGCGGCCGCGGAGGCCCGGCGCCGGGGCTGCCCGGTGCGGCTGCTGCACGCGTGGCCGTGGCTCGACGCCGGGGACGGGAACGTGTCGCGGCCCGGCGACCTGCGGCCGAGGGCATCGGACGGGCTTCGCGGGATCGCCGACCGGATCCGGCACGACCACCCGGGCCTGCCGGTGGAGGTCGCGGTGGTCGCGGACGATCCCGTCGACGCACTGCTCGCCGCGGCGAAGGAGCAGGAGCTGCTGGTGCTCGGCTCCCGCGGGCTCGGCGGCTTCGCCGGCCTCCTGGTCGGTTCGGTGGGGCTCGCGGTGGCAGCGGCCGCGACCGTCCCGACCGTACTGGTCCGCCCCGGACCGGCGCCCGCTTCCCCGGCGGCGGCCGCCGGGGCGGACCGGGAGGTGGTGGTCGGGCTCGACGGCCGTCGACCCGACGACACCGTCGTCGGGTTCGCCGTGGCCGAGGCGCAGCTGCGCGGCTGCCGGCTGCGCGTCGTGCACGGGTGGGACCCGGCGCCCGTCTGGGCGTACGGGGGCCTGATGCCGCCCCTGGTGGACCTGACGGAGCAGGAGGCCACCGAAGCGGCCCTGATCTCCCCGGTCGTCACCGCCCTGAGGGCGGAGCACCCCGGGGTCGACATCGTCGAGGACGTCCGCCTCGGTGGCGGAGCCCGGGCCCTGCTGGAGGCGGCCTCGACCCGTGCGGACCTCGTCGTCGTCGGGCGGCGGGAGCACCGTCACCGCCTCGGGCCGCGCCTCGGCCCCGTGGCGCACGCCGTCCTGCACCACTGCGCCGCCCCGGTCGTCGTCGTCCCCCACCCCTGAGCCGTGCACGGCCCCGCCATCGCCCCCTGAACAGCGACAAGGAGCACCGCCGTGTCCAGCACCCACCGCCCGGCCCGGCCCGACAGCCCGGCGGCACCGCCGTGCGGCCACCTGCGCCGGGCGCTCGGCCGGGAGCGCAATCCGCTCAGCCGCGCTCTCGACCGGGCCCGGAGCCGGGCGGTGGTGCTCACCGTCCTCGGGATCGCGCTCGCGGCGCTCCTCGGGGCCGGGGCCGCCGTCACCCACTTCGCCGCCGGCCAGCGGCAGGCCGCGGCCACGGCCGCCGGCCTCCACCGCGCCGACGCCCTGGTGCAGGGCTCCGTCCGGAGGGCGGAGGCCACCGTCGTCGGTGGAAAGGCCGTGTACCGCGCCGACGCGGCGTGGACCTACCCGGGCACCCGGCCCAACACCGGCAGCATCGACGTCCCCCGGACCGCCGGGCCGGGCAGCACCGTCGGGATCTGGGTCGACGGCAGCGGCCGCCCCTCCACCGCACCGCCGAGCACCGCCGACCTCGTGGCCGACGCCCTGTGTCTGGGCCTGCTCCTCTTCGGCCTGCTCTGTGTCCTCGCCTGCGCCGTGCTCTGCACGGGGCTGAGCGTCCTCGACCGTCGGGCCGACCGGGCGTGGACCCTGTCCTGGGCCCGGTACGAGCCCGTCTGGAGCGGCCGTGCCCCCCGTGGCGGCGGGCACGGCTGACCGGACCGGCCGTTCTGTCCGTGACACCGGACCGCGATTCCCGCCGCGGTGGGACGGAACAGGGCCGGAGGGCCCTATCGGAACCGCCCCCGTCACGTCAGACTTCGCGGAGAGTCACGCGGTCCGCCACCGGGGCGGGCCAACGGGGTTGGAGCGGCGATGACGGAGAGTCCGGCGGCTGGGACGAGCGGCTCGGTGACGGTGTTCCTGCTGGACGACCACGAGGTGGTCCGCCGCGGCGTGCACGACCTGCTGGACGCCGAGCCGGACCTCCGGGTGATCGGCGAGGCCGCCACGGTCGAGCAGGCACTCGCCCGGGTCCCCGCGCTGCGCCCCGACGTCGCCATTCTCGACATGCGGCTGCCGGACGGCGACGGCGTGACGGTCTGTCGCGAACTGCGCTCCCGCATGCCCGGGCTGGTCTGTCTGATCCTCACCTCGTTCGACGACGAGGAGGCGCTCCTGGACGCCATCATGGCCGGGGCCGCCGGGTACGTCCTCAAGCAGATCAGCGGCACCGACCTGGTCTCCGCCGTGCGCACCGTCGCCTCCGGCCAGTCGATGCTCGACCCCGGCGCCGCCACCCGGCTGATGGCCCGCCTGCGCGGCGACGCCGTCACCGAGCAGAGCTCCGGCCTGCCCCAGCTCACCGAACGGGAGCGGGAGGTGCTCGCCCTGGTCGGTGAGGGGCTCACCAACCGCCAGATCGGTCAGCGGCTCTACCTCGCCGAGAAGACCGTCAAGAACCACATCTCCCGCCTGCTGGCCAAGCTCGGCGTGGAACGGCGCGTCCAGGCCGCCCTGATCGCCACCCAGGCCCTGGGCCCCCACGGTCAGCCCTCCGCTCGAACCGGCCCCTGAACCGACCGCCCCGGGCACCGGCCCCACCGATCAGATCCGGTCGGCATCCCCGCCGGGGACCAACGACCCTCCCCCGGCGCCCACCGCGGCGACACCATCGATGCCATGACACCTGACACCACCCCGCTGGACGGGCGAGAGTGCCGACGGCTCCTCGCCGGCCTCTCGGTCGGCCGGGTCGTCTACACCCTCGGTGCCCTCCCCGCCGTCCAACCCGCCCGGTACCGGCTCGGGGCCGACGGGAGCGTGCTGCTGAGCACCGCCGCCGGGTCCGAGCTGGTCCGAGCGGTCGCAGGCGCGCTGGTGGCCTTCGAGGCCGGGGAGCTCGACGCGGCGGACGGCACCGGCTGGAGCGTGACCGTCCTCGGCCGCGCCGACGTCACCCCCGAGGGGGCCGTGACCGGTCCGACCGGCACGGTCACCGTCCGCATCCTCCCGGAGCTGGTGAGCGGCCGCCTGTTCCCGCCGAGCCGGGCGGTCCCACGCTGATCGAACCGATGACGGGCGGTCCCACGCTGATCGGACCGACGACGGGCGGTCCGACGCCGACCGACCCACCGGCCTCCGGCCGCCCGGACGACGCGACGAACGCGCCGCCGCAGGACCGGATCAGTGTGCCAGCGGCACCGACCAGGACAACCTGGTCCCGCCGGCCTCCGGGGCGGCCAGCTCGAAGACGCCGCCCAGGGTCTCGGCGCGTTCGGCGAGGTTGCGCAGTCCGCTGCGCCGCCCCTGTTCCGGAATGCCCACCCCGTCGTCCTGCACCGTGAGCACCACCCGCGACCCGGTCGCCTGCAGCACCACCTCGACCCGCCCCGCCCGCGCGTGCCGGGCCGCGTTGCTCAGCGCCTCCCCCAGAACCGCCACCACGTGGTCGGCCACCTCCGCGGGCACGTCCGTGTCCAGCAGGCCCTCCATGCTCAGCCTGGGCGGGAAGCCCAGCGCCGCCTGCGTCTCCTCGGCCACCCGCACCACGCGCGACCGCAGGCCCTGGCCGCCCTTCTCCTCCCGCGCCCGCAGGCCGAAGATCGTCGACCTGATGATCTTGATGGTCTCGTCCAGGTCCCCCACCGCACGCAGCACCCGGTCCGAGGCACCGGGGTGGTCGATGACCCGGGCCGCGCTCTGCAGCGTCATCCCCGTCGCGAACAACCGCTGGATGGCCAGGTCGTGCAGGTCCCGGGCGATCCGGTCACGGTCCTCCAGCATCGCCAACTGCTCGACGTCCCGACGGCGTTCCGCCAGCTCCAGGGCGAGCGCGGCCTGGTCGGCGAAGCCCAGCAGCGGGCCGGTCTCGCGGTCGGTGAACTCGGGTCGGCCGGCTTCCCTGGCCAGCAGCAGCACGCCGTCGATCTGCCCCTCCGCCCGGCCCAGCGGCACCGCGACCGCCGGTCCGAGCCCGGCGAAACGGCGCGGCTCGGCGAACAGCCGGGGATCACCGGCCAGATCCACCGTCGTCACCGACACCCCCGAGGCGAAGGCCGTGCCCGACAGCGACCCCTCCAGCGGCACCACCAGGCCCTCCCGGCCGGCCGCGTCGCCGCCGAGCGCCAGCTCCACGCGGAGCGCTCCGGTCCCGGCCGCCGGCACCGAGACGTCGGCCAGCTCCGCGCCGGTGATCTCCCTCGCCCGCTGGGCGATCAGCTCGAACACCTCGGACCGGGAACCGCCGGACAGCAGGGCGCGCGTGATCTCGGCGCTCGCGCTCAGCCACCGCTGCTGGCGCTGGGCCTCCTCGTACAGCCGGGCGTTGTCGATCGCCACCCCGGCGGCCACGGCCAGGGTGGAGATCACCGCCTCGTCGTCGGCGTCGAACTCCTCGCCGCCCTGCTTGTCGGTGAGGTAGAGGTTGCCGAAGACCTCCTCGCGCACGCGCACCGGCACGCCCAGGAAGGTCCGCATCACCGGGTGGTGCGCCGGGCAGCCCACCGACGACGGATGCTCGGAGAGATCGGCCAGCAGCAGCGGCGCCGGGCGGTGGATCAGCTCCCCGAGCAGGCCACGGCCGGTCGGGTACGGGCCGATCCGGGCGATCTCCTCCTCGGACAGGCCCACCGTGAGGAACTGCGACAGCGTCTCCCCGTCCGGCCCGATCACCCCGAGCGCCGCGTAACGGGCGTCCACCAGGACGGCGGCAGCCTCCACGATCCGCCGCAGCACCTGCGTCAGGTCCAGCTCCCGGCCGACCGACAGCACCGCCTCCAGCAGGCTGTGCACCCGGTCCCGGGTGCCCCGGGCCGCGTCGATCCGCGCCTGGAGCTCCTCCAGCAGCTCGTCCAACCGCAGCTGCGGCATCCGTGACCGCACCGTCTCGCCGCCCACGGGCCCTCCTCGTCGCCGAACCGCGTTGCCGAAGCCGCATTGCCGTGACCGCGCTGCCCGAGTCGCGTTGCCGCAACCGCATTGCCCAAGCCATGACGCCGCAACCGCGCTGCCCAAGCCGCGGCTGATTCTCGCAGACGGCCGTCCGGTCCCGGGACCTTCGGTACCCGGGTGGGGCTGCTCGGCCCCTGTGGCCGACCGTCGGTCCGGCGGGAGTCTGGTCGCCGGACGGGACCGCGCCCACGAGTGCCGTGGCCCTCCGCCGACCAGGGAGGTCTCAGCGATGTCACGCGGCGTGGTGGTGGGGATCGACGGCTCGACCGAGAGTGCGGCGGCGGCCGAGTGGGCCGCCCGCGAGGCCCTGCGGAACGGGCGCGCGCTGCGGATGGTCCTGGTCGCCGGCGGCGAGGTGGACGCGCTCGACCGCGACCTCGGCGGCGACAGCACGCTGCCGGGCCCGGTGGCCGCGATCCGGGACCGCATCGCAGCCGAGCTGCCCGGCCTGGCCGTCTCCTGCGAGATCGTCCCCGGGAACCCGGCGTACGCGCTGACCGCCACCGCCCGGCGGGCCCCGGTGCTGGTGCTGGGCTCGCGCGGGAAGGGCGGCTTCGCCGACCTCCTGATCGGCTCCGTCAGCTTGCGCGCCGCCGCCCGCGCGGACTGCCCGGTGGTGCTGGTCCGCGCCGGGTCGGACGGCGGAGCCGAGGCGGACGGCCCGGCCGCGACGCCCGGACCCGTCGTCGTGGGCGTCGAGGGCGACCGGCCGTGCGACCCGGTGCTCGCCTTCGCCTTCCGGCACGCCGCCGACACCGGCGCCGCCCTGCGGGTGCTGGAGAGCCGGGACACGTTCCGCGGCCCGTCCGCCACGGAGGCACCGGTGGACCGGTGGCACATCGGGCAGTCCTTGGCGGCCGCCGAACGGGCCCGGCTGCAGGACACCCTGGAGCGCTGGCAGGACGAGTTCCCCGACGTCCGTACCGAGGCGGAGGTGTGTGCCTGGAGCGCGAGCAGAATGCTCGTGGAGGCGTCCCGCACCGCCTCGCTGGTGGTCCTCGGCCGGCGCTCCCCCAGGCACCCGATGGCCGGGCCCCGGCTGGGCCCGGTGGCCCACTCCGTGCTCCACCACGCCCACGGCCCCGTTGCCGTCGTACCCCACCACTGAGCCGGTCACCTGCCGCGCCGGGACCGCCCCGTCCCGGCCGTGCCGGGTGCGGGCAGCGAGCAGCGGGCTACGGGCCGGACCGGTCGCGCGGGGCCCGCGGTGGCCTTGAAGGTGGCGACCGGCTGTGCATGACTGGAGGGAGCAACGCTCCCGGCCGACATCGAGGTGCCCCGGATGGGATTCATCGGCACGGTGGGGCTGGTACTCCACCCCGAGCGCACCTGCGCGCCCACCGTCGAGGCCGTGGTCCGTTGGAGCCGGGCCCGTGGGACGAAGGTCCTGGGGCTGGCGGCGGAGGTGGCCAGGATCGGCTGCGAGGCCATTCCGGTCGGGACCGAGGAGCTGGCCACGAGCGCCGACCTGCTGATCAGCCTCGGCGGGGACGGCACCATGCTGCGCGCCATGCGGCTCGCGACCGGGGGCCAGGCGCCGGTCCTGGGCGTCAACGTCGGACGCCTGGGCTTCCTCGCCGAGGTCGACATACCGGAACTGCCCGCCGCGCTGGACGCCGTCGACGCCCAGCGGTTCACCGTGGAAGTCCGTTCCGGCGTCCACGCCCGCTTCGGGACCACCCGGGAGACGGCGCTCAATGACGTCGTGCTGCTGCGCAGCCCGGGCCACAGGTCCGCGGCGGTCGCCGTGCGGGTCCAGGGCGAGCCCTTCGTCGACTACACCGCCGACGCGGTCGTCGCCGCCACGCCGACCGGCTCCACCGCGTACAGCTTCTCCGCCGGCGGCCCGATCGTCTCCCCCAACGCGGAGGGGCTGCTGATCACACCCGTGGCTCCGCACGCCGCGTTCAACCGCTCGGTGTTCC
Organism: Kitasatospora sp. NPDC038210; assembly: GCF_055600605.1. Classification (NCBI taxonomy): domain Bacteria; kingdom Bacillati; phylum Actinomycetota; class Actinomycetes; order Kitasatosporales; family Streptomycetaceae; genus Kitasatospora; species Kitasatospora sp. NPDC038210. The sequence continues at coordinate 50,240 of NZ_JBVJYK010000026.1, read as the reverse complement.
TCTCCAGCGGCGAGCGGCTCGACCTGGAGGTCCTGCCGCACAGCGGCGACCTCGCCGTCGAGGCCGACGGCCTCCTGGTCGGCCGTGTCGTACCCGGCGACCACGTCGCGGTGACCATGGTGCCCGCCGCCGCACGCGTCGTACGGCTCGGCCGCACCACGTTCTACCAGCGGGCCCAGCGCAAGCTCCGGCTCACCGGCTCGGCGGAGCACGACTGACTCCCCGGGGCGTCAGCGGCGGCGGAGGCGCGCGCGACGGAGGCGGTGCACGCGGCTCAGGCGGCGCACGCGACGCAGGCCGGCTGCCGGGGTCAGTGGGCGGCCAGGGCGAAGGCGTCGGCGGTCTCGTCGCGGTTCCGGCCCTGGCCGAGCAGGACGTGCAGGAGCAGGCGGGCCTTGTAGGCGTCGAGGTGGCCGCCCCGGATCAGTCCGCGGGCCAGCAGGTCCTTCTCCGAGCCGGGGAAGCCGTACGTCCCCTCCAGGACCGGCCCGTTGCCGATGCGGCTGGCGAGGACGACCGGGATCCGGGCCGCGGCCCGTTCCAGGACGGCCACGAAGCCCTCGGGGACGTGGCCGACTCCGAACGCGGCGACGACGAGCCCGTCGCACGCCCCGGCCATCGCGGCGAGGAGGGCGCCGTCGTCGCCGAGCGTCGCGGTGTACAGGCCGACGCGGGCCGGGGGCCGGATCGTCGGGCCGGCGAAGGTCGTACGCGCGGCGAGCGGGCCGTGGAGGTGGACGCGCCCCTCGTAGAAGCGGCCGAGGGGCCCGGTCGCCGGGGAGGTGAACGCGGCGGGGCTGGTGGTGTGGGACTTGCGGACGGTGCGGGCGGCGTGGATCTCGTCGCCGAGGACGACCACCGCGCCGGCGCCGCGCAGCTCGGGCGCCGCGGCGGCGATGACGGCCGCGTGGATGTTCGCCGGGCCGTCCGCGCCGGGCAGGGTGGGGTTGCGCATCGCCCCGGTGACCACGATCGGCTGCTCGCCCGGGTGCAGCAGGTCCAGCAGGTAGGCGGTCTCCTCGATGGTGTCGGTGCCCTGGGTGACCACCGCGCCGTCGCAGCCGGACCGGAAGGCCTCGGCCAGGGCGTCCGCGAGCGCGCCCAGGTCGTCGAAGCCGAGGGAGGCGCTGGGCAGGCGCCGGAAGTCGTGGACCCTCAGCTCGACGTCGAGGCCCTGCAGGGCGGGGACGGCGGCGAGGAGGTCGTGGGCGGACAGGGCCGGCACGACGCCGCCGGTGGCCGGATCGGCGGTCATGGCGATGGTGCCGCCGAGGGAGAGGATCGCAACCGCCTTCGTGCCCAACGTCGTTGTCTCCTTGTCGGGGTGTCCGGGTGCCCGGCTCTCCCGAGGTTGCGGGTGGCCGCCGGGTGGCTGGGGGCAATCTACCGGCTCGTGGCATGCTGTGACGATGCTCCTGGCACGTCATGGAACCAGCGTCGAACTGCGCCCGCTGCGCTACCAGTTCCCCGCGAAGAGCGGCGACCCGTACGACGACAACTGGCTCGTCGTCGAGGGCAGGGTGAGGACCCCCGCCGGCGGATGGTCGTTCCAGGATCCCGCCCTGCTGACCTCCGAAGGCCGCGAACTGTCGTCCTGGCTGCGCGCGGTCGCCGCGGGCAGGGTGGCCGTGGCGGAGCCCGACGAGGAGGGCGACCTGTCGCCGAGCCTGTCGTTCCTGGAGCCGCACCTGGCGTTCAGCCTGGCCGGAAGCCCCGACGGGCGGTCGCTGGTGCGCGTCCACCTGTCCCTGGAGGCGGCACCGCCGTGGCAGCGGTGGGACGCCGACGACGCTCCGGACATCTACCAGTACGCCGTCGAAGTAGCCTGCAGAAAAGAAGAGTTGCTGCAGGCCGCCGACGCGTGGGAGCACGGAATGTCGTCGTTCCCGTCCCGCTGAACGAGCGTCCCTGCCGTACCGGAGGCCGGACGGGAAGCCGTACCGGAGGCCGGACGGATTGATCCGGCCTCGAACCGGTCCGTAGAGTGCCCCGACGCCGCCGCGCGGACGGCGCACGGGCAGCACACGGGGTACGGGGGGATCATGGCGGACGGTTCCGGCCACGCGGCCCGGACAGGCAGCGCGGCCGAGGGGCGGGCCCGGGGGCGGGGGCGGACCCCGCTGCGGGCGGTGGCGCTGTCGGTCGTCCTGGCGGCGGCCCTGACGGCCTGCGGGTCGGACGGGCCCGACCGCGGCCGGGTGCTGCGCGCGGACGAACGCGCGGTGAGCCTCGCCGTCGGCCAGCGGTTCTCGATCGCCGTCCGGGACAACGCCTCGGCCGGCGACTCCTGGAGCATCGAGGCCCCTCGGCCGGACGCCGCCGTGGCGGTCGAGGTCGACGAGCGCGTCGACCTCCCCGAGGAGGCGAGGACCGCGGACGGCGTCGGCGGCACCCGCTACTACACCTTCGAGGCCAAGGGCCGCGGGACCACCGCCGTCACGCTCCTCGACTGCTTCCGCGGACTCTGCCACCGCCCGGCCCTCGGCGACGAGGACCGGAAGCGGGTCGTGCGCGACACCTACACGGTGACGGTCCGGTGAGCACCGACTGGCTCGACCGCGCGGCGAGGCTGCGGCGCTGGACGAACAACGGCGTCCGCGCTCCGCACAAGCCGCTGCTGCTGCTCTACGCCCTCGGCAGCCACCAGCAGGACGCCGACGGCGAGCTGCGCTTCAGCGCGGTCGAGGGTGAGCTGAAGCAGCTGCTCGCCGAGTACGGGCCGTCGCACCCGACGACGCCCGCCTACCCGTTCCACCACCTCGTCAGTGACGGCGTCTGGGAGGTCCGGACCGACCGGGGCCCCGGAAGCCCCGGGAGCGGCGTCGGCGTCCTCCGCGCGAGCGGCGCCACCGGCAGGCTGGCGCCGGGGCTGCGGGCCGCACTCGCCGAGGAGCCGTCCCTGCTGGGCCGGATGGCCAGGGTGGTGCTGGACGCCCACTTCCCGGCGTCCCTGCACGCCGACCTCTGCGAAGCCGTCGGCCTCGACCTGGAGCGGGCCGGAACCGGCTTCGTGGGCGCAGCCGACCCCGGTGCAGCCGACCCCGCGGCCCGGCGGCAGCGGGACCGTCGTATGCGTGAACTCGTGCTCACCGCCTACGAGTTCCGCTGCGCGTTCTGCGGCTACGACGGGGCCCTCGGCGCGAGCACGGTCGGGCTGGAGGCGGCGCACGTCCGCTGGTGGTCGCACGACGGGCCGGACGAGGTCGACAACGGCCTGTGCCTGTGCTCGCTGCACCACAAGCTCTTCGACAAGGGCGTCCTCGGCCTGGGGGAGGACCACCGCATCCTGGTGTCCCAGCGCTTCGTCGGCCGCAGCGAGGCCAGCCGCCGGTACGTGCTCGCGCTGTCCGGACGCCCCGTCATCGGGCCGCAGCCCGGGAACCCGCCGGTCGCGGCCCGGCACCGGCAGTGGCACGTGCGGCAGGTGTTCCACGGCACGCCCCGCCCACCCGCGGAGGCGGCGCACACCGGCTGAGGGACGGGCGGGCAGGGAACGCAGCGGTGGCCGCCTCCCTGCGGCGGATCGCCACCGGACCCCCTCCCGTCACTCTGACCGCGCACCGACAGCGGGCGGGGTCCTACCAGTCACCCCCGCCCGCCGTCGGCGGACCTCCCGCCGTGGGCGGCCCGGCCGGCCCACCTGCGCCGGCGGACGGGACCTCCGTCGAGGCCCGCAGCAGCAGGTCGCGCAGGGCCGTGGCGGTGTCCAACGGCTCGGCGGGGGTGAGGACGACCTGGTCGACGGTGGTCGACGGGCCGGCGAGGGGGATGACCCGCAGGCCGGGTGGCCGGTGGTCGAGCGCGGACTCGACGGTGATGCCGATGCCCGCTCCCGCGGCGACGTGCGCGGCGATCGCGTGCACGCTGTCGGCGGTCCTGATGATGCGCAGATCGGCACCGCCGATCCGGAAGGCGGACAGCAGGCGGTCGCAGAGGCCGCTGTTGATCTGGTGGGGCCAGGTGAGCAGGTCGGTGGTGGACAGGTCGGACGTGCTCAGCCCGGTGCGCCCGGCGAGGGGGTGGTCCGCGGGCACGAGCGCCACGAACCGCTCGGTGGACAGCACCCTCGCGCGGACGCCGGTGACGCCACCGGTCGCCCAGCCGATGCCGAGCCCGATCGTCTCCGCCCGCAAGGCGGTGAGCTGGGCGGTGGTCGGCATCGACTCCGGCACGATCGTCACATCGGGGAAGCGGTCGCGCAGTTGCGGCAGGCAGCGCAACAGCAGCTGGTGACCGGTGTACTCGGCATGGGCGACGACGAGGGTGGTGCGGGCCCGGTCGCCGGCGGCCAGGGCGCGTCCGCGCTGCTGGAAGCGGCGCAGCTGGGCGAGGGTGGCGCGGGCGTCGGGCAGGAGCGCTTCGCCGAGGCCGGTGAGTGAGACCCGGCGGCTGGTGCGGTGGAACAGCCGTCCGCCCAGGCTGCTCTCCAGCCGTCGGACGGCGTCGCTGACGGTGGGCTGGCCTCGGTGCAGGCGCGCGGCGGCGCGGCCGAAGTGGAGTTCCTCGGCGACGGCGACGAATGCTTCCAGTTCGATCCTGTCCACGGGAGCAGGCTAGCGCGATCGATCGGTGTCGCCGATCGCTGCATGCCGGAGTTCGGCGTTGATGGCGCGGCGCGCACGGGCTGTGATGGGTGGGCAGGCCGACGAGCAGGCCTGCGAGCAGGACTTTCCCACGATCGGAAGTAGTGAAGAGTCATGGCAGTCAAGGACGTTGACCGCGAGCAGGATGCGCCGACGGTCACCGTGACGGTGGTCTACCACTCGGTGCACGGGCACACCCGGGTCCTGGCCGAGCACCTCGCCGGCGGGGCGCGGCGGGTGCCCGGCGCCGACGTGCACCTGGTCGAGGTGCGGCCCGAGGACGTCGTCGCGGGCCGTTGGCACGACGCCGGGGTGATGGAGCTGCTGGAGCGCTCCGACGCGATCGTCTTCGGCTGTCCGACGCTGATGGGCAGCGTGTCGGCGGTGTTCAAGGCGTTCATGGAGGCGGCGTTCACGCCGTTCGTCACGCAGGCATGGAAGGACAAGCTGGCCGGCGGCTTCACGATGTCCGCCTCGCAGAGCGGTGACAAGCTGGCCGTCCTGGAGCAACTGGCGGTGTTCGCCGCACAGTTGGGCATGCAGTGGATCGGCGTCGGCGACATGCCCGGCAACAACTGGAGCGGCGGCTCGCGCGACGACGTGAACCGGCTGGGCTCGTGGCTCGGCCTGATGAGCCAGAGCCACGCCGACCAGGGGCCGGAGCGGGCCGGCTCGCGTGGCGACCTCATCACCGCCGAGCGCTACGGCGAGCGGATCGCCCGGCTGACCCAGCGGTGGGTCAACGCCCTGCCGTACGACACCCCCCGGATGACCGAACACGAGGCCCGCGCCCTGTCGGCGTCCCTCCGGGAGACGGACGACGCGCCGACGGCCCTGACCGGCGCCTGACCCCTGGCCTGACCCGGCGTCCGACCCGTCGTCGGTGCTGTTCCGGCACCGCCGCCGCCATCGCTGTCGCCGGGGGCGTTCGGCAGGGTCCCCGGCCGACGGCGGCACCGGGCCCGGTGCCGCCGTCGGTCACCGCCTGTTTCTCAGGCCGGAGTCGTCGGCGCGGTAGCGGTAGCCGGGCAGGGTGGTGCCCTCTGCTTGCAACAAAGAGGACTGTAGCCCCCCGGATCCCCAGAAGCAAATATCTGTGCTTACGATGGGGGCATGACCGACAAGCAAGCGCCCGCACGAGTGCGCAGGAGCCCCGAGCAGGTCCGCGAAGCCGTCCACCAGGCGGTCATCGACCTGCTCTCCGACCCGGACGGCGAGGACCTCAACATCCCCGCGATCGCACAACGCGCCGGCGTCAACCACACCAGCGTCTACCGGCGCTGGGGCAGCCTCGACGCCCTCCTGGCCGACATGGTGACCACCCGGCTCGAACGCGACTCACCCCTGAACGACACCGGCAGCCTGCGCGGCGACCTCCTCGCCTGGGCCCAGGCCAGCGTCGCGAGCATCCGCACACCCCAGGGACGCGCCCTCGTACGCGCCGTCGTGCTGTCCATGCCGAACAGCACCCAGGCCCAGGACGAGCGCGCGCAGCACTTCCGGCGCCGGATGCGCTCCATCGAGCAGATCCGCGAGCGGGCGACCGCCCGCGGCGAGGACCCACCGCCCCTGGAACAGATCCTCGACCAGCTCATCGCGCCGTTCTACGTCCGGGCGATCTTCGGCATCGACCCGCCGGACCACGGCTACCCCGAACTCCTGGTCGGCAGACTGCTCGGCGACCGGAACGGACCGGGCCCGAGCAGTGCGCCCACGGCGGCGTAGGCCGTCCGGCGGCGGGTTCCTCCGCGGGCCGCGGGTGCTACCAGTTGGCCCAGGTGAGGTTCCAGCCGCCGAGGCCGTTGTCGGGCGAGACGGTCTTCTCCTTGGTGTTCACGACCGTGACGACGTCGCCGATCATCGAGCTGTTGAAGAACGACCCCGCGGGGGAGGTGTCGCTGCCGCCCTCCACGTCCTTGAGCGCGACGCAGCCGTGGCTGGTGTTGGCCTTGCCGAACGGGTCGCCCTTGTACCAGTAGTTGCCGTGGAGGTAGGTGCCGCTCCTCGTCAGCCGCATCGCGTGCGGGACGGCGGGGATGTCGTACTCGTTGCCGAGGCCCACCGTCTGGGAGTTCATGTGGGTGACCTTCTCCTTGGACATGATCACCATGGTGCCGCCCCACGACGCGTGCTTGTCGTCGCCGAGGGTGGCGGGCACCGTGGTGGACTTGCCGTCCCGCACGATCGTCATCTGGTGCGTGGCGGCGTCCGCGGTGGAGATCTGGGAGCGGCCGATGGTGAACGGCTCGTCCTTGTCGACGTCACCCCACACGCCGGGGGCGACCTCGACGTTCTTCAACCGGTAGTGGATGGTGACCTTGGTCCCCGGCTTCCAGTAGTCCGCCGGACGGAAGTCGAGCCGGTCGTCGCCGAACCAGTGGCCCTTCACCTCGGTGCCGTTGTCCGTCTCGAAGGTGATGGCCTTGGCGACGGCGTCCTTGTTCACGACCTTCGTGCTGAAGTCCACCTTGACGATCATGCCCACGCCGTAGGTCTGGCCGTCGGCGATGTTGTCGTTGGTGGACACCTGCTTGCCGGGCGGGACGGTGGTGAAGGCGCTGGTGGCCGCGGACAGCAGACCGTCGGCGTCCTTCGCCTGGGCGTTCACCGTGTACGCCGTGCCGGGGGCGAGCGCCGCGGCGGGCTTCCAGTCGGTGCCGTCCGGGGTGATCGAGCCCGGGACGGGCTTGCCGTCCTTGTCGGTCACGTCGACGGTGGTGAGCTTGCCTTGGGAGACGGACACCCGGAGGGCGGTCGGTGCGACTCCCTGGGCCCCGTCCTTCGGCTCGACGTCCAGCACCGCGGTCGACGTCTTGGGCGTCGCCGCGGCGGCCGCCCCGCCGGGGGTGCCGGAGGCGGCGGCGTGAGCGCCGTCGCCCCCGCCCTGGCCGTCGCCGCAGGCAGCGGACATCAGCAGGACCCCGCCCATGGCCAGTGCCACCGCGCCGCGGTGGAAACGGTCGTTGGTGCGTATCGCGGCCCGGGCCGCCCGAACAGTGCTCACAGTCGCTCCCTCTCGGTGTTCGCCGGAAGCTTGTGCGCCGGTTCGTCCCCGCCGCAACGGCGGGCCGCCGATCAGGGACGCTGGGACGCTTCCACCCCCTGTGACCTGCGAAGATGTAACCTTCCTGGGACGCGCTCGCGGGACGATCCCGCGGGACGCCGGGAGGGCGCGGCCGGTGCCGCCGGCCTCCCCGGGGGAACCGCGGGGCGGTCTGCAGCGTGCTTGTCTGCCGGAGCCCACGTCAGCCGGCGCCCCGGTGGCCCGGCGGTCGGCGACGGCCGGAGCCGGGGGCGCGATCACCGAGGAGTGCACGAGCGGGTGGAGGACCAGTGCCAGAGGGGACCGGGGATTTGACGGCGGCGGACGAGGTCGGGCGGCTGCTCCAGGAGCTGAAGAGCCGGTCGGGGCTCAGTTACGGCGCGCTGGCGAAACGGCTGCACGTGAGCACGTCGGCCCTGCACCGCTACTGCAACGGCGACGTGATGCCGGTGGAGTACGACCCGCTGGAGCGCCTCGCGCGACTGTGCCGGGCGACACCGGAGGAGCGCACCGAGCTCTACCGGCTGTGGGTCATCGCCCACGCGACGCGCGGGAACCGGCAGGCGCCCGCACCCGGTCCTGCGACCCCCGGGCCCGTGGCAGCGGTGGCCCCCGCGGCACCGGAAGCGGAGCCGGAGGCGGAGGCCGAACCGCAGGCCGTACCGGAACCGCCACCGGCCGCGGGAAGCGTCGCGGAGGACGGGACGGCCGACCCGGCACGCACCCCCGCCGTACCGCCACGCCGGCGCGTGCGCCGGGGTGTGCTCGCCGCGGTGACGGCTGCCGCGGTGCTCGCCACCATCGGGGCCGTCGCCACCGGCCTCGGGCCCCACCGGGGCGGTCGCCCCGCGTCCGCTCCCGCCCCTGCGGCGGACGCCGGGCCGTCCACCGGATCCCCGGCCCCGCTCCCGATTCCCGGCGCCACGGCCGCGCCGGTCACCGCGGGCGCGACCCCGTCGGGGTCGACCGCCGCCGCCGACCAGGGAGCGAGCGCGCCGATCACCGTCACGGTCCGCCCGTCCGGCTGGGTCAGCGCATGCGACCAGTACGTGGTCAACCGCCCGCCGTCGGAAGTCCCCAGGCCGCCCGCGGTGGCGGACGTCTCCGCCTGGGCCGCCAGGGTCGGCGCGGTCCCCGGCCACTACCAGTCGATCGAGCTCGCCGTGCAGGGCACCGGCAGCGACACCGTGGTACTGACCGCCCTGAACGTCCGCGTCGCCCGGATCGCGGCCCCGCTGGCCTGGAACGCCTACTCCATGGGCGAGGGCTGCGGCGGCGGGGTCGACAAGAAGTCCTACGACATCGACTTCGACGCTGCCCGCCCCCGTCCGGTCGTCAGCGAGGGCAGCACCGGCCTGCCGGTCAAGGTGAGCGAGGCCGACCCGGAGGTCATCCAGGTCAATGCCGAGACCGTCGCCCACGACGTCAGCTGGTACCTGGAACTGGAGTGGTCCAGCGGCAACCGGAAGGGCACGCTGCCCATCGGCCTCGGCGACGGCACGCCGTTCCGCACCAGCGCGGTCAAGGGCCGGCCGCTGTACAGCTATCCGATCGGCGGGAAGGCCTGGGAGCCGAGCCCTTTCCGGCAGTGACGACCGGGCGGCGGGAAACGGAAGCGGTCCGTCGGGTGTCCCGGCGGACCGCTCCGAAGGATTGCGCCGGCTAATTCCTCTTGATCACTTTGCCCGCGTACCGGAATCCCTTGATGCTCGCCGGAGCGATCTTGAGCGCATTGGCGGCGATCGAAACGAGCATCTGCACGTTCTTCAGCGTCCCCTGCGTGTTGAACCCGTGGGCCCGGTGGTGGTCGTCGTGGATGTGGAGCGTGTGCTCCAGTGCCCCGTTGGCGTCGTAGATCTCCACGGTGTACTCGTGATAGTCGACCATGATTTCCCCCAATTCGACGGAGGTGCGTCCGCGGCGGAAATCAACGTAGCAGGCGGGAAGAATCGAGTCAGTATCACCCGACTGGCGCGGGAGGTGCATTCACGGCGTGCCGAGGGGCGCATTCGGGGGCGCATCCGGAAACCGCGGCCATTTGTGCCGTGAACATGACGGAGAATGCAGTCCGGACGGCTGTGCGGGTTTCGCCGAGGAATTCCTGACGTGCGCCGATCGATGTCGCCGACGGGCGCAGCCGGGCGTCGCCGCCACAACTGCGCGCCCGGGTCGCTTCGGTCGCTCGACCCCTCCCGGCTGCTTCAGGCGGGAACGGAGCCCGCGCCGCCGGCGGCCGGATCCGGGGCACGGAAGGTGCGACGGTACGCCGACGGGGCGACTCCGGCCTCCGCCGCGAGGTGCCGTCGCAGCGAGGTGGCGGTGGCGAACCCGACCTCGTGGGCGACGCGTTCCACCGGCAGATCGCTGGACTCCAGCAGGTGCCGGGCCCGCCGCAGCCGCTGCGAGATCAGCCAGCGGCCGGGGCTCAGACCGGTCTCCTCCTTGAAGCGCCGGGCGAAGGTACGGGTACTCATCGCCGCGTGCGCGGCCAACTCGTCCAGCGACAGCGGTAGTTCGAGCCGCTGCAGGGCCCAGTCGCGGGTCGGCCCGGTGCCGGTTGCGCCCGTCGGCGGCAGTGGCCGCTCGATGTACTGCGCCTGCCCGCCGTCCCGGTACGGCGGCATGACGCAGAAGCGGGCGGCCTGGTTGGCGACCTCGGTGCCGTGGTCCTGGCGCAGCAGGTGCAGGCAGACGTCGAAGCCGCTGGCCGCCCCCGCCGAGGTCAACACGTCGCCGTGGTCGACGAAGAGAACGTCGGTGTCGAGCTCGACCCGGGGGAACAGTTCCCGGAAGCGGTCGCTGAGCGCCCAGTGGGTGGTGGCCCGACGCCCGTCGAGGAGACCGGTGGCGGCCAAGAGGAAGGCACCGCTGCAGATCGACACCAGACGGGTGCCGGGCCGGACGCCGGACAGCGCGTCCAGGGCCTTCGGGTCCGTGGCGGCGGCCGATCCCCGGCTGATCGCGTACCCGGGGATGATCACGGTGTCCGCCTCGGCCAGCACCTCGGGGCCGTGCCCGGGGGTGACGGTCAGGTCCGAGACGGTGCGCACGGGCTTCCCGTCCACGCTCGCGGTCACCACCTCGTAGCGGTCACCGACGGAGCCCAGGACGTGTTGAGGTATGCCGAGTTCGAAGGGGTAGATCCCGTCGAGTACGAGGACGACCACCTTGTGGGCCCCGGGCCGCGGTCCCGGGCGCAGCGCGCGATCCGGTTCGACGGTGCGACCGGCTGGGTCGCGGGCGCCGGGAGTACCGGGGGCGGCGTGGTCGACGGGCATGGCGTGAATGTATCGGAGGCTGACCTTTCCGCCATGGTCGGGGCCGGGCTGGAACGGCAAGGATCGAGGCACGACCTCGACGGAGACCTTGAGGACCTCGATCTCCTGAGCCCTCGTCGGGATCGATCGATCCGAGTGTCCATTCGCAGTCGGACCCGTCCGACCGAGCACAGGAGGTTTCCATGGCCAAGGGCTACTGGGCCAGCGTCTACCCCGTCATTTCCGACCCCGAGAGCCTGACTGCCTACAACGAACTCGCCGGTCCGGCCGTCCGGGCCGGCGGCGGGCGCGTCCTGTCCCGCGACGGCCGAGTCGTCGCCCACGAAGCCGGAATCACCTCACGCGTCGTTCTGATCGAGTTCGACAGCTTCGAACAGGCCGTCGCGACACACGAGAGCGAGGCGTACCAGAAGGCCCTGGTGGCCCTCCCCGACGGCTTCGAGCGCGACTTCCGCATCGTCGAAGGCATCGACTGACAGTGATGACGTTCATGGTGACGCCGCCTGTGGGGTCCGACCCTTCGAACCGACTGACGTCCCGACTGTCCTGTTTCGGATTTGTCGGCTCATCGGTGGCGTCACCACGCACGCGGCTGCCTAGTACTCCGGGCAGCCGTGCAGGAGTTCGGCGAAGGCCTCGCCGACGGCGCCGAAGGGGAGGATCCGCAGCGCGGTGTCGTAGTCCGAGGTACTGATGACGTAGTACTCGGCGAGGTAGGAGAGGTCGTCCCAGGGCTCCCAGCTGTGGGCGCGCAGCAGGACCCGGCCGCAGCGGGTGCACTCGATCCACGGCACCAGGAGCAGGTCGGCGAGTTCCGGCTCGCGCCAGCCCGTCACCACGTCGACCCCGTCACCGCCGGCCGCACCGTCACCGGCCGTACCGTCACCGCCACCGTCGTTCCCGCCGCCTGCACCCTGACCGTCGCCCGCGGCGCCGCCGTGGCCCTCCGCGTCGAGGAGCCGCACCGGGGCGGGCACGCCGTCGTCCGGGCAGCGCAGGATGCCGGGCGTCAGGTGCCCGCGCCCGCCCCACTGCTCGGCGAGCACGGCTATCTGCGCCCGGTCCGCCCCGCCGATCGGGACCTGCCGGGCGAGCAGCCCCCCGACGAGCAGGTCGAGCCCGCACTCCTGCTCCCCGATCAGCCAGCAGTCCTTGACCTCCTGGCGCGCGGGCTCCGGCAGGAGATCGGCGATCCGGTACCAGCGGGCTTCGTCTGCGTCCATGGACCGGACCCTAACGCCCCCCACCGACAGTCCCCGGGCGGCCGTCGCACGACCCTTCCTCAGGATTCGCCTGACCCGGGGCGGTGGACGGACTACGCTGCGAACGTGCAGTGTCACGTTTCGTAGCCGCCAGCGGAGGAGTCCCGTGTCATCGCCCTGCGACCCCCAGTTCGCTCCCGTCGGCGACGTGAGCGCCGCGCTCATGGTCGTCGACTCCCGGCTCAAGGCCGTCTACGACGGCAAGACGGGGACGGACTCCGAACAGGAGCGGATGATCAAGCAGTTCGCCGCCTCCCTCGGCGCCACGGGCCTCGACGAGCTGGTCGACGGCACGTGCACCCTCATCTACGTGTTCATGAACTGGCTGCGGGGAACGCTGGAACGCCAGGAGCAGGACGTCGTGGAGTACGTGGTGCCCAGCCTGGTGGCCACGATGCGCATGATGCCCAGGACCTTCCGCCCCGAGGTCGTCCCCATCATGGCCGGTCTGCTCATCGCCGCCGGCACCGGCCTGAGCCCCTCCCTGTGGCGGGCGCAGTACGGGCCCTGGACCGGGGACGAGATGAACCCCCTGGAGGCCCTGGCCGTGCTGCTCGCCGAACACATCAACCGGGTCGCCGGCAACAACGACCACGGCTTCGCCACCCGCCTCGTCGCCGACGCACTGTCCGAACTGGACGAGGAGGACTGACCGGGGAACGGAACCCGGCGGCGGCCACGGCCGCGAGCGGGTTCTCCCGCCGTCCGGTGCAGCCGTGTGGCGCCGCCGCCGGGTGGATCGTGGATGATGGCGGGGTGTTGGTCATGGTGGAAGCAGTGCCGTCGGCCCCGGCGGAGCCGATGTTCGTTCGGGTACGCTCGGCCGTCGGCAGCGCGGTGGTGATCTGGCGGGGAGCCGCTGAGGCGGTGGGCCGGGAGCACCGTGTCGAGTGGACCGTGGACGAGGACGTCGTCTGGGCCGGGAACGCCCGGCCGAGCCTGTCGGCCACGCCCGAGGTGCGCGAGGACGGCGATCACACGGTGCTGCGCGGGGTCCTGAGCCTCGACGAGGACGGCGTGGCCGTCCTGGACGTGGGGGGTGCACTGATCATGTTCGAGCTCGCCGAGGCCGGCGGCGGCCGCCCGCCGCTGCCTGACGGTGTCGACGGGTCGTGGGTCGAGGTCCGTGTCGCACGGGACACCACCAGCGTCTGGCCCTACGCGCTCTGACCGTCGACGGCTGGTGGTCGCAGGGCTGCGGGCGGCAGGGCTGCGACAGCCGGGCTGCACCGTCTCCCGTCGGGCCCCCGTACCGCTCCCGTGGCCGGCATCACCGGCCACGGGAGCGGTACGGATCAGTGCCCCGTGACCGTCAGCCGTCGGCGTTGCCGTCCGCCGCGCGGTCACCCGTGAGCTCCACGACGAAGCGGTCGGCGGCCTCCACCAGTCTGCGGTTCGCCCGGTCCGACCGGTCGGCGACGGTGCGGAAGGCGCCCCGAACGTCGCCGTCCAGCAGCTCGCAGGTGACCACCAGGGTGTTCTCCGCGGGCAGGTGGTGCCGGTCCAGCCGCTGCTGGACCGCGTCCATGCCCTCACTCGCCAGCACGTCCCGCAGCTCCTCGGTCAACGGGGCAAGCCACCGGGCGCGCAGTGCGTACTCTCCACGGTCGGCGAAGGTCGGGCGGAGCGCGGCGAGCAGCTCCGCCGGGTACTCCTCGACGGGCCCGGCGAACTGCGGGTAGTCCTTGGCGAACTCGTCCCAGTCGACGTAGAGTCCGCTGATCTGCTGCGGAAGGAGCGGCCAGCGCGACCAGTTCTCGTCGGATCCGGTGAAGACCTGGCGCAGCAGGTCGTAGGGCGCCTCGGCGGTGCGCGAGAGCAGGATCGCGTCGTAGAGGTCCTTCCCCTGGGGGTGGTTGTCCGACACCAGCCAGAGGATCTTCCAGGCGAGGGAGAGCTGTGGCGTGGCGGCGAGCAGCGGGCCGGTGACGCCGGGGAGGCGGTAGGCCTGCGGTTCGACGGGCAGGTGCTCGGTGAAGACGAAGTCCAGCTGGACCGTCCCGCCCGGGACGCCCGGCGCCGACCACGGCAGGACGAGCCTGCGCCCGGGAATCCTGCTGTACGTCCAGATCTCGTCGCTGACCGCCTGGTCCGCGTGCAGCCGCACCGTGCCCGAGAGGCGTTCGGCGCCGGCGGCGAGCTCTTCGAGCATGCGGTCGGTGCGCTCGTCCTCCAGTTCCCACTCCACCGGGCGGACCACGAAGTCCAGGTCACCCGGCTCCCGTGCCTGCTCCCCGTACCAGGCCCGCAGCAGGATGCTTCCGCGCAGCACCAGGTGGTCCGCCCACGGCGATTCGGCCACGGCGGACAGAACGGTGTTCAGCGCCTCGCGCCGCGCGGCGAGCCAGGGCTCGGCGAGTTCCGGGTCGGCGAAGGCCGGTTCGCTGGGCCGGAGGGCCATGCTGTACCCGGCGAGGGCGGGGTCGAAGACCGGCTGCTGGCTCACCGCCTCGTCGTCGATCGGACGGATGCTCCTGGGCAGGTCCCGGTCCTCGCGGACGTCCTCGGACGGCGGCCGCCTGGGCAGCACGACGCCCTGCCACGGGCCGTACTCCAGGTCCTCCCACCCCACGGGTGACTGCGGCTGCGATTGCGGCTGGGACTGGTCCCCGGTCATCTCGGCTCTCCCTCTCCGTACGGCCCGGCACCATGCCCGGGCTCGGCTATCCACCCCGCGTCCAGGGCCTCGTCGCTGTCCACGACGACGAACTCGCGCTCCACCGACACCACGTCGCGGCCGTCGTCCGCGAGGTCCCCCAGCAGTGCCGCCAGCCGGCGGCCCGCGGTGTCCAGGCCGACGAGGCGGCACCGCTGCGTCACGAACCACTCGCACCGGCCGTCCTCGCGCACCCGGCGCGGATTGCGCGACAGGTGCGCGGCGTGCCGGTCCACCAGTTCGGCGAGGCGGGCTCGCCGTCCGGCGTCCCCGCCTTCCCGGGTCGGGCCCGGAAGCAGCAGCTTGACGTGGTGTTCGAAGTACCGTCCGGCCCCGTGCCGCACGGCGTCCTCGTCCGAGGCCGGGACGCCCTCCGACCACGGCGTGGCCTCGATCTTCGCCCGCAGGACGGTGAACCCGGCCCGGTCCAGCCGGCCCGTGACGCGGGCGGTCTCCGCGGCGACCTCCTCCAGCGTGCCGCCGGCGCGCAGGGTGAGCATCGGCTGCGAGGGCGACGCACCGCGGTCCAGCAGGATGTGGGTGAACTTCACGCCGTGGTCGTCGGCCCACGCGGCCAGCGCGTCCGCGGCACCGGGCCCCACCGTCAGGTGCACCTCGAAGTCCCCCCGGACGTCGGGCGGATCGGACGGGACGGGCCGGGCGGTGGGCCGTGGGTCAGGACGAGTGGCGAGCGTGGCGAGCATGGGGAGCATCCTGCCAAGCGCCTCTGACAACGGCTCATGCCGCCGGCGCGCAGCGGTGGCCGACGAGAGGTGGGTGTCCCGCGCCGCGCCGCCCCGCCCCGCCCCTGCTCCCTCCGGCCCGTCTCCCGGCCGCCCTGGGTACTGCCTCGACGCCGCCACCGCATCATGTCATCATGTGATGACATCGTCTGGTGACATCATGCGATGACATCAGCGGTGGGACTCCGGGCCACCGACGAACCGACGAAGGAGGATGCGTCCGTGCCAACCCCGACGGGCCTGCCGATACGACGTGAGCGGGCCCTGGTGCCCGTCCTGGTGTTCCTCAGCGCCGTGGTGGCGGTGATCAGCAGTCTCGGCGCACCGATGATCCCCACCATCGCGGCCGTCGACCACGTCTCGCTCTCCGAGGCCCAGTGGTCGCTGACCATCACGATGCTGGTCGGGGCGGTGGCCACCCCGGTCCTGGGCCGTCTGGGAGACGGGCCGCACCGCCGTACGGTCACGCTCGCGACCGCCGCCGCCGTCGTCATCGGCAGCGTGCTGGCCGCGCTGCCGCTCGGCTTCGGCTGGCTGGTCACGGGGCGCGCGCTGCAGGGCCTCGGGCTCGGACTGACGCCGCTGGCCATCGCCACCGCACGGGACAGCCTGCCCGCCGCGGCCTCCCGCTCGACGGTCGCGCTGCTCTCCGTCACCACCGTCGCCGGCGTCGGCCTCGGCTACCCGATCACCGGCCTGATCGCCGAGGCCTTCGGCATCCACGCGGGCTTCTGGTTCGGCGCCGTGATCAGCGCCCTGGCCCTGCTGCTGGCCGCCCTGGTCCTGCCCTCGACGGCGGAGCGCGAGCGGCACCCGCTGGACGCGCTCGGCGCGGTGCTGCTCGGCCTGGCCCTGGTCGGCCTCCTGCTCGTGCTCAGCGAGGGCGAGACCTGGGGCTGGGGCAGCGCCCGGCTGTGGACGGTGGCGGTCGCCTCCGTCCTGCTGCTGGTCGGCTGGGTGTGGCACGAGCTGCGCACCGCCCACCCGCTGGTCGACCTGCGCGCGCTGCGCAACCCCGTCGTCCTGACCGCGGACGTGGCCGGCCTGGTCGCGGGCGTCGGGATGTACCTGCTGATGTCACTGGTGATCCGCTACGTGCAGACCCCGACCGCCACCGGCTACGGCCTCGGCGCCTCGGTGGTGGTCGCCGGCCTCGTCCTGGTGCCGTTCTCGGCGGTCAGCCTGCTGTCCGGCAAGGTGGTCCCCGGCCTCGCCCGGCGCACCTCCTCCGCCCTGGTGCTCCCGCTGGGCTGCGCGGTCTCGCTCGTCTCGATGCTGTTCTTCCTGTTCGCCCGCGACCACCTCTGGCAGCTCCTGGTGGTGATGGGCATCGCCGGACTGGGCGTCGGCTGCACCTTCGCCGTGATGCCGGGGCTGATCGTCAACGCGGTGCCCGCCCACGAGGTCGGCAGTTCGGTCAGCTTCAACCAGGTGCTGCGCTACATCGGCTACTCCACCGGCAGCGCGCTGTGCGGCGCCGTGCTCCAGGCCCACACCGAGCCGGGCCGGCAGCTGCCCGGCGACAGCGGCTACCGGGACGCGGCCCTGATCGGTTGCGCGGTGTGGGTGGTGATCGGCCTGGCTACGATCGTCCTGCCGCGGCTCGGTGCCGCGACCGCCGCCCGCCGGGGCGCGCGCGTGGATGACGAACTGGTCCCGGACGGGGAACCGGTCGTGGACGAGGAGCTGATCGTGGAGGAGAGCATCGCCGACGGCGTGGCCGGCGAGAGCGACGTGCCCGCGCGGCGGGCCGGAGCCGAGCGGTGACCGACGAAACCCCTTCGGCCGACCGGTCCGTCCCTGACACCGACCGGTCCGTCCCCGTCACGGACGGCGGCGTGCCGGAGAGCGCAGCAGCGGAAGCCACGGCACCGGCGGCCTCCGCACCCCGGCGCCGGGACGCCGCCCGCAGCCGGGAGCTCCTCGTCCAGGCGGCGCTGGAACTCTTCGCCGAGCGCGGGTTCGAGCGCACCACCACCCGCGAGATCGGCGAACGGGCCGGTGTCGACCCGGCCCTGATCGCCCGGTACTTCGGCGGCAAGACACAGCTCTACCTGGCCACCGTACGGGTCGAGCTGGGCGGCGCGGCACCGGCCGACCTCCTGGTGGAGGACCGGCTGCGCCACCTGCTGGAGCGCTTCTCCCAGCGCGGCCCCGGCCCGACCTTCCAGGCCGCTGTGCTGCCCGGCGACAACACCGAGGTGCAGCAGGAAGCCCGCGCCTACCTCCGCAAGCGGCTGGTCCAGCCCCTGCACGACCGCTTCACCGCCGAACAGGTCGACCGGCCGCAGCTGCGGGCCGAACTGGCGGCGGCCGCGTTCGTCGGGGTCATCCTGGCCCGCTCGGGCGGCGCCTTCGACGAACTCGCCGCCGCAGACCCCGAGGACCTGCTCCCCCTCCTGTCCGACCTGCTCGCCGCGAGCCGCCCCGCCCGGTAGGCCACCCCGCCCGGCGGTCCGCCCCTCCGGGCAGGCCCCCGCCCGGTGGCCGCTCCCGACCCGCCGTCGGCCGCTCCCTCCCGGAGCGGCCAACGGCTCATTCCCGCACGGCGACGGCCTCCGCGAGCGGGGCGAAGAGCAGCGCCCAGTTGCCGGGCAGGTGCGTCACCGCGGACGCGACGTAGCAGCGGACGACCGTCCACTCGTCCGACCGGCCGCCCTCCCCCGGTGCCCCGCCCTCCCCGAGGGCCCGCAGGCATTCGTCGACGCACTCCGCGAGGTCGTCCTCGTCGAACCCCAGTCGCGCACAGGCCTGCCGGGCCTCCGGCGGCAGGGGGCACGCGTCGTCCCACTCACCGGCCGCGTCCAGCAGGTAGAGCAGGTGGCTCCCGGGTCCGGGCAGGTCGGCGCGCAGGTCCGCCGTGGTGAACTCCCGCTCGGCGTCCTGCGACACCAGCCCCGACGTCCCGACCGCGTCGGCGACGAGGCCCGCCCAGTAGGCCTCGTCGTGACTGCCGTCGGTCTGCCGCATGTGCTCGGCGGCGAAGGCCGCCATCGCGCCCGGGTCGTCGATCAGCGGTGAGACGACCAGGTCGCTCCGGTAGTCGAAGCCGAAGTAGTGGCGCCGCCCGTCGAGGGTGAGTGACTCGATCCCGCCCACGTGGCCGACCCGCCCGGGCAGCGGACCGAAGCGCTCGGCACGTGCGGCACGTTCCCGTCCCATGCGGCACACCGTACGGGCCGTCACCGACACCGGCCGCCGGCAGGCCGCGAGGCTCCGCGTGGTGTCCAGGACGGCCGGGCACCGTAGGCTCCGCCACGAGGCCCGCGAACGCCGTGGTGCCCGGACCGCTCGGCGGTCCGGGCACGACCCGTACGGAGACGGGCGGTCGGTCGGGCAGCCGGTCAGGCGGGGATGCCGCAGTACTGCTGCTGCTTGCCGATCGCGCGGTAGACGCAGTCCGCCGTCTCCACCAGGCGCAGGACCGCTTCGCGGTTGCGGCTGGTCTCACGGCCGATGACCTCGTCGGGCGGGTAGAAGCCGCCGCCGCTGCCGCTCGGACCGGGGTACATCTCGAAGGTGTAGGCGAAGACCCGCTGGCTGCCCCACAGCCAGTCGTCGATGGCGCCGTCGGTGATGTAGAGGTCGCTGGACTGCTCCGGCGTGTAGCCGTTGGTGGAGGCCATGGTGCGGCCCAGGGTGGCGAAGGTGTTGTACTCGTCGGCGGTCATGCCGGTGGGGGTGTCGGCGGTGGTCCAGCCGAACGGCCAGAGCACCAGTTGGCTGTAGGTGTGGAAGTCGATGGCGGCCGTGATCTGCTGCTTGCCGCCGACGATCCGGCTGCGGACGAAGTCGGCGACCACCTTGGTCTCCTTGGCCGACTCCGGCGCGCCGCCCCGGTAGGTCTCGTTGGAGGTGGAGCCGGAGGAGCCGCCGCAGCAGCCCCACTTGTAGTCCCAGTTGCGGTTGAGGTCGGTGCCGACGCTGTTGCTGCCGGGGTTCGGCTGGCGGTCCTTGCGCCAGCTGCGGTAGCGGCCGGTGGCGATGTCGTACTCGCCGCCGTCCGGGTTGAGGTCCGGGATCACCCAGATCTCGCGGCTGTTGACGGCGTTGGCGATGCGGCTGTCGGTGGCGTACTTGTCGCCGAACTCGTGCAGCAGGTAGAGCGCCATCTCGACGGTGAGGTGCTCGCGCGCGTGCTGGTGGGCGGTGAACAGCACCTCGGGCTCGTTCTCGTCGGTGCCGACGTTGTCGCTGATCTTCACCGCGACGATCGGCCGGCCCTCGTACGAGGTGCCGATGACGCGCTTGCTCATGATGTCGGGGTGCGCGGCGACGACGGCGTCGATGTCGGCCGTGGCCTCGGCGTAGTTGTGGTAGCCGGAGTCGGCCTGCGGGAAGTCGTAGGCCACGCCGGGCGCTCCGTCGGTACCGGCCCCGAAACCGTAGCGGGGGCCGGGCAGGGCGACCGGCGACCAGCCGAGCGCGCGCAGCCGGTCGGCCTCGGCCGGGTCGGCGGTGACCACGACGGCGTCGGGCAGGACGGCGTCGACGGAGGCGCCGGTCGCGGCGACGGCGGTGCGTTCGGCGACGGTGCGCGGTCCGTCGATCCGGTACTGCCGGGTGTTGTCGGTGCTGTCGGTGCCGGTGACGGTGTTGTCGGTCCCGGTGTCCGCGGCGGTGGCGGACGCGGGCACCGACGGGCGGTCGGGGGAGGCCGCCCGGGCGGTGATCGGGGTGGCGAGGGCGAGAGCCAGCAGGACGGCGGTGGCCGCGGCGGGCTTCCCTCGGCGGGGCAGTCGCATGACTGTCCTCCTGTGGGGGTCCGTGGGGGCGGAACGGTGGAGGAGGTTCGGCGCGCGCCAGCTTGATGGTCCGTCAGTGTCATGCGTTCGTCAAGGCATCGGAAAGACCGATTCCCCGGCTCGCGCGGATCCCGTGGTCGCAGCGGGAGCGGCGCGCGCCGGGACGGACGGCCGGCGAAAATCGGGTGACCCCACCGGTGCCACCGGCCACACTGGCGCCATGACCGGTTCCGCACTGCCTCGACCGCTCCGACCGCGTGCCCTGAGGTCCGGGGACCTCGTCGTCATCGCCTCGCTGTCCGGTCCGCTGCCGGCCGCCTACGAGCCCAACGTCGATCGGACGGTGACGGTGCTCGAACGGATGGGGTTCCGCGTGCGCCGGGCTCCGCTGCTCGAAGCAGGACGCCGCCACTGGTGGAGCGCGGCCACGCCCGCGGAGATCGCCGCCGAGCTCAACGGCCTCCTGCGCGATCCCGAGGTGCGCGCGATCGTCGCGAGTGACGGCGGTCAGACGGCGCTCGGCTACCTCGACCTGATCGACGTCGAGGCGATCAGGGCCGACCCCAAGCCGATCCTCGGCTACAGCGACATCTCACTGCTGCACCTGGTGCTCCATGAGCGCACCGGCCTGGTCGGGTTCCACGCCGACATGGCCGTCCCGGGCTTCGGCGGCAACTGGCAGTCCGCACCGGCGGCACGCCGAGAACAACTCGAAGAGCTCTACGCCAGGTTGCTGACCCGTCCGGAGCCGATCGGTGCGCTGCCCGCGAGCCCGTCGTGGGAGTGCTGGCGCCCCGGTCGCACCGAAGGCCGGCTGATCGGCGGGGTGGTCAACCGCATCGTGCTGGCGCAGGCGACGCCCTTCGCGCTGCCGCTCGAACGGTTCGACGGCGCGGTGCTGTTCTGGGAGGAGATGGGCGGCCTGGCGTCGCACGTGTGGAGCTACCTCCAGGTGATGCGGCACTGCGGCATCCTCGACCGGATCTCGGGCATGGTCGTGGGCGTTCCGCGTGGGATCGATGGCCTCGAACCCGGCTCGTCACCGACCCTCCGCGAGATCGTCCTCGACGTCCTCGGCGACCGGGACGTCCCGGTCCTGGGCAACGTCGAGTTCGGGCACGCCGGCCCGAACCTGCCGATGCCGGTCGGCATCCGCGTCGCCCTCGATGCGCAGCAGCGGACGTTGTCGCTGCTCGAACCGGCGGTGGCGCCCGCGCGATGACGGGACTGCGGCCGACGACAGGTCAGCGGGACGGCCGGTTCAGGAGGACGGCCGGGTGCCGCAGGTCGACAGGCTGCACCAGCGCCGTCGGCCGAACTCCCGTACGTCGACGGCGTACCGGCCGGGTGCGAGGCGTACCCGTCGTGCCTGGTCTCGATCACCACGCCGTACGGGCGCAGCCTGGCCCGCAGCCGTCCGACGTACGTGTGGACGGTGCCGCGGGCCGGGGCGGGCGGGTTGCCGTTCCAGAGCAGGTCGATCAGCCCGTCGGTGGGTGACGACCCGGCCGGCCGACTGCCAGCCGTCCGTGTCCTGTTCCCGGCCGAGCCCCACCTCCAGGAACACGGCGTAGGGCTCGTACGGCATTCCCGCAGGTCAGCCGCTCAGCCGCCGGACGGAGGTTCGATTTCGGAGCGCCCTGCGCGGGCGTCTCCTCAGGTGTTCACCGGTGGCGGTCCTGGGGGTCGGGTTCGAGGACGAGGACCGGGATCACGCGGTCGGCCTTCTCCTGGTACTCGGCGTACGGCGGATACGCGGCGACCGCGCGCTGCCACCACTGCGCCTTCTCGTCCCCGGTGACCTCGCGGGCCGTCATGCGCCGACGTTCGGGACCGTCCTGGAGCTCCACCTGCGGCTCGGCCTTGAGGTTGAAGTACCAGTCCGGGTGGCGCGGGAAGCCGCCCTTCGAGGCCACCGCCGCGTACCGCCCCTCGTGCTCCACGCGCATCAGCGGAATCTTGCGGATCCTGCCGCTCTTCGCGCCGCGCATCGTGACGATGACGACCGGCAGGCCGGTGTCCCGGAGCGTCGTCCCCTGCGTGCCGCCCGAACTCTCGTACAGCTCGACCTGTTCGCGCACCCACTGTGCCGGACTCGGATCGTACTCGCCCTCAAGAGGCATCGCCGTCACCCCGTTGTCGTCTACGGACCGTGCCGGGACAGTCCAGCACAGACCCCGCACGACGGAGAGGGCGCCGTTGCCGCTCCGCCGACAACTTCAAGCGAATGGCTGGGACGCCCGGGACGCCGAACACCGAGGGCCCGGGAGCCCGGGGCGGCCGGGACGCGGTCCCGCCGGAACGCCGGGAATGCGCGAGGTCGCCGTCAGGCGACCCGGACGGTGAACTGGCGCCTGGTCTGCGCGGGCCCGCCGGAGAACGTCATGTCGTCCTGGTCGCGGTAGTCGACGTGCAGGGTGACGGTGGTCCGGCCGGGGTTCGGGGCGGCGCGGAAGACGAAGTAGTAGTGGCCGCCCGAGCCGAGAGCGCCGATCTCGCCGAAGTCGAGCAGGTCCCCGACGCCGAAGTCCCTGACGTACTCGTCGCCGACGGTCTGCACCACCGCGGCGTCGGGCGCCGGATCGGCCACCGTCCAGATGTCGCCGGCCGTCCGGTACGCCCCCACCTCGATCGAGAAGAGTTCGCCCGGTCGGACGGTGATCTCTCCCGTGGTCGCGGTGACCACCGTGCCGTGGTCGAGCTTGCCGGTCGTCATCCGGTGGATCGCCACCGCGCCCGCCGTGCCCGCGACGGCGAGCACCGCGACCAGCACGAGCAGGATCCGCTGCCACTTCTTCACGAGGTCGTCTCCCGGTGGGTGACCCGCAGGGCCAGGACGGTGGCCACGGCGTCCAGCCAGCGGGCGACCAGCAGGTCCCCGGTCGGATCGCCGACGACCATCGAGGCGGCCTCCAGCCAGCCGCGCGCCACCGCCGCCGCGGGGCCGGGCAGCGGCTCGGGCAGCGCGGCGGCGTAGCGGGTGCCGCCGGAGCGGACCACCTCGCCGAGGAAGACCAGGGCGCGCGGCAGGACACCGAGCCTGTCCACGGTGATCGCGGCGGCCACCGCGCCGTCGCCGAACAGCGTGGCGCGGTGCGGGCCGGCGGCCGGCAGGCCGAAGCGCAGCAGCACCTCGACGTCCAGCTCGGCCAGCCGGGCGTCGCTCATGGGCTGGGGTGTGCTCAACTCTGCTCCTTGCCGGTTCACTTGGGCATGCTGACGTTGTTGGCGACGGGCAGCCGGCCCTTGGTCGCGCCGCCCATGTGGTTGTGGACGAAGTCGTCCTCGCTCACCCAGACGGTGTAGCCCCAGGGGTTGTAGATCTCCAGCTGGTCGCCGCGGTGCCCGATGATCATCATCTGGTGGCGGCCCGGCACGAACCAGGTGTCCTCCTTGACCTCGATCGGCACCGGCTTGCCCTGGTCGACCGCCGCTTCGACCCGGGCCAGCACGTCCTTGCGCTGCTCCGGGCCCTCCAGGTCCACGGTGTGGTACTCGGTGCCGGTGTGCTTGCCGATCTCGTCGTCGGCGACGTCCGTGGACTCCCAGGGCGTCATCCCGCCCCTCATCCGGTGCCACCAGCCGCGGGTGTCGTAGACGCGGTTCGTCTCCTGGTCCCAACGCTCCTTCGCGGCCTGGCCGTTGTCGTACGCCGGATCTCCGGGGTGGCCGCCGGTGGTGAGCTGGAAGGCGAACAGCGGGTCGACCATCGCCCGGGCGGTCACCGTCGAGGCGGCCACGCAGGTGTCGTGGTTGCCCTGGTTCCAGGGGACGCCCCGGTAGCCGGTGTCCGTGGCCTGGGACGAGGTCGCGTCGAGCTGTACCGGGGAGATCCGCTCGGCCAGCCAGCCGGGACTGTCGGCGTGCTCGTGGATCTGGTCGTCGAAGGCCTTGATCTCGTCGTAGCCGTGCCCGGCGGCCAGCGCCTTCATCAGGTAGGCGCGCTCCTCGGGGGACTTGCTGCCGGCCAGCAACTGGTCGAAGCGGGCCCGGTCGGCCTCGCTCATCTTGTCCATGAACTGGGCGGCCCTGGTGGCGTCGGTGGCCGTGAGGATGCTGCCGTACCTCTGGTTCCCGGCCGTGGCCGCGTCGGCCAGGACCAGCTTGTCGGCCGCGCCCAGGCCCTTGTTCGTGAACTTGCCCGCGAGCGCCTTGCCCGCCAGCGCGTTCAGCTCGCGGGCGGCCGCGCGGCCGGCGGTCTCGGCCTTCACCGCCGCGTCGAAGATGGACTTGATGCCGTCCTTCGCCTTCGCGTGCGCGGTGTGCATGGTGTCGTCGTCCCAGTGGACGAGGTCCGGCGCGCCGGCGACGGTGATCTCGTGCAGCAGGCTCAGCGCCTCGCCCAGCGGCGCGGCCCCCTGCCCGTGCAGGGCCTGCGCCTCGCTCAGGGCGGTGGCCAGCGTCGTGAGGTGCAGCCGCCCCTGGCCGAGCGCGTCACGACAGTGCGTCAGGTCGTCGGCGGAGGCCTTGACCACCTCGGCCGCCTTCTCCCCGACCTGGCCGGTCCACGCATCGGGCAGGTGCTGCGAGCCGACGCGTTCCACCTTCATCTGGATCTCGTCGATCTGCCCGACCGCCGCGGTGTATGCGGCCGCGAGTTCACCGAGCTTGCCCGCGTCCCCCTTCGGGGCGGCGAGCTGCAGGGCGTCGTGGACGGCGTACTTGAGGTCGCCGGCGCCCCACATGCCGTGGGACTCGTCGATCGTCTTCTTCAGCCGCTCGGCCTGCTGGCGCTGACTGCCCGGCTTCTCCCCCAGCGGGTGCGCATCGTGGTCGGGCACCGTCAGGCCCCCTGCCGCCGGTACGGCCGGCCGACACCCCGGCCCGTCCCGGAACCGTCGCTGTCCATGACATCTCCCCCGATATCCCGTCATGCGGCCCGAAGACCGCCGGACAGCATAGCGGCCGACCCGGACCCCTCCGACCTGCAGGAACAGCACGTCGATGGGCACGCGCACAACGGGCGCACAACGCACGCACAACCCCCCGGATCTCTCCGGAACGATCACAGGATCCCGCCCCGCCCGGCGGCCCGACCCTCCAGCCGGCCGGCCGGCCGGCCGACGACCGCCCGGAGCCCCGTCGATGCCCACCCGGAACCGTTCGACGACCTGTTTCCATCCGACGTCGATTGCTCCCGGAAGCAGGCATTACGCCGGGTCCGGTGGCAATGGGGGAAACATGGCAGATCGTGCCCGATCGAGCCCGCTCAATAATCGCCCCTGCAGATCAACGATCCGTTAATATCCGAAACTGAACGCTCTCGGAACCGGGCAGGACGCCGGGCCCGGGACACGGGGGGACAACCGGGGGGAAGAACGTGGCAGATCCTGATGCCGGCTTGCAGTTCAAGGTCAATCCGGCCGAACTGGACGGCTGTGGACAGAGCGCGCAGCACATCGGCGGTCTGATACCGGGTGAGACGTCGAAGCTCGCGGAGCCGTGCAACCAGGCTGCGGGCACCTTGCAGGGGTGGCTGACGGCCGCGGCGGTGCGGGACTGCGGCACCAACTGGAAGACGCTGCTGGACAAGCTCGCCGGTGACATGGGCGACGTCGGCACCAAACTCGGCACGACGGCCACCTACTACCGTCAGGTCGAGAAGGACGTCCACCAGAGCATGCGGAACCCGGCCGCGCCGGTGCCTGACGAGCCGGACCCGTTCGGCACGGCCGTCGTACCGGGCCCCGTGAAGCCCTCCAGTGCGAAGGCCACGGAGTAGCCCGGTGGACATCAAGACGCTGTACGACGCCGACGTCATCAACATCACCATCGCGAAGAACGCGTTCGACGCGCTCTACTCGGCCTTCGGCCGGCACATCGAGTCCTGGCAGCACGAGGTCGCCGACCGGCTGGCCAACTCGCACTGGTCCGGTACCGCGTCCGACCACGCGCAGGCCCGGATCCGCTTCCTGGGCACCGAACTGCAGTCCGCGCACACCGAGTTGGACCTGGTCGGCAAGGCGCTCGCCAAGGCCGCCGAGCAGTTCGCGCTGGCGCAGTCGCACCTGGTCTACGCCCTCGACGACGCCAAGGCCGCCAAGCTCACCGTGGCCCCCGACGGCCGCATCACCTGGGACAACGAGCCGACGTCCGCGAACTACGCGGGCGCCGGTGCCGAGACGACGGCCATCGCCATCAGCAACCGCATCACCACCGCGCTCAACGAAGCCGACCAGGCGGACCGGGAGATCAGCGCCCGGCTCAACCACTTCGCCACCAACGCGAGCAACGGCACCGGCCTGGACGCCGCCACCGCGGCCCAGGACCTGGCCGCCCAGACCGGCCGCGAGCAGGTACCGCCCGCGGGCACCGCGCCCGCCGACGTCAAGAAGTGGTGGGACGGTCTCAGCGACAGCGAGCGGCAGAAGTTCATCCACGACTACCCCGACCGGGTCGGCAACCTCGACGGCGTCCCCGCCACCGCCCGTGACGAGGCCAACCGCATCCGCCTGAAGCAGGTCAAGCAGGACCTCCAGACCCAGCTCGACCACCTCGGCCCCGAGCCGCCGCAGAAGATCGCCGGGGCGAACGGCGCCGTCACCAATCCGGACTGGATGGCCTGGGACGCCAAGAACATCGACCTGCGGGACAAGCTCAGGGGGATCGCCGACATCGAGAGCCGCCTGGGAGGCGACAAGCTGGCCTTCCGCGGCAACACGCCGGCCTTCCTCCTCGGCTTCGACGCCAACGGCAGGGGCCGGGCCATCGTCTCGGTCAACAACCCCGACACCGCCGACAACGTCGTGACCTTCGTCCCCGGCACCACGTCCAGGTTCGGCACGGTCGGCGGCGACATCGACAAGGCGGACGAGATGGCGAAGGCCGCCGGAATCGCGGACCACACCAAGTCCACGGCAGCGATCGCGTGGGTCGGCTACGACGCGCCCCAGAACAAGTTCCCGGATGCCGCCATGGACAGGTGGGCCGAGGGCGCGGAGCAGGACCTGGCCCGCTTCCAGGTCGGCCTGCGCTCGACCCACCAGGGCGCACCGTCGCACAACGTCCTCATGGGCCACAGCTACGGAACCGTCGCGGTGGGCTACACCATGAGCCATCTCAAGCCGCCCGTCGACGACGTCGTCCTCGTCGGCAGCCCCGGCGTCGGGGTCGACCACGCGAGCGAGCTGAACCTCGACCCGTCCCACGTGTACGTCGCCCGGGGAAGCGAGGACACCGGGATCGCGGCCACGGCGCAGACCGGATGGTTCAGGGAGGACCCCATGGAGCCCGACTTCGGCGCCCGGCACCTGAACGCCGGGAACAGCGACCACTCCCACTACTGGAATCCCACGGGAGACGCGATCAAGGAGTTCGGCAAGGTCATCGTCGGCACGTGGCAGCCGTCATGACGAAGGGGATCCGCCGCCGCTCCGCCACTGCGGCGCGGCTGGCACTGCCGGCCGTTGCCGTACTCCTGACGTCCACCTCCTGCACCACTACCGGTACGGAGGGCGATCCGACGATCACCCTTGAGCAGGCGAAACAGAAGACCGCGACATACTTCGCCGACGCCTTCGCCGCCCTCCCCCAGCCGGTGACCGCCGTCACCGACCGCGACAACGGCGCCTACTGCTTCAAGGACGACGCCCCTTCGGAGGAGGACGGCCGGATGATGGCCGTGACGTCGCGCTACCTGCGGGGCATCCCGGCCGACCACCACACCGCGACCTTCGACGCCTTCCGCGACCACCTCACCGCTGCCGGGTTCAAAGTCACCAGCAGCCGACCCGACAACATCTCGCTCGAAAACCCGAAGGACGGCTTCACCGCCTCCATCTACGACGGCGGCGACTGGACCACCACCCTGACCATCGGGTTCTCCTCCCCCTGCGTCTGGCCCAACGGCACCAAGCCACCCACGAGGTGAGGGGCCAGGTGAAGCGACCCGAACAACCGGAGGGCAGCTGACCGTCAGCCCGCGCGGTGGGGGCTGACGGTCGGCAGAGGTCGTTACAGGTCGGCGCGGGGAGGCGTCGTCAGCCGACGAGGCCCAGTCCCAGCAGTGCGCCCACCGCGCCCAGGGCCATGAAGACCGGCGTGAGCACCTTGATCTCGACCCAGCTCCCGGCCCGGAAGCGCATCGCCTTGGGCGGGCCGATCGGGTACCAGCGCTTGCGGCCGATCGGGATGGGCCACAGGATCGGGCAGCCCGAGACCGTGAGTGCGTCACCGATGCAGTGCACCAGCGCGCCCAGGGCGATCGGCAGCCCGATCCACAGGTACGACTGTCCCGGCTGGTCGAACAGCCACTGCGCACCGTTGCCGGGCCGGTCGAGGACGTCCGCCAGCATCCAGGCGCTGGTCGCCCCGAGCAGCCACACCAGCACGTCGCTGGAGACCCGCGCGTGCCGCCACAGCAGCCCCTCGATGGCCAGCACCATGTGCACGAACAGCACGGCCAGCACGCCCCAGCGCCCGCCGTACACCGCGATGCCCGCGGCCGAGGCGCCGCACATCACCGCCCAGATCCAGGTGTGGGTCAGCGTCCGGTGGCCGCCGGAGCGGCGCGCATCGCCCTTGCCCCGGGTCGACTTGTAGACGGCGTAGGAGAGCTTGTCGATGACCTCGCACAGCCAGCGCGACACCGGGCCGAAGGCCCGCGATATCGTCGCCGCCTTGTGGTCCAGGTCCGGGGCGAGCGCCGCTCCCGCGCAGATCAGGGCGCCGGCGACCAGCACCGGCCACGGCATCGGTTCGCCCATGCCGGCCGCGACCGCGCCGACCCCCAGCCACGCCGCCGCACCCGACAGCGCGTGCGCCGGTCCCATCATGCCGATCCCGCCTTCCCGCTCCGACCAGGGCCGGAGCGGCACCTGACGGGAAATGAGCATATCGGCCCATGATCACTTCTTGATCTCGCCCGTTCGAGGCGACGGCGCTCGTGCTCGCCGCCCCGGACGGCCCGGACCGGCCGATCGTCCGGACCCGTCCGGACCCGTCCGGGCCCCAGCGAGTGCCTAGCCGAACGTGAACCAGTTGAGGTTGACGAAGTCGGCGCTCTGCCCACTCGCGAAGGTGAGGTACACCGTGTGGGTGCCCGTGGTCCGGGCGATGTCGGCGGGTACCGTCCGCCAGGCCTGCCAGCCGCCGGTGCCGGCGACGGCGAAGCTGCCGACCGGTGCGGCGGTCGGGCTGTCCAGCCGGACCTGGACGAGTCCGCTGACGCCGGGTGCGGCGCCGGAGGCGACCCGGGCCTGGAAGCGGGTCGCGCCGGAGCTGCCGAAGTCCACGCCGGCGTAGGCGAGCCAGTCGCCGTTCGCGATCCAGCCGACGTCGCGGCCGCCGCCGGTGTCGCCACAGGTTTCCAGCGCGGTGCCGGACTGCGCACTGTAGGACTCGGCCCGGACGGTGCCGAAGGCGCTCGTCCCGCCGCCGGGTTGCGGTGACGGCCCGGGGTCGACCGGGCCCTGGGTGCCTCCCACGGTGACGGTCAGCAGGGTCGGGTTCGCCGACTGGACCTTGCCCTCGAAGTCCACGCCGGCCGGGTGGACGTCGTCGTACGGGAACGCGTAGCCGAGGTGGTCGGGGTTGGTGGCGTGCAGGACGCGCGCGTAGTGGTTGGTGCGCGCAGCGGTGTAGAAGGCGGCCGGGTTCTCGCCGTCCGGCTGGTGGGGGTCGTCGAGCAGGGTGGTGCGGTTCAGTGCGGCGGCGAGTCGTGCGCTCAGGTTGCCCATCAGGTCGTTGCCGGTGGTGAACGGTGCCGAACTGCAGTTGAAGACGGCTGCGGTGGAGGGCTTGGCGAAGCCGCCGACGCCGGGGAAGGTGAGGACGCCGTCGCGGACCCGGCCGGTGACGGTGCCCCAGCCGGCCTGCGTGTCGACGACCAGGTCGGTGCTCTGGTACTTCTGCCACACGGCGGTGAGGTAGCCGTCGAGGTAGCCGTTGAACAGTGACGGGTCGGCGCTGATCGC
Organism: Kitasatospora sp. NPDC038210; assembly: GCF_055600605.1. NCBI lineage: Bacteria > Bacillati > Actinomycetota > Actinomycetes > Kitasatosporales > Streptomycetaceae > Kitasatospora > Kitasatospora sp. NPDC038210. The sequence goes on along the minus strand of NZ_JBVJYK010000026.1, from coordinate 20,016 downwards.
CGTGTTGGGGCTGAGGATGCGCAGGGTCCGGCCGGCGGGGTCCGGGACGATCAGCCGGGCCCAGTCGCCGCCGTCGGCGGCGGCCTGGGTGCGCAGCGCGTTGGCGGCGGACTCCAGACCGCCGGCGGGCAGGCCGCTGACGTGCTGCCGCGCGCTGCCGGCGGTCAGGTCGAACGCGATCGGGACGCCGGCGAAGTCGACGTAGCTGATGTTGGCGTACAGCTGGTCCGGGCCGTAGGTGAACTCGCAGAACCCGTAGGCGGTGGCGATGTTGGGGTCGGTGGGATTGCTCACCGAGGGCAGCGCGATGCCCGGGCCCGGGTTGATCCGGAAGACCAGTTCGCGGCCGACGGAGAAGTAGATCCGGCCGCTGGAGAGGTACGGCAGCCGGATCCGCCGCGGGGTGCCGCCGGGCGCGTTCAGGGCGATGGCGCAGTCGGCGCCGAGGGGTGCGCCCGGGGCGCTCGGGGAGGGCGGGTGGTAGAGCGTGCTGCCGTCGGAGCGCAGGAAGGCCCAGCTGTTGCCCTGGGCCGGGTCGAGGCCGAGGACGTAGGCGTGGACCGGCTGGGACGACACGGTGTTGACGAGGTCGACGTCGAGGCGTTGCGGGGTGGTGCTGCCGTCGGCCGGCCGGGACAGGGCGGCGACCAGCGCGGGCGCGGTCAGGGCCGCGACGGAGGCGCCGAGCATGGTCCTGCGAGTGATCACGGGGACTCCGGGAGCGGTGGAGGAGGAGGGGGGAGGGCAGGAGCCGCGCGCTGCGCCCGCCTGCCCATCACCCTCCCGCTCGGACCCGGACACGTCAATGTCCGTAACCATAAGTGGCTCTTAAGTCGGAGTCCGTTGATTTCTTGAACGCTCTGGGCGCTCCGTCGACTTCTCGAACGCTGCGGCGCGCGCCGGACTGCGCTCGGCGGTCCCACGCCTCAGGCCAGGAAGCCCCGCAGCAGGGCGGCCGTCGCGGCGAGGTGTTCCTCGGTGGCGCGGCGGGCGGCGTCGCCGTCCCCGTCGAGGATCGCCCGGACCATGGCCCGGTGCTGCTCGGCGGCGTGTTCGATGTTGCGGTCCAGCATGGGGATGGCGTTCAGCAGGTCGTTGAGGCGCATCCGGGCCTCGGCGATGGCCGCGGCGAGGGACGGGGAGCCGGTGAGTTCGCCGATGGCGAGGTGGAAGCGGGAGTCGAGCTGGCGGTACTGCTCCGGCGGGGCTTCCTCCAGGTCGGCCAGCCGGCTCTCCAGGTGGGCCCGCTGGTCGGGGGTGAGGGGATGACGGGCGGCGGCTTCGGCGGCTCCTGCTTCCAGGACTTGACGGTAGGTCAGCGCGTCCTCCAGGGAGCCGCCGAGGTCGCGGGCCGCGCGGCGCAGGTCGGCGACGTCCGGTGCGGGCATCCGGTAGGTGACGAAGGTGCCGCCGTAGCGGCCGCGGCGGGGTTCGACGCAGCCGGCCTGCTGCAGGGTGCGCAGCGCCTCCCGCAGGGTCTCCCGGCTGACGCCGAGCCGGACGGCGAGGTCGCGTTCGGCGGGCAGTCGGTCGCCGAGGCCGAAGACGCCGAGCTTGATCGCCTGGAGCAGCCGCTCGACGGTCTCCTCGAAGGCGTTGCCGGTCCGGACCGGGCGGAAGATCGCTCCGGCCTGCCAGTCGAGCCGCGCTCGCTCGCGTGATTCGTCCACGTCCACGCCGGAATCGTACCTACGGACCGGTTTCCGGCACCTGTTCCCCCGTTTCTCTTGACGCGGCCCCGATGCAGCCGGAACGATGCTGCTCACCCACCCAATGGACTGATTCCAGACCATTGACGAGCCGTCCGACCGTCGAACCCGTCGGGGCGACCGTGCCACGCCGTCGTGGCCCTGTGCTCCCCGGCACACCCTCAACCCCCAGGGGTGCCCATGACCGACGCACGCTCACCCGACCAGCCTGCCCCCGAAAAGTTTCCGCAGAACGCCGCTCCCGTTTCCGCCGACGAACAACGGCTCCGCGAGCTGGGCTACACCCAGGAACTGGCCCGCTCGATGTCGGGCTTCTCCAACTTCGCCGTCTCCTTCTCCATCGTCTCGATCCTCTCCGGCTGCCTGACCCTGTACGGGACGGGCATGAAGACCGGGGGCCCGGCCCTGATCATCTGGGGCTGGCCGGTGGTCGGCCTGCTCACGCTCTGCGTCGGGCTCGCCATGGCCGAGATCTGCTCCAGCTACCCGACGGCCGGCGGGCTCTACTACTGGGCGGCCAAGCTGACCCGCACCCGCGGCCCGGCGTGGAGCTGGTTCACCGGCTGGTTCAACTTCCTCGGCCAGGTCGCGGTGACCGCGGGCGTCGACTTCGGCGCCGCGTTCTTCACCAACGCCTTCCTCACGCTGCGCTTCGGGATCGAGGCCAGCCCCGCGCACACCATGGAGATCTTCGCCGTCATCCTGCTGGTGCACGGCCTGCTCAACACCCGCGGGGTGCGCCTGGTCGCCGTCCTCAACAGCGTGTCCGTGTGGTGGCACCTGGTGGGCGTCGCGATCATCGTCGGCGCGCTCGCCGTACTCCCCGACCAGCACGCCTCGGCCTCCTTCGTGCTCACCGAGTTCGTCAACGGGACCGGCTTCCACAACCAGTTCTACGTGGCGATGATCGGCCTGCTGATGGCGCAGTACACCCTCACCGGCTACGACGCCTCCGCGCACATGACCGAGGAGACCCACGACGCCGCCCGCTCCGGCCCCCGCGGCATCGTCAACGCCATCACCGTCTCCCTGGCGGCGGGCTGGATCCTGCTGCTCGGCATCACCTTCGCGATCCGCGACTACGACGGCGCGCTCAACAGCGACACCCAGGTCCCGCCCGCGCAGATCTTCATCGACGCGATCGGCGACGGCGGCGCCCAGGTCCTGCTGCTGATCGTCATCGGCGCCCAGTTCTTCTGCGGGATGGCCTCCGTCACCGCCAACTCCCGCATGATCTACGCCTTCTCCCGGGACGGCGCACTGCCCGGCTCCCGCCTGTGGCACCGCATCGACCCGCGCACCCAGACCCCGACCAACGCGGTCTGGCTCGCGACCGGTGGTGCCCTGCTGCTCGGACTGCCCGCACTCTGGAACACCACCGCGTACACCGCCGTGACCTCCATCTCCGTCATCGGCCTGTACATCTCCTACGTCATCCCGGTGTACCTGCGGCTGCGCCAGGGCGAGGACTTCCAGCGCGGGCCCTGGCACCTGGGACGGTGGAGCCGGCCGATCGGCATCGTCGCGGTCGTCTGGACCGCGGTGATCACCGTCCTGTTCATGCTCCCCACCGCAAGCCCGATCACCGCCGAGAGCTTCAACTACACACCCGTCGCGGTGGCCGTCGTGGTCGGCTTCGCCGGCATCTGGTGGCTGGTCTCCGCCCGGCACTGGTTCACCGGGCCGCACGTCCACGGCACCCCGTCCGACCCCGACGCACTGGACACCGAACTGGAGGTCCGATGACCCGCCCCCGGCTCACCCTCGACGAGCTGCGCACCCGCGTCGCCGACGGGTCCGTCGACACCGTCGTGCTCGCCATGACCGACATGCAGGGGCGTCTCCAGGGCAAACGCGTCGCCGCCGAGTACTTCCTCGCCGACGTCGTGCCCGGCGCCGCGGAGGGCTGCGGCTACCTGCTGGCCGTCGACGTCGACATGAACACCGTCGACGGGTACGAGGTCTCCTCCTGGGAGAACGGCTACGGCGACCTGACGCTGCGCCCCGACCTCGCCACCCTGCGGACCATCCCCTGGCACCCCGCCACCGTCATGGTCCAGTGCGACGTCGTCCACCACGACGGCACCCCGGTCGCCGTCTCCCCCCGCCAGATCCTGCAGCGCCAGCTCGACCGGCTGGCCGGCTACGGCTGGCAGGCCCACGCCGCCACCGAGCTGGAGTTCATCGTCTTCCGGGACAGCTACGAACAGGCCTGGGACAAGGACTACACCCGGCTCACCCCGGCCAACCAGTACAACGTGGACTACTCCATCCTCGGCACCGGCCGGATCGAGCCCCTGCTGCGCAGGCTGCGCAACGGCATGGCCGGGGCCGGCCTCACCGTCGAGTCCGCCAAGGGCGAGTGCAACCTCGGCCAGCACGAGATCGCCTTCAAGTACGCCGACGCCCTCACCACCTGCGACGACCACTCCGTCTACAAGACCGGCGCCAAGGAGATCGCCGCCCAGGAGGGCTGCAGCCTCACGTTCATGGCGAAGTACGACGAACGCGAGGGCAACTCCTGCCACATCCACCTGAGCCTGCGCGACGAGCAGGGCGCCCCGGTGTTCGCCGGTGACCGCCCGCACGGCTTCTCCCGCACCATGGAGCACTTCCTCGCCGGACAGCTCGCCTGCCTGGCCGACTTCGCCCTGCTGCTCGCCCCCACCGTCAACTCCTACAAGCGCTACGTGCCCGGCAGCTTCGCGCCCACCGCCATCGCCTGGGGGCGGGACAACCGCACCTGCGCCCTGCGCGTCGTCGGCCACGGCCAGTCGCTGCGCTTCGAGAACCGCGTCCCCGGCGGCGACGTCAACCCGTACCTCGCGGTCGCCGCCCTGATCGCCGCCGGACTGCACGGGGTCGAGCAGCAGCTCGAACTCGAACCGGAGTTCACCGGCAACGCGTACGCCTCCGCCGCGCCCCGGGTGCCCGCCACCCTGCGCGACGCGGTCGACGCGTTCGAACGCAGCGCCGTCGCCACCGAAGCCTTCGGCAAGGACGTCGTCCGGCACTACACCCACGCCGGACGCACCGAACTGGCCTCCTACGAGCGGGCGGTGACCGACTGGGAGCGGCGCCGCGGATTCGAGCGGCTGTGACGCGCGACAACCGCCGACGACCGCTGATCGGCATCACCAGCTACCAGGACGACGCCGCGTGGTCCGTCTGGCACCAGCGCGCCTCCCTCGTGCCCCAGACGTACGTCGACGCCGTCGTCCGCGCGGGCGGCACCCCGGTGCTGCTGCCGCCCCAGCCCGGCGGCACCGACCACCTGCTCGACGCCCTGGACGGACTCGTGCTGGCCGGCGGCCCGGACGTCGACCCGGCCCGGTACGCGACGGACGCGGACCCGCGCACCGGCCCGCCGCACCACGCCCGCGACGACTGGGAGAGCACGCTCCTGCACACCGCCCTGAGCCGGGACCTTCCGGTGCTCGGCGTCTGCCGCGGCATGCAGCTGCTCAACGTCGAACTCGGCGGCACCCTGCTCCAGCACCTGCCCGACGGGAGCCACCAGACCGTCCCCGCCCGCTACGTCCGCCACCGGGTCGCCCTGGTGGCGGGCAGCCGGCTCGCCGACGTCCTGGGGCCGACCACCGAGGTCTCCTGCTACCACCACCAGGCCGTCGACCGGCTCGGCGCCGGTCTGCAGGTCACCGCCCGCAGCGCCGACGGCACCGTCGAGGCACTCGAACTGGCGGGCCACCGCTTCGCGCTGGGCGTCCAGTGGCACCCCGAGACCAACCCCGACGACCTGCGCCTGTTCCAGGCCCTGGTCGCCGCCGGCCAGACCACCTCCACGCACAGGGAGACAGCTCCATGACCGAACCGGACCTCTACGAGGTCGTCAACCCCGCCACCGAGGAGGTGATCACCACCGTCGAACTGGCCGGCCTCGCCGAGACCGACGCCGCCGTCGCCCGCGCCCGCGCCGCCTTCGACACCTGGCGCCGGGTCGCCCCCGCCGACCGGGCCCGGCTGCTGCGCGCCTTCGCCGCCGCCGTCGACGCCGACCGCGACCACCTCGCCGCCCTGGAGGTCGCCAACGCCGGCCACACCATCGGCAACGCCCGCTGGGAGGCGGGCAACGCGCGGGACGTCATCGAGTACTACGCCGCCGCGCCCGAGCGGCTGTTCGGCCGGCAGATCCCCGTCGCCGGCGGCATCGACGTCACCTTCCAGGAACCGATCGGCGTGGTCGGCGTCATCGTGCCGTGGAACTTCCCCATGCCGATCGCCGCCTGGGCCCTCGCCCCGGCGCTGGCGGCCGGCAACACCGTCATCGTCAAGCCCGCCGAACTCACCCCGCTCACCGCCCTGCGCCTCGGCGAACTCGCCCTACAGGCCGGGATCCCGGAGGGCGTGCTGCAGGTCCTGCCCGGCCGCGGCCCGGTCGTCGGACAGCGCTTCGTCACCCACCCCGACGTGCGCAAGGTCGTGTTCACCGGCTCGACCCGGGTCGGGAAGGAGATCATGGCGGGCTGCGCCGCCCAGGTGAAGCCCGTCACCCTCGAACTCGGCGGCAAGAGCGCCAACATCGTCTTCGCCGACGCCGACCTCGCCAAGGCCGCCGCGACCGCGCCGTACGCCGTCTTCGACAACGCCGGCCAGGACTGCTGCGCCCGCTCCCGGATCCTGGTCGAGGCAACCGTCCTGGACGACTTCCTGGCGCTCCTGGAGCCGGCCGTCCGCGGCGTGCGGGTCGGCGACCCGGCCGACGAGAAGACCGAGATGGGGCCGCTGATCTCCGCCGCCCACCGGGAGCGCGTCGCCTCCTACGTCCCGGACGGGTCGGCCGTCGCCTTCCGCGGCAGCGCCCCCGACGGGCCCGGCTTCTGGTACCCGCCGACCGTCCTCGCGCCGGTGGGGCACGACGACCGCGCCTTCACCGAGGAGATCTTCGGCCCGGTCGTCGCGGTCGTCCCGTTCCGCGACGAGGAGGACGCCCTGCGCATCGCGAACGCCACCGAGTACGGGCTGTCCGGCTCCATCTGGACCAGGGACGTCGGGCGGGCCCTGCGGGTCTCGCGCGGCGTGGAGGCCGGCAACCTCTCCGTCAACTCGCACTCCTCGGTGCGCTACACCACGCCCTTCGGCGGCTTCAAGCAGTCCGGCCTCGGCCGCGAACTCGGCCCGGACGCCCTGGACGCCTTCACCCAGACCAAGAACGTCTTCATCTCCACGGAGGAATGATCACCATGACCCAGCGACTCGACGGCCGGGTGGCCGTCATCACCGGCGCGGGCAGCGGCATCGGCCTGGCCACCGCCCGCCGCTTCGCCACCGAGGGGGCGAAGGTGGTCTGCGTCGACCTCGACCCCGAGACCGGCGCCAAGGCGGCGAACGAGGTCGGCGGCCTGTTCATCCAGGCCGATGTCACCGACGAGGACGCGGTGCGCGACCTCTTCCAGCGGGCCGTCGACGAGTACGGCCGGCTCGACATCACCTTCAACAACGCGGGCATCTCCCCGCCGGACGACGACTCCATCCTCACCACCGGCCTGGACGCCTGGAAGCGGGTCCAGGAGGTCAACCTGACCAGCGTCTACCTGTGCTGCAAGTACGCGATCCCGCACATGCAGCGCCAGGGCAAGGGCTCGATCATCAACACCGCCTCCTTCGTCGCCGTGATGGGCGCGGCCACCTCGCAGATCTCCTACAGCGCCTCCAAGGGCGGCGTGCTGGCGATGTCCCGCGAGCTGGGCGTGCAGTTCGCCCGCGAGGGCATCCGGGTCAACGCCCTGTGCCCCGGCCCGGTGAACACCCCGCTGCTGCAGGAACTGTTCGCCAAGGACCCGGAGCGGGCCGCCCGCCGCCTGGTCCACATCCCGCTCGGCCGCTTCGCCGAGCCCGAGGAGATCGCCGCCGCGGTCGCCTTCCTCGCCTCCGACGACTCGTCCTTCATGACCGCCAACACCTTCCTCGTCGACGGAGGCATCTCCGGCGCCTACGTGACGCCGCAGTAGCAGGCCGCACGCGGGAAGGGGCGTCCGCCGGAACGGACGCCCCTTCCCGCGTTCCCGCGGGTCAACGGATCAGCGGGTCAGCGGGTCAGCGGGGCCCGGGTCAGCGCACGGTGACGGTGAAGACCGGGGAGGCGGTGTCGCCGCTGACGGTGCGCAGCTCGTTCAGGCCCTTGAGGCCGAGCTTCACGCCGAGCGAGTAGGAGCCGTTGCGGGCGGTGGTGACGGAGGCCGGCAGCGTGACCCAGGTGCCGTGCTGCTTCTGCTGCAGGGTCACCTTGCTGCCCGCCCGGAGACCGGTGGTCGTGCCGGTGACGCGGAACAGCTGCCACGCCGGGACGGAGGAGACCGACGGCTTGGCGGTGATGGCGGCGTGCGCCACGGCGGGCTGCGCGACGGCGGCCGACTGGGCGACGACGACGGCGGGCTGGGCGACGGGGGCGGCGGCCATGGCGGTGCCCGCCAGCCCGAGGGACAGCACGCCGAGGGTGGCCACGGCGGCCAGGCGCAGGGAGTTCCGCTTGGAGACGATCACGGGTGTGCACCCCTTTCGAGGGGAGGTGGTTGTCCGGCCCGACGGCGTGGATACGGCCGTTCGGGGTCTGCCATCCCTAGGGACGCCCGGTGTCCACCGATCGGTTGTGGACGGAACGTCACCACCGCGTAACAGTCGGCGATCATGTGCCGCGCGGCACGCGGCGGGCCGCAACCCGGCGCAGCCGACCCGCGAGGTCAGAATGAGGCATGCCACCAAGCCCCGACCCGGCCGGTCCCCCGCCGGGGACACCCGCTCCGGCCGGCGAACGCGGCGAGCACTGGTGGCCGGTGGCGCTGGCCGTCGCGACCGCCGCGCTGCTCCACGTGGCGCTGCCCGCGACGTACCGGGTGGAGCCGATCTGGGTGGTTCCGCTGGTCATGTTCGCACTGCTGGCGGTGCTGGTCATCGGTGACCCCGGGCGGATCGACCGTCAGAAGACCTGGCTGCGCCTGGTCACCGAGGCCCTGATCGCCTTCGTCACCGCGTCGAACCTGTTCGCGGGCGTCCACCTGGTGACGGACATCCTCACCAACAACAAGCTGTTCGCCAACAACGCCACCGGCCTGCTGGCCACCGGCGGCGTGACCGCGGTGACGAACGTGATCTCCTTCGCACTCTGGTACTGGGACCTGGACCGCGGCGGCGCCGCCGCCCGCGCCCACCGGCCCGACGCGAAGCCCGCGTTCGTCTTCCCCGAGATGCAGCACAAGGCCTACGCGTCGGCCGGCTGGGTGCCGGTCTTCGCCGACTACCTGTCGCTGTCCTTCTGGACCGCGACCGCCTTCAGCCCCACCGACGTCTCCGCGATCAGGAGGTGGGCCAAACTGCTGATGATGGTGGAGGCCGCGAGCTCGCTCATCCTGGGCACCCTGGTGATCGCCCGCGCGATCAACATCCTGCAGTGACGCGAGGTCCGCCGTGACCCGGGGCCCCGCAGTCGTGCGGGCGGCCCACCCGAGCAGCCGGCGCCACCACGCGGGTGGTGGCACCCGCTGCCGGGCGACCCGCCGGGGGATTGCCCCGGTCAGGCGTTCCTGCCGCGGGCGGCCACGCGCCAGCGGTCCACGAGCTCGCCGGCCCGGACCACCGCGACGTCGTCGACGAGGTTCACCGCGACACAGACGTGGTTGGGGACCACCCGCAGCCGCTCCCCCAGCCCGGGCAGGTCGCCGCCGTCGGGCCAGACCACGGTGGCGTGGTGCTCGGAGAGCGCCGTGATGCGGGCCTCGGGGTGGTCCATGAGCCGGCCGAAGCCGGTCGCCCAGGCGGGCCGGTCACCGCCGAGGACCTTGCTGCCCGCGTCCAGGACCACCCGCCGGGGCGTGGTGTCGTCCCCCTCGTGCCGGCTGACGACGGTCGCGGCGACCGTCAGCGCGATGTCCGCGAGGGCGCACCGTCCGAGTTCGAACTGCTGGGCGTCGCCGAAGACGTAGACGCCCGGCCGCACCTCGGTCAGCGCCGGGGCCCCGCCCTCCTCCGCGCTCCCGGCCCCTTCCGAGGTCGGCTCCGGAGCCCCGGTCAGCTCCGCGGTCGGGGTGGATCCGCCGCTCACCCGCGTGATCTCGAAGCCGTCGGCGGCCAGCAGTCCGGCGGCCCGCCCGAGGGCCTGCTGTTCCTCCTCGACCGCCTTCACGGGCATGCCCGGCGCGTAGCTGTGCCCCGGGAAGGTGAACACTCCGCCGACCCGGAGCCCCGCCCCGGCCGCCGCCCGGGCCACCGCCACGGCCTGCTCCGGGAGGACGCCGCTGCGGTGGTGGCCGCTGTCGATCTCCACCACGGCCTCGATGTCGCCGGCCGCGGAGCCGAGGTGGCGGCCCGCCGCCTCGGCCGCCTCGACGGAGTCCACCCCGATCGCGATCCGCGCCGTGCCGGCGAGCCGCCGCAACCGCTCCGCCTGCCGGGGCCCGATCCACAGCGGATAGGCGATGAAGAGGTCGGTGGCGCCGTGCTCGGCGAAGACCTCGGCCTCCCCGATGGTCGCCACCGTCAGCCCGACCGCCCCCGCCGCGAGCTGCCGCGCGGCGATCTCCGGCATCTTGTGGGTCTTGGCGTGGGGACGCAGCCGCAGGCCCTTGGCCCGCAGTGCCGCTGCCATGCGCTCGATGTTCCGTTCGAGCACGTCCAGGTCGACCACGATGTCCGGAGTGTCGATCTCCGCCGGGATTCCGCTCATCTGCGTTCCTTTCGATTCGAACCGCACCGGACATGATCGCCGACATGTCGAGGACGGTCACCCCCGTCCGCTCCGTCCGTCCGCCCGTCCGACCGAGCGGTCGACGTACGACGGCCGAGCCCACCGGCCCGCAGCGGCGGGCAGTGGCGCGGATCACAGCGGGAGCCGCGCGGCCGACGAAATGCCGAAGCCGTGGAGGTGGTTGGCACGGGCAACCGTTTCCGCTCCGGCGCACACCACCGGTACCCGCGAGGATCCCCATGACCGTCACCGAGCCCGTCCCGTCCACCGAGCCCGCCTCCTCCCGCGCGGCCGAGATCCTGTCCCGGCCCGTCACGATCAACGGGCTGACCGTGCCCAACCGCATCGTGATGGCGCCGATGACCCGCAGGTTCTCCCCGGGCGGCGTGCCCGGCGAGGACGTCCGCTCGTACTACGCCCGCCGCGCCGCCGCGGGCGTCGGCCTGATCGTCACCGAGGGGACGTACGTCGGCCACGAGTCCGCCGGCCAGACCGACGACATCCCGCGCTTCCACGGCGAGGAGCAGCTGGCCGGGTGGGCCCGCGTCGCCGAGGACGTCCACGCGGCGGGCGGCACCATCGTGCCGCAGCTCTGGCACATCGGGATGGTGCGCAAGCAGGGCGACCCGCCGGTCGCCGACGCCCCCGCCGTCGGCCCGTCCGGCATCCGCCTGGACGGCACCGAGGGAACGGGCCGGGCGATGACCCGCGCCGACCTGGACGCCGTCATCGGCGCGTTCGCCGAGGCCGCCGCGGCCGCCGAGCGGATCGGCTTCGACGGCGTCGAGCTGCACGGCGCCCACGGCTACCTGCTCGACCAGTTCCTGTGGGCGGGCACCAACCGCCGCACCGACGAGTACGGCGGCGACCCGGTCGCCCGGACGAAGTTCACGGCCGAGCTCGTCGCCGCGGTGCGCGCCGCCGTCTCGCCGGAGTTCCCGGTGATCTTCCGCTACTCGCAGTGGAAGTCGGAGAACTACGACGCCCGCCTCGCCGAGACCCCGCAGGAGCTGGAGGCGATCCTCACCCCGCTCGCCGACGCCGGCGTCGACGCCTTCCACGCCTCGACCCGCCGCTACTGGCTCCCCGAGTTCGACGACTCGGACCTCAACCTGGCCGGCTGGACCCGGAAGCTCACCGGCCGCCCCACCATCACCGTCGGCTCGGTCGGCCTCGACGGCGACTTCGTCCGCGCGTTCATGGGCGAGGGCGCCCCGGTCCAGGGCATCGACAACCTGCTCGACCGCCTGGAGCGCGACGAGTTCGACCTGGTCGCCGTCGGCCGCGCCCTCCTCCAGGACCCGCAGTGGGCCGCCAAGGTCCTCTCCGGCCGCTTCGCCGACCTGCTCCCCTACGACGCCGCCGCAGTCCGCACCCTCAGCTGACCACCCCTCCCGGTGCCCCGCCCGGCCGGGCGGGGCACCGGGAGCAGGGGGTTCGGTGAGCTCTGCCCGCCGCGGATCAGCCGTCGGGCGTGGGACCGGCCCCGGGGCGCAGGTCGTCGAGGAGTCCGGCGCGGTCGGTCAGCAGGGCGGCGAGGATGACTCGGGCGACGGCCAGGAGTTCGCCGATCTCGGGGCTGGTGAGCCGGTAGACGACGGCGGCGCCCTCGCGGTGGGAGACCACCACGCCGGCGCGGCGCAGGATGGCGAGCTGCTGGGAGAGGTGGGCCGGCTCGACGCCGACCTCGGGCAGCAGTTCGGCGACGGCGTGCTCGCGTTCGCTCAGGAGCTCCAGGACGCGGATGCGCACGGGGTGACCGAGGGTTTTGAAGAACTCGGCCTTGTGCTGGTAGAGCGGCACGGCGATGACCGAGGGCCTGCGCGGCGAGTCGGCCGTCATGGGATTCACCGCCCCTGCCGGACGCTGGTTGGGCTTGGCTTCATCGGTGGAGACTGTAGCAACGTGGTCGAACGGCCTGGTCAGCGTGGGGCGAGGGCGGTCGGCCCGGGGCTATTTGCCAATATTAGCAACTGCTAAGCTACGCAACACGACAGGCTCCGGAAGCGTCTGTCGCGACGTGGCCGCCCCGGAACCGACGCCGGGGCGGCCACGCTCACCCGCTCATCCGCTCGCCCCCCGGCCGGTGGTCGTCGGTGCGCCTTCCGGGTCGCGGCGACCGGGCAGGACGCCCTTCAGGTGCTGTCGGGCGTAGCCGATGGCATCGGGGGTGGCGGCGAAGACCCGGTGCTCGGCGTGAAGAGCGTCGAGGACGCCCAGGGCGTCCAGGGTGCTCAGGTGGTCGCCCTTGACACCGGAGACCAGGACGAGGATGCCGCGCCGCTCCAGCTTGGCGATGGCGTCGCCCAGCACGAGGGCTCCCGTGGCGTCGATGGCGCTGACCCGGGACAGGCGCAGGATCACGGCCCCGACGTCGCCGGTCTCGGCGAGTTCGAGCAGGAAGCGGTGGGCGCCGGCGAAGAACAGCGGGCCGTCGAGGCGGTAGGCGACGATGTGCTCGGCGAGCAGGGCCTGTTCCTCGGCGTGGTGGTCGGCCGGCGGCAGGCCCTCGTGCAGCGGCACCCTGGTGAGCACGGCGGACCGGGCGACCTGGCGCAGGGCGAGGGCACCGGCAACCAGCAGACCGACGACGACGGCGGTGACCAGGTCGAAGGCCAGCGTCGCGGTGGCGGTCAGGGCCAGGATCGCGGCCTCCCCCCGGCCGCTGCGGGCCAGCGCGCGCAGCGAGGCCACCTCGACCATGCGGACGGCGGTGGCGATCAGCACGCCGGCGAGCGCGGCCAGCGGGATTCCCGCCACCAGCGGAGCGGCGGCGAACACCACCACGGCGAGCACCGCGGCGTGGACGAGGGCGGCGAGCCGGGAGGCCGCACCGGAGCGGACGTTGACGGCAGTACGGGCGATCGCGCCGGTCGCGGCGACACCGCCGAACAGCGGGGCGACGAGGTTGGCGACGCCCTGACCGAAGAGTTCGCGGTCGCTGTCGTGCCGCTCCGAGACGCTCATCGCGTCCGCCGCGGTCGCCGACATCAGCGACTCAAGCGCCGCGAGGGCGGCCACGGCCAGCGCTGCGCCGGCCAGGTGCGGCACCGAGCCGAGGTCGAGGAAGCCGAGCGAGGGTGCGGGCAGCCCGGTGGGCAGGTGCCCGATCGTCGCCGCGTCCAGGCCGACCAGGCCCGTCACCAGCGTGGCGGTGACCACCGCGAGCAACGAGAACGGCACACCGGGGCGCAGCCGGGCGCCGAGGAGCATGATCAGGGCGACGCCGCCCGCGAGCGCGAGCGACACCGGGCGCGGGTCGTGCGCGAAGTCGGCGACCGCGTGCCAGGCGGAGACCACGACGTTCTCCGCACCGGGCCCCGGGACACCGAGGGCCGCCGGGAGCTGCTGGAGACCGATCACTGCGGCGATCCCCACGGTGAAGCCCTCGACCACGGGGGCCGGCACGTAGGCCATGAAGCGGCCGACGCCGCCGAGCGCGGCGGCGATCAGCAGGATGCCGGACATCAGGCCGACGGTGAGGACCCCGGCGGTGCCGTACCGGTGGACGATCGGGACCAGGACGACGGTCATCGCCCCGGTCGGCCCGCTCACCTGGAGGTTGGAGCCGCCGAAGAACGCGGCCAGCGCACCGGCCACCACGGCGGTGGCGAGTCCGGCCTCCGCCCCGGCGCCGGACGCCACGCCGAAGCCGAGTGCCAGCGGCAGCGCGACGATCGCCACCGTCAGCCCCGCCACCAGGTCCTTGCGCGGCGAGCGTCCCATCGTCGCCAGCGCCGCCCGGTCCGGCAGCACGGCGCGCAGCCTCGAACCCGCCAGGTGCGCGTGGTGCGTGAAGGTCCCGCTCATGCGCCGTGGGCCTGATGTCCGGGCCGGCGGAGCTCGGCGAGCAGCGTTTCCTGGTCCGTGATCATCTCGGTGAGGATCCGGCGGGCGGCGCGCAGCAGCTCGGCCACGTCCGGCGTGCTCAGCGCGTAGAGCACGGTGCTGCCCTCGCGGGTGGCCGTCACCAGCTGGGTGCGGCGCAGCACGGCGAGCTGCTGGGACAGGTTCGAGGGCTCGACCTCGATGGCGGCCAGCAGCTCGCGCACCGGGAGCGGCCCGTCCTGCAGCAGCTCCAGGACCCGGATGCGGACCGGGTGGCCGAGCGTACGGAAGAACTCCGCCTTGGCCTGGTACAGCGGGACCGCCATCGTTCAGTCCTCCTGCTCGCCGTTCGCCGTGCGCTCCACGGCGATCCCGTGGTGGGCGGCGATCCGCAGCAGTTGCGTCACCCGGCCCGCGTACGCCTGCTCGCCGTCCTCGTCGCCGGCCTTCCCCGCCCGGACACGCAGCCGCCGGGCCTCGGCCGGCTGCTCGCGCAGCTCCTCCTGGAACACGTCGTTCATCGCCGCCCCTCCTCGATCTGCCTCCGCAGCGGCCGGGCACCGCAGCGGCCGACCGCACGGAGCCTCTCCGTCCAAGGATGCAGCATCTATGAACATGAAGAATTCTTCAACTCACGATCAACGCAAGTCGTGGGCGCGGACGGTCACCCGACTGCCCCCGCGCCTGGTCCGCCGGGTCCGCCGGTCTCAGGTGCGGACGTGGCGCTCGATGTCCTCGTTGAAGGTCTCCAGGGCCTGCGCGGTCAGGGTGGGGCGCGTGGCCGCGATCGCCGCGAGGAAGTCGTCGGTGCCGGCGGGGAGCCCCGTGCGGTGGGTGATCTCGTTCTCGAAGGCCTGCTGGGAGCCCTTGCGGGCGGCGTACTCGATGTCGGCGGGGGTGAACATCTCGCTGGCGGAGACCAGCCTGTCGACATCGACCCGCTGCGCGCTCGGCCCGAGGTACCGGCGCCAGATCGCCTCGCGCGCGACGGCGTCGGGCGGACCGACGGGGATGATGTAGTCGAAGCGGCCCGGCCGCAGGAACGCCGAGTCGAGGGTGCGCAGCGAGTTGGTGGCGCAGATCAGCAGCCGGTCGTCGTGGTCGCGGAACGCCGGGATGAGCTTGAGGAGCTCATTGGTGACACCGTGTCCGGGGTCGACCGCGGTGCCGGAGCGGGCGGCGGCGATCTCCTCGACCTCGTCGATGAAGAGCAGCACGCTGGAGAGATCGGCGAGGTCCGCGAAGACCTCGCGCAGCGAGGCCGCGAGCGCCCCGTCGGCGTCGGCCGCCAGCCGGGACGGGAACAGCTCCACGAACGGCCAGCCCAGCCGTGAGGCGACCGCCTTGGCGAACGTGGTCTTCCCGGTTCCGGGCGGACCGAAGAGGATGACCGCCTTGGGCGGGCGGACTCCGTAGCTCTCGGCCAGCTCCGGTTCGGTGAGCGGGAGCACGATCCGCCGTTCGATGGCGTCCTTGGCCGCGTGCATCCCCGCGAGCCGCTCCCACAGCCCGTGCGGCATGACCCGGCCGCCGAGCTGGGCGAGCAGCCCGGCGTCTCCCGCGTCCGGGTGTTCCAGCTTCTCGTAGTAGACCAGCCCGCTCACCTGGCGGTAGCCGGAGTTCTCCAGGGCCGCCGTCCCGGTCGAGCCGGGGGTGAGGACCGCACTGAACCGCCGCACTCCCTTCGCCCGCAGACGTTGTTCGACCTGAGTGATCAACGCGCTGCCCAGGCCACGGTTGCGCCACGCGCCGGACAGGGCGACGATCATGATCCATCCGCGTTCGCCCTCGGCACGGGCGACCGCCATGCCGACCAGCTCCTCCCCGACCAGGGCGACCACGGCCGGCTGTCCCCCGCGGGCCGCGGCGACGACGTCGGAGACGGGGAAGACCGGGAGGGACAGGTCGGCGTGCCGGCCCTGGTCCCACAGCTGGATCGCCTGGTCCAGATCGTCGTCGTGGAAGTCCCGCAGGTGCCACACTGGCACGGCTTCCTCCTCGGCCCCCGAGCCCCTGCACGGCCCCGGTGCGCTGCGCCCGCGAGGGCTGCCCTCGCCCCGGTCCCCCTCGGGGCCATTGTCCGCGCGGCGGTCGCGGCGGGCGACCAGAACACACCGCTCGGCCGGCACCGGGCGGGCCCGCTGCCCGTAGCGGTGCGCAGTCGGGCGGTGGCCGCCGCCGGCTGCGGCCGGACGGGAGCCGCAGGACGGCCGAACGGCAGGGCAGCCGAACGGCCGGCCGTCAGGCATCCGGCCCAGCTCCACGGGCGCCCACCACACCGGACTGGTGAGCTGTGCGGGGAGTCCACGACCCGACCACGACCCGACCGGGCTCCCACGGCTCCTGGAGGAGGACTTCGTGCCGGACCCGACGTCGTCGTACGCCGACCTGCGCGCCCTGGTGATCAACTGCACGCTGAAGCGTTCCCCGGAGCGCAGCCACACCCAGGGCCTGATCGACGTCAGCACCGGCATCCTGGAACGCCAGGGTGTCCAGGTCGACGTCCTGCGCGCGGTGGACATCGACATCGCGACGGGCGTCTGGCCGGACATGACCGAGCACGGCTGGGAGACCGACGAGTGGCCGGTGATCTACTCCCAGGTGATGGCCGCCGACATCCTCACGCTGGCCGGACCCGTGTGGCTCGGGGACAACTCCTCCGTGATGAAGAAGGTCATCGAGCGGCTGTACGCCTGCTCGTCGATCCTCAACTCCGAGGGCCAGTACGCCTACTACGGCCGGGTCGGCGGCTGCCTGATCACCGGCAACGAGGACGGCGCCAAGCACTGCGCGATGAACGTCCTCTACAGCCTCCAGCACCTCGGCTACACCATCCCGCCGCAGGCCGACGCCGGCTGGGTCGGCGAAGCAGGCCCCGGGCCCTCCTACCTCGACCCCGGCTCCGGCGGCCCGGACAACGACTTCACCAACCGCAACACCACCTTCATGACCTGGAACCAGCTCCACCTCGCCCGCATGCTCAAGGACGCCGGAGGCATCCCCGCCCACGGCAACCAGCGCTCCGAGTGGGACGCCGGCTGCCGCTTCGACTCCGACAACCCCGAACACCGCTGATCAGCCGGTCATCTGTCTGACGGGGCCGGAGGGCCGACCAGGGATCGTTGATCGCCGCGTGGTGGAACTTCATCGGCCGATCCGATGACGGGATCTACGACGGCGCCCGACTGCCCGCTCCGGAGCTGCCCGGCATCCCGCTGAAGTCACGCGGGCAGGTGCTCTGACCTGGGGAAACGTTCGGCTGGACGGACTGCACTCCTGAGGGCGGCCGCCGTGCCGGGACAGTCGATTCGCTGCCTGTCCGGCGCCTGTGACCAGGGTTCGGACGGGAGGACGAAGCCGCCAGCGCCTCGAACTCGTGCCGGTGCGCGAGCAGCCAGACCGGGCACAAGCCCACCTGGGCTTCGACCGGCCGTCGGCTTGATGCGGCCGGGAAGCCTGTGCACTTCGCCTGCGAAGCAACCAGTCGCCAGTCGTTCGCGACCGTCCATGGCGCCTACCTGTCCGGTGTCCGCGCGGCCAAGGAGATCGTCGGCTGATGCCTTCGGCGGGGGAAGCGTAACCGCCGCCACTGGCGGCCCGGACCAGGACCGCAGGGACCGTCTCCGACTCCGTGCGATCGGCAATGAAGGCAGTTGCCGACCCCAACCGGATGTGCCACCTCGCGACTCCGTGGAGATAATCACCCAGCTCATTGCCCCGTCTGCTGGATCAAGGTGAAGTATGCCGCCGAACGTCACTGCTGTGACCGCAGCAGCCGCTCCTGCGGTACCGCTCCCGTCCTCGTCCGGGAACGTCAAGCTCGCGCCCCTTGTCGCGCTGATCTTCTTCAGTGTCTCCGGCGGGGCCTATGGAATCGAGGGCCTCTTCTCCACCTCGGGTCCGGGTGTCGGCGTGCTCCTTCTGCTGGTCACGCCCCTCGTTTACGGTGTGCCGCACGCCATGGTCTGCGCCGAGCTCGGCACGGCGATCCCGGTCGACGGCGGCTACTACCACTGGGTCCGGCGCGGGCTGGGGCGGTTCTGGGGTTTCCAGCAGGGCATGCTCAGCTGGCTCTGCGGCTTCGTGGATCTGGCGGTCTACCCGGTACTGTTCACCGATTACCTGCAGTCCATGGTCGACTGGGCCGCCCCCGGGAGGCACGTGCTGTTCACTGCGGGCCGCCTCCAGTTCGATCTGCACTGGTTCATCTGCCTTGGCGTGATCACCGTCTGCGTACTGATCAACCTCACCGGAACGGCCGGAGTCGGCCGTTTCTCCGTCGTGATGGCGGTCATCTGTCTTGCCCCGTTGCTGCTGCTCAGCGTCATCGGGTATGTACACATGATCGGTACCGAGGTCAACCCTGTCAGCCAACTGACCAGTACACCAGGCCAGTCGGTCGGCAACGCCTTCGGTGCGGGCCTCTTCCTTGCCATGTGGAACTACAGCGGCTGGGACAACGTCTCGGCCTACACCGGTGAAATCGAGAATCCCCGTCGCCAGTTGCCGAAGGCACTCGCCATATCCGTCGTGGCCATCGCGGCCGGCTATCTGCTCCCCGCAGTTGCCGCGCTCACGCTCGGCCCCGCGGGGCCTGCCGGCTGGAAGAGCTGGCACAGCGGGTCCTTCGCGGACGCAGCCGGAACACTGGCCGGGCCCTGGCTGCAGACCGCCGTGACGGCCGGCGGCATGCTGGCCTCGGCTGCGATGTTCTCCGCCCTCCTCACCTCCAGCGCTCGGGTGCCCTTCGTCCTGGCGCAGGACGGCTTCCTCCCGAACCGGGTGGCTCGGAGGAGCAGGCGTCGCCAGGTGCCGGTCGCTTCCCTCATCGGTTCATCCGCGGTCTACGCCTTGTTCTGTCTCAGCAGCTTCAGCAACCTGATCATCGTCGACGTCTTCCTCACCAACATCACGCTGCTGCTTGAGGTCGCCGCTCTCATCGCCCTGCGCCTCCGTGAACCACACCTGGAGCGCCCCTACCGACTCCCCGGCGGAGCCGTCGGACTGGCCGTCGTTGCCGCGACCCTCACCGGGGTCTGCGCCTGGGCCGCCTGGCAGCAATACGCGGAGAACGGCACCAAGGCCGTGATCTACTGCCTCGTCGCCATGGGTGCCTGCGCACTTCTGTACGTCCCGATGACCCGGTACCGGCGCGCCGCCGGAACACCGGCGTAGCCGCCCTTCGCGGGGTCGGGGCGGTCTGGAATCCCAGACCGCCCCGGCCCCCGCCGCACCCGGTCGTTCCGAAGGCTGCACGTCCGACGACAGCAGCAACCGACGTGCTTCAGAGGCCGGTCAACGTCTCCTCAGCCGGCGATCTCCTTGGCTGCGCGGATGCCGGAGAGGTAGGCGCCGTGGACGGTCGCGAAGGAGGACCGGTGCGTGGCCTCGCCCGCGAATTGGACACGCCCGGCGATACGGGCCGCGAGCTGGTCCCGCATCGCCGGCATCGAGCCGACCTTGTCGTACGAATGTGCACCCATTGGGGTGATGTTGTGATGATCCGGCGCTCGCCCAGGCGCCCCCGCGGGCCGGAGCTAGTGAGCTGGTTCGGAGTCGGTTCGTCGCCACATGAGTTGCCGTGCGTACCGAGTTCCGGGGAACGGCTGCGGCCGGGACTGCGAGCGCGGTGTGCTGGGGTGCGTGGGTGACAGCAGGCTGGAGCCGCTTGTGCTCTCCGAGGCGGAGCGGCAGGTGTTGCAGTGCTGGGTGAAACGCAGGACGACCGCGCAGGGGCTGGCCCTGCGGGCACGGATCGTTCTGGCGTGTGCGGAGGGCAGC